>NZ_JBLNLI010000001.1:0-876895 GCF_059777565.1 Vibrio sp. A37 | reverse complement strand
AACCGAGGTCCACGGATTTGCAATCCGCTGCATAGCCACTCTGCCAACGCGCCTTTCTTAATCAACACGTTAGCTGTTCCCAACCCCCGTGTGCGGTGCATACTTTAATGATTAGAGACTCAGTGTCAAACAAAAAGATGAATATTATTTTCGTTTGCTGACAATTGCAGCAATATGATCATTCAATGTGCGAATTTAACGACAATTGACCATCATTTTAAATTAGGAACCAGACTTCACGTCAGCTACCACTTCTTCACAATGCGGCCAACTAAATTGGGATGATAGGACCAACAATGGTCGAACATAGATATCAGCTCGGGATTGCCATATTTAGATAAGCAAATCGCGTGAAAACGATTACTTTTTTTCTTTAAGTTGGCCACTTGCTGCAAAATTTCCTCTGGCTGCTTAGGCGCAATAAAATCTGAGACCACCACCAGATCAGCGTTTCTGTATTTAGACGAATGCATCAGTTCTACAGACTTAATCATCACTGGTTCTAAATCGGTTCCGCCATGGAAGCTGTAAGTTAAAAAGTCACCAGCTTCACGCAACCCGTCCTGCTTAGTCAGTTCGTAAGTGATTTGCTCTGTAGAAAATAGAACCACATAGCAATCGCGATCGCCAGCCAGAGCGATCTGCATGAGTGCATAAGCAATCGCCTTGGCACACTGCTCAGGAAAACCACTCATCGACCCTGATGCGTCAACACATACAATAAATGGACCTTTATCGATTTCAGCTTTTTTACGGTCAGGCTTACTGGATTTCACTTTACGTAGTTTTCTAGACTTACCCTCCATCCTATAATTCATCAAACGCTTATCGGCAAGGTGTTTGTAGAAAATCACTTCTAACTCGGGATAAGCCAAAAACATGGTTTCATTGGGCAGGAGTTTATTGAGGTCGTCACTCGGGTGAATTCCGACAATGTCATCAGTCGCTTCATCCGACTTCTCTTCCACCATTTTAAGTTCTTCGACTGGCGCTAAACTTAAGTCTGGATCGTTAACTTCACTGGCCATGCGCCCCAGCTTTTCAGCAATCTCTTGTAAACCTTGATGTTTCTTCAAGAATTCAGCGTGGCGTCTCATTACCTTCAAATCAGTTTTACTCAATTTGGCAGAGGCCATATCCCAAAGCCGCCCAATACTCTTCTCATCGCCCGAGCTAGAGACTTTGTCCATACTCTTCATGGTTTCCATTCGCTGATACAAGTCTTTAAGCACTTTCTCCTTGTTCGCTTCCAGTTCGGAGACCTGCGCTTTCTTTACCTCTTCCGATAATGTTTTGTACCATTGGTCGCAAAAATAATGAGGGAACATTGGGTTGTGGACACTTTTATTCTTTTCTAAAAGTCGTCTCGCCTGCATGTAAAAAGCAGAATGCCACTCCAGTTGCTGGACTATCCCTTGAATATCGCGGAAAAACCGCTCTTCATCCCAGTGAATAACTTCTTGATAAAGAGCTAATTCTTTTTGAAAACGCTCAGTTTCACACACTTTGGTAATTCGAGATTTAACGCCTATTCGCCAACGTCTTAGATGGCTTTTAACCGAAGACTTTACTCCTCGGTTTTCACTCATCATCATGACTTGAGAGCGTCCCATTAAGTCGTGGACAGCTGCATCAATAATGCCGGAGTCTGCAATAGAGATAATTAAATTTAAGCCATCTACCCCAAGCATAAACCACCTATGAAAAGAATTTATCTAGGTTTTTGAATCTAAACACTGTTCTTTCGGATGTCGCTTTTATAGATTCTAGTTGCTGTTGAAGATCTTGAATACTCGACTCCATCATCGTCAGGTACTCAGGTTCAATAAAACTGTGTGGTAACGCTTCATGGAATTTAAGGCGAGAGCTTTTCAACTGTTCTTCAGCTTGCTCTAGCTTCTTAACTGCGGCCTCTGCTTTCGATAGCCATTCGCTATATAACTCATTATCTAGCCCCTCTTTGGTCACAAGCGCGAGCAGAATTGAACGGTTTGCGATATCTTTAATGACCAAACGATTCTCAGAGTCACGATCAAACCTTAACCGACACAAGTTGGTATTCTGGTTCACGTACCCATAGGCTTCGCCTTGACCATCTTTAATTACTTTCTCTAAATCGAATTTGGCAATATATATCCAACGACTGTCACCTTTCTCTTTTTCCGATACTGACATGTTGCTTTGCAGCACCACCAGCTTGATTAGATTTGAGGAATTTCCGACCTGATGGAGCTTGGCGCTTGCAAGGCTGTAATGATGAGTACTTTTCTTTAAAATCTTGGTGGAGGTTTCACTTGATAGCTCCATCCCAAATCGCTCTTCAAGTTGCATTTGGATATCTTCTAGCTCTTCTCTACTATGAGCAATGCTGACGTCGACTGCTTGCTGGTCGAAAGCATATTTCAAAGCAAATTCACGAATCACACCTCGAACGATATCTCTCGTTTCTGGACTGCTCCACAAACAGTCTTGAAGCAAAAGTAAGTCAAGTGGATTTATACTATCTCGCCCATTGAAATAGGCGCTCGCCTTAAGAAGCTTTGATGCTTTTTTCCAGCGCCTGTCTGACACATAGATATCTTCCGCGTGCTCTTGAGATTCAGATTCTTGCTCTAGGATAGATTTAAGCTGATAAAGTTTCTCAAAAATATCATCGGTAATTGGCAACTGTTCTAATTCTCTTTGCCACTTATGGTATTCCGCATCAGTAATAGCTAACCCTTCCGGGATACTCGCCTCTTGAGATGTGCCCACCGTGAGCATAGATTTGAAATTTTGTTTGTTTTGAATACGGTTAACAAACACCCTAACTAGCATGCGATCGTATAAAGCTTCTAAGCCACTATCCTCATCCGGAAGTTCATTCGAAGCAGTGACGAGCAAACGCATTGGCACCTTTTCCACATCGCTCCCATTTTTAAACGTTTTCTCATTAACAACGGTCAATAGCGTGTTCAAGATAGCGGGGCCTGCTTTCCATATTTCATCAAGAAAAACGACTTGGGCAGAAGGCAAATAGCCATCCGTTAAACGTAAATAACGCCCGTTATCTTTTAACTCTTGAATACTTAGTGGACCAAACACTTCTTCAGGCGTAGAAAAACGAGTCATTAAATATTCAAAATAGCTTGAATTATCAAATGCTTGAATTAAACGTTTTGCAATAAGGCTTTTTGCAATGCCTGGAGGGCCAAGTAAGAAAACACTCTCACCCGTTAACGCTGCAAGTAAGCAAAGCTTTATGGTACTTTCTCTTTCATACACACCATCTGCTAACGCAACGGTAAGTTTATTAATCCGTTCAGAGAGAAGCGCTTTTTGTGAATGGGAGGCTTTAGAAGGGTTGATCATCTCTGCTCTCCTTGGAGTTGAGTCCCGAGTGCTCTTCTTATCAATTTATACATTTGTTACCACATTGTTACAAGTATAACAGCTAGACTGACGCTACGTTTCAACTGTAGGCTAATCACATCCATGAATTTCAGCTCATTTTACAGCTTTCAATCGAAAGTCATAGCCGTTAAGGTATGCTCTACAACACGAAATGAGTAGAACTTTTAACGTTCGAACAAGAATTAACCTCAAACAATCAGAAGATCCGCATATGAGCAGACTAATTCACACATGGAAACGAATCTCCTTGGTTGAGGACACAATTACTCTTCCTAATGACAAGACGATTAATCATACGACTATAGTTCACCCAGGCGCCGCTGTGATCTTACCGGTTAGAGAAGATGGCGATATTGTTTTAATTAATCAATACCGCCCCTCTTTACGTAAATGGCTCTTTGAATTGCCAGCAGGAACTATCGAGGACAACGAGAGTTCGTTAGAGTGTGCGAAACGTGAACTGGCTGAAGAAACAGGCCTAATTGCCGAAGAATTTGTCAGTATTGGCCAAGTTACACCAATGGCTGGCTTCTGCGATGAAATCCAGCATTTATACGTCGCTAGCCATTTAACCCCTGCTGAACTTTCTCAATGTGACGACGATGAAGTTATTGAAGTCGTGACAATGTCACTTCATCAAATCGAAAATTTAATAAAAGCAGACAAAATTACTGACGCAAAAACCATTGCATGTATCAGCAAAGCCAAACTATTAAGCTACATATAGGAGAATCCCATGGACTTTAGATCCGATACCGTTACCAAACCAAGTAAAGCAATGAGAGATGCAATGGCAAACGCTATTGTTGGTGATGATGTTTATGGTGACGATCCAACTGTGAATGATTTAGAACAGTGGGCAGCGGAAAGACACGGATTTGAAGCTGCGCTATTTACTAGCTCTGGCACTCAAGCAAATCTACTCGGCTTAATGTCCCATTGTGAACGCGGCGATGAGTATCTGTGCGGACAGCAGGCTCATAATTATTTATATGAAGCGGGAGGTGCTGCGGTTCTTGGCTCCATTCAACCTCAACCTATTGAGAATAACCCTGACGGAACTCTTGATATCGCTAAACTTAAGGCTGCGGTAAAACCCGATGACAGCCATTTTGCTCGCACAAAGCTTTTAAGTTTAGAGAACACAATAAATGGTAAAGTTCTACCTTTAGATTATTTAGCAAACGCGCGTCAGTTTGTTGATGAACATGGCCTTTCAATGCATCTAGATGGTGCTAGAGTGTACAACGCAGCCGTTGCCCTCGACGTCGATGTTAAAGAAATTGCCAAATACTTTGACTCAATGACCATCTGTTTGTCCAAAGGATTAGGCGCTCCTATTGGCTCACTTCTGCTAGGTAGCAAGGAGTACATTAGTAAAGCACGACGTCTACGTAAGATGGTTGGCGGTGGCATGCGACAGGCTGGAATTCTCGCAGCGGCTGGTAAAATTGCTTTAACAGAACATGTTCAACAATTGAAAGTCGACCATGAAAACGCGAAATATCTTGCAATGGAATTAGACAAACTGGCGGGTTTCTCCGTAAAAGCCGAGTTTGTGCATACCAACATTGTATTTGCGAAATTAGATGATAGTGTTGATATACAAACAATAACAAATAAGCTCGCGTCAGACGGCTTTACCGTTACAGCACATAACCCTCTTCGATTGGTCACTCATCGAGATATCACCAGACAAGATATCGAGGTGCTGCTCAGCAAATTAAAGCAGTATATCTAGTACTAAGTCACCTTTTTTCTTAGTTGGCGTTTTTGTACGGTTTCAAATGGTCACTTAGCCCATTTCGCAAAAACGCTGACATTCTACTTACCACAAATAAACGCGATTTTTTCTCTTCAAGGTATTGTCGCAACTAACCTAAAGCATAAAGGCTCAGGCTGTTTGTGTGTATGTAGATTTTAAGAGGTATCTATATGAAGCTTTCGTCTATAAGCCAGGCGACTAAAAAACTAAGCTTTGGCTTATTGTGTTCCGCCTTCCTTACGATAAGTCCCCCGAGTTTTGCAGCTCCCAGCCCTACTTTGAAACAAGAAGTAGGTCAAATGCTCATGGTTGGTTTATATGGAACAAAAATCAATGCGTCCTCGCCAATAGTTCAGGAAATGCCTGAGTATGATATTGGTGGTATTATCTTGTTTGACCATCAAGATGGGAAAACCCGTAATATCGCTAGCCCTAATCAGCTCAAGGAGCTAACCAACAATCTACAGTTCTACGCAAAAAAAGCTCACCTTCCACCACTGTTAATAGGAATCGACCAAGAAGGCGGAATGATTTCTAACCTAAAAGCCAAAAAAGGATTTCGCTTCTTTTCAAACTCGAGTGAACAACAACTTGGAACGACAGACTTCCCTCCATTGACTCAATATCAAGCTTACACGCAAGGTGAGTTGATGAAAAAATACGGCATTAATTTAGACTTTTCACCTGTCGTCGATCTCAACATTAACCCAAACAACCCTGCTATTGGTAAATACCAGCGTAGCTTTGGCAAAGATGTTCCTCTGGTTGTCACAATGGCAAAAGCAGAAATCGACGGGTACCATCAAGCGGGAATTATGTGCACGTTAAAACACTTCCCCGGCTTAGGTAGCGCTTCGGGTAACACTGACTTCAGCTCAGTTAACGTGACCAACACCTGGTCACCAAAAGAGCTAGAACCTTATCGGCAGCTAATCCATATTCCAGAACCTTGCCAGTTCATAATGGTCACTCACCTCGTAAACAAAAAGTTGGATAAATCTGGCGAATTAGCCAGCTTATCTAAACCTATTGTGACAGGTCTTTTAAGAGATAAAATTGGATTCAAGGGAGTTATCATCACCGACGATATGGATGCCAAAGCGATATCAAAAGAATATGACATCAAAACTGCCGTACAAAAAGCAGTACTTGCTGGGAATGATATTATTTTGATTGGTGGTGTGATGGGCAACGATCCGTATAAAATAGCGGCAACTGCCTACAACGCTATTTATGATTTGGCTAAATCTTCTCCTGAGAACAGAAAAATTGTCGATACAGCCTATCGGAAAATTATGGCAGCCAAAGTGCACTATTTTCATTTAGCTTCATAACAGACTAAATCTAGGCCAAAATATACCGTTTTGGCCTAGAGATATTTTGATCAGGATATTGGTTTGTTAGTGCGCAACTTCAATCGCCCGAGACACTACAAGACACGACTCACAGATATCCTTTGCTATAGTATCTGCTTCCTGCACTAGCTCGCTCCAGTGACTTGGATAACTGATCCCTAGTGAAGAAAACCAATGCACATTTTCTATCGGCACGCCTATCACATAGACATGACGGTTTATTTTCCCACTAGCATCAACAATACAATACGGTTCACGAATCAAATTAACCGAGCCAGTCAAAAACGACTCCTCTCCAGCATTATTGACGAATTCGGACAAGGTTCCACGTCGAAACATAGCTCTGAGCAGTTCGTTATCTGTTGTAGCTAGGTCTGGAAAAGGAACCCTTGCATCTATCACTGTCGTTGTTGTCACTTCTGAGCCAGTGACCTGTGGAGAGCTCGCAGTGTAGCCTTCACCAGACGCATCTACCTGAAAGTCTGGGCCAACAAAATTTATGATGTTGGCCTTCACCAATGCTTTTAGTCGCTTAAATTTGTGGGGGGTGTCGCTCCCCATAAATGTATGATTGAAGGGCCGTATTGTCTAACAAACGCCTTATGAGAACTTGCGCAAAGCCCGCTATGATCAACGAGATACTTGATGCTCTTTCTACAAGGTAGAAGCGACTCATAGGCAGTCTTTAGAGGAGATTTATCTTGTGCATGTTGGAAATCTGAATGTAAGTGGTCAAGTACAGCCTGCTTAAATTCATTTGCCGACGAAAACAGGCGATACTTAAATGGAACAGCTAGCTCCATTAGGTTCAGCGGTTCACACACAGACCCTAGCAATTCAGAAGCACATTCAGCAATGGTTACTTTGCTTATATTTTCTTGACCAAGCACTCTTTCAACTAAAATTTCACTCGCAGATATGCCCTTCTCTAGTGCAACTTTCTTTTCAAAGTACACCAGATTCGACTCTGCTTCGACAAGCGGCCATACATGCTTAACAAAATCCAATATTTGATGCTTGTTCTTGAGTTGATCTGCTGCTTCTATGGTGATAATCCTTGGCTCATAGCCATTTTCCTGCGAATCAGCTCGGCACAACGCCGGAAGACCTCGCCGTGAACCACAATAAATAATTGGCTCCCGTCCGCTAGGATGATATTTCAGCTCTCCATTATCCAAGGTGGTAAATGTTCCTCCTCGGCCTTCTGACAACAACGACATGATATCGATAAATGAAGAACCCAGACCGATAACCGCAACTTTTTCATTTGGCTTTATGTTGGAAAAATCCATGTCTGCCGCCGAATCTGCTGGGATAAATTGCAACTCATCGGAATGATCAGCTTTTTTCTTACATGCAGCCACATCTGCTGGAAGGGTCATGTGACGAGAATGGCCTGTTGCAAGGATGGACTTGTCGACAATGATATCGTCATGACTATCAAAAATAAGCCTCTGATTGTGACCAACCAGAACCATATCTCTTACATTGTCTTGAATCTTAATCAACTTGATATTTGACGGCAGACTATTCTCAATACTTTGTAAAACAAAGGATAAATAGTTGCCATAAGTTCTCCTTGAGGTAAACCTATGTGTTTTATCAATATCTATCCGATGAAACTGACACCACTCCAATAAAGATGGCCCACAACCCGGTGAAGCGTTTTCTATACCACCAGCCCCAGAAAACATACAAACATGGCGCGCGTAGGTGTTCATAATGAATCGCTCGTCTTGAGAATCACGCCAAACTCGCCCTGCGCCAATACAATCCTTATCAATAAGGTATATTGTCTTCAGCTAATAGGCGACACACTAGCCTTTCAAGAACAGAGATTCCTCTAGGCCCACTTCCAATTATAGCTATCTGTTTATTCATATGATTATCGAATAAGTATGCCAATGTTGAGTACCAGTGACGTTACCATCGATTACTTTCGCGCTACTAGTAAATATAGATAGGAACTTATATCTCAAATCTGACTGCAGTAGAACGTTATTAAAAATCGGAATAAGTTTATACGTTTAATTTTTACTCTACGAGAATAAAATCCCACATCAAAAATATTAATAGTTTTTCAACCATTAGTTTTCAATTTAAATAAATATGTTATCGAGAGTTATATGAAATTAAGTAAACTGAACAAAGTTATTGCTATTACTGCATTATTTGCTTCTGCAAATGTATTTGCAGGAAAATTTTACGTAGAAGCTGGTGCAGGTGGCAACCTTCAAAATACTGGCAGTGGAGATAATACAGGCCTAATCGAAGGCGCCGCTTCTGCTAGACTGGCTGGAGGTTACCAGCAAGCACTCAATGATAAATGGAAATTGGGTGGAGAGCTTGGTTATAACTACTTCGGCAATGCCGACTATGGCATTATGACGCTAAATTCCTCGGCTATTGACTTATCTGGCGTGGGTACTTATCAGGTTACAGATAAGGTCTCAATTTATGCTAAAGGTGGTGTGGCATATATTATGTTGAAAGGGCAAGGTGAGAATGGCTGGGAAATTGATGGTAATAACCAAGCTCATGACGTTTCACCATTAATGGGTATTGGAATTAACTACGCGTTAACAGATAAATTTAGCGTGGGGACTTCTGCAACTTATTACTGGGGTAACCCAAATGGTCAATCAACCAATGACGTTGCGCCAGAAATAAGCAATTTCTTAATCAATGCTCGTTACACTTTCTAATACAACGCTTTGTTTAATCAAACATAGCATGGACGCTATTTTTCTATAGCTTACTTGTTGATCTTAATTGAAATAATTAACACCCTATCAAACCTCAAACCTATACCCCACCCCATAGATAGATTTGATACAATCACAGTCAGGTTCAATGGCTTGGATCTTCTTGCGTAAGTTTTTGATGTGGCTATCGACGGTTCTGTCTGTCACAACTCGCCCGTCACTGTATATATTGTCCATTAGCTGTTCTCGACTAAGCACTTTCCCGGAGAGTCGGTTTAGGTGATGCAACAACTTAAATTCGGCAGGTGTTAACGCTAACGCTTGTCCTTTGAAAGTCGCGACCATGGTCTTATCGTCAATAGAAAACAATTCTTCTTGATCATTACCTAGCGTGTTGGTGGCAGATTTTAACGTACGTCTAAGCACATTTTTTACCCGAGCAACCACTTCTCTCGGGCTATAAGGCTTACATATGTAATCGTCAGCGCCTAGCTCTAATCCCAACAGACGATCAATTTCGTCCACTTTAGCGGTCGCCATCATGACAGGCACCTCACTAAATGTTCTGAGTTCCCTGTAAATATCCAAACCATCTCGTTCTGGCAACATTAAATCGAGTATCACCAGATCTACCTGATTGTTACGAATCCAAGGGATAACTTCATCACCACTGAATATCAGGTGACATTCAAACCCTGAATGTTTTAGATAATCAGATAAGACTGCCGCTAAGGTCTGTTCGTCTTCAACAATGAGTATTTTGCTCGCCAATTTGTCACCCACCTACTTCTTAACCGGAAATGAGATTTCAACTTTTAATCCACCAAGTTCAGAGTGTTTAGCCACAATCGTTCCTTGATGTGCTTTGACTATATTTTGGCATATTGACAACCCTAATCCACTGCCACCAAAAGCTCGACTTCGTGATTTGTCTACGCGATACAATCGATCGAATAGTTTTGCTAAAGATGTATCAGGTACTCCTGGGCTACTGTCTTCAATAGTCACAACTATGCATTCATTATGCTGTATGATCTTCACCCTTACCATACCGTTTTCATCGGTGTAGCGGTAGCTGTTCTCCATTAAGTTAAAAAACAGTTGATTGAGTAACTTCCCATCAGATCGAATGATATAACTTTCGCCCTCAGACAACTCACTAACTATTTGAATATTTTTTTCTTCTAGCCTGAGTTTGTATCTCGTAACGAGTTGATTAATCGATTTTTTCAGATCTATCGTTTCTGAAAGATCTTGAGAAATGCCGGTATCAGACAGCGACAGCTGATATAGATCGTCAACCAGTCGACTCAAGTTAAGTACTTGATCATGGAGTGAGTGAACGACGTCTGGACTGGGCTGGCGAATTCCATCTTCCACCGCTTCTATTTCCGCTCTTAGTACTGTGATAGGTGTTCTCAATTCATGGGAGATATCCGATATCCATTGTTCTCGTGCCTCTTTTTGCTGCTTTAATACCAGAGCAAGCTGGTTAAATCTCTCAGATAAATCCGCAAGTTCATCGTTACCAACCACGTCTACACGGTGATTGTAGTCTCCTGATGTTAATGCCTTTGCACCATTTTGAAGAGAAGTTAAAGGCTTCAAGAATCGACTAAACAATGCTGCTGCAACAAGAAACGAACATAAGGCCGCAAAAAAACTAATCCAGTAAATACTGGCTCTTTGTTGCAAATAAAAGCTATTCGCCAACTCATCATTTATCACTGGGCTCTGTGCAACACTGAGCCATCCAACCACTTTTTTGTTTGCGATAACATCAACTCGGACTTCTTGAAGCGGCCTATTGGGGAATTGATCTGCATGAGAACGACCTTCTAAAAGCTTCCCTGAATTATCGTAAAAATTAACACGGAAACTTAAAGGCTCAACGCCATGTTGACCTTCAGGTGGTTCGAACTGAGGAGATGCTACTATACGAGGTGGAGGCGGAGGAATTTCGCCAATTTGCCGAAACAGTTCATCCCACACTTGGGGATCGTTTTGCAGCTTTTTCCATCCAGTTGTCGGAGAATAATACTTAGCCAATGACGTTGATAGCTTGCTGATTTTGGCGATTTCATTTTTATTTAGGTAATCCTGAAGCCCGTGCTTAAAGCTACGGTTGATTTGAAAAGTCATTACCGACATCACAACCGCACTCAAAAGCAATAAGGAAAAAAAGAATTTTTTAAATATCGTTATTCTTAACATTAGCTGAACTTAGGCCATTTATTAAACGGTTGTTTTTCAAGTACCATTTCACCATTCTCGGCTTTATGTATATTAATCCACGCTTGCCAATTATCACGATCAATATTCGGATAATCCAATCGATAATGACTACAACGGCTTTCTTTGCGCATCATTGAGGCTTTCAGTTTCATCTGTGCATTGGCTATCATATTTTCTGTTTCATGCGCCAAGCGAAGTTTATGTAAGTCATCTGCAAGCAACATAGGCACATGATGTTCTTGTAACTCTTCAACATACGCCAAAGCGCCTTGCATCATTCTTTCTTTTTTAATGTACAAAACAAAATTCGGTATCATAACGCCTTGAAGCACCTGAGTTACCCAAGCTGGACTATACCCTCTTTTGCGCTTTAGTGGCGCTAATATCTCGGTCTCAATTTGACTAAGCTTCGCCGGCGCAATCTTTGGTAACTTTACCTTTTTACTCGCTATAGCCGCAGCCTGTCCAGCAAATGTACCTTGTACGGCAGAACCCGCTAAAGATCCTCCAACTTGAGTGTATATACCGCCTGACATATAAGAGCCCAACGCATCTCCCGCAGCGTATAAACCAGGTATGGTACTTAAGCCCGTTTCATCGATAGGTACAAGCCCTTCTGACTTATGAATTGCCATTCCCGCAGTGGAACCACCAACCACCTCACCTTGTGCTCCTGGAGGCCCAGCATCAGGCTTACTAAAGATAGAGAGAATACCTTCTCTTTCCGGTGGCTTAGGTGGCTTACCTTGATGCATAAATTCCGGTGGAATATACGGACCGGGTATGTGGCTACTGTCGCTAGCTGCCTTGGTACCTGAGCCTGGAGGCCCCATTTCAACTGGAGGTCCTTGCGTATACGCTTGAAAGTTTAAATCTACCCCCAAATCATGATGCACTTCAGGTTCGGAGATTGAAGGTTTCTCTTCTACTTGCCCACGCCAGTTACTATAACAGTCACCTGAGTTTTTAGCAGAACCCGGGTGGCCATCATTCCACTCTTTACCCGTCACTTTAGCGCCAATTTTATATGCCATGATGGTGCCATCGTGGGTTACATCGCAAAGCGGGAAACCACTAGACTTGAACCCACCAGATCCAGTACAAAGTACAACAGTTTTTGCCCGATAGTGGTAGATTTTCTGTTCATCTAAACTAAAACCAGACGCACCTGCGATTCTGCCATTCTCTTTGGTTAAATGCGTAATCATGATTCTTTCGTGAGGCTCAATATTGCGCTCTTTTAACGGTACGCTAAACGCTTGATGATAAATCGGTGAGTCGAAAAAGCCCCACGATTTTAACTCTTGTACTCGATCATAAGAATGCTCTGCAAGTTGACGAGTGAAAACTGGGTTATTGGTGTCAATGGCCGATTCAGATACCTGTTTAACGAATTGATCCACTGTCATAGAGGCATTCGATTTATCGTAACAAAAGATACCTTTAGCAAATGGTGTAAGCCCAGATGAACCGACACGTCCTTTAGAGACCATTAATACCGATGCTCCCGCATCATAAGCTTTAATTGCAGCAAACAAAGCTGCCATCCCACCACCAATAACCAGTACATCAGCCTGCAAATCTTCCGACTTAAACAAAGAAGAATCGATTTTCGGTTTGTTTTCACTTGCCGGAATATCAAAAGACATAGCACTTAGAGCAGCGACGCCAAGTGCAGCTCCGCCAGCGACACCAAGAAATTTTCTTCGAGATATGTTGGTGTTTTCTTTCATCATTACCTCCAAGAAACCATAACAGGGATTGTTTTTTCTGACGTAAACGTGATTGCTCCAACTGGGCAATACAGCGCACACAGGTGACAGATTTGACAATCTTCGGGATAAGTAATCTCCGCCACTTTTTTATTACTGTTGAATCTAATTACGTCTGTCGGACAGCTTTTGATGCACTCTTTACACCCAATACAACCACTAATTTGATGAATAGCCATATACCACCTCTAAAATGCGAGTTTTTCAAAATGAATTTGCTTGGGTTGAACATCCATGCAACGCAAGTTTTCGTTTACCCCACTCACCATGATTTTTGAGCCACATACATAAAAGCTCCATTGGTCTTTGAGTGACGGAACAAATGATTGAGATAGGCAGGTCTCGTCAATTAACCCTCGATAAATATCCTCACCTTCCCCACCGTCCATACAAACAATGGTTTGAGAGAAGTTTTTCAACTTGGATTCAATCTGTTTTATTTCATTTTGGAAAACAAACTGATCGTAATGACGGTTACCGTACACTAACCGAATAGGTCTAGGGTCGTTATTATTTGCAAACTCCCGCAATAAAGAAAGCATTGGTCCAATCCCGCTGCCACCAGCAATCAGCGTCACCCCGATACTGTCTTCGCTTTGTTTGCTAGTTAAGCTCCCATAAGGCCCATCGACATATACTTTCTGTCCAACTTTTAGCTCTCCCAACTTAGAGGTGTAATCACCTAGGTTACGGATTATAAAAGAAACATATGGTAAATCTTTCTGAATAGTAGCAATTGAAAATGGATGATCGTTGACCACCTTTGTTGGGTCATCACTATTGAGCCATACAAATTGCCCTGCTTTAAAGTTAAAATCGCAACTTCGAGGCACTTTTAATGTCATTAGCCAATCACTGCTGCTAATTTTGCAAATATCATTGAGTACAAACGGATGAGATCTTAACTTTCTAGGCTTAACAAAATAGTTGTATGCTACAAACCCAATAGAACTAGCCGATAATCCCCACCAGAATGCATTAAAAGCAGCTTGATGTTGTCCGTAAATTCCGACTGAGGTGACATGCAAAGTAGCAAGTATGGCAATCAGTACAAAGCCGAGCATATGTGTCAATCGCCATTTTTCATAACTCATGCTTAAGCGGTCTTTGTAGATTGAAATGAGAACCCAAACGATAAGTAGTACCCATGCAATAACACCGGTTAGCATTTGCGGCGCAGTCAAAGTTTGCACAACGCTTTGCACTCCTTCATGCCAAGACATGACAAACCTAGGAGCTAAAATTAAAGCTGGATGCAAAAGAAAAACGAACCCTATCCATTTACCAACGGTTTTATGTCGATCAATGCTCCAGTTTACATTGGAAAATAGTGATATTTTTTTCACTCGACTTCCTAATGGAAATTGAACAAAAAATGCCGCCATTGCGATAAAGTTTACTATTGAAACTAGCGTGATATACCAGCCTTTGTAGTCTATATTCACCCAATATGTCGCTATATAAGGGACTAGCAAAACTAAGCAGTAACCAACCATGCGGTTAGTTAGTGACTTAAAAAATCCTTGCTTCTTTACCGCAGACGAAGGCGGTGCGAGTTGAATTGCCATACGTTACTCCACAGATACTCATTAACAGCCTCTACAATATCGAAGCATTGTGAGTGAACTATGGAGAAAGTATGGAGATTAAAACTTACTGAGCAGTATAACGACTTATGATTTGCTCGATTATACCTTCGGCTTTAAGTGCCGATACTATCTGAGACAACTGTTCTACTCTTTGTTTATCAGCAAATTGTTCAGAGGCTTGCAAATATATTTGTTGTTGGTCAAAAAATAGCGGAGGCGCAAACTCTTCTCTTGGTAGAGACATCTGTTTTAGCAGGAAATAAAAAGAATGGTCGATAGCAAGCAATGCATCTATACGACCGTACCTCAACATTTTAATTCCTTGCCGATAGTTGGTGATTTGATAGAAATCTATCTGTTCATGTTCAGGTATCTTGGTATAAAAAGTCGATGTTCTAAGCACCCCTACTTTCTTTCCTCTAAGCTCGTCTAGGCGGGTTACCCTCTTCTTTGGCATTGTAATCACCATCGACTTGAGCAAGTAAACAGGACTAATGAGAACAACTTTATTGCTTAGCTCCTTATTGGGCAAAAGAATCGACAAGTCAGCCTCGCCGCTTCGAAGCTCAAGGATAACTCTTGAAAATGGCTTTAACTTATTGGTGTATCGATAGTTAGCACGCTTGGCGATTTCGTTGGCTACATCAAAAGTAATGCCTTTTACTTGCCCACTGTCTTCAAAACCTGCAGGGACTACATCAATAGTCGAAATAGTGACAGTTTCTGCATATGTGGGTAGAACAACCCACCCAAGGACTGCGATCAGTAGTGGTAAAGCGTAGTTCATTTACTCAATTCAAAAACTCGGTATTGAATTGAGTATAGGTGCTGCGAAATTATCTACCAAAGCAGGCGTCAACTTTAACCGCGAGTTTCTTTGATATACAAATCCTTGGTGTATACGTGATCTTGAGCATTGTGCATGGGATACCCTCCTACTGATGGAGAAACCAGTCGGGTAGTCACGTACTGATAAATCAGTGCAATAGGCATATCATTAGCAAGCAGCTCTTCAGCATGGTTGTATAGCTTATCTCTCTGGCTTTCACTGGTGACTGTCATCGCTTTCGAAATAAGATCGTCGTATTGCTTGTTATGATATTGAGGATTGTTCTCGGTATTGCTTGAAGTAAGTAAATTTAGAAAAGTTGATGCTTCATTGTAGTCACCACACCAACTCGCTCGGATGACATCGAAGTCGCCTTGGTGGCGGGATTGAAGGTAGGTTTTCCATTCCTGATTTTCTAATTTTACGTTAACGCCAAGCTCTTGCTTCCACATTGCTTGCACAACAGTCGCAATACGTTTGTTTACACCCGCTGTGTTATACAGCAGTGAAAAAGTGAGTGGGTGATTTTTATCGTAGCCAGCTTGCTTTAATAACTCTCTCGCTTTTTCAATTCGCTGTTTTTGTGTCATTTTTTCCCACTCGGGAATAATTGGAGTAAATCCGGCTACAATGTCGGGTGTCAAGTTATACGCTGGCTTTTGCCCTTGGCCTAATATTTTGTCTGCGACGATTTTGCGATCTATCGCATAAGACAACGCTTTCCGAACCCTCACATCATTGAAAGGTTTCTTTTTATTATTAAAACTATAGTAATAAGTGCACAAAGACCCGGTTGTTTTTACATCTTGTGGATGGTTTTTCTTGAGTTTGGCATAATAATCCGTAGGCAGCGTATAGGTCATTTGAATATCGCCAGCCAAAAAGCGATTCATTTCCGTCACAGGGTCAGTGATTGGTAAGAACGTCACTTGATTAATGACCGTGTGCTTGTTGTTCCAATAGTATGGGTTTCGCTCCAGCACAATTCTGCCACCAATTACCCTCTTTTCTAGTTTGTAGGGACCGTCACTCACCATATGCTCAGGTTCTGTCCATTTATCGCCCCATTTTTTAATTGCAGGCTGATAAACTGGCAGCATAACACTGTCATCTAGCATCTGGACAAAGTAAGGCACTGGCGTATCTAGTTGAATTTGCAACGTATGGGCGTCAATTGCTTTTACACCCAGAGCGCTTTTGTCTTTTTTGCCTTTGATTATGTCTCCCGCATTCACTATCCTCGCCATCTTGAGATACCATGAATACGGCGAAGCTGTTTTAGGATCAACTGCTCGCTGGTAGCTGTAAACAAAGTCCTCAGCAGTAACAGGCTGGCCATTTGACCATTTAGCATCAGATCTTAGATGAAAAATATAGGTTTTATTATCTTTCGTTTGCCAGCTCGTCGCAACACCCGAGACAACATCACCATTTGCGTTTTGAGAAACCAACCCTTCAAAAAGATCATGGGTAATGTTGGATTCAGAATTACCTTCCGTTTTTTGTGGGTCGATTGTCGCCACTTCAAGCCCGTTACCGCGAACAAGATCTTGAACTTTAGCGAGGTGAGTTCCTGCTGGAACATCTGCGGCAAAAACTAAAGTGGAGGATTGAAAAAGTAATATTCCCGCTACAGAGAGGATAGCCTTAGATGCTTTATTGCATTGATGCATTTAGTGATTTCCTTTTTTGTCATTCACTTCCGTCAACATGAAGCTAACATAATGAAAACCGGGACTATAGAGAGGTATCTTAGGTTTACATATTGAAATGAGTGCATAACAAAGGCTATCCACCTCAGAAAACTAAAAGGTTCAAATTATACATTCAGCTCCAAGGTACGTATTAATATACCAATGAAGCCTTGCAGGTTTACTTTAAAACAGTCACTGGTGAA
Source organism: Vibrio sp. A37 (assembly GCF_059777565.1). Lineage (NCBI taxonomy): Bacteria > Pseudomonadati > Pseudomonadota > Gammaproteobacteria > Vibrionales > Vibrionaceae > Vibrio > Vibrio sp. A37. The sequence continues at coordinate 859,355 of NZ_JBLNLI010000001.1, read as the reverse complement.
CCTTCTGTACTTGCATAAACGACGACAACGACTGCTGGTTCGTCACCGATATTGCGTCCATAGTGCCATTTGTTAGTCACTTCGATTAAGGCCTCACCAGCCTTTATCTTTTTCTTTTCTCCCTGTTCAGTAGTGACTTCGAGTTCACCTTGCAATAGATAACCTGCATTGATTACAGGGTGTTTATGCATAGGTAGGCTCGCACCGGCTGGAATGGTAATTTTTAAAATTTGAATCTCTGGTTGGCCTTCACCATATTTTGGCAATGTCGCACCATCCCAACTTTGCGTTGACTTTACTAACACTTCTACCTGAGCTTTACCGTGATCGTGTACTTCATCAGCTTGAACGAAACCAACACAAGAAATAGAAAAAACTAACGTGACCAATAACTTCTTAATATCCATATAAAATACTCCCATAACAATGAGGTACCATGTTACAAAGCATCAGTAGAGACGAAAAGATACCTAATGTCTAAAATCAAAATTTTGAGGAGTGGCTCTCCTTTCAAATTTTTAAAAAAGCTTAATAAAGGAACAAATATTCTCTTCATCAGCATAAATCCTTATTTTCTCCATAGTTTCTCCACATTGGTTAAGTAAATTCCATTACTCATCTTTATAACTTTCGACTGGGAACAATATGAAAAAAACAATTCTTGCTGGTATCTTCACAACATTACTCCTATCAAGTGGCATTGCTTTCGCCGAGCAAGCAGATCATCCACGTTGCCCACCAACATTTGACCAGATGGACACAAATGGTGATGGTGTACTTGAGAAGAGTGAAGTAAAAGGTCCTCTCGCACAAGACTTCGATAAATTAGATACTAATGGTGATGGTGTGCTAGAAAAAAGCGAACTACCTACTCCACCTTCATCACAAGGCTGTAATACAGACCAGTAAACCTTTTTTGGATACTTGTGAAATATAACAAAGGCGAGGGTACGTACAGTATGTCTCTCGCCGTTAAAGATATTTCTATAACAATGTCTTCTAAACAAACATGGTCAACTTACCACTGTTTATCGAAATTTCATTATTGGTTACGATATTCTTTACCTTATCTACCAACGCTTCGTTCACTTTATTCACTAACTTACTTTGCTCGTTTTTTATCTCGTCTTTTTGCTGAAGATATTTGTTGGTCGCTGCCTTAAACTTAGCTGTATTTATTGCCGTCTGAGCGTCTATTACTCTCTGGGAGCAGTTTTTTTCATAATGCTGCTGGTTAGCGATAATTTTGCTGATTGAAGATTCATATTCCTGCTCTGCAACATCTAACTTTTTTTGCTGAACCCCAATTTTATAAACGTTGTATTCAGAGTAAAGATGTCGACCATTTAGGGCATTCTTAGCATATGAAGCACTGCTGTATGCATAGCTTGAAGATAATAAGTTAAAAGAGTTGCTATTAAATAGATTCAATGAGTTCTCTTCTGCAAATTTAACATTCACGATATTACCCAACTTGATGTCCTGAGTGGTTCCTGTTGTTAGTCGAGTATCTGATGTTTTGATATATTCGAAATGTTTATCACTCACTTCTTCGAAGTAATCACTATTAATTTCAATACTTCCATTATCTTCAGGCATTTTATTCATATTAAATCCTTTCAACTAATAATTATACAGATTCTATATGCCAACAGGGCTTATCGCGTTGATGCTCTACAATATAAATATTTCTATCATTAGCCATGATATTGCTATTCGATAAGGATACAACCGCCGTGTCATATTTGGTTTCAAAAGCTAACAATGATTGTCAATCCACTCCGGAATTCTAAGTTTTCTCAGCTAGAAGCGTGTTTTAAATAACGATGCCAATTATCAGAAATATTTTCGTACTGATGAATACAGAAATCCTTCCTATCAGCGGAATATTCTTTTTCAATTTCGTCTAACAACTCTGCGTGAGATTCAGGATCACTGCCATAAACAAGACACAAAGTAGAGAAATATCTTTGCAGATCAAAACTATGCTCATCGATGTATTCATCAAACTCATAATAATCTGGACGATCATCTGACTCGAACGCAAACATATCTGCCGCGCTTATTGCGCTATCACTACCACCATCAACATATTCAATAAGCAAAACTGTCGCAAAGTTATCAACGGCGTCCTCTTCTTTGCCTAAGATTGGAATATCTTTATCGTGAATATACGCATGGCCAGCTTCATGCAGCAACGTGTGAAGCAGTGTATCCATAGCTCCAAGTTTCGCTTCTTTGCCAAACTTATTCTTGTAGTCATTGTTTTTAAAATATTTGATAGCGTCGAGATAAAAACGATATGGAATGAAAACAACGTTCACATCGGGGTCGTACAACGGCCCTTGAGCTCCGCCATACCGGATAGTCAATGGCTTATTGAATGGAAATACCTTATCTGACAGCTCAATCAAAATCTGATTGATACCACTGACCTCTATCTCCTGCTTAGCCTCCTGTTCTTGGGCATTGACTGGCTGCGAGTATTTTATTTCGATATTGGCTGAAACAGCAAATGAGGTAAAGCACATTAGTGAAATCGCAACAAAGATGGTACGCATTTAGGATTCTCGGCAACAAACAATAGCTCTAGTGTTGGAAAAGAATCGCGAATAGACAATTTGCTATCGAAAGTGCTGGAGGCGAGCTCACAAATTGATGAACAACCAAAGAGCACACTGAATACGTTACCTACACGAGTTCAGTGTGCACCTACTACTGGCTGTCCCGATAAGCCCAAATCTCTACCTTATTTTGAGAGTCGCCCCGTAGCCAGCCTTCTCAACAGCATTAATCACGCTTCTGGCTTGTACTTCTCCTTCAACCCAAGCTTGCTTCTTGTCAAAGTTAATAATGGCGGTGGTAACACCTGGCAAACCATCAAGCGTTTTCTGAATAGTATCCGCACAGCCTTGGCAGGATACTTTTTGTAGATTAAAAGTTTGTGCTTTGTTTACCGTTTTTATGCGCATGATATTTCCCCTTGTGGATTTAAAGTGAACTTCAATACCTAAAGGTTAATCCTTACCCTTGTAGTAAGGTCAATGAGATTTTTACATTTTAATCTAACGAAAGTGATTGACCTTTCCTTTGCTGGAAGGTTTAAGGTATAGCGAATCACTAACAAATCTAGATAGGTATCAATGTGGAGTGGCTACCACAGAACTGGGGTTGGGTATTGGTTGCTATCGTATTTATCGCGATGCCTCTTTTTGGTCATGGTCTTAGCCATGGTGGGGAAAAAGATAAATAACTAATGGGAGCTACCCAAGAAATAATAACGTGCTTGCTTGGGTATCAAGGTTCAAATTACTACTATGCTGACTTAACCCAACATAGTAGTAATTTAAACAACAAAATAAAGTGTCACTTCAAGCATTCATCTTGCTCCAAAAATTGCCGCTTTACCACTATAAGTTTTTATAACGACAATTAAAACGTTTTAATTGATAGTTAACTTTGCTGGTTAAAACGTTAAAACTGAGTCAGGTTGTTCACACTCCACAGCAAGAACAACGTATTCTTTGCATCACAAAATAAGATGTGGAGTTTGAACATGCTCATATTAGAAAAATTGAAATCTGGGGTATCAGGTTTGTCGTCGATAGGCCGCGCGTTGATGCTGCCAATCTCTTTACTACCTGCCGCTGGTCTGCTACTAGCTTTCGGCGACAAACTTGGCATTGATTTAATGACTAGAGCAGGTGGCGTTATCTTCGACAACCTACCTCTCCTATTTGCAATCGGTTCAGCAGTAGGACTTGCATCGGAATCTGGAATTGCAGCGCTCTCAGCAGCCGTTTCGGTATTGATCATTAATACTACGACGAGTTCCGTGCTAGGTATTACACCTGAAATGGCAATGCAAGGCGGAAAATACGCCATGGTGCTTGGCATACCAACACTACAAATGGGCGTATTTGGCGGGCTCATCTCTGGGGTGCTTGCTGCCACCTGCTATAACAAATTCCACAAAATCCAACTCCCCGAATTTTTGGGCTTTTTCTCAGGTAAACGATTTGTCGCTATTGCTACCGCTTTCCTGTCATTTCTCCTTGGATTAGTACTGCCGCATATCTGGGGTTATGTTCAAGGTGGTATAGACAGTCTATCTGGCGTTGTTAATGGACAAAACCAAGCGCTGTCTACGTTTGTATTTGGCTTGGTTGAGCGTGCGTTAATTCCTCTTGGGCTACACCATGTCTGGTATCCTTCGTTTTGGTATTCGTTTGGCGAGTATGTCACTCCAACGGGCCAAGTTGTGCATGGTGACCAAACCATTTGGTTCAAAATGCTTGCTGACGGAGTAAAATCATTTAGTTCATCGACATACCAAAATGCTGGAAAATTCATGCAAGGCGAATATCCGCTCATGTTATTTGCTTTCCCAGCAGCATGCTTAGCTATGTATCATGAAGCGAATTCCAACGCGAAAAAGGTCGCTGCCGGTATTCTATTCTCAGCGGCTCTCACATGCTTTCTAACGGGTATTACAGAGCCAGTAGAGTTCGCATTCATTTTTGTTTCGCCTTTGCTCTATGTTTTTAATGCGATCATGGCAGGTCTGTCTTATATGAGTATGTATCTATTAGGAGCACATATCGCCAAATCATTTTCTGCCGGACTCATTGACTATATTTCCTTCGGCATACTGCCATCGTTCAATGGTTTCGATACCAATTATCTTGCGGCGGTTATCGTAGGCGTGCCTATGGCAATCATCTATTACGTCGTTTTCCGCTTTGTAATTAGAAAGTTCGATGTAAAAACACCCGGCAGAGCAGAAACAGCTGCGTCTACAGAAGACGTGAGCAATGAAGAGCTAGCAGACATTATCATGGCAGCGGTCGGTGGTAAGTCTAACATCGCCACAAACGGTGCCTGTATTACGCGTCTAAGGTTACAGGTTCACAATATGGACTTGGTCAATAAAGATGCGCTTGCTGCTACTGGTTCTAAGGGCGTTGTCTATGTTGGTAAAACAGGCATACAAGTGATATTTGGGGCAAGAGCTCAATTTATTTCCAACGCAATAGAAGAAAGAGCTGCTTCCGGGCAACCCGTAGCCATGGTCACTCAAAACGTGACCTAACTGCGCTTATCCGCTTTTACGGTGGATAAAATCTTACTTTTCGGGTCGGCTTTAACAATCTGTGGTTGCATCAACAGTGTAAAGGGCTCATGACTTGCACTGTTGATTTTTTCAATCAAATACTTTGCCGCTAAGTTTCCCATTTCTCTCGCGTTAACGTTGATGGTTGTGACCGGAACGTCACTGGTTTCAAAACAATTAAATCCTACTACGCTTATCTGCTTTTCGATATATTGTTCGTTTCCGACTTGCCTACCTGCCGCATATGCACCGTAAATAGCACTCATCGCAGTAGGCGCATTGTCACAGATTAATGCGGTAAGTTGAGGGTAGCTGGATAACAGGCGCTCGACTTGATAAGAAATTGATTCCGTTGACGCTGGTAATATCCAATCTGGCTTTAGCGTCAAACCGTGATTTTTCAGAATTTGCCCAAATCCACTCAATCTTTCTGCGCGGGATTTCGAGCCACTTTTACCACCTAAATACGCCATGGATTTGTGGCCATTTTGAATGAGGTACTCGGCGGCTAATTTCGCTCCATGGCGGTTGTCGGGATAAACACTATCAATGTTTGATTCAACCGCACATGAAGAAATATACACAATCGGTATTTCATCTTCGACATGGAATTTCTCATGAGTATGCGCAGCTTGGTCATTTGAACACACCACAATACCACCGACACCTTGCCGCGACATGTCTTGAATATACTTTCTAAAGTCATCTGGTTCATGTCCGCATTCTGCGAGATAAATCATGCGCCCATGCGTCTCAATCTCGTTGATAACACCGGATATGATTTGAGAATAATAGGAGTCTGCTATGTCATTGACGATAAGCCCAACGACTTTATTGTCCTTTGAGCGTAAGTTGGCCGCCGATCGATTGCGAATGTAGCCCAGTTCATTGATTGCCCTGTTGACTTTATCTGTCGTTGTTTGGGAAATTTTTCCATTATCGCTAAGCACCATAGACACAGTCGTTATAGAAACGCCCGCATGCCTTGCAACTTCTTTAATCGTGACCTTTTTGCTTCTCATAGTACAAATTTTCAAAGCGAATATAGGCAGGATGTTACATTAAATATAGTCATAGTATAAGGCCTAACTGTCAGCCTACTTTGACAAGTTAACCTCAATCACTCGATACATGACAGCTCTTGTCTACGCTTTACTTTCCGTTACTCTCGCTCCGTTATTTAAATATCTGCTATATAGTTATTGCATAAGCTAAACAATGTGAGATGAAAGGAATCATTAAGTGCAACTCAAAGGGCTGAGCAGGTTGATGATTACGGTTTTATTTGCACTCCTATGTTCATCATGTGTGTTTGTTCCTCATACATCAGATGAACAACAATATGCAAATGAATGCTCTATGGCTACTCGCTGGTTGACCCTCGAACCACAAGAATATGGGAGTATCTCGAACATGGGTTCTAAGGAACTTAAAAATTACCTTATCTTAAGCGGCGTTGTCGCTACCACGAGCATTATCGTTTCTGGAAGCGTTGTAGTTGTAGGGAACGCTTTGCACTGGATAGAGTTTCAAACTCGGTGCTGACTTGCGTGAATCACCATGCGAAGTTAATAGAACTTCTGAGTAGATGCCATTACAAAAGCGGGGGTGGTATGGGCATACCGTTGTTAGTTATCAACATCATGTATGCCCACTCCCCGTAATATCCTTAAAACGTTTTTTTACAGGTTAGAAGAGTTCCAGCTAATTTCATCGGGATCACCAGACATAACATAAGGACTACCTTGCAGCACATCCTTATGATGGCGACAGGCAAACCTCTCCGAACTAGCCTGCTGTAGGCCTTTAAACTGAGATTTCATTCCTGTGCGATCAGTGTATTTGATTCGTTCCGAAGGATGACTGACTTTTGCTTTTCCAAGAGGATAAGAATAAGAAGACATATTCACATAATCCCGCCTGTTCTTAGCGATTTGGTTATATAGCGAACGCATTTCTATACTATCTAAATTTAACGTTTTTCCATTTCTAAAACGCGTTCCCCACCCTTGCAATACTTTTTCCGCGAAATCTCGAGTAATTTTGCCAACACCTGATAAGCGTTGATCCTTGATATCTTTTACTTTTCCACCATTTGTCGCCCAATTTCCAACAAGCGTTGCATGTCTGCCTGGCATAAATGACGTGTAATACTCAGTAGTACTCCTTAATCTAGGCATACGTGCGGAAAATGCGCGAGAACGTTCTTGCTCAGCGAATAAACACACTATTTGCCTCACATTAGATCTTAGCCTTTTATAATCTTTAAAGTCATTCGAACCGCCAGGTACGGGATCGCAGGCAAAAATGTTTACGGCTACTCGTTCTAATCCTTTACACTCTCGCAACTTATTCGCCATTTCAAAGCAAGTAACACCGCCACGACTCCAACCTATCAAGTTGATTGCTTTAATCGGGTGTTTTTTACGATGTTCACGAATCGCTTTTACACGCTGTTTATCAGCAAATTTTAGGTCTCGTGCTAAATCTTTAACTTCAGTACTGAAATTAGTGCCTGAAAAACAACTTTTCAGTTTCTGTGCCATGCGATCTGACGTACTTTCGCTGTACAACAGATGCTCTGCTCTACGTAAATAATGGCTATCTCTATATTGAACGTCATTACCGAGGATGACATTTAGTGCATGTGAAATGTTTAATTGGACTCCCATTCCACCCAGTTTCCCTCTGGGATTACTATAGTAACCGTTTCGTGACATTTTTTGCCACTCATCTTGATTACCACTTCCTACTCCATCCACTTGAATATAATCTAAATATTCACTACCCCGTACATTATTCGCTAAGGTGGAAATCAGCTCCCCTTCCATAAAAGAAGATTTATGCACATCTTCAGAGTTTGAGCCGGTACCATTAAAAAACACAGTAAATACAGTCATAGGAAATCAACCAAGGTCTTTATAAATGAGTTAAGTGAAATTTATTTATATCTGGGTGCATTTTCATAGCATTATTTTTCAAATCCAGATAACAATGTACAAATAACCTTATGGAATATGTTTTATGAACAAAATGAATAAATAACACTGAAAGTGGAATACTGTATAAAATTGAGGCTGATAACCCATTAAAAACGTTTATGTTTTTTTAATGTGTGTTACATGTGAAGTTATCGCATCTGCTAATTACGAGAACGTAAACAGAATGAAAATGAAATGAATTTGAACTAGTAAAACAATTTAGTATTAATTATTAATACGACTATTAGATATCATAGTTATTTAAAATAATTCATACTAAAAATACGTCAGAGCGTATCTCGTTTTATTCGAATCTCAAGCAGACCTATAGATAGATAAAGGTCAACCATTCAACGCTCTTTCGCTAGGATCAAGCCTGAAAACGGCTTAATCCGGCTAACAACTAATCTAAATATTGATGCATTGGGATAGTTTCCACTGGTCGTCTATTAGAGCTTGATTCAATATACTTTATATAAAATGCTCCCATCATTAGCAGCGAGAGTGGAGCAGTCCAAATTAGTGCTATACCAAAGGTCAACATAGATAAGCCCACCATTAGTTCGATTGCCAATATAAGCACAAAACCTGCAAAGAATTTTTGACTCATTAGCTTCACTGAGGAGGTCACCGCTTGAATCGCGCCCATATCTTTATCAACCACAAGGAACACTGCACACATAATCAATACTGATAGCGTGTTATAAATAATAAGAAAAGCGATGAAAACAACAGCAAAGTCGCTTGTGAAATAGTTTTGAATGTCTGACTGGCCAAACGCCAGTGGTATCGAAGCAAACAGCGCCGTTAGAAGCATTACTACGATGTAAATCCCCGTTTGAATAAGACTAATCAAAAATACTCTCGTCCAACAACCATTGCGCTGGAAACCATCTTTCCAGCTAATCACCTCACCTCTTAGTTTGCGCAACGCCACTATGCTAGTCCCTGCTAGCGGAATAGCCATTAAAGCTGGTGAAATAAGAAATTCACGGATTATCGAAATGAGTATCGCGATAAACACAAAAAGTGTAGGCTCACCTGCATACTCGCCATTCGCTAAGCCAGCCGAACCCATAGAAAGCACCATGATTAGCTGGAAAAGAGAGTCAACAACAAGCATAACGGCGGCAAAACATATCCATGGAATAATGATCGCACGCTTAACGCCTTTCAGGTGTTGGCGAGCGATTGCAAAAACACTTCGGTTATCGTTTTCTTCAACATGAATAGTATTCATTTTATACTCCAACAGGTGACGACATATACTGTCAGTCGAATAATTGAAATAAGTTAAGGTTAAATGACCAAACGGTGTTTTTATCTTATTTTTCTGATTTAATAAAATAATTATTGAAGATCGACATCAATATTATTAGCAATTGATACAAGAGAGCTAATTTTTAAATTTATATATAAACTTAAGTATTACTATAAAGTCGTTAGAGACAAAAGGGATGTTTGTTCCCAAAGCGGCAGAGATAAAAATATTCAAGCGAGTGCTCGATGGCAACTCATTGGTTAACGCTATAACCAACATAGTATGAGACGTCTCGAACTTAAATGCCAAGTTGCTCATACACTGTCATCTTATTAGTATAAATTTAGTAACAAAAACCATTTTAAAGTCTGGAAGTGCCTTTTCAATTTTCATTACGTGTCCCTTATATTTGAGACACTATTACGTACAGCTTTGTTACTTAGCGACACCATATTTTATATAGATATCCTCTTCAAAAGGAGGAAAGGAGATATTCAGCGGCAACAATTTCTTTTCCAAATAACCTTCTTTTGAAATGACTTTGAGTGCAGCTTGATTAAATTTTCTGACATACTCTATATCGGTTGTCGCTTTTGGAAAAACTACAAAGTAATGAATTTCCATGTGCTTCCAAACATATTTAATATTGTCTACATTGAAGCGATTTGCACGAAAGTACCCTAACGCCTTGTTAACATAATAACCATCTATTCTGCCAAGATTGAGCATATTAACCAACTCACCTGTAGTATCCGTGCTGGCATGTATCTCAAATGGCGATAAGCCCTGCTCGGTCATTTTGGCTTGAACTTCCTCGAGTCTATGATACATGTTCGTTAACGGACCAAATACACCAATAGTGAAACCTTGAAGATCAACAGGACCAGTTATAGTCTTATTGTTTGATCCTGAAACAAACAACCCATATTCAGTTTGCAAAAATGGGATTGAATAGTATAGATATTTAGCTCGCTCTTCATTCCAGCCATAAGGGAAACCAGCGCCAGTGCCACCCGAGCGGACAACATGCTTCAGTCTATTATTAGGTAATAGCTCGAATACACATTGCTCCGCCATTTCATCGCAAACATCTCTGACAATCTCTATAAACGGTCCACCGATCTCTCCATTTGGCAAGCGCATTGAAAAAGGAGGAAGCTCTAGTGTCGAGAGCGTTAGTGCATAGACCGAGTTAAAAGAGCTGGTGACACATAGTGTTGCCGTCAATGCTATTTTCATAATAGAGCCTTTTAACATCATGACCTTTCCCATAATCTGTCCTCTAACTAGCATAGCTTATGTTTGAGATTGTTATAACCTAACAGTGAAATGACGCCATTGGCTGCAGAATGCGTAGAAAAAAGTCGACGATACTGAGTTATAGGCCGAGGTCTGGTATTTTTGAGAAATTAAGGGGGGAGTTGTTTTTAAAACATTAAACAAACACTATTAAAACAATATGTTTACAAACGTAAAGTCTTGTATTGAGTGCATTCTTCGCATTGACTACGAGAATAGAAAACGTTAGCATTTGCACTAATTGAACACCGTACAATAGCTTAACGAGCGATATCAAACTGGTCTCATTAAACATCACCTGTAATCAGGCAAATAACGGCTCGCAGTAGAGGACCATATTTCTAAGCGGCAGATGTTAACGAGGTAGTATGACAGATTAATGGCAGAATCAATATAAAGTAAAAAAGTCATATAAAGTCTGAGAAGCTTGTCGTGCCCATAAGGGTCATAAGCAATTGAGAGTAAAGTACTAATTACTTAACTTCGCGGTAAAATATTAGCAGTTAAAAGAATTCTAGCATGTCAGACACCGATACATTAAAGGAGTCAGCGGAAGACATTGCGCTTAATAACACCGCAGGTGTATATAAGCTTATTAAGGATAATTCAACATACTGGGTTAAAGTTTGCGGAGAAAATAAATCGAACTTCGTTCGCTATATTTCATCTCTTATCGCAAAAATGGAGTCACTTTCATTTTTGAAAACTAATGCGCTACTTAGCCCAGCAGAAAGATTTGAACATGAGAAGCTAATTATTTCTCATTTGAAAGACAAAGGTTTTCCTGTACCAAAAATCATTGATGAGAATGAAGACTACTTCATCACAATGGATGCTGGTACACCTTTTGAACAAGTCGATCCTGCGTTGGTCAATGACCAACTTATCGAGCAACTACTACTTATCTTCTCCGTATTACATGAGAACAATATCGCTCATGGACGACCAGCATTGAGAGATATTTTAGTTAATGAAAACAACGAGGTTCAGCTCATTGATTTTGAGGAAGCAACACTCAAAGCAAACTCAAAGCTGAAAGCCAGAGATGTATTCTTACTACTAATGGATCTTCACCGAATCAAATCTATCTCTCAAGAAGCAATATTAGATGCGTTGTTTATCTGGAAAGAGAGAGTGGAAGAACAAGATTGGTTAGCTTTGGTCTCTATGGGAAATAGGCTACGTAAAATTTCATTTGTCGCCAAAGTGATTCTAAAGTTTAAGCCTAGAAACAAAACTAGCATTCAAATACTAAAGGTCTTGAAAATTATAAAGATAGCACAAGAGCGTTGTACCCACAGTTGCTAGCCTAAAAAGCTCAATAGTTAGAATCGATTCAACCACTAATGAATCGATTCTAAAACTCAAGACTCAAACCTGACCTAATGAGGTTTATTGTTGAGCCATATCAACCGATGAAGAAATCGTTGCAGCAAACGGATGTGGACCCGGCCCAGGACTTGGTCCCGGTCCGCCAGGGCCTGGTGGCAGCTGGCATCCAGCTAAAGCCATCATAATTACCGAAACCAACACTAATATTTTAAAATTATCATTCATACCTAGCCCTTCCTTTCATCACTGATCTTTTTGTCCCTATTAAAATTAGACCATGCAGCATAAAAAAGTATCAACTTCAAATGTCAGTTTTATTGCCATTACATCACTACTATGGCTTGTTAACCCTATATGCCGCTTTTCGCTTCAATACTGATTCAACAATAATAAACATAAGCCCTAACCAGATAAATCCAAAGCTCACAGCCTTAACATAATCGAAAGCCTCTCCAAAGACTAAGACAGCCAATACAAATTGCAAAGAAGGCTCAATATATTGCATAAGGCCAATATTAGACATATCTGTCATTCGCACCGACATTGAATAGAATACTAAGGGTAGAATAGTTACAGGTGCTGCTCCTATATATAGAAGCGCAGTCCCCCACCCTGAACCAGTAAACTCTAAGCCTACTTGAGTTGACTTGAATAACAAAAATACGAGCGCAAAAGGCATCAAAGCCAACACTTCCGCAAACAAGCAAATATCCCAGCTGTAAGAAATCTTCTTCTTACACCAGCCATATACGGTGAAACAAATAGCCATCGTCAGTGCGATATACGGGATATGCCCAAATATAACCAACTGATATAAAACGCCAATACAGGCAAATAAGATAGCCAAAAACTTACCCGAAGAGATTGGTTCTTTGTAGGCAAAATAACCAAGTGCGACCATAGTGATCGGACTAATAAAGAAAGCTAAGCTTGATTCCAATACATGGTGGTTTGTAATCGCCCAAGTGAAGGTGTACCAAGATATGCAGTAGATCAGGCTAGCGAAAAATGCATACTTAAAAGAAGCTTTGTCTTGTAAAATTGCCTTAATATCCGGCAGTTTCCCACGCAACAATAAAACAAGTAACGCCATAAAGGGAACAGAAGCAATAATACGAACAGCTAACAACTCTTCTGTCGAAGAGTTTGGCAAGTACTGGTAGTAGAGAGGTGTAATACCCCAAAAAATAAACGAAAGAGCCGCTAAAGAATTGCCAAGACGTACTGATTTCATCGCTGACCTGCTTGCAAATTAAATATTCATCAAACACATTGAGTCACGTGTTTTGTTGTTTGAATATATGCCTGATAAACAAGATCAGATAGTCAGATTTTAGCGTCAGTTTGTCAACCCAGCTACTGCGAAATATTGACTAAAGTTTTACTGGTTTTCTTTCATAAAGTTACTGAAACAATTAAAGAGCCTATTTATCTTTTTAAATAATGCTTATAAGACATCGTTTCAGGTTTAGAAACAATCCTGGTGTATTCAAATACAGTTCCATCTTTTAATATTCCTGTAGAAAGCACACAGATAAGAGGCTTATTCGCCTCAACACCCAAAGTTTCACACATATGTTGATCGGGTAAAATTGCTTCAAAGTCTTGATAGGCACCATCTATTTCAAAACCTAACTCTTGTTCCAAATAATTGTATTTAGAGCCTTCCATCGACATGACATTCATCTTTGGATACAAGGCCATCGGCATGTAAGAATCTTCATAGACAGAAGGCAAGTCATTAATCAGCTTAAAACGACGAATGAAATAAACCTTGTCGCCTCCTTTAATATTCAATATTTGAGCTATTTCTTCAGTTGCATCAATAAGTGCAAACTCACAAATTTTATATTCTAAGTGTGTACCAGCTTCAACAAGGTATTCAATAGTACTTTTCAGTGTCGAAACAGAACTAATTAAAGTCTTACCAATTATGGTCGATCCAGCGCCTTGACGCTTTTGCACCATTCCAAGTTTTACTAGGTCATCTATCGCCTTGCGCACTGTGATACGACTCACCGAATAATGTCCAATCAACTCCTTCTCAGTCGGTAATATATCGCCAATTGCAAATTCGTCAGAGTCTATGCGGGCTCTGAGGTCTTGCATTACTTTTTTATACAACATATCTAGCGTCTCCCTTGTAATACAAAACTAGCATATGAAAACAGAACAAATCAATGACCTTTATACAAGGTTATGAGCATATTTTTATATTTAACAACCTATTAAATTCTCTAAGTTGCATATAAAAGCCTATTAAGTGAGCAACGTTCAATTATTCATTATCTATTTGTACCATGTCACATTTGACATATCTTATATTTGTCATGTTTTATGTGTGAGAGTAAGTTAAGCGCATCGGAAAGTTGAACATTTAAAAATGTATAAAAACTTGTTAAGGGACCAGCCATGTTAAGTGCAGTACAACGTCTAGGTGGCGCTATGTTTACGCCAGTCCTTCTATTTCCTTTTGTAGGAATTCTAGTTGGATTTACTATTGTTCTTAAAAATCCTGTATTTGTCGGCGATCTGGCAGACAAAAATGGACTTTTCTATCAAATACTAAAAGTGATTGAAGAAGGTGGCTGGACCATTTTCCGCAATATGCCCCTCATTTTTGCCGTTGGTTTACCTATCGGGTTAGCTAAAACAGCACAAGCGCGAGCAGTGCTAGTTGTTCTCGTTTCCTACCTGACATTTAATTACTTTGTCGCAGCAATGGGAACTATATGGGGCAGCTACTTTGGTGTCGACTTTTCCCAAGCAGTTGGCGGCACATCTGGCTTAACCGAGATCTCTGGTATAAAAACCATGGACACCGGAATTTTTGGCGCCATCATAATCGCCGGGTTGGTCACCTGGATTCACAATAGAACGTTTGAAAAACAGCTGCCGGCGTATCTCGGAATCTTCCAAGGAGCTTCATTTGTCGCTATGGTTTCGTTTTTTGCCATGTTGCCGGCTGCTTGGATAACATTGTACGTCTGGCCTTCCGTTCAACACGGTATTCTTGAACTGCAATCCTTCTTTGTTAACTCCGGAGCATTTGGTGTTGGCTTATATACATTTTTGGAACGTATTCTAATACCAACTGGCTTACACCACTTTGTCTACGCACCTTTTGTATTTGGCAATGTCGTAACTCCAAATGGCATCACCGCCGATTGGTACACAAACTTAGAAGCATTTACTCATTCTAGCCAAGCGATAAAAGATCTGTTTCCTGCTGGTGGGTTTGCTCTACATGGCAACTCAAAAGTGTTTGGTTGCTCAGGCATTGCATTGGCGATGTACCACACCGCCAAACCGGAAAATCGCAAAAAAGTCGCTGCGCTACTTATCCCTGCCACACTAACGGCTGTATTGGTAGGAATAACGGAACCACTTGAGTTTACCTTCTTATTTATTGCGCCTTGGTTATTTGCCATCCATGCACTGCTTGCTGGCGCTATGGCGATGGTTATGTACAGCTTTGGCGTTGTCGGTAACATGGGTGGAGGTCTTCTTGAAATCCTGACCGGTAACTGGATACCTCTACTTGGAAATCATACCAATATGGTGATGACACAACTTGTAATAGGCCTAACATTTACCGCTATCTACTACGTTGTTTTCAAATACCTCATCATCAAATTTGACATCCCGATTGCTGGCCGTGGCGATACTGAAGTGAAGCTTCACACCAAAGACGACTTCAATAAAAAACACGGTCTTGCCGAAGGTGATGGCCAAGCGCTCAGCCCACTGCGTATTCAAGCAATCGAAACGATTCAAGGGTTGGGAGGCGTGGAAAACATTGTCAACTTAAACAACTGTGCAACCCGCCTGCGTGTGACAGTCGACGATGTCAGTAAGGTTGAATCTGCCCAATATTTTATCGAAACCGGAGCTGTGAATCTGGTGAAAAGTGGCAATGCAATCCAAGTGATTATTGGTCTAAGCGTCTCCCAGCTTAGAGAGGAATGCGAAAAAATCGTCGCTAACCATGAATCTCAACCGGCTCAGAAAGACTTAGAACTCAATGTTGCAAGTTAACGATTGAGTTAAGAAACGAACATAAAACACACTATTTTTAGGGCGGTGATTACGCCGCTCCAAAACCAGAAGAGGTATATTATGAAAAAGGAATTCTCTGTTGTTATCGCTGGTGGTGGCTCAACATTCACACCTGGCATTGTGATGATGCTACTTAACAACCAAGATCGCTTCCCTATTAGAAAACTTAAGTTTTATGATAACTTCGCTTCTCGCCAAGAAACCATTGCAGAAGCTTGTAAAATCTTGCTAAAAGAGCGTGCGCCACACATTGAGTTTTCCTACACCACGGATCCAGAAGAAGCGTTTACCGATATTGATTTCTGTATGGCACATATTCGTGTTGGTCTATACGCAATGCGCGAGCTAGATGAAAAAATTCCTTTGCGTCATGGCTGCGTTGGTCAAGAAACTTGTGGCGCAGGTGGTATCGCATATGGGCTTCGCTCGATTCCTGCTGTAATCGAGATGATTGACTACATGGAGAAATATTCGCCTGACGCATGGATGCTAAACTACTCCAACCCAGCTGCGATAGTTGCAGAAGCTTGCCGAGTTATGCGTCCAGATTCCAAAGTGTTAAATATCTGCGATATGCCGATCGGTATTGAGACTCGCGTTGCTGAAATCCTAGGCTACGAAGATAGAAAACAGTTCGACATTATGTATTACGGCTTGAACCACTTTGGCTGGTGGAAAGAGTTCAAAGACTCGAAAACAGGTGAAAACCTATTACCACGCATCAAAGAATACATAAAAGAGAATGGCTACTTGCCACCAAGCGCCATTAGCGGTGCGCAGCATACTGACGAGTCTTGGAAAGATACCTTTAGAAAAGTTCGCGATGTCTATGCTCTAGACCCTGAAACCATTCCAAACACTTATCTGAAATACTATATGTATCCTGATTACGTTGTAGAACATTCAGATAAGAAGTTCACTCGAGCCAACGAGGTGATGGAAGGTCGAGAAAAAGAAGTGTTTACCGAATGTCACCGTATTATCGCAAACGGCAGTGCTGAAGATACCAGCATCGAAGTGGAAGAGCATGCTTCTTATATTGTCGACCTAGCTACGGCAATTGCCTTCAACACTAAAGAGCGCATGTTGCTTATCGTGCCAAACAATGGCGCTATTACTAACTTCGATCCAACCGCGATGGTCGAGATCCCATGTATCGTTGACAATACTGGCGCTAAACCTCTCCAAATTGGCAATATTCCTGAGTTCCAAAAAGGAATGATGAATCAGCAAGTATCAGTTGAAAAACTAGTGGTTGAAGCTCATGTGGAAGGTTCATACCAAAAGCTTTGGCAAGCACTAACACTCTCCGCAACCATTCCAAGTGCAACTGTCGCAAAAGCAATTTTGGATGACTTGCTGGAAGTAAATAGAGATTACTGGGCTAAAATGAGCTAACTTGTTCTTCAATTAAAACGCCTGAATGCCCTGCGAGTCAGGGCATTGTACTTTCTGTTAGTTGGTCGTATGGAGCTGAGCCAGTATTTCTTGCAACGAGAAATTATATCGTTTGATATCAGAGTTTTTAGCTTTAGAAAACTGAGTAAAGTCGATACCACTGAAGTCACCTTCTCCAAAATATTTCTTATATTCACTAATATTATCTGCCGTTAAAATAGAGAATTTTGACTGGCCTAAAACGTTTTCCATTGGGATACCATGATAGTGGTCATGAACCATTACAAGCCCCCACCCTCCATCCATAAAATGGCCACCTACCGTGGAGGAAAGTCCGCCTTCATATACGCCATCGACTGCTGATGCAGCCCAGTCGATACCACCAATGAATATATCTTTCCCGGGTATTTTGCCCTTATTTACCGCTGCTTCGGCGGCCCCTAAAGCCATACCATCACTCGCATTCCAAATGACGCTTAATTGAGGCGTTTGTTTAAGCACTTGCTCTGCAATAAATTTGGCCTTGTCTTGCTCCCAATAACCATACGCCAACTTAACAATCTTGACATTGGAATATTCTGATACCGCTCTACGTAATCCTTCAATGCGCATTTCAGAGGTAGTTTTTCTTGTCCCGCCTATACCTGCAACATACAAAATACCGTCATCAGCAGCCATGTTTCTTTTTAAAGCGCTATCAATTAAGTGTTTTCCCAACAAATACCCTGCTTGAATCTCGTCCGGAATATATTCTGCAATCCAATTAGGATACTTGCTTTCAGGAAAACCATGTTTCTCTCTATCTTCAGCAAGTAATCCACCATTGAATAAGAACACTTTTACCCCTCTCTCATTGGCACGGGGAATGACATCCAACATATTCTTCTTAATGTTAATGACAAACAAATAATCCGGTAGCTTATCCCTGAGTAATACTTTTAACGCAGCATTTTTGCTCTTAATATGATTGCGAGAACCATAAATCACTTCCAAATCTATACCTAAATCTTCAGCGGAAGCGCGCATGAAGCCATCAACTAAGCGATAGAATGGGTCATCTATAGAGCCGGGGTTAATAAAAACAACGGATGGTGAATTGCTCAATTGATTCGACACTGACTGGCTAGCGAATGAAGGACTGCTCATTACAAACGCTAAGATTATCAGCCAAATCCTTTTGACATTAAAATAATCCATTCTAACTCTCTTATGCTTGGTGCATTTAAAACAAAGTCCTTGTGATTTGAGTATAGAGCGAAAGGTCACAAATTGTTGGCTAAATAGAAGAGCCAGCTTTCGCTGGCTCCAAAGGGTAGAATACAAACTTAAATTCAGTCACTTACGCAGAGCATTCAGTTTCGCTTGAGCAATACCAAATATCGTGTCAGTTGGATAAGTCCCCTCCTCACTTGGTACACCTGCCGATTTACCAGTGAAAATCGCTATTGCTTCGGTCACGTGGTCAATTGCCCAAATATGGAACTCGCCTTTTTCTACTGCTTTAACGATGTCAGAGCGAAGCATGAGATTGTGCGTATTCGATCTAGGGATAATGACGCCTTGCTCGTTGCTACGCCCTTTGATTTTACACACATCAAAGAAACCTTCGATCTTCTCATTTACACCACCAATAGGTTGCGATTCACCGAACTGGTTCATTGAACCGGTAATTGCAATATCTTGTCGGTTTGGCTGCTTGGAGAAAGCCGACACCACAGCACAAAACTCCGCCATGCTCGCACTATCGCCATCAACACCACCGTAAGATTGCTCAAAGGTAATTGTGGTGGTCAGTGGCACTTTGGCAGTTTTACCAAACACCGAGGAAAGATAGGCAGTCAGTATCATCACGCCCTTAGAGTGAATGCTGCCACCAAGGTCTACACTTCTTTCTATATCAATGACATCTCCATCCCCGTATGACGTTGTCGCAGTGATTCTGTTTGGCGCCCCAAACATATGATCGCTGGTCGACAGAACCGAAAGAGCATTAACTTGCCCTACCGCCTTGCCGTCAGTATGAATCAGAGTGGTACCATTTATGAATGACTCCATCACATTGTCCTGTAAGCGGCTGACCCTCATTTCTTGGTTGCTTAATGCTTCTTGGACATGGTTCAAGCGAATCATATTTGAGTTCGCTTGCCTAGCAACGTAATTGGATTCACGAAGTAATATAGAAATGTGCGAAGAATGTAGAGATAACTTGCTTCGATCTCCAGCAATTCTCGAGCTGTGCTCAATAATGCGAGCAATCGCCTTTCTATCACAGTGCAACATGTTGTTATCATGAACAATACTGGAGATAAAGCGAGCATAGTGAAGTTCAGAGTCTGCCGTTCTAGGCATGTCTTCTTCAAAGTCAGCAGTAACACGAAATAACTCACTAAACTCTGGATCATAATGCTGCAGCAGTTGATAGGTTCGATAATCCCCAAACAAAATGATTTTCACATCAAGCGGTATATGCTCTGGGTCAAGTGACACCGCACCGGTTAAAGTGAGCTCTTTTTCGAGAGAGGTAAAACTTAGCTGACGAGAACGCAACGCTCGTTTTAAACCGTCCCAAACGTAAGGTTGTTCTAGCACCTTGACTGCGTCCATCAACAAAACGCCGCCATTCGCTTTGTGCAGGCTTCCCGGTCGAATCAAAGAAAAATCGGTAAATACGGTGCCTTTGAAAGTCGCCGTTTCAATATAACCAAACAGTGTGTGGTAGTTGGGGTTATTTTCAACCACTATTGGTAATTCTTGATCTTCGCGGCTTACTAGTACGTTAACTTTGTATCGACGAGGCAGTTTTTTATCTAGAGAAGCCGTTGCAACTTCACCTTGCTCACCACCTTCCTCCAAAAATATATCTGCATTTTCAACAATATCTTTTTGTAATTCAGTCAGGTAAGACTTGATTTCAGTGTAAGATGAGTAATCAGATTTTAACTGCTTAATAAAGTGAGTAATAACGTCAAGAGTCACTTCATTATTGAGTTTTTTAATTTTTTCGCTGTAGGCTTCTTCCCATTCCGTCAACTGGCGCACCATACCACGCAAATTGATTTCTAGATCATCGATGGTAGAACCAAAATACTCTTGTTCTTTTTTCGACAATTCTTCAAATGTTTCTTCGGTATGAGGCTCTTCACCGTTCAATGCAACAAATTGATAATCGCCTTGAGACGTCAACGTTAAGCTTATTCCCTTTTCTTTTGCTTCTTTGCTGATATGGTCAAGCTCTGCTTGTTGCTTCGTCGCTAGCTGATTCTTTAATTTATCTGCTCTTGAGAAATACATCTCATTGTCAAAAGCCAAAGGAATTGCATTGACGAGCTTAGTCATCAACTTTTCGATATCTTGCTTAAGTTGATTACCGACACCGCAAGGTAGCTTTAATACTCTTGGCGTTCGGATGTCTTTGAAGTTGGCTACATAACACCAATCAAATAAGTCTTCGTGATCATGCTTATGACGGTTTAAGTAACGAAGTATCATAGTACGCTTACCCAAACCATTTTGGCCAATGGCATATATATTGTAGCCTTTCTCCTTGATAGACATGGCAAATTCAACCGCTTTCTGCGCCCGCTCTTGCCCAACTATCTCATCGATAGGAGCCAGTTCCTTGGTCGACTTACACGGCAGTTTTTCCAATTCTGCACTGTGATAAAGCTGCTCAGAGCCCAATCTTTGTATCGCCATTACCACCTCCTTCTACTTATAATTTTCCTACGACTTTTCAAGTGTATATGCAAATTGTGATCTTTTAAGTGATTTACCGCCTAATCAAGCTTAAGTGGATAAATAACGTACGATTCATATTGTTGTAGTTGCACTTTGCCTATCTTTAAGGCACTGTTGTCAAAGTTGTTTTTATGCATTTTCAGCAATCCACGTACAAAGGGTATACTGTATGGAAGCGCCAATCCCTGATAATTACGATTATGTCGTGATTGGTGGAGGTATTGTAGGCGTTGCAACCGCTTGGCAACTGATACAAAAGTACCCCACCAAACAAATAGCTTTATTAGAAAAAGAGCCAACACTTGCGTGCCATCAAACTGGACACAACAGCGGTGTTATTCACGCAGGTGTCTACTATATTCCCGGCAGCTTAAAGGCCGAACTGTGCAAACGCGGCAGCGCACTGATTAAGCAATTTTGTCAGCAACACAATATCCCCACAGAAAACTGCGGTAAACTTTTAGTTGCAACCAATTCAATAGAACTCAGTCGAATGGAAAAGCTATACCAACGATGTTTGGATAATGGCATTGAAGTGACTAAGGTAAACAAGCAGGAGCTAAACGAAATAGAACCAAAAATACAAGGTGAAGGCGCCTTGTTAGTTAAAGCCACAAGCATCGTTGACTTTCGCGTGGTCACGTCAAAATTAGCGCAAGAGTTTACTACTTTAGGCGGAAAAATTTTATTAAATTCAACCGTTGCCAATCTAAAAGAACAGGACAATTGGGTGGAAATTGGCTACGGTTCAGGGAATGAAAACCACTCCATCCGTACCAGTTATCTGATTGCCTGCGCCGGGCTGATGTCAGATAGGCTCGCTAAGATGCTTGATATTAAAATCGACTTTCAAATCATTCCCTATCGCGGCGAATATTATCAATTACCTCAAAAACATAACCAATTAGTCAACCACCTTATCTACCCAATCCCTGATCCCAACCTGCCATTTTTGGGCGTTCATCTAACGAAAATGATTGATGGTAGCGTTACGGTAGGCCCAAATGCTGTGCAAGGCTGGAAAAGAGAAGGCTATCAGAATTTGAATTTCAATTTAAATGATACGTGGGAAATGCTGACTTTTACTGGATTTTGGAAAGTAACGTGGAAGCACCTATCGGCTGGTATCCATGAGTTAAAAAACTCTTGGTTTAAGAGCAACTACTTGAAGCAAGTTAAAAAATATTGCCCGAGTGTTACATTGGAAGATTTACAGCCTCACCCTGCAGGTATTCGCGCTCAAGCGGTTATGTCGGATGGTTCGATGGTTCACGACTTTCTATTCGCACAAAGTCCAAGGAGTTTACATGTTTGCAATGCACCCTCTCCGGCCGCCACTTCGTCAATTGCAATCGGCGAATACATAGTTAATAAGATTGAAGATGAAATGAGTGCAAGTTAAAAACCGCTGAATATACAATACTTATAGGAACAAAAATGGTGAGCAAATTTAAGAACAAACAGTATGCTGAACTATATAACAACCTGTTAACTCAGCTGGACTCCAACCAGATTTTCACCCAAGAAGAACATCGACTTGCTTATGGAACTGACGCCAGTTTTTATCGCCTGATTCCAGAATTTGTTCTTAGACTCAACACTCTGGAAGAAGTTATATTCGCTATTCGTTTGTGCCGTAAACATCTCATCCCTTATACCTTTCGTGCGGCAGGTACCAGCCTTTCTGGTCAAGCAATTTCAGATTCCGTATTAATCACACTAGACGATAATTGGCGAAACCATCATATCCACGATAATGGCGACAAGATAACTCTTCAGCCTGGCGTGATTGGCGCGGATGCAAACAAGTACCTTGCACCATACCAAAGAAAAATCGGCCCTGACCCCGCGTCCATTAATACATGCAAAATAGGTGGAATTGCGGCAAATAATGCGAGTGGTATGTGCTGTGGTACTGCACACAATACCTACAGAACCGTCGATAGCATGAAAGTAGTATTTAATGATGGCACCTTGCTTGACACCTCAAACGAAAAAAGCATTGCCGACTTTCATATTGCAAGACCCGATATCATTGCAGCCATCACTCAACTTCACCAAGAAACCAGCAACAACGCAGAGTTAACAAAAAAAATACTACATAAATACCGCCTAAAAAATACCACCGGTTACTCTCTCAACGCTTTAGTCGACTTCCAAGATCCAATTAAAATCATTGAGCATTTAATGATTGGCTCAGAAGGAACATTGGGATTTATCGCTGAAATCACTTACAACACGGTGGTGGAGCTACCGAGCAAAGCAACCGCACTACTCGTCTTTGCAGATATAGAGCAGGCAAGTCAAGCCGTCAGCGCAATTGCGGAAAGCCCTGTTGCCTCGGTTGAATTGATGGATGGTCGTTCATTAGCATCCATTTCTGACAAAAAGGGAATGCCAGCCTTTATCAAAACACTGAATCACGAGGCGAGCGCGATATTAATTGAGACTCAAGCAAAAGACCAAAATAAGCTTGATGAGCAGATTCAAACCATCTTATCTGCTCTTGAGCCTTTTGCGATTCTCAAGTCCGTGCCTTTCACTTCCGATGCAAGTACGGTTTCGACTTTGTGGTCAATTCGTAAAGGTTTGTTCCCAGCTGTAGGTGCAGTACGTGAATCGGGTACCACAGTTATTATTGAAGATGTTGCCTTTCCGGTAAAACATTTGGCTAATGGCGTGCGAGATCTTCAGACGCTATTTGACAAGTACAATTACAACGAAGCCATTATCTTTGGCCATGCTTTAGAAGGAAACCTCCACTTTGTCTTTACCCAAGGGTTTGAACAACAAGCCGAAATTGACCGTTATAGTCAATTTATGGATGAGGTAGCACAGCTCGTTGCAACCAAGTACCAAGGTTCTCTCAAAGCAGAGCACGGTACCGGACGAAACATGTCTCCGTATGTCGAGCTTGAATGGGGACAAGATGGCTATGAACTAATGAAGAAAGTGAAAGCCATTTTTGACCCCGAAGGGCTATTAAACCCTGGTGTTATTATCAATGATAGCAATCAAGCACACGTCGAAAACTTAAAGCCAATGCCGGCTGCAGATCCTATCGTAGACAAATGTATCGAGTGTGGTTTTTGCGAACCAGTATGCCCTTCCAAAACGCTAACCCTTACGCCAAGACAAAGAATCGTTTTATATCGAGAGCTACAACACCGAAAAGGGACTGGGAATAACAATTATAAAAGTCTATATAAATCCTTTGAATATCATGGACTAGATACTTGTGCCGCCACTGGATTATGTGCAGACAGGTGTCCGGTGGGCATTAATACGGGAGATTTGGTGAAAAAGCTGCGTACTGAAAAATATCAACGCTATACCTCAATCGCGAAGTGGACCGCTGACCATACCAGTTTAACGGGCTCAGTAGCTAAGTTTGGGCTTTCATCGAATCACCTATTGCAAAAATTAGCTGGAGATAATGCCGTTAGCACATTAGTGAACGGACTGAGAAAGGTAACAAAAGGCAAGTCCCCATATTGGATGGCGGAATACCCTCAGGCCAATAGACACAACTATCAACGAGAAGCTTCATCGGTTAAAGCTTCAGAAAACATTGTCATTTACATTCCTTCTTGTGTTAGCC
Organism: Vibrio sp. A37; assembly: GCF_059777565.1. Classification (NCBI taxonomy): domain Bacteria; kingdom Pseudomonadati; phylum Pseudomonadota; class Gammaproteobacteria; order Vibrionales; family Vibrionaceae; genus Vibrio; species Vibrio sp. A37. Next base: position 834,573 of record NZ_JBLNLI010000001.1, on the reverse strand, counting down.
GAAACATGGGCCAACAAACATCAGCACAGGACCAACGGTCTCTAACACAAGTGACACTATCAGTGTTACATAAAGCTGGATACTCAGTAATTATTCCTGACAACATAAAAGAGCTGTGCTGCGGTATGCCATATGAAAGCAAAGGAATGAACGACATCGCCGCATCAAAATTAGAGCAGCTAGAGCAAACTCTTTGGAAAGAATCAAAACAAGGTGAACTGCCTATTCTAATGGACACCAGCCCTTGTATAAAACGCAGTGTTGAGCATCTTCAGCATGACATTAAAGTATTCGAACCGTCCCAATTTGTTGCGAGCCATCTGTTGGACAAACTCACCATTACACCAATCAATGAAACAGTGATGTTGCATGTGACTTGTAGTTCACAAAGAATGGGGCTGTCAGATTCTTTGCTCAAGCTCGCTGAAAAGTGTGCTCAGAAAGTCGTCGTACCAGAGCATGTATACTGTTGTGGTTGGGCTGGTGACAAAGGTTTTACTACACCGGAACTCAACAGCGCCGCTGTCAGCAGCTTAAAAGAGCAGGTCCCAGAGGGATGCACCACAGGTTTTAGCAATAGCCGCACCTGCGAAATTGGCCTATCTCACCACAGTGGAATAGCGTATCAATCAATTATGTATTTGGTTGATAGCGCCTCTGTATAGCAGTCTGTCTTCGAGACATTTAATAACCGTTCAAGGAGCGGCTTGAGAGCTTTTATAAAACACCCAAGGCGCTTCTAAAACCCGGAAAATTCATTCTTCATAGATGATTAGAAATCAAAAACGCTTCTTCCCTTATTGCCCTTTTTACCTATATAGAGCATGCCTTAAATAGGAATTTACATCCTGAACCTTTAAGCCACTGCTGGCAGTGATAATTAAAACAAGACTAATTATCAATAAAACTTTGATTTCAGTATCTATCAAGCTAGATAAGAACCACCTTCACTTTCCGTCAAATCAATATAGATATTTCGTATGTAATCAACTTATAGAGTAATAAATTAATTACATAGAGTTTTTATATTTACATAATTTACACACTTGGTTAATTATATTTCACTTGATGCATAAGCATATATTCATCGTAAGATGAGTAGCGCTTGAAACATTCCCAATTGTACTTTTTATATAAGGATTTATTATGAAGTTTATTGTTAATAGACCATTTTTTGCCGAGCTAATTGGTACCTTTGCCCTATCATCTATTGTATTAATTACCTTAACACCTGAAACTCCTTTCCCAGTTGCAACCCCAATTGCTGCAGCTATCACATTAGGACTTTACGTTTATTTAATTGGAAATACATCTGGCTGTCATATTAACCCTGCGATATCACTAGCCATGTTTATTTCGAGACAAATAAATTCAAAGCAATTAATTGAGTATTTCATTGCGCAATTTGTAGGCGCTTATTTAGCGTATTTGATGATTAGCTTTTATGTACCCTCAGGCCAAGAAACATGGCTTATCCCACAACACGCGACCCTATTCTCTGGAACGGGAGAGCTTCTAGGCGCAGCATTTTTCGCGTTTGGTGTATTTTCTACACTGTATATCAATGTAAATAAAAGTCTGATCGGGTTTATTGTTGGAACGTCTTTGTTAATAGGAATCACTATTTCACACAATGCATCATTTGGCGTGTTAAATCCTGCGGTTGCCTTTGCAACGAAGGCTTGGAATTGGGACTATTTGTTAATGCCATTTGTTGGGGCGGTTATTGGGGCATTAGTGAGCATGGCGTTACTAAAAGAACGAAATCATGCTTCTTCCAAGGAGATGTCCGCCCATTAATCATCTACCCCTGCTCGGCTAGCAACTTAATAGCTGGAAGTGCTGCTTTCCAGCTATTGTTGAACATATTAGAAAAGTCTGGATGAGTTTCCACCGTCACATTTAAAACTGCACCATCTTTGTCTTGCTGAATTTCTAACCTCTCTTTGCATCCAATCCATTTTTTAGCAAGATCACTATCAATATCTTGGATATGTTCTGGGTTAAATATGGCGGTATGGTGATATTCGATACACTTGCCCACTTCAAGCTTATCAATGACAGCTTTCGAGCCACCCAAAGATGGATCAAAAAACGTCACTTCCTCACCAACTTGCCATTTCCCTTCGAAGGCGGGATCGGGTGAGAACGCTTTCGCCCAAAGTTTATAGTCTTCAAGCTCGGTTAACACTTTCCAAACCGTTTCCACTTTTGATTGGATGTGAATATGATAATTCAGTGATAACATGCTGATCCCTATCTCATAGTATCCTTCTATATGTATAGGTCATTTTTGCAACAAATTACCTATCAACGAATTTTTGAAATCCTTATTTGCCAAAAGTGAGAACACCAACGGATTTAGCAATCAATAACAACGCTAAAAATAAAACTAGACGACTGGTCTAATTTTATATATATTAGCCGACATGAACAAGAAAACATCAGATACAAGACAGCACATACTCGACATTGGTTACCAATTAGTGGTCAGCAAAGGCTTTACTAATGTAGGACTATCAGAGTTATTGAAAAATGCCGCAGTACCAAAAGGGTCTTTCTACCACTATTTTAAGTCTAAAGAACAATTTGGTGAGGCATTGATACAAGATTACTTCCGCAGTTATATGCAGCGCCTAGAAGTGACCTTTAGCGCAGCTAATGGCAATCATCTCGAACAGATTATTCATTACTTTAATGGATGGCGTGAAGTTGTCGATGGCACTTGTAATGCTCACAAGTGTCTGGTTGTTAAGTTAAGTGCTGAAGTCTCTGATCTCTCTGAGCCAATGCGAGAGGCTCTTAGATTAGGAGCAAACAACATAGTAACGGCTATTGCTCAATGCATAGAAAAAGGGATTGAGGACGGCGATATAGTGAAGCAAGATAGCTTACTGGCGGCCAGATCTCTTTATCAATTATGGCTAGGGGCAAGTTTACTCAGTAAGTTGAGCAACAATTTGCTCGAGCTCGAAGAAACAATGACAACGACTAAACGCCTTTTGTTATCGAATAGCCATTGATCGCTTTAAAATTTAGACAACCCGTCTTAAGGCGGGATATTTTTTAACTCAAAACTAGACGACCGGTCTAATTACGAAGGAAGATTTCATGTCGAATAAGAACAGAAAAATTGTTTTAGCGTCACGCCCTAACGGCACGCCCAAAAGAGACAACTTTCGTTTAGAAACCAGTACCATTCCCACTCCGAATGAAGGAGAAGTGCTTCTTCGTAGCATCTACTTGTCTCTAGACCCGTATATGCGCGGCAGAATGAGTGACAAAGAGTCTTACGCTGAGCCTGTTGCTATCAACGATGTCATGATTGGTGGCACAGTATGCCAAGTCGAAACATCAAATCACCCTGACTTTATTGCCGGAGAATGGGTACTTGCCTATATCGGCTGGCAAGACTTTTCGATTTCCAATGGCGAAGGTTTACTTAAGCTAGGAGAAAAACCAAGTCACCCCTCATACGCACTAGGCGTTATGGGGATGCCAGGGTTCACTGCTTACATGGGCTTACTAGATATAGGCCAACCGAAAGCAGGTGACACTTTGGTTGTCGCAGCAGCCACTGGCGCTGTCGGCTCAGTTGTCGGTCAAATTGGCAAGCTTAAAGGTTGCAAAGTCATTGGCATTGCTGGCGGCGAAGAAAAGTGCCAGTACGCAAAAGAAGTATTGGGCTTTGACGAATGCATCAATCACAAGGATTCAAATTTTGCTAAGCAGCTTTCTGAGGTTTGCTCCCACGGCATCGACATATATTTTGAAAACGTTGGCGGCAAAGTGTTTGATGTGGTGTTACCTCTACTAAATACTGGTGCTCGAGTTCCTGTATGTGGATTGATCTCTCAATACAACGCAACTGCTCTTCCCGAAGGTCCAGATCGTACCTCTCAGCTAATGGCAACGCTACTCATTAAACGCATCAAAATGCAGGGCTTCATCATTTTTGATGACTATGGCCATAGATACAACGAGTTTGCGGCAGATATGGAGAAGTGGCTAGCCGAAGGAAAAATCAAATATAAAGAACAACTTGTAGCAGGGTTAGAAAACGCACCAGACGCCTTTATTGGTCTTCTAAACGGTGACAATTTCGGCAAACTCATTATTCAAACTAAGTAACCTTAGCTTCGGATTAGCTAAGGTTAAGAAAGGTAAACAAATTATGCTCAATCATCCTATTATCAATGATTTAAACTTACGATACACAGCAAAACGTTATGATGAAAACAAACGTGTTTCACCTGAAGAACTAGAAGTCATTTACGAAAGTATGCGTTTATCTGCATCTTCAATCAACTCACAGCCGTGGAAATTTATCGTTATTGAAAGTGAAGAAGCGAAACAGCGTATGCACGATACATTCGTTAATAAACACCAATTTAACCAGCCACACATTAAGGCCGCATCACATATTATCTTATTTGCTCACAACCCAAACTATACTCGCGACGACTATGCAAAAGTCGTAGACAAAGGTATTGAAGATGGGCGTACACCGGCAGATAAGCGTGAGCAAGCCTTTGGTGGCTACGCATTTGCTGAGCTAAACACAGACTCACATGGAAATAATGGTACTTGGACGAAAGCACAAACTTATATTGCTTTAGGTAATACACTTCACGTGTTAGCTCGGTTGGGGATTGACTCTACAACCATGGAAGGTGTGGACAGCGAAATGATTTCAGAGCTGTTTAAAGAAGAGCTAGGTGGCTATCAATGCGATGTGGCACTTGCTATTGGTTACCATCATAAAGACGAAGACTACAACGCTAAGTTACCTAAATCTCGTTTAGCAAGAGAAGAAGTAGTCACTGTTATCTAACTTTTTACAGGGGCTTTTGAGCCCCTTTCAATACCACACCCAAATTTTCCAAAAACTGTTCAAAAAACAATAACTCCCTCACGTAGACTTTTTTGCATCCTTTAAGTATTGGTCAATACTTAAAGCTCGCAGCACTTCTACTGGGGAGCTTATGAAAAAGCGGCGCTATTCGTTAAGTATTCACATAACTAGCTTATTTCTAGTGCTAACGACTTTAATAGGTGTCATCCTGATCTCTATTAGTTTTCAGCATTCACAGGAATTGCTGTCAGGTAGCGTCAAAGAACTCAGCAAGGAAAATAGCCTAAAGCTAGAGTCCTCTTTTCGGCAAAGTGCAGACCCGATATTTACTACCATTGATTTTGTTGCCCTAAGCCCAATTATCGATCAAGTCCACCCTCCCGTTAACGAAAAACGCTGGCTAGCAAGCATAAGTTTGATGTTCCAACGTAATCCAGGTCTTGCCGCTCTATTCTATGGTAACGATAAAGGCTCGTTTACCTTATTTCGGCCTTTAAGAAGCAATAAAGAAAGGCTAGCGTTTAATTCGCCTGATAAAGCAACAATGCTGCTCAACTACACCAAAGTTTCCGGTCTAAATGAGTTTTACTATTTTGATGGCAGCTTAAATAGAATCGGACATCGCAAAACTAAGGACAACAAGTTCGATCCTCGGATTCGCCCTTGGTATACCAATGCTGAATCTGATGGCACGATTCGCCTCACTGAACCCTACATGTTCTATTTTCTTAAAACCCATGGAGTTACGCTGTCTCGACGTTCCCATAACAATAAATCTGTTGTCGGCGCTGATTTTACCTTGCAATCGTTATCGGAACAGGTTGCTAAGGTTGGATTCTCAAACAACTCAAAACTCATCTTATTTGATAGAGGTTTCCAAGTGTTAGCTCACCATCAAGTTGATATTAACGATGATGAGCCAGCCAAGCAGATCTCAAATCAGCTACAAAAGAGCGTCTTCAAGTCGGTAATGAACCAGACAGCGCTCCAACCTCTTTACGAAGTAGAAAACTACGCGGGTAAGCAGTGGTCTATTACACTTACCCCCGTAATATTAAATAAAAATGTCCATTTGCTTCTTGCGGAGGCAACACCCCAGTCCGACCTGCTCAGCAATCTACTTTTATTAAGGGACAAACAAATTTCAGTCGCGCTTTCCATGCTCGCAATTTATTGTGTTGTTGTATGGTTTATAGCAAACCGTATTGCTCTACCTCTAAAATCATTAGTGAAATCGACCAGTAATATTGCACGGTTCGATTTCCAGAAGACTCGCTATCCCAAAAGCCATATTAAGGAAGTTGCAGATCTCACCAACTCCATAGAATTGATGGAGCACACTCTGCACGATTTGCTCTCCTTATTGAGAGAAACGGCAAGCAACCAAGATTTTGATTTGCTCGCTAAAACTATTACACGGCAAAGTTATTTGGTGACAAAAGCCGAAACTATTGTTCTTTATACGTATAAGAAGGAAGTGAATGAGTTTTGTGTCTCAGCTAACCACGCAATTATCCCATTCAACGTAGACTTAAATAAGTTACTTAAGGATACTGCTTGGCTGTCAAATACACTAAAAAAAGGTGAAGTTGTCCATATACCGGGCAATGACAACGCTCTATCTCCATACAAAGAGATATTGTTCAATTCTGATATTTACCTATTTCCTCTTTTAAGCAGAGAACAATTGTTAGTAGGAGTTTTAATCTTAGGGTACGAGCGTCCAGCCAACCCTGAGCAACTTGAAAAACACGATTTTTTAAAAGAGCTTCTTAGCTTTGCCGAAATGGCAAAAGAAAATATTGACCAAATTCAGCAGCAAAAACAGATGCTGAAAGCGTTTATCGAACTTATTGCTTCAGCTATTGACTCTAAATCTCCATATACAGGAAGCCATTGCCAACGTACACCAGAACTGACAAAAATGATCACTCAAGCTGCCCAAGATGACGATAACTATTTCCCTCAATTTGGCTTATCTAACCAACAATGGGAAGGACTTTGGATCGCCTCATGGTTACATGATTGTGGCAAAGTCACAACTCCAGATTATGTAGCAGACAAGGCGACCAAATTGGAAACCGTATACGATAGGATTCATGAAATACGAATGAGGTTTGAACTTCTAAAAAAACAAGCAGAATTGAATTATTGGCAAGGCCTAAGTGAAGGTGAAGACAAGCAAGTTCTTAGTGATCAGCTTAGAAGTGACCATCAAACACTTGATGAAGAGTTTGCCTTCATCGCGAAATGCAACCTAGGGCAAGATGAATTGAGCGAGGATGATCTAGCTCGATTACGCAAGATTAGTGAACGGACTTGGAAACGAACTATTGATGACCAACTCGGCGTATCTCGACTTGAAATTCAACGCGCGGGACATAAGCCGACACTACCCGCTACCGAGTCCGTTTTAGCCGACAAAATGGTACACAGAATCCCTTGGCCAACTGGCGGTTCACCTCAAGATAACTGGAGCCAGAAATTTATCCTTACACCGGGAGAAGTAAAGTTTAATCGAGGCGAGCTGCACAACCTTTCGGTCATAAAAGGAACACTGACCGAAGAGGAGCGATTTATCATTAACGATCACGTGATACAAACAATCAGCATGCTGAGTCATTTGCCCTATCCTGAGTACTTGAAAAATGTGCCTGAAATAGCAGGTGGTCATCATGAACGCATGGATGGAAAAGGTTATCCTAAGGGCTTGAACGAAGACGAGCTCTCTATTCCCGCTCGTATCATGGCAATAGCTGACGTATTTGAGGCTCTAACTTCGAGTGACCGTCCCTATAAAGAAGCGAAGTCGCTGGAAGAATCAATCAATATCATGACTAAGATGGCAACCACAGGCCATATCGACCCTAAGCTCTATATTCTATTTTTGGAAAAAGAGATAGATAAAACGTACGCCAAAATGTTCCTTTCGAACGATCAAATCACCGAGATAGATAGAGAAAAGCACATACAGACAGTAAAAGCACACATCAACGACCATTTTTAAAGCTTTTAAGCCCTAAAGAAGCCATACCACTATTTGTAACTCAGAATCATTTGATAGGAAATGAAAAAGAAACCGCCACAAATCAGTATCACGAAAAGGGCTAACAAAATAGCTTTGAAGTTTAATTTCACGAAAAATTCTCTATTGGCTGAAAAAGACTAATGTTTTTTATACAGGCCGAAAAGACCCAATTTTTATTCGCCAGCAAGCATATAGTGATTTTACAAAGAAGTATACACTTAAGCCGCTAGTGTTTTACAACCGTCTTAGTGACTATGTTTCATTCAAACATTCGACAAACTAATTTTCCATAAACCAACCATAAGGCTTTTATCTCTTTGATACATATAAAATTTAACTTATGAATAATTGCTCTATAAATTCTTTCTTAATTGCATTTATTATATATTTATCAATTAGTTATATAATAAAATCATACAAATGTATCAACAAGCTCTGTGTAATATTTGTTTGATTGCAAGCTTAGGTATTGATGTAAGTCAAATTGTCGTAGACAATACACATCATGTTGGAAGTGATCTGTATCACCTGTTGTGCATCAAACTGGCATTTCATAACGAATAACTAGCGTTTGAATTGCACTATCAGATTAGTTGGCATTTTCTAATATCTAAAAAACTCGCGCCTAATAATAATGTGGCGTTTTAATTTAAGTCGCTCTCAAAGGAAAGATGATGGTAATACCCGAAAACAGCAGCATCGTTATCTTCGGTGCCTCTGGTGATCTGACTTACCGCAAGTTGATCCCAGCCCTATACCACTTATACGCTAGCAACCAGCTACCAAAATCTTTTACAATTTTAGGCGTTAGTCGAACGGAATATAGTGATGATTCATACCGAGAGAAGCTCAAGCTCTCGCTTCAAGAGATGGAAGAAACTGAGCCTGAAGCATTAGATAATTTCATTCAGCATCTACATTATCAATCCATCAATACCTCTGATGTGCAAGATTACGCAAGACTTGCGACTCGTTTAGATCAATTATCAGAGCAATATCAGTTCGAAACACGTAATACTCTTTTCTACCTCGCAACACCTCCTAGCCTTTATAGTGTGATTCCCGAAAGCTTGGCCGCTCATGGCTTAAATAACGAGTCAAATGGTTGGAAACGCCTTATTGTTGAAAAGCCATTCGGCTACGACCTCAAGTCAGCAAAAGAGCTAGACAAATCGATTCACAAGCACTTCCAAGAACACCAAATTTATCGTATCGACCACTATCTAGGTAAAGAAACGGTTCAAAACCTTCTTGTATTTCGTTTCTCGAACGCGATGTTTGAACCGCTGTGGAATCGTAATTACATTGAGTACATCGAAATCACAGGCGCTGAACACCTAGGGGTTGAGGAGCGAGGAGGATATTACGACGGCTCAGGCGCAGTTCGTGATATGTTCCAGAACCACCTCCTCCAAGTTCTAGCGATGGTTGGTATGGAGCCACCAGCACAAATCAACGCAGACTCTATGCGTGATGAAGTGGCTAAAGTGCTGCACTGTTTAAAACCCCTTGATGAGCATGACCTTCGTAACAACCTAGTTCTTGGTCAATATACTGGCTCAGATGTTCGAGGAGAGTTCTTGCAAGGTTATCGCGATGAACCCGGCGTTGCTGATGATTCTCGTACCGAAACTTATGTTGGCCTAAAAGCGTATATCAACAACTGGCGTTGGAATGGTGTACCTTTCTATGTTCGCACAGGTAAGCGTCTACCGACACGTGTTACTGAAGTGGTCATCCACTTTAAACGTACGCCTCACCCAGTATTCGGGCTAGATGCACCAGAAAACATGCTGGTTATTCGTATTCAGCCAGACGAAGGCATTCAAATGAGCTTTGGCTTAAAAGAGCCAGGAGCTGGCTTTAAAGCGAAGGAAGTCAAAATGAACTTCCATTATGCATCACTTGAAGAAACACAAATGCTGACAGCCTATGAAAGACTTCTTCACGATGCTTTAAATGGCGATGCTACGCTATTTGCGCGTACTGACGCCGTAGAGGCCTGTTGGAAATACGTACAACCTATTTTGGACTTTAAGCAAGACCCGCAAGCGTTGTTTGGTTACGCTTGTGGCACATGGGGACCAAAAGAATCTGATCAACTACTCCAAAGTGATGGAAAAGCTTGGCGTTTCCCTTGCAAAAACTTAACAGATACGGACTACTGTGAATTATGATCAACCATAAGATTTTCGACACACCTGAGCAGGTTGTAGAGAGCCTTGCCAATGATTTAAAACAAATCAGTGAGCAAGCAACACCTGCGCATATTTCTTTATCAGGCGGCAGCACTCCAAAGATGCTATTCAAGCGCCTTGCTCAAGAAGATTATGCAAAATCTATCAACTGGCAAAACCTACACTTTTGGTGGGGTGACGAGCGTTGCGTAGCGCCTGACGATGAGCAGAGCAACTACGGAGAAGCGAAAGCTTTATTGTTTGATCATATTGATATTCCACCAGAAAATATCCACCGTATTCTCGGTGAAAACGATCCAGAAACAGAGGCTGAGCGCTTTGCCTCAGAAATGACGCAAATCATACCTTCAGAAAATGGTACGCCTGTTTTTGACTGGATTCTGTTAGGCGTTGGTGCTGACGGCCATACTGCCTCACTGTTCCCAAATAAAACTAACTACGATGAACCGAAATTAGCAATTACCGCTGTGCAGCCTGAGTCCGGTCAGATCCGCGTATCTAAATCTGCGCGCGTATTGGAAGCAGCAAAGCGTATTAGCTATCTAGTTTTAGGCAGCGGTAAAGCCGACATCGTAGAAGAAATTCATACTACTCCAGCTAGCGAACTGCCATACCCAGCAGCAAAAATTCGTTCAACAAATGGCGAAACAGAGTGGTACCTTGATTTAAACGCAGCAAGTAAAATTGCCTAAGAGATTTAACGGAGACACACAATGAAAGGTGATATTGGTGTAATTGGCCTAGCAGTAATGGGGCAAAACCTAATCCTAAACATGAACGACCATGGTTTTAAAGTGGTTGCTCACAACCGAACTGCTGCAAAAGTAGATGAGTTCCTAGAAGGACCAGCAAAAGACACAAACATCGTTGGCGCATACTCACTAGAAGAACTAGTAGAGAAGCTAGAAAAACCACGTAAAGTGATGCTAATGGTTCGCGCAGGTGAAGTTGTAGACAAATTCATTGAAAATCTAGTACCACTTCTTGACGAAGGCGACATCATCATTGATGGTGGTAACACTAACTACCCAGACACTAACCGTCGTGTTGCAGCTCTAAAAGAGAAAGGCATTCACTTCATCGGTACTGGCGTATCTGGTGGTGAAGAAGGCGCACGTTTTGGACCTTCAATCATGCCAGGTGGCTCACCAGAAGCATGGCCTGCTGTTAAACCAATCTTCCAAGCTATCTCTGCTAAAACAGACGAAGGCGAGCCTTGCTGTGATTGGGTTGGTAACGATGGTGCTGGCCACTTCGTTAAGATGGTTCACAATGGCATCGAATATGGTGACATGCAGCTAATCACTGAAGCTTACCAGTTCATGAAAGATGGCCTAGGTATGTCAGCTGATGAAATGCAAGCAGTCTTCACTGATTGGAACAAAACTGAGCTAGACAGCTACCTAGTTGAAATCACGGCTGACATCTTGGGTTACAAAGACGAAGACGGTGAAGCTCTAGTAGAGAAAATCCTAGACACTGCTGGCCAAAAAGGTACAGGTAAATGGACGGGTATCAACGCGCTAGACCTAGGTATCCCACTGACTCTAATCTCTGAGTCTGTATTCTCTCGTTGCCTATCAGCTCTAAAAGAACAACGTGTTGAAGCAGAATCACTATTCGGTAAGACAATCACTCCAGTTGAAGGTGACAAGCAAGAATGGGTTGACGCACTTCGTCAAGCTCTACTAGCTTCAAAAATCATCTCTTACGCTCAAGGTTTCATGCTAATGCGTGAAGCATCAAACGAGAATGGCTGGGACCTAAACTACGGTAATGTTGCACTTATGTGGCGTGGTGGTTGTATCATCCGCTCTGCGTTCCTAGGCAACATCCGTGATGCGTACGAAGCAAACCCAGAGATTGCTTTCCTTGGTTCTGATGACTACTTCAAAGGCATCCTACAAAACAGCCTGAACGCATGGCGTAAAGTGGCAGCTAAGTCTCTAGAAGCAGGCATCCCAATGCCTTGTACTATCTCGGCACTATCGTTCCTAGATGGCTACACTACCGCTCGCCTACCAGCTAACCTACTTCAAGCTCAACGTGACTACTTCGGTGCTCACACTTATGAGCGTACTGACCGTCCACGTGGTGAATTCTTCCACACAAACTGGACTGGTACAGGTGGTGACACTGCTTCAACGACTTATGACGTTTAAGTAGCTAACTAAACCTAGCTAGAACTAAATGGGCCAGCAGATCTCTCTGCTGGCCCATTTTTATAGTTCGTCCTAATCAGTACTCCGTTGATACGTTTTGAGGTATTTTCTTAGAATATGATTATACGTACCATTATTTTTTATTCGAATAAGCCCCGTGTTAAAGTCGTCTCTGACTTGTCTATCCCAAAATACATTATGAAAACCAAATTTGTCGCCAAATATTTTCGAGATTTCATAGGTATCCGTATGGTCTTTATAATCTGATCTTTCCTTAAAATATATAAATATTTCATGTGCTAAAACAATAACATCTACACGTTCCTTAAAAAGCATCCGCACCTGCGATTCTTGGTTTGCCGTTTCTTTGTACCGTGTTTCATTGTCAGACGACTTAGCGATTCGGCCATACTCTTCGCCATAATACAGATGCGCTCGTTGATGAGCGATAATCGACTTATTTTCTAAATCACTGATGGATGAGATATCGAATTCTCTGTTCTTTAAGTGCACAGCAACAGTTTGATACTCCTGCAATACTAAATCTGAATAAAATACTTTGATATCATTGAAGTTTTTCTGAGTGACGATGGTTGCATCGATTGTTCTATTTCTGAGTGAAATGGGCAGTCGTCCATAAGGGTAGCTGACAAAATCTACTTCGTACCCCATTATGTCTAAGCTTTCGCGAACAAGTTCAACTTCAACCCCGGATATTCCTTCTTCAGTCACTATGCTATATGGAGGAAAATGAGCGACACCGATAGACACGACATGACTATTCGCCCCGCATACAAAGGAGGCTGTAGAGAGCAAAATGAGAAGTAAACTAATTCTAGATTTCATAGCTTAGACTATAGCAATCGTCGGCCTATTTTCCATTTTCCGTTCACACCTTGCTTTTGGTGCTTAGATACGGAACATTTCGCTTGTCCAAGGTGCTATCATGAACAAATAATGCAGATATAGTTTTAATCAACGCCAATGAAAACCTCAAATGAATCAGCCACTCCAAACTTAGATAATGTCGATTTACGAGCACTAAAAGTCTTTATGGCTGTGGTACGTAATAGAGGCTTCTCCGCGGCAAAAGACGAACTAAACCTCAATCAGCCAGCGATTAGTTCTTATATGTCTCAATTAGAGTCCAGGTTGAAACTGACACTTTGCCACCGCGGGCGAAGTGGCTTTCAACTGACAGAGCAAGGGGAACTGGTTTATCAAGCTGCGAAAAAGTTATTTTCAGCGATAGAAGGTTTTCGTTCGGACGTTGCAACATGTCGCGGGCAACTTGCTGGTGAAATAAACATTGGCATGGTGGATGTACTCGCCAGTTGTGAAGACTTTCAGCTACCGCAAGTGGTTCGCGAGTACGAAGAAAAAGCACCAGAGGTCTCTCTTAAGCTATACAAAAATGCGCCCAAAAACCTGTTGAAGATGTTAAAAGACAAACAACTCGACATCATTGTATCGCCGATTTATTCCGCCCCTGAGTCTATAGAGCATTTTGATCTATACGATGAATACCAAGTTTTATATTGTGGTTCTAAGCATCCGTTATTTTCTCTGCCTACAGAAGAGATTACGTTAGAACAGCTTAAAAATTCAAAATATGCAGCCAGAGATTACACTCAGGACTGGACCCCTCCACCCTCTCCATTTTTAAAAACGGCAAATTTGACAGGGGATATCGAAAGCATTGCTGTTCTTATCCTATCTGGAAATTACATTGGTTATCTTCCTCAGCACTATGCTCAACCTTGGGTAGAGCGAGGAAAAATGAAGCCTTTGCTAATCGAACAAACTGCGTATTCTTGTAACTTGCAACTCGCTTATCTAAAGAGCAATAAAAACCTCTCTCTAGAACTGTTTATTAAGCTAGCACAAAAGCACTTTCGTTGTTGATAGCCTGATTGAGTTAGAGGAAGTATTTTTTAAATCGAAAATTCCCATGCATAGATTGGATACATATCAATAAGCCAATGTTTGCATCACTAAGTCACTATTTATTAATTCGTTAATTCCTTTAATCTTGAGCAACTGAAAAAAGCAATAATCTAGGGAAACCCAAATGGCTTTAGACAAACACGGCGTTGCAAAACAAACGGCATCAATTGACCCAACGTCATTCTATTCTCAAGAGGGTGTGAATAAAACGCCTCTTCTGCATTCCAAAGCACTTTCTGACATTTCTGGATGTGAGGTTTACCTGAAGTGCGAGAACATTCAATCAACTGGCAGCTTTAAAATTCGCGGGGCGACCAATGCCATGCTGTGTTTAGACGAACAACATAAATCCACAGGAGTTTTAACCGCGAGCTCAGGTAATCATGGTGCAGCAACAGCCATGGCGGCAAAAGCACTGGGAATTCCAGTGACTATCTATGTTCCTAGTTCAATAAATCCAGCGAAAGAACAAAAAATTCTGAGTTGCGGTGCAAAACTTGTCAAAGTTCCAGGCGCAACAGAGAATGCTGAACGAGCAGCTGCAAAGGATGCCAAAGAAAAAGGATTAACCTATATCAGCCCATACAACGAACTTGCAGTTATGGCTGGTCAAGGCTCTTTAGCAACAGAGATCCTTGAAGATCTGCCGAACGTTGACGCCATTTTCGTCAGCGTCGGCGGTGGTGGATTAATTGGTGGCATCGGCTCAAGTGTAAAAACGCAAACTTCATCTGTAGATATCATCGGCTGCTGGCCAGAAAATGCACCAACCATGTTGGAATGTATGAAGGCTGGAAAAGTCATTGAAGTACAGGAAAAAGACACGCTGTCGGACGGTACAGCTGGTGGTCTAGACGAAGACGCGATTACTCTGCCGATTTGTTTGGATGTAATTGATTCCACTGTGACAGTCACGGAGCAAGAAATCGCACAGGCAATGAAGCTTGTTTATCAACATCATGACTATAAGGTAGAGGGCGCAGCAGGCGTTGCCTTAGCCAGTCTATTAAAAAATAAAGAAAAATATCGCGGGAAACGCATTGTAGTGATTCTTTGCGGCGGTAATATCGCTGAGGACACGTTCAAGTCAGCGATGAGCATGGAGCAAGCTTAGCCATGCAAATCGTCACTAAAACACAGGTAGAAGAACACCTTCCAAAACTCCAAGAACTAATGGCTGGCATCGAAGCAGGATATATCTCTTATTCGAACAACCAATGTGTGATACCGCCAGTTGGGTATTTACCCCTCCCCCACGGCGAGCTACATATTAAGTACGGGATGTTGAAAGAATCGAACTACGCCACGATTAAAATTGCCGCGGGTAGCTACACCAACAGTGAACTAGGCTTACCTTCTTCGTCTGGATGTATGATGGTCATTGATACCAGCACAGGGTTTCCGCTTGCACTCCTTCAAGATGAAGGCCTTCTCACAGACTACCGAACCTCAGCTGCCGGGGCACTCATAGCGAAGAAGTTTGCCCCTGATGCACAAGTAATGGGTATTATTGGCTGCGGTATTCAAGGCTACTATCAGACCTTACATACCTGCCAAGCAACCAACATCAAACGTGTTGTAGCATATAGCCGCTCTCCACAAAAGATTGAAGCATTTAAGGCAAAGTTAAGCGACTATGACATCCAAATAGAAGCTGCGAACAGTGCTGAAGAGGTTTGTCGCCAATCCGATATCATTACAACAGCGACACCAAGTAAAGAGCCATTTATCGATGCGAATTGGCGTAAGTCAAACGTACATATCAATGCTTTTGGTTGCGACTCTGTTGGAAAACGAGAGCTGAAAGCAAACGTACTGGAACACGCAAACTTGATCATGGTAGATAGTAAACAGCAATGTTTTGATCATGGTGAACTTCAATATGCGGATGCAACAACTCAATCAATCGCTATTGAATTTGGGGATGCTTTAAGTAAACCTGATGTTTTGCAAAAAGGAATATCTGTTGCTGATTTTACTGGAGTGGCAGTTCAAGATATGGTCATTTCAAGTATGGTCTATGGCAAATTGGCCGCAGCCAATAACAGGCTCTAATTGAACGGTGCGCCTTTTCTAGTGTCAGCCTCAACAGGTCTTAAGTTGAGGTTTTCGTTAAAGATTAGGCGCAGCGACTCGCCTTAGAAAGACTTCTAGTTACCTGCTCTACCTCGATATGCAAATTCTATGATTGCAGTCGTTTATCCTCCCCCTTTTGACAACTATACTCCACCGCTCAAATTTGAAAATGGACGTTATAAGCCCTCATTCCTACGCCTATAATAAAAATTAGGCGGACGATGTCTGCCACCATTTGAAAACATAAACTTATAAGTAAGATGAACGACAGGTGTACAATGATGATGACTAATAAATACTATGTGTTCGTACCTTTGAACGATGAATCGATTCAACCATGTATTAAAAGTACTCAGGCTGAAAAAGAGCTAGAAAGACTGAACATGGTTAAGCAAGCTCAAAAACAAGGTGGTTATTCCGTTACTGATGCACTGCAACCAATCTTATAACCAGCCAATATTTATTTTGCCCAGATAGCTAACTTGCCTTGAAAATAGAGTAAACATCTGTCTGGGTACCAACCTCAAAGCTTCGACTTGTATTCGATTGCATTTTACCCACTGCAATTCAAAGGAATTGTTATTGTAAAGGTTGTACCTTTACCCACTTCGCTTGCGCAACTGATAATGCCTTTCAAATTTTGATGTACTATGTTGTATACGAGATGCATCCCTAGTCCCGTTCCACCCGAACCTCTCGTAGTCGTGAAGAAGGGTTCAAATACGTGCTCTAAGTTCTCAGGCGAGATGCCCTCACCACTATCTTTAACGGAAATTTGAACATTTTCGCCACATTCAATGACTTTTAGATAGATAACTCCACAACTATCTCCTTTGTAGCCATGTGTCATTGAATTTGTAATTAAATTATCGACTACCTGAGACAAATTGTCGGGATCGCACGTCAACTGGAGATCTTTCGGACACTGATAATCGATTGAGATGCCAGTATCTTGTAAGCGTGGCTTTAATGTCAGTACCATCAACTCAAGGTGTGCATGCAAATCAAAGGTTTGAATATGTTCCGTGGACTGAGATACGGCTAATTGTTTAAAACTGGTGATAATTTCTGAGGCTCTTTTTAAGTTGATCTGCAGAATATCCCCTGATTCTTCAATTTGGTTAATGAAAGTGATCAAATCGTGTTCGGAGAGTTTTTCCTCATGCAGGTCAGCCATAATTTGTTTTGACTCGCCCGATAGAAAAGACGCCGCAGTCACACTGATTCCAATTGGAGTATTAATTTCGTGCGCAACACCTGCCACAAGCCTTCCTAAAGACGCCATTTTTTCTTGTGTAATCAGCTGTTGCTGTGCTTCTTTAAGCTCAACAATAGACTGATTGAGCTCCTCTGTTCTAGCAGCGACTCTCTCCTCCAGATCTGAGTTCAACATCCGGACCTCTTTTTCAGCCGCCTCTAACTTCGTTACTGACTCCTCGAGGTCTAACATGCTATTTCGTGTGCGTTCTGCCATTTGATTGAAGGACTCTGCTAATACTTCAATCTCGTCATTTGACTTGATTTCTAACTTATTAAATTCTTCCCCCACCTTATATTTAACAACGGCTTCAGTCAGCTTTTTCAGTTTTCCAGAAATAATTTGAGTAAGTAACAAAGAGAAAATGATCACCACTCCAACAATACCCACAGCTAGCCATATAGCTCTTTGCTGCTGTTTCATAATGGGTTCATCAAAAATATCTTGAGGTTGAGCTCCAATTAATTTCCACGGCAAATAACTGAGTTTCTTTACGACAACATAGTTTTCTACAGTCTGGTGAGTATCTTGTAATGAATTGAGACGGGTAACAAACATAGAATCATTATCAGAGTTGGCCAACTGTTGTTCAAATTCTTCCAACTCAACATACGGCCTGACTTCATGCGTTGAATGTACTTTCCCTTGCTGAAATAACTCTCCTAACACAACAGGTTCAAGCTTAGTAAGAGGTTTAAACGCCAGTTCAGGCAAAACACTATGACTGATGATAATATTATTCTCGTCCACCAGCATAAAGTAAGGCGTAGGAGCACTAGAAGCCTTGCTACTAATTGAGTTGATGACCGCTGCAGCGTTGTAGCGCAAGCGAATAATACCTACTTCCTTACCTCGATAACGGACAATTGCGCAAAAGTTAATAACGCTAACACCCGGAAAGTTTTTGGAAAATGTAATTCCGGATACGGACGGAAATCGAGTCTGGTTGACTATACGAAAGCATTGAGATGATGACTCGCTTTTCCCGACATTAGGGCTATATGAATCAACTAGTACCCTTCCTGTCATATTAAGTAATGCATAGGACAATATATTTACATGATCTTGCCGACTCAAAGTTATCAGAGTATCTCTTGCCATCTTTCTTTTGGCGGGATTGGCTGGATCAGTGAGAAAAGACTTAAGCGCAGGTAATAAAGCTTCAATTCGAACAACATCTAAATTACCTGCAATGAACTCATTTAGGTTTTCAAATACCCGGTTGGTGACATTCACAAGGCTTTGGTTAGAATATTTTACCAGTGAGTTTTTCGTCTCCATCTGGTTATATACTTGCAATATAATTATCGGTAGCACTGACACCAATAAAAATGCAAGTATATATTTAACCCGAATGGAGTATCTCATTATCGTGTAATTACTTATTTTTCCGTTAAAATAATTTGGCTGATAAGCTTATTAACATCTGGCTTTCTGGACAAAGTACCATTATTCAAATAAAACTGACTGTAAATTTCTGCGTTTAGAAAAACTGAGTTAGGGTTATTTTTGTCAAAGACATGCTGATTATCCTTAACCGTTAGCAGCTTAATCCCATCTAAGAAAATATCGTCTTCAGAAATATTTAAGCTTTTCATTAACAAAGCTTTTGTTTTATCAGGGTTATCTAACCAATATTCAATTGCCCGATCACAAGCTCTAATAAATGCTTTTACATCTTGTGGGCGTTCATCCACGATTTTACCTTGGAACGTAATGACATCCACAATTAATCCTGGGGTCTGTTTACTGGTAAAAATAACCTTGCCACCATCTTTTACCGCTCGCGAAATATAGGGTTCCCAAGTATGACCCGCATCTATTTCCTTAGTTTTAATCCGTTCATAAACCTGATTCGCATCCGCATTAACAATTGTGACGTCGTCACTTGTAAGTCCAGCGGTTTTCAGCATCTCAATAACGAATACCTCACCAAACCCATCTAGCGCAGCACCGATGGACTTACCCTTTAAGTCTTTGATGCTTTCTATTCCAGCGCGCGCAACCACTGCATCACCACCAACAGAGTCATCGATGGCATAAACCACTCGTACATCAGCATCGGGGTACTTACCACTTGCACTTACGATACTCCCTAAAGGTAAGGCTAGTGCATCATACTTCTGAGCATAAAATTCTGAAATTTGAGGAAGTTGATCTTCAGAAAAGTGAGTTTCTACATTAATACCTTCATCTTTGAAGAATCCCATTTCTTGCGCAATAGTAATAGGATAATATCCCGGCCATAGATTGTGTGACACGACAATTTTATTGTCAGTCGTTTGACTAGAGTTTTGAGCAGGTTGCTGAGAGCTGTTTTGCATGACTAACGCGCCAATGATCCCAAGTACCACAACGACAATAATCACACTTAATAGCTTCTTATTCATCCATGAATTCCTCTATCTCTCACACTTATTTGAGCATAGACGAACGCGGCTTATCGTCAAATTAACACGGTAAGAAACTAGTTAAATTTCACCTAGTAACGAAGAATTTTTTACCCATTAAGTCAGAGATAGTCCTCCGTCGATAACTAACGTATGACCAACAATATATCTCGCATTGTCAGACAATAGATACATTACTGCATCGACAACCTCCCCAACCTCTGCAAAACGATTCGCGGGAACAACTTTAGACACTTGCTCTCGAATATCCGGTTCCGATGCTTGTTTCTCTTGCCACCTAGGAGTCCATGTAACACCAGGAGCGACGGCATTAACCCTAATACCTTTCTTTATCGCATCCACAGCTACTGAACGAGTAAGCCCCTCAGTTGCATGCTTCGCAGCAGAATACATGGCGGCACTAGGTGTCGGTCTTAGCCCGTTTACAGACGATATGTTAACGATACAAGCACCATGAGACATGAGGTTTAACTGATACTTTAAACATAATGCCTGAGCCCAAAAATCGTTATTTAGAGTACTACGAAGATCTTCGACTGGTATTTGGCTGAAACTGCCTCCTGATGCAAGTTTAGGGGAGGCGTTATTTACCGACAAATCTAATTTTGAATAGTTCTCACCAATGTAGCAAAATAGCTCCGCCAGCGCCCTTTCATCCGTGATATCTATCGGAATATAGTCAACCGACGTTAATTCGGGAGAATCATTAACCGCTTTATCCCATGTTTCTGCGTGTCGAGAACAAGTGATCACTTGATGACCATGCTCTAACAACCGTTTAACGGTTTCTAATCCAATACCTTTACTGCCCCGGCTAACAAAAGCAACTGCCATTGTTTACTCCTGTTTGATAACCGAAAAACGGTTATCTTAAATCAAGCGACAATAAAAAAAGCCAATGCAGTTCAAAGCATTGGCCTCTTTTAGCTATCCATTCATAGATTATTTACTATGTGAAATCTCATAACCCATATCCTCAACTTTAGGCTTTTTCTCCCAAATTCTTTCTAGCTCTTCTAAAGATTTACCTTTCGTTTCTGGAATCCATTTTGCGACAAAGAAAATAGTCACAATACCAAATGCTCCGTATAGCCAGAAGGGGAAACCTCCATGGTAAGCTTGGTACAAGTAAGATGACTTGGCGTTCATCATTGGAAAAGTTTGCGATACTAAATAGTTGGCAACCCATTGTGCGAATACTGCAATGGACAAAGCTTTAGCCCGGACTTTATTGGGGAAAATTTCGGATAATAACACCCAAGTAACAGGACCAAGAGATAGAGCAAATGCCGCGATATACCCTAACACAAACACAATTAAGTACCCACTCACAGCATCAAGGTATGCGGCAGTACCTATGGCGAACATAGACAGAGCCATGACTCCCGCCCCGACCATCATCAATGGTTTTCGCCCAAATTTGTCGACGGTAAAAATCGCAATGACAGTAAACAATAAGTTAACCGCGCCAACCATTATCGTCTCTAACATTGCAACATCAGTACCTGAAGACGCTAAGCTCTTAAATATCACTGGTGCGTAGTATAAGAAGACGTTTATACCTGTGATCTGTTGTAAAACGCTTAGTGCAATACCAATAAACAGCACGCCCGCGAAGCCAGACTTTACGATGCTGATCTTCTCTTTGCTTGTGGAATGTAATGATTGTTCTATCTCTTGCCACTGCTCATCAATATCACTACCTTTGTTGATTTGACGGAGCAAGTCTTTCGCTTCACTCTCTCTGCCTTTCATTGCTAGCCAGCGAGGTGTATCTGGAATAAATAAAAGAAGACCAAAAAACAGCGCTGCAGGTACCACGCCGCTAGCAAACATCCAACGCCAACCGATGGTATTCAACCAAGCGTCGTCGCCCATCAAAGCAATACCGTAGTTGACAAAGTAGATGAGCAACATACCAAAAATAATGGCGAATTGGTTGCAAGATACCAAGGCTCCGCGTTTTTTGGGTGGGGCAATTTCTGCAATAAACATTGGTGAAACCATTGATGCGATACCGACACCTATTCCGCCAACGATTCTGAAAAATACAAAAGACTCAAATGGGAATGGCATCGCTGTGCCAACCGCTGAGATAAAAAATGCCGCAGCAGCCATTAGCAAAGTACCTTTTCGCCCATACTTTGTGCTCAAGCCACCCGCGATAATCGCACCGATTACACACCCGATAAGTGCTGATGATGCACCAAAGCCAAGCTCTGCTGGCGATAAATGGAAATAAACTTGCAGTGACTCTGCCGCTCCCGCTACAACAGCTGTGTCATAACCAAATAACAAACCACCAAGTGCCGCCACCATGGTTATTAACATTAAATTCGTAGACTTTCTCATGTAATATGCCCCCTTAGAATTGTTTGTAGTATTTTCGTCAATTCAGGTTCAGAGCTGTATTACGTAATTAGCCAATATGATTATTAAAACAGCTATGTGTGATTTCGGTCAGACATATTTAAATTAGTTTAAGTTGTGAGAAATATTTTATTTCAACAAGCAACCACATAAAAAAATCGTACGTCATCACTCATTGTAACTATCATAACTTATTGTTTATTTTAAGCTATCCCAACAATATTATTATAAAATAAATTGCATATCAATATTTAACAAAAATTACCCATAAAGATAGTAATGAGCGATTAACTTTATATTAAATCGCTTCAATTATTTGCCAAATAATTGGTAATACCACAAGCACAAAAAAAGGATGGCTAAACCATCCTTTTAGTAATTAATACGTATTGTAATTAGCTATAAATTACTTGGTTTACGAAGTTTTCAAGTGACTCTTGGCTACCTGTTACTTCTTTTGGATTTAAGTCATTTTCCAACGCATAATTTGCAATATCTTCTAGAGAGAAGTTTTTGTTGAGGATCTTCGAGCCAAGTTCTCCATTCCAACCTGCATATCGCTCTGCAACCACTTTAGCTAAATGGTCATTTTCAATCATCTTCGCAGCACGCTCTAAAGACAGTGCCATTGTGTCCATGCCACCGATATGGCCTGTTAGAAGATCATTCACATCGATCGATTGACGACGAACTTTAGCATCGAAGTTTAACCCTCCAGTCGTAAAGCCACCTGCTTTAAGTACTTCATACATAATGAGCGTATTTTCTTCGACACTATTTGGGAACTGGTCAGTATCCCATCCCAATTGAGCGTCACCACGGTTCGCATCGATCGACCCGAAAATACCGAGAGAAATGGCCGTTGCGATTTCATGCTGAAAACTATGCCCCGCAAGTGTCGCATGGTTTGCTTCGATATTTACTTTAATCTCTTTCTCTAAGCCGTATTGCTTCAAGAAGCCATATACTGTTGCAGTATCATAGTCGTACTGGTGTTTAGTCGGCTCTTGTGGTTTAGGTTCAATGAGAATTGTGCCTTTGAAACCAATCTTGTGCTTATGCTCAACGACAAGCTGCATCATACGGCCAAGCTGCTCACGCTCTTGGCGTAAATCTGTATTGAGTAGAGTTTCGTAACCTTCACGTCCACCCCAAAGTACATAGTTCTCACCACCGAGACGCTTGGTCGCGTTCATAGCATTAAATACTTGAGTTGCAGCATACGCGAAAACTTCTGGATTAGGGTTGCTTGCTGCACCAGACATATAGCGAGGATTAGAGAATGCGTTTGCTGTACCCCACAGAAGCTTCAGACCGGTTTCTTCTTGTTTCTTCTCAAGATAGTCAACCATAAAGCCAAAGTTTTCGATGTACTCTCTAAGGTTGCTTCCTTCAGGTGCTACATCTGTGTCGTGGAAGCAGTAATATGGCACGCCCAATTTGCTATAAAACTCAAACGCCGCGTCCGCTTTATTGGTAGCAATCTCCATTGGGTTGCTGCCTTTTAGCCAGTTGCGGTCATAAGTTGGGTTACCAAATGGGTCTGAACCGACACCTACAAAGTTGTGCCAATAACATGCTGCAAAACGCAAGTGCTCTGCCATTGTTTTACCAAGAACTACCTTATTTGCGTCATAAGCTTTAAAAGCAAATGGGTTTGTAGATTCTTTACCTTCAAATGTTACTTTATCGACGCCGTTGAAATATTCAGTCATTATTGTCACCACTTTTCTATGTTAGTGGTGACATGCTAACTTTTATGTAATTTTCAACAATTACGATTTTTGCTATTGAATAGTGACCCAGTGTTTAATGTGTTCAATCTCTCATTTTTTCTGGGTTATTTTATAGATTGTTCGTGACATGAACGGTTTTGATGGACTAAAAAAGCAATCTTTTGCCTCTGAGATGTTCGGCTGATTAGGCAAAAATCCACTTTCTAAACAAAGGCCTGCATGTTTATTGTATGTAGACCCTTTCCTTCCACGGACATCATTAATGTAGTTTCCAGTGTAAAATTGAAATGCAGGCAAATCCGTTTTCATTTCTAACCGTAATCCCGTTATCGGGCTTTCGATAACAGCCGCTGGGCTAGCTGAATCTGCAATGATAAAAGCATGATCGATACCTTTCGCTTGGCTAACTTGAACATGAGATTTTGACAGGTTGCTCCCAAGCACAGTGGGCGAGCTAAAATCAAATGGCGTTCCCGAAACGTCTTTCGCGCTTCCTATAGGAATTGACTCTTCATCAACCGGAAGGAAAGCTTCCGAATTGAGCTGAACAAGATGGCCACACACACTCCCTTGACCGCTCAGATTGAAATAGCTATGTTGCGTGATAGAAATTGGACAACTGGCCTCGGGTACCGCTTTGTAATCAATCAGAAGTTGGTTATAGGCATCTAAGGTATATTTGACCTCTATTGCTATATCCGTCGGATAGCCGCCTTCGCCTTTGCTAACATATAGCGACAACGTAATGCTGCTTGTAGACTTGGATTCGATATTCCATATACGCTTATGCAAATTTGCTCCAGCGCCATGAAGGTGGTTCGCTCCCTCATTTTGCTCTAGTTGAATATAGTCTTCACCATCGTAATATCGACCAGCTTTTATTCTGTTTGCCCAGGGCCCCACGACAGCACCAAAAAACAAATCGCCAGACAAATACTCGTCTGGCGTGTCGTAACCTAGAACAATATTGATGATTTTTTCTTGGGTGGGGACCAAGAAGTTGACAATGGTCGCCCCAAGGGGAGAGATATCTACTTGAACACCATTGTCATTGGTTAAAGGGTGAATATGGTAAGGGCTTAAGGGTTCGTTAAATAGGCTCATGGTCTTTTTCTCTATACTCTTTTGGGGTCATCCCCAGCTTTTTTGAAAAAACGGAGTACATATATTGAGTAGACGGATATCCAGAAAGCTCGGCAATTTCATCAATAGACTTATTTTTCGACTTCAGTAGCTGGCACGCTTTTTTTAGTCGAATCGTAAAAATCTGATCGTGTACCGTTGTGCCTAATTCACTCTTAAACAGTGCTTCCAGCTTAGAGCGGGACACATTTAAAGCGTCGAAGACATGATACGATTTGATACCCTTATTAACGTTCACACGAATAAAATGCAGAGCGGTCATAATCAAGGGGTGGTTGATAGCATGAAAGTCGCTGCTTTGTCGTTCGTGAATCCTTAGCGGACCAATTTTTGTCAGCTCAGAAACATTAGCGTTTTGCAGAAGCATTTGATGTAACTTTTGCGCCGCAACAAACCCCAACTCATTGCCATTTTGAGCAACTGAAGAGAGTGATATCTTGTTTAAGCTTCTCGCAATATCGTCATTATCGATACCAATTACGGCGACATTTTCGGGAACGAGTATTTCCATATTCGCGCAAGCTTGAATAATGTGCCTGGCTCTTGCGTCAGTCACCGAAACGATACCAACTGGTTTTGGCAATTGTTGAACCCAGTCAGTGACTCGGTTCATGCAAAAGTTCCAGTTTCTAGCAGTGGTATCAAAGCCACGGAAAACCGAGCTATTGTAACCACGTTCTTTTGTGATCGATATGAAGGCTTTTTCTCGCTCTCTTGCCCACCTGTTATAGGAACTTGGGTTAGCGCCATAAAAAGCCAAAGAAGTCAGCCCTCTTTGTGTTAGATGGTCGATCGCTAGCTCTATAATCGCTCTATTATCTGTCGCTACATATGGAAAGTGTGGGTAATCTTTGCGGTGCTCATATGAACTACCTACGCCAACAATCGGTATAGTCGACCCCGCCAACGCTTCAGCAATATCGGGGTCATCGAGATCAGCGATGATCCCATCACCATACCAGTCATTGATTGAAGATCTATCGATGAGGTAATCATCCTCAACGTAGACTTCCCAATCTACTTTGGTAGAAGAAATGAATTTGCCAACACCTTCGAGTATCTCACGATCATAGATTTTGTTAGCGTTAAACAGTAATAGAATGCGGTATATTTTACTCATTTGGACATCTTTATATTGCTGGCAATGCACAGCCGATGTGACTGTGCATGAAGGGTATATCATTTTTGCTTTCACTAAATCTGTGATCTATTCCTCATCCATTACTCAATATATGGCACAGATATATAAAGTCGGGCCCGCAGCCTCTTGAAGAAGTGCAGGCCATTAAGATCTTATATGTTAAATCGTGAATCCTTTTAGTCGGTTATACAGCTCGTTGAATTTACGGCGTTTAATCATATACTGCTTATTCTTTTCAGGTGTAGGCTCGTACGTTTGTACAAGAGAAGTGATCGGGCAGATCGAAGAGATGTCTTTCTCGGGTTTTACACCTACATGAGCAAGTCTCGCTGCACCAAGTGCAGGGCCGACATCGCCACCAGCGCGATAAGATACAGAGATTCCGAATATATCTGCCAGCATCTGACGCCAGAATACTGAACGTGCTCCTCCGCCAATTAAAGAAATATCATCAGGGAAACCACTTGCTTCATGTAATACGTCCATACAATCTGCCAATGCAAAACCGACCCCTTCCAAAATAGCAAGAGCCATTTGCTCACGAGTGGTTGCTGGGGTTAGGCCAAAAAATACGCCTTTAGCTTGTGGATCATTGTGTGGGGTGCGCTCACCACTGAGATAAGGTAAGAAAAGTACTGACTCTGAACTCTCTGCTTTTTCAGCTTCATCAATCATATCTTTGACATCAGTGAACTCAGCCGTTTTTGCAAACCAAGCTAGGCAGGAGGCTGCACTCAACATAACACTCATAGTATGCCACTTGTTTGGAACCGCGTGACAGAAGGAGTGAAGTGCGTTTTCTGGGTCAGATGTGAAGGTATCTGTAACCGAGAAATAAACGCCCGAAGTTCCTAGAGACAGCATAGCTTGTCCCTGTTCAACAATACCAACACCGATGGCTCCCGCAGCATTGTCTCCAGCACCAGCAACTATCGGTACACAAGGCATTCCCCATTCGTTCGCGAGCTCATTGCTGAGTAGCCCAGTGATCTCGGTACCTTCATAAAGACGAGGCATGTGATCTTGCGTTAAACCCGTGGCTGAGAGCATTTCATCGCTCCAGCAACGATTTCTCACGTCTAGCCAGCTGGTACCCGCAGAATCGGACATATCGGAAGCAAAATCACCAGACATGCGGAATCGTAAATAGTCTTTTGGCAAAAGCACTTTATCAATGCGGGCAAAGTTTTCTGGCTCGTTTCTTTTCACCCAAAGCAGTTTAGGCGCGGTAAAGCCAGCCATCACCATGTTACCCGTAATTTCACGGCAATTTGGTACCATTTCTTCAATTTCACTGCACTCTTGCGAACTGCGGCCATCATTCCACAGAATACACGGGCGAATAACTTTGCCTTCCTTGTCGATTAACGTCGCCCCGTGCATTTGCCCAGAAAGTCCGATAGAGATGATGTTTGACAGGTCGACCTGCTCTTTTAAACCCAGAATCGCTTTGTTGAGTGCTGTCCACCAATGTTCAGGGTTTTGTTCCGACCACAAATCCTTCGGACGGGAGACTCGCAGCGACTCTGTTTTCGAGGCGACAATAATGCCGCTTTCGTCCAATACTATTGCCTTGATTCCAGAGGTGCCTAAATCGATTCCAATATACATCTTCAATACCTTCACGTTATATCATTTAAACTTAAGGTAAATTTCAAAAAGAGCTTGGACAATTACGAAAATCGACATCCGGTTATGAAGAAATGTTTTTTGTGCGCTAGGTTCTGTGAAAAGCTACATTTGCTATTTTGAGCATACTTTACAGGGTACTTAGCTGTTTTTATTGGTTCCTTTTACATGGGTGATATCTACTAGCTCATCACCTGTCAGCTGAAAGGCTTTGCCAAAACCTTTAACGAATAACCCTTGCTCTGGCTGAAATTGAACTAAGTTGAAATCCTGCAATTGGGTTAGATCTGCCACGATATCACCAAAGTGCTCAACCATTTGTGTCACAACGTCTTGCCAAAGTTGAGTATCCCGTTCGACCAAAGTTCCCACCGCATCAAACGTAAGACGTTTGCGAGCATATATTTGCTCAGCTGAAG
The DNA here is from genome assembly GCF_059777565.1 of Vibrio sp. A37. Lineage (NCBI taxonomy): Bacteria > Pseudomonadati > Pseudomonadota > Gammaproteobacteria > Vibrionales > Vibrionaceae > Vibrio > Vibrio sp. A37. The sequence goes on along the minus strand of NZ_JBLNLI010000001.1, from coordinate 806,200 downwards.
CTTCATCTTCAATCATCATCATAGAGACTTGAGAGTTTTGGTTGATATTTTGTGCGTGGCGAGCCAAGAAAGAGATGAGAATGAAGTAACCCGATTGATTTCGAACAAACGGAGAATAGCTGACGTTTGGATTGCCTTGTTCGTCAACTGTCGCCAATTGCAATGTTTTACATTGCTCAATGAACTCTCTTATCTCTGGCGCTAGTCGCCCTTGTAAGCGTCGCTGTTTTTCTTCATCCGATAAGACCATACTTCATCTCTTCCTTGAGTACATGGGGTTGATTTTAAGGTTATCTAGTTTGAAGTCTGTGACTCGAGCTCCATTCGACATAAATGAGATATAAAAAAGCCCCACCATTTAGGCAGGGCTAGCAATTTACTTTACAGCTTAGCTTTCCAAGCTACGAGCACGGCTGTGGCCACGCTCGCCTCGGTACGCACCACGGTGATCGCCACCTTTGTTGCGGTCAAAACGTCGTTCACGATTACCACGGTTGCCATCACGACCTTCACGTCCACCACGGAAGTTTCCTTCACGGTTACCACGATAGCCGCCGCCATCTCTGCGTCCACCGTCACGGCGACCACGAGACTCACGGAAGTCATCAAAATCACAAACCACAGCACCCACTTCTTTCTGGCGAATACGTAGCTTACGTAGCTTGTTAGATGCTTCTGAGTTCATTGACTTAGGAAGCTGAACAAAAGTGTGCCCTTGAGCTAGCTTGATCGCACCGATAGAGCCTTTTGTTAGGCCTAGCTCATTAGCTAGTGCACCAACGATATCTTTAACCTGTACGCCTTGCTCACGGCCAACTTGTAGTTGATAAGTTTCCCAATCAGCGTTGTTGAAGTTACGACGACCGCCGTCACGACCGTTTTCACGACGCTCTTTACGACGTTGCTTATCACGCTCAATCGCTTCAATCATCGGATCTGGGCCAGTGTAGAACAATGGACGTTTACCTTGTTGGCGTTTTAGTAGCATCGCCGCCAAAGTTGTTGTATCAATGTCTAGAGACTCTTGCAGCTTCTCGATAAGCTCAGCAAATTTATCAAGCGCTTTGTGCTCTTTCTCAGCTTCAAGCTCAGCACCAAGTTTAATTAGGCGTGCTTCAGCTACTTTGTCACGCAATGGAAGTTGAATCTCTTCCATAGAAGACTTAGTCACACGCTCGATAGTGCGAAGCATACGAATTTGGTTGGTACGAACCAATAGGATCGCTTTACCTTTACGTCCTGCACGACCAGTACGACCGATACGGTGGATGTAAGACTCAACATCGAATGGGATATCGTAGTTAAATACGTGCGTAATACGTGGAACATCAAGACCACGAGCCACAACGTCTGTTGCAACTAGAATATCGATAACGCCTTGCTTGATATGATCAACCACACGCTCACGTAGAGACTGTGGAATATCACCGTGAAGAGCAGCCGCTTTGAAGCCTCGAGCTGAAAGCCAGTCAGCTAAACGCTCCGTGTCTTGACGAGTACGAACAAACACGATAGACGCGTCCGTTTCTTCAGTCTCAAGAAGACGAGTCATTGCTTCGTCCTTCTCTACGCCTTTTACTACCCAGAACTGTTGCTCTACTTTATCAACTGTGTGGTTTTTACCAGCAACGTCGATGTGCTCTGGGTTACGTAGGAAGCGTTCAACGATGTTTTTAAGCATTGGAGGCATAGTCGCAGAGAACAACACGCGTTGCGCTGATTCTGGAGCCTGCTCCATGATCCAAGTTACATCGTCAACAAAGCCCATGTTAAGCATTTCGTCCGCTTCATCAAGTACGAATGTATGAACTTCATCTAGGTGTAGACGATCGCGATTAATTAGATCTTGTACACGACCTGGCGTACCAACAACGATGTGAGCACCAGATTTTAGTGCACGCATCTGATCTACGATAGAAGCACCACCGTAGATTTCTAAAACTTTCAGTCCACGAACGTTTTGACCAAGGTTTTTGATCTCTGCCGCAACCTGAATCGCTAGCTCACGAGTTGGAGCCAAAACGATAGCTTGAGGTTTGCGTTGATCAAGGTTGAGCTTGTTCAAAAGAGGTAAAGAGAAAGCAGCTGTTTTACCTGTACCTGTCTGAGCCTTACCTAGTGCATCTTTACCTTCTAGAAGATGAGGAATAGCTGCAGCTTGAATAGGGGTTGGGCTTGTGAACCCCATTCCATCGAGAGCCGAAAGAATAGAGTCGTTTAGGTCTAGGTCACTGAATTGTATTGCAGAATCTTGCATTGGGTTCCCACTAATAACATTTAACAAAAGGTCCCACGTGCTCTACCAATTCCAATACCGATCCAATTTAGAGCTGAATCCATCCAGATGCGGACAAGTGTTAAAACGCATCAAGCGACTAGGGACTTACTTAGGGACGCGGATTATTCCCTAAATACACAAAAAAAGCCAGAAAAAATTGAAATTCATCACAAATATAACCAAGAATTGTTAATTCTGCCCACGACTTGTTCATTTCACCTACTAATAGAATGGTTTTTACTGGCATCTTATATCCCACTCTTATCACATTCCCAGAAATCTGTTGAAAGAAATAAAAGGAAGCCTAGGTCATATGGGAAGTGTTTACGAAAAAGAAGCTTTGCTACAATGAAACCTTGTTTTGCAGCGGTACCCATTTCTGGACAGAGCACTAGCCCTGTTAAGTTGTGGTTAAAGAAGTATAGATACACACCTATTCATTTCTCTTCTGAACAACACCAAGCGTTGGCTCGGTTACTGCCCCTACTGGTTTGTGGTGAACAATCTTCCCAATGGGTGTTTTACAATGAAAAACAACGCAATCACAATAACCCACAAGTTATTGAAGATTTCGAACAAATCGTCGCCGATGAGCAATACCACGAAAAAGCACTAGAGCTAGTACGCACCCAGCTAAAGGAGCCTCACGACATCACAGCTCTCAAACGTAAAAGCCAACATTTTTTCGCTAAACTCGCCATAACTGAGACATTCAGTGAACACTTTGCCCAAATTGCCTGCCTTGATTCATTGGTTTGTAAACTCATGTTAGCCATAGAAAATGGTAGTTTAGGTAAGCAACATCCTTTTTCAAAATTGTGTAGAGCAATCAAGCAAGATGAAGCTAGGCATGTTTCACTGTCGAAAAAGCACGCACTGGTTTTGGGTTTCGAGTCGAGAAAGTGGCCTGACTTTCGCCAAGAAATCAATCAACGTCTCTTCAACCTGCTCAATACAGAAGAAAATGCCTTTTCACAGATAGGGGTTGATTTATCGGCAGTGTTCAATGATCAGAAGGCTATCAGACAAACACCTCTGCTGCATAGAGAGACTCAAAGCGTTCTTACAACAACTAAGCCCTTGGAGGCTCTATGAATGCGAATGTATTACCCTGCAGGGCCCATGTTTTGGCCGCCGAACATCATTTCCCTCAACAAAAACTCAACAATGCTCAACTGGTCGCGGCGTTAAGAAAGTTGACCAGCTCTAAAGCTGCCAAATTTGCGACTAAAGTTGCTCCTTATTTAGGCGTTGAAAGCCGCCATTTTTGTCGTGACATCCACAAAACCATTAGCCCAGCAACTCCTCCTAATTCGACCTTAAGCGCCAATGTCATCAGGCAACTTATAGAAAAGTCAAATATTGGTCTCGAACAACTTGATTATTTAATCGGGCACACAACCACACCAGACACTCAACTTCCGGCAAACATTGCATGGGTAGCAGACAAACTTCACTATCAAGGCACATTTATGGAGTTGAGGCAAGCTTGTACCGGCTTTGTCAGTGCACTACAGATTGCCCTACCCAGGATCGCGCTACTAAATAAGCCTATTGCCATTGTCGGCAGCGAAACAGGATCTGTTTATTTTAACTATGACGCTGACTTTGCAGATAACTCACAATTGGTGAATTACATGCAAATGGGAGATGGCGCTGGAGGCATATTACTAGACTCAACCACGAACAACTCGGCAAAAGCTTTGGGTATCATTTCTAACTGCTTCAGTGGTCAGATTGGAGTGGGAATGCAGCCCGGGTTAGAGCTCGATGCAGGTTCGCAGTCGATATTCAGCCAACATGCCCGCTTTCATCATCGCTCTACTGACGTGATGAAGCATGGCGCCGAGTTGTTTACCCAAAGTGTACATACACTGGCCCAATTAGGCCATCACATTGATGCTTTTGACTATATTATTCCCCACCAAGCAAGTGGCCATATCGATATACAACTAAGCGAAGCCTACGACATCGATCCGACCAAAATAATCAATCACGCTCGCCAGTGGGGAAACCTCGGCTCAGCCGCTATTTGGTGTAGCTTGGCGGAATTAATCAATTGTGGAAAACTAAAATCAGGAGATAAGGTTGCCATTTTGGGTGCAGAAGCGACTAAATATATGTTTGGCGGATTTATCTATTCTCATTATTGAATAAACCGAACTCAGATTACTGATCTCAAGGGTTGTTTCTTACCAATGTCATCTCCCTCGCCTTGGCCAACATTAAATTGCGCCAAGGTTTTGCAAAAGTAATCGTAAAAGACGGCCAGCCCCTAGCATTCACGGACGGCAATGTTTATAGTGTCGTCAATCTAATACTGTAGACAAGAAACCATGTTCCAAGATAATCCTCTACTCGCTCAATTAAAGCAACAAATCCAAGAAAACCTACCTAAAAAGGAAGGGACAATTAAAGCCACTGATAAAGGCTTTGGTTTTCTTGAAGTGGACAGCAAGACCAGCTTTTTTATTCCACCGCCATACATGAAAAAATGTATGCATGGCGATAAGGTTGTTGCGATCATTCGTACCGAGAAGGAAAAAGAAGTCGCGGAACCTGAAGAGTTGATTGAGCAAAGCCTGACTCGCTTCATTGGCCGAATCAAAATGTTTAAGGGTAAGTTAAACGTTACCCCAGATCACCCTCAATTGAAAAAGCAATCTTTAAAAGCAAAAGTGAAAAAAGGACTGAATCCTGAGCACTTCGCAGAAGGGGATTGGGTCGTTGCGAATCTCATTCGCCATCCTCTAAAAGGCGATAACACCTTTTTTGTAGAAGTTACTGAGAAAATTACCAACGCTGATGACAAAATTGCACCTTGGTGGGTAACACTAGCGCAAAACGACCTACCAAACAGCGAGCCAGAAGGTATTGATAACTGGGAACTAAAAGACGACGCTGATCTTGAGCGTGTTGACATGACCGACATACCTTTTGTGACTATCGATGGCGAAAGCACAAAAGATATGGACGATGCGTTATATGCAGAATCTACTGAATCTGGCGACATCAAGCTCACTATTGCGATTGCCGATCCTACTGCGTACATCATGCCAGAAGATTCAATGGACAAAGTGGCTCGTGAGCGTGGCTTTACCATCTACCTACCAGGTAGAAACATCCCTATGTTGCCTCGAGAACTTGCCGATGACATGTGCTCTCTGCTTGAAAACGAAGTTCGACCTGCACTTTGCTGCTCGGTGACTGTCGCGAAAGACGGCACAATTCAAGATGATATCAAGTTCTTTGCAGCAAACATTCAATCACATGCGCGCCTTGTCTACGATCATGTTTCAGACTGGCTTGAAACGGGTTCTTCAGATGAGTGGCAACCAAGCGATACAATCGCTCAAGTTGTAAAAGATTTGAATACGCTATCTGAAGCTCGCTCTGCTTGGCGTGAAAACAATGCAGTTGTGTTCCCAGATAGACCAGATTATCGATTTGAACTAAGCGAAGACAACGATGTGGTTGCGATTCACGCGGACATGCGCCGCAGTGCTAACCGGCTGGTCGAGGAAGCGATGATAACCGCGAACATCTGCGCGGGCTTTGCATTAAAAGAAGCATTTGGCTGTGGAGTATTTAACTGCCATTCTGGCTTCAAACCTGAAAAGCTAAAAGATATTATCGAGCTGATCAATCCAGATGGCGATCTACCTTTTACCGAAGAAAGCATCACAACACTTGAAGGGTTTGCCGCGCTTCGTCGCTGGTTAAACAACCAAGAAACCAGCTACTTTGATAACCGTATCAGAAAGTATCAAGCCTACAGTGAAATTGGTGCCGAGCCTTTACCTCACTATGCAATGGGGCTAGACATATATGCGACTTGGACTTCTCCAATCCGTAAGTATGGCGATATGATTAATCATCGCATGCTGAAGTCGATGATTATGGGCAAACCCGCTTCTCAGAAGCCAGACGAGAGTATTGGAGAAGAGTTAGCTATTCATAAGAAACACCACAAAATTGCTGAGCGCAACGTAGCTGATTGGTTGTATGCCCGCACGCTAGCCAACGAGCCAGAGGACGGTACGAAATACACCGGGGAAATCTTTGATATTAACCGAGCTGGTATGCGTATCCGACTTGTAGAAAACGGCGCTACTGCTTTTGTCCCAGGCTCCTTAATCATAGATAACAAAGAGCGTATCGAATTAAATGCAGAAGAAGGTACAATCAGTATCGACAAAGAAGTGAACTATCGATTAGGTGATACTCTGGAAGTTGTACTGGCTGACGTCAACCAAACAAATCGCAGCTTAGTTGCTAAGCCAACTTACGTTTTTGCTGAACCGAATCAGAAAACCGAAGAAACTTCTGAATCCAACTAAGTTAAACGCAAATCGGCCCTGAACTAGGGCCGATTTCTACCAAAAAGATTGCCCGATTACCAAAAAGACGCGTAGGGATCTTTTTCTATTTCCCGCATGATGGCTGTTAAATCTTTGCTCTGGGATAAATGTGGGTATGGAAGCCAATGCTCACCCGCTTCATCTGAACGTGGCACAAGCAATAACCAGCAGTCTTGACTTTCGCTCCACTCTACTCTTGCTACCGAGCTCATATAGTCACAATGTGCAGAGTCTAACAAATAGTGCTCCACAACGAACTCAACACCATTGTCTATTGTTTCGAAGTTAGATTTGCCCCCCAACTCAACAGGGACACCCTGATTTCTATTAGAGCATACAATTAGAGCTCTGCTCTCAACTTGCCGCTGCAACATACTCACTAAACTCATAGGTAAGCCTCAATCCCATTCGCTGCTATGTACATTATGTATTAGAAATCAAATTTGCTGTACTAAAATTCACAAATTTGTAATGTATAGATAATAGTATTCATCAATCTTATATTTCAAATTTGGGAATGACATGCTTAGAAAAATCGTATTTTGCTTCACGCCACTATTATTAATGATATCCACAGGTTTCGCCTCAGAGCTGATCGTCTCTGGCTCGACATCCGAGGCTCGTCTAATGGATGTGTTAGCAGAGCGATACAATGCAGATCATTCAGACCCTTATATAGCTGTACAAGGTGTGGGCTCAACAGCAGGCATAACTTTAGTTGAAAAAGATATTGTCAGCATTGGCATGAGCTCTAGATATTTAACGGAAAAAGAAGATAGCCCTGATTTGTCAGTAAAAACTATTGCCTATGACGGCTTAGCTATTGTAGTCAACAATGCAAATCCAGTGGACAAAATCACCAGAGAGCAACTATACGATGTTTATCAAGGGAAAATAACCAACTGGAAACAGCTTGGTGGCATTGACCAAAAGATAGCCGTGGTTACCCGTGAAGCCTCCTCTGGTTCACGATACAGTTTTGAGACCCTGCTCGGCTTAACCAAAGTGGTGAACAAAAGACTAGTATCAAACATTAGTCAAGATAACTTGGTCGTCAACAGCAATAGCATGGTTAAAACACTCGTCAATCACAACAAGCAAGCGATAGGCTTTATTTCTATGGGCTCTGTCGACAGCTCAATCAAAGCGATTAAATTTGATGGGTACTACCCCACAGAAAAGACCATACTCGATGGTAATTATGGCCTGTCACGACCATTTCTTATTTTGTACAAAGACAAAAAGCTAGACAATCAAGCGAAAAATTTTATTCAGTTTTTGTTTTCAAAAAAGGCTAAAGAGCTTATCGCTGAATACGGTTATGTTCCCGCCAGTCAATAACTAGGTCTTTGGACAACAGAAGCTATAATGGGTGCCGTATCACCGAGTAGAAATTAAAACAAGAAAAAGCCCTCCTTTTTTGGAGGGCAAAGAAACTTAAGTGTTAGGTTTTCAAAAAGTAATTTATCGGCTTAAAAGTGGAGCTGTATTACCGAGACCGCTATACAAGCAGGACGCCTAACTCCATCAATTTCCACACGAATTTCTCTCTCTACCTCAAGTCCTCTTCTGATTGGCGTTACTTTGGTCAAGGTACTCTTGGCCCGTACTTGACTACCAGATTTTAACGGATAAGGAAATCGTACTTGATTTAACCCAATATTAACGACCATCTTTGCAGTTGGAAATAACGAATCTTCCGGGTCAACGCTATCGGTCAATTTTGGCAGTAACGCTAACGTCAAAAAGCCATGTGCAATTGTCGTTTTAAAAGGAGACTCTGATTCAGCGCGCTTAGGGTCAGTGTGAATCCACTGCATATCTTCTGTCACTTGACCGAACTGATTTATGCGCTCTTGATCAACAGAAACCCAGTCTCCGACATGAATTACTTCGCCGATTTGCTCGTTGAGCTCATTGTACAATTCCTGTGCAGCAGGCTTTAACACAATCGGTTCTTGAATCGGTCCATCTTCATTGATTGCAGGTTGCTGAAAATCCCTAACCCAGGCGAAAAAATGCCTACCGTGAGTCTTATTTAAAAACTCTCCCCAATAACCACGTAGCATAGGAGACATTCTCTGAACAAGTTCAGAGTGGTGTTTTGAGATAGATTCACCATGATGCTTTAACAGATTCGCGACTTTCATAGAAACCCTCAGAAATTAACCAAACAAGCTGGCAACCCTCTAATTTTGAAGCAGTTCACAGATATACGCAACGACTTTCGAGCGTACAACCGTTAACGTTTAGCTACTATTTTGTTATTTTTCAATAAGTTATAAATAAAACATTATTTTATTAGACACACCTCTTTAGAGCTATAACTCTAGTGACAGTTCTGACCACGATTGATTTTCTCCATCAAAATTACCTTAAGTTACCCATCAATTTTGGTGCCAATTATTTAGATGGCCCCTATTGAGTACCTACAGCTAGCTTAATAATTGTCGGCTTCCGTATTCGAAACTTTAGGGCCTATTGACCTTTTTAGTACACAAACCCAATGATAATCCGAGCGAATGTAATTTTAGCTGAGTGGCTGCTGAGCTTTGCGACCACCGGGCCGATACTTATCCATTACACTGTCCAAAGAGTCGTTGGTAATCGAAGGGTTTGCTTTCTGCAAACATTCTAATAAGACTTTCTTATTGGCGTGAACTCGCTGAGTAGACTCTGGTCGATTCCCACCAGGGGTAGGATTCACATGACTAAAGCAATCAACAAATTGTTGTTCAGTCACCCCTAGATCATGGCTTATTTCCTTTACAGGCCTTTTGGGGTCATTTTTGAGAACAGGTGTATCAGCGAGAGCAGAAAAAGATAAAGAACAGCAGATCAAAAAACTTAACGACTTTAGCTTCATACAAGCACCTTTGATTGACTTCAATTGAACGTTGCTTCCCTGAACTGGGTTTGCTGATCAAACATGCAAACCGTTAACATAGGTTGTTACAATATAAATCTACCTTTTTTTGTTTTTTTTAGTAGTAAAAACATTATGTTGTAGTTGCGATTTAAACGCAAGATCACACTTATTGAGGTAAAATACGAACAATTGTTACCGGTCGTAATGTACCTTAACAAGGGTACAGTTATTAAAATGAAAATTATTCATGGATAAATTATGAACTCTGTTATCGACACCATTCTTTCCCATCGTTCTATTCGCAAGTTTACCGAACAGGAGATTTCCGAAGAGCAGCTCAATACCATCACTCAGTCGGGGGTAGCTGCTTCATCGTCTAGTTTACTTCAAGCTGTTTCAGTCATTCGCGTAACTGACGAGAGCAAGCGTCAAAAACTTGCGGAGCTTGCTGGCAACCAACAATACGTTCAAGCCGCCGCGGAGTTTCTAGTATTTTGTATCGATTTCAACCGACACCAGCAACTTTGTCCTAGTGCTCAATTAGATTTTACTGAATTAACACTAATTGGGGCCATTGACGCCGGAATTATGGCACAAAACTGCATGTTGGCAGCTGAGTCTTTAGGTTTGGGTGGGGTGTACATTGGGGGCTTGCGCAATAACGCAAAAGACGTCGACCAATTGTTAGCGCTACCCAGCCACGCGGCGGTATTGTTTGGTATGTGTCTAGGTTACCCTGCTCAACAGCCAGAGCTTAAGCCCCGTCTACCATTGAGCGTCGTCGTTCATGAAAATCAGTACCACTCGTTAGATTTAAAGGATGTTGAAAAATTCGATCAAACAATGCTGGAGTACTATTCACAGCGCTCTTCTAACAACAAGCAACAATCTTGGTCAGATCAAATGAGATCTAAATTGACGAAAGAATCTAGACCTCATATTAAAGGATACCTTGCTGAAAAAGGCTTAGCAAAAAGGTAACCGAATAAACAATGGTTGAACTGGCTTTTGAAACAATGTGGGTTCAACCTTGTTGTAACTCAATAAAGGTTTCTCGCCAATCATTAAGTTCATCTTTTAAATGTTGAGTCTGTTTTTCGTTCATTGATTGAACGATCTCCACAATATATTTGTTCGCTAGTGCTAGATTATGTTGGCGCTTAGCTTTTAAGCTGTCTGAGTGATAATTTTCTGGGAAATAAACCAACTGGTTGAAGTGAGTAACGAGATACATTCGATTATGTCTATTATCTAACAGTTTGCTAATTTCCCCTCTTAACCTTTCTTGGTATTCAAGCCATTCCACTTTAGTACCCACTATTTCTTGAACCCATATGCTTATTGTCTTAGCCTGCTCTTCATTGACTGAGCCTAGCCACTCCTTAAGCGTACCCTTGATTCTGTCAGCATATATCTTTCTAGACTCTTTAGAGGATCTCTTCTCTAACTTAAGCTCTGTTTTTTTATGTTTTTCTTCGATTACGGCAGTAAAACCCCTAACCTGTTGATCAGAAAGGCTTTGAACCAACAGCAGAATATCTGGTGCCGCTTTTTGTAACATGACTTGACTGCGCTTTCTAACTTCAGACTGTAGCGATTCAAGATCAGCAGTAGAAAACTGCTGCGGTGACATTGCCACTAGCTCGTCAATTTGACTTACATATAGTGCTAATTCATTTTCACGGTGCCACTTACCAAGCAAATCTACCTTTCGCTTTATCATCTCCTGCTGGCTATCATCTAAGTCGATATAACCTTCGATATATCGAACAGCCAACCAATCCGCATTGTTGTATGCTAGCTGAGTCCCACAACCTGCGCATAATAAGCAGATAGCGAACCCTATCCATTTTTTCAAAGCTAAACCTTCCACACTTTCCACGACGGTATAATTATAGATAATCTGCCACAAGAAACATGGTAACCCTCCATTAACCTCTCACTATTCGATAATAGCTCTGCGGGAAACATTCATTAACACAACAAGCCTCTATCAAAATTTACATTCACAACATGAATCAATAAAGTTCGGCCTGAGAATTTAAACGAGTAATCATGCAAGTTTAATGACAAGTGTTATTTCCGCTCTAGTTGTTTTGATTATTACTTTCATTAAAAGGCGACATTTGACATCGTCTATAATAACGAAAGCTCCTGCAAATAAGGTAACCAAATGAGCTCATCTGTTTTGTTGATTGAAGACGATATGGATTTGGCAGCAACTGTCATAGACTATCTCGCATTAGAAGAAATCTGCTGCGACCATGCTGCAAACGGAATGGAAGGCCTATCTTTAATAAAGAAGTACGAGTTTGACGTAATAGTATTGGATATCAATATGCCTAAAATTGATGGCATTACCGTGTGTAAAAAATTACGAGAGCAAGGGGTAAGTATACCAATCATCATGCTAACTGCTCGTGACACACTCGACGATAAACTCTTGGGATTCGAAGCAGGCGCCGATGATTACTTAGTTAAACCATTTGAATTGCTAGAGCTCACTGCTCGGCTCAAAGCATTAGCAAAAAGAAATAGTGGTCAAAGCAACATATTTTCCATGTTTGGTGTTGAGGCTGACTTTAGCCAAAAAACAGTAACTAGAGATAAACAAGAAATTCACTTATCTCCAATCGGCTGGAAGTTGCTCGAAATTTTAATGCGCAACTCACCCAATGTTGTATCCCGTGAAAAACTCTACTCTTCAGTTTGGGGAGATGACTGCCCTAATAGCAACAGCTTAAAAGTTCACTTGTTTAAGCTAAGAAAGCAATTAGATTGTGACTTTAACGTCAAGCTAATCAAAACAATTTCAGGTCAAGGGTTTGCCTTTAGGGAAGACTATTGTGAAGACCAAAGCGAATAAACCAGTATCTATAAAAAATACGTTTACCAGAGCACAACTCACAACGACTGTAATCGTCATTCTAACTTATACGTACTTTGTCGGATGGTTTACAGTCCAAGGCTTTAAAGAGGCTCACTATCAGTTTTTAGAAAACGAAGCACAGCAATTCTCAAAACTTTATGACAAATCTACCACTGCGCCACTGCCACACACTGCCAACATCAGCAGCTATATAGGTTGGCATTCTCTACCTGACTGGATACAAAGTACGATATCTCCAACAGCAGATCCGACACAAATAAGCTTAAGACGTATTAGGTATATCGACGGCCACGTCACACATGTCTTTTGGCCCGACAAAACCTTATTTTTACTTACTTACCCCTTAAATGATGGAAAGACTCTTTATTTAACGAGAATATTTAACGTCCCTAGTGAGCTGTCTTTTTTTACTAAAAACAGATTCACCACCCTACTTTTATTAACCTTTCCAATTGGCTTTATCATTGGCTTCATAATGCACATTATGGCTCGTTTCTTCGCGCTTAAAACGCTTAGATTACTGGCCAGATTAGGTGATTGGGCCGACTCTTTGACAGCCGAGGATATCAATAAGCCAATACCTGATTTCCAATTCGAAGAAATCAATCGTGTAGCAAGACAACAACAGTCAAGCTTTGTAAAGATCACTCAACTTATTGAAAAAGATAAAAGCTTTTTGCGTCATGCGAGTCATGAGCTTAGAACACCCATAGCAATTATGCGAAACAATGGAGAGTTGCTAGAAAAGATCGCTGAAAGAGACAAGAAATATGCCGCATCTATTGCAAGGGTTAATCGAGCAGCACTTAATATGCAGCATATAACCGAAACTTTGCTTTGGTTAAGCAGTGAAGACGATCGTCAACTTGGAGTAAATATTGTAAACTTCAATGACCTTTTAGAAACGCTTATTGAAGATAATCAATACCTGCTTGAAGGCAAAGTTGTTAACATCCACCCAAATATCTCACAAGAAGAGCTACCTATAGAGATGATCCCTTGTCAGTTGGTCATTAACAACATTTTACGAAACGCATTTCAATATACGCAACAAGGCAGAGTAGGGATTGAGTATTCACGTGGTTGTATCGTTATTGAAAACAACGACGAAAGTTTAAGCACTCAAAGGTTAAGTTCTAGCGATTATGGTTACGGACTCGGCCTTCAGCTTGTCGAACGAATCGTTTCAAAAATGGGTTGGTATTATCATCATGAGGTTGTTGAGGGTGGTCGCAAAGTCACCATTCAATTTACTAGAGCCGATACCCCTCAAAAGACCGACTATCAATATTCATAAAATCCTGACAGCTTTTGACGGATTCTTTACACATATATCAGTATCATTAGACGCTTCAACACATTGAAATTATCTCAAGAGGTAGCTTCCCGTAACCGCAAGCTTATCTTCGCTACCTCTGGCTGTATATGGACTGAATCAACATGAAGAAACTAATAGCGCTAACCATTTGCACTTTAGCTTTAGCGGGCTGTGGACAAAAGGAAGTGAAAAAAGTAGAAACGCCCAAAGTGAAAAACCCAATATGTGACACAACGGCTAACTTGCCTGGTGGTTGGCAAGCGACTGAAGTAAACCCTGACATTCATAAAGCGTTAAAATTGGTGATGTCTCATATGGATACTAGCGCTAAACTCGACAGCATTATTTCTGTACACTCACAAGTGGTCAATGGTATTAATTACGCGATTGAGTATCGTCTTACAGACAATACTGTTTGGCATGTTATTGTTTACCGCAGTCTCAAAGGCGAATACGCTATTTCAAAACCACCTCAGCAAGGTCCGCTTTGTTCGTAATATGTTGAACCTTTAAAGTCCTACAACAACTGTATGACAACTCCCTCTTTTTGCTTCAGCAAATAGCTGAAGCATTTAAATCGCTCAACAAACAAACAAAACTTACTCCTTCGAAACTTAACACATTCGAAAATGGCTTTATTGAGTGCAGAAAAGTTGTACTTTTTAGTGATATGCAGATCTAACTTATATCATTAACTATATATTTATCCACACTATTACCACATTCATCACAGAAATAACCTTCAATATTTAACAAACTCCTCACACTTTCGTACGAGCATTCGTTCTGTAAATTGCTATATGGACATACAAAGCTATCGTACGTTTCATATAAAAATAAATAATAATGAGGACACCTATGTTTGGTATATTTAAGCCAAAGGCCCATTTACCTCCGCTATCTTCAGACAAAGTTGATAGCGCCTACTCAAAACTCCGTTGGCAACTATTTCTTGGCATATTTCTCGGCTATGCTGGCTACTATTTAGTTAGAAAAAACTTTAGTTTAGCTATGCCCTACCTAATCGAACAAGGTTATAGCCGAGGAGATTTAGGTGTAGCTTTAGCGGCGGTTTCGATTGCCTATGGCCTTTCCAAGTTTTTAATGGGTAGTGTGTCTGACCGCTCAGATCCAAGGTATTTCTTGAGTGCTGGCCTGCTGATGTCCGCGTTAGTTATGTTTTGTTTTGGTTTTATGCCCTGGGCAACGGGCAGCATCACTGCCATGTTTATTCTACTGTTTATCAATGGTTGGTTTCAGGGTATGGGTTGGCCAGCCTGCGGACGAACCATGGTGCATTGGTGGTCTAGAAAAGAGAGAGGAGAAATCGTCTCCGTATGGAACGTTGCCCACAATGTTGGTGGTGGTCTAATTGGCCCAATGTTCTTATTAGGATTATGGTTATTTAACGATGACTGGCATACCGCATTTTATGTCCCAGCATTTTTTGCCACGCTGGTCGCCATTTTCATTTGGTTGACAGTAAGAGACACACCTCAGTCATGTGGGTTGCCCTCCATCGAAGAGTATAAGCAGGACTTTCCTGATGATTACAGCGCCTCACATGAGAAAGAAATCTCCGCCAAAGAAATCTTTTTTAAATACGTATTTTCCAACAAGCTACTTTGGTCCATCGCCATCGCAAATGCCTTTGTTTATCTGATCCGCTATGGCGTTCTAGATTGGGCTCCTGTTTACCTTAAAGAAGCGAAAGATTTCAGTGTAGATAAGTCTTCTTGGGCTTACTTCCTTTATGAGTGGGCCGGTATTCCCGGAACCCTACTTTGTGGTTGGATATCGGACAAACTGTTTAAAGGTCGTCGTGCCCCAGCTGGAATCTTGTTTATGGTGCTTGTGACTGTTGCTGTGCTCGTATACTGGTTCAACCCTGCCGGTAACCCAACTGTCGACATGCTAGCTTTAATCGCAATTGGCTTCTTAATATATGGCCCTGTCATGCTAATTGGCCTGTATGCGCTAGAACTCGCTCCTAAAAAAGCAGCGGGAACGGCCGCAGGTTTAACAGGATTATTTGGCTACCTAGGGGGAGCAGTTGCCGCCAATGCTGTACTCGGATATACCGTAGACAAATTTGGTTGGAATGGTGGGTTTATTGTATTGGTTGGAGCATGTATCGCCGCGATTGCTTGTCTAATTTACGCATATGTTGGTGAAAGGCTGCATCATAAAAACAAACATCAAGCCTCTGAGAATCTAGCTTAGGAAAGGATACCGATTAATGAAATTACTCAAAGTATTTGCTCTCTCTGCTTTCATGACGATGACATCGCTTGCACAAGCGAAGCAAATAGTAATTGCTCATCGTGGTGCGTCTGGCTACTTACCAGAGCATACCATGGCTGCAAAAGCGATGGCTTATGCCATGAAACCAGACTACATCGAACAAGATGTAGTGATGACAAAAGATGACAAGCTCGTCATTCTGCATGACCGATATTTAGACCGTGTGACCGATGTCGCTATCAAGTTCCCTAACCGGGCTCGGCCTGATGGGCGTTTTTACGCGATAGATTTTACGCTGGAAGAAATCAAAAGCTTAAATGCGACTGAAGGGTTTAATTTAGATAAAGATGGCAAACAGCAACAAATATTCCCAGAGCGGTTTCCAATGTGGAAGTCTGAGTTCAAAGTTCATACCTTTGCAGAGGAAATCGAACTTATCCAAGGGCTTAACAAAACTCTGGGTTACAATATTGGCATATACCCAGAGATAAAAGCTCCATGGTTTCATCGGAATGAAGGCAAAGATATTAGTTTAGCCGTACTTAATACATTAAAAAAATATGGTTACACGTCAAAAAACAGCAATGCCTACCTACAAAGTTTTGACCCAATCGAGTTGAAGAGAATCCATGATGAACTATTACCAAATATGCATATGGAGTTAAAATTAATTCAATTAATGGCGTATACAGATTGGAATGAGACGATGGTAAGAAAAAACGGCCAACTTATTCCGTACAAATATGATTGGATGTTTAAACCAAATGGTATGGAAAAAGTTGCTGAATACGCAGATGGTATCGGCCCTTGGAAATCAATGTTGGTTGACGAAACCTCTACAAAGGATAATATTATTATCCTCCCACTCGCTAAATCTGCTAAAAAGGCGGGCTTAGACATTCATCCTTATACCTTTAGGGCTGACTCTGGACGAATTCCTGATTATGCAGATAACTTTGATGACATGCTGAATATTTTCTATAACAAAGTAAAGGTTGACGGTGTATTTACTGACTTTCCAGATAAAGCGGTAAACTTTTTACACTCAAATGACACAGGGAAATAGCTCGACATATTTCTCATATAGCCTGCCTCCATTATGGAGGCGGGTTATTTATTACATTAAGGAAACATAAATAAATATTATTATTAAGTTGTCATTTTTAAAATTATCAACAAATTTAATATTTACCCTTGGAGTCCAGAATATTCTTTAGTATTTTGTGTTTCCAACTTCAGTTCAAATTACAGGTCTTTTATGTTTTCTTTAAAAAAGCTCGCTGCAATATTAATCTGCGTAGCACCTTTTGCTGCTCAGGCAGCACCAACAATTTACGTGCAAGCGTCAAAAGGAAGCTTTAATGATGCAGCACTGCACCAGCTGATAAAAAAAGAGCCAGAACTTAAGAGTGACGTCATTTTTTCTGGCACACTGTTAAACACGTATAAGCAAGCAGATCTCAATAAAGGGGTCGCATTCACTGCAATCGAAAACTCAACAATTACAGGTAAGTTGGTGAATGCAACAGTGAAAGCATTGGAAGAATACAAAGTCACCAAACCTATCGCCTTTATTACTACCCCCATAGATATGTGCGCCTTTATGAGCAAACAGGATGTAGAAGCCAAACAACCAATTAAAGCGATAGCCTCGCATCCAGCGGCACTCAAAGAAGTGAGTAAATGGAATCAGTCGTATAAAGCAACTGAAATAGCAGTTCCGCAGGGTACTGCTTACGCCGCTAAGGAAGTGGCAATGCATAAATTGCCAAAAGGCACAGTTGCGGTCGGTGCTTGCGTGTTGAATGAGATATATCCGAATTTAGTCAACGTGGGCACAAATATTCAAAACGACAAGTCAAATCGCACCAGCTTTATGCTTGCAGAAGTGACTAAGCGTGAAAAGCCTATTTCTGAGAATCTCGCTGCTTCAGAATTGCAACAAATTATTAAAACTGCGAAAAATAAAAATAAAAACGTTTTATAGTAGAAAGCAAAGCCTAGGGCCTCACCTGGGCTTTCAAATACAAAATCAAAGATTTAAGTAACATCTCTATTAACATAAATCATTAAAAACATTAACTTCTTTCCAATTTTAATATTCAATGTTACACATAGTGACGATTTATCGACAAAAATAAAATCTTTTTTGTGCTAAATTTAAAACTGAAATAAATGTAAATAACCTGAGCTCAGGTTTAGAGATAGCCATATATGTAGATATTGCAACGGCAGTACGCAGTAAATTTACCCCAATGCATTTTAAGTAGGACTACCACTGGCTAATTTGGAACTAGTTGTAAATTAACCCACACTAGAGGTACCTGTTATGCCTAGACAAAGGTCGAATGCGATAAGTGAGCCACCACCGTTAAACACCAACAATGCCTTACCCCCAATGTACCTAGATATGCTGAATCTTTTTTCGAATACGAATATTGAAGGGCTAACGCTTATCGAAAAAATTCAAACCGCAGTCGATGGCTTGTCTACAACTAATGATTTAGCAGACTCAATATCGCAAGCGTCAAGTGGGAAAGACTTCTATGTCACTCAGGGAATAGAAAAAGCAAAATCTGGTGTCCAAGATTCTAAAGCATACAAATACATACAAAAGATAATAACCACAGTTAAAGACAAGCTAAAGGAATTTTTCCGTCGTCATGGCGGAGCGGTACTTCAGCACGTTCAGAATGCAATAGTCTCTATGGTCCCTAAGCTCATATTTAAAGTTCTGGAAGAGGTCGCGCCAATTTACGGTGATATTAAGAAAGCCGCAACAGCAATTTATCCTGTTTTACAAAAATCAGTGACTTATTACAAAACTCGAAATTTGAGTAGTAATACTAGATATGCAAGTGCTGAAGATGTTATTGAAACTGTACGTTCAGAAATTGGGTCGGTTGCTATCGAGAAAGGTGTGGTTGCCCTAACCTCTGTCGGCTCGCTATTTATTGATGTAGGTACTCTGGGAATCTCGTCGACAGTCACTACCGTAGTAAAAGCGGTAAAAGCGGTATTTGATTTCTTGAAAGGATTATTTGATCGCTACATGATGGTTAGAAACTTTAAGAAATTTAAAAAGCAATGCATCAACCTCAAATTAAAAGCAGGAACACTGACTGCTACTAGGTTTAAAGAGTGGCTTCGTGGACAAATGGAAACTATCCCGATCCTAGCTAGCTACATTGTATGTATGCCTTGCTATAGTTCGCCATATAATTTCCTAGATATTGTAAATGCGAAACCTAATCCTCCATCCAAAACCACCAAACTTTACAGAAAACTGAAAAGAAAGTTTGGTAGAAGTGGCCCAGTCGATCCTATTTTCTCCCATCAAAAAGATCTACTGTCTGCGTATAGATCTTTGCAGGATGAAGCAAGAGCATTTATTTCCGAATGTCCAATCCAGTTAACTAGTGAAAAACCTGGAGCGCTTCAAGTCTTAAATGCTGCTCGAGGTGAAACCAACTTTATCCCTGGTACAGACGAAGATGAGTTTAAAAAAGCAGTTAGAAAACAAAAGTGGCAAAACCTCAAAGATGGTACGACTATAAAAAACAAAATATCAGAAACCTTTACTGTGTCTAATATGGCTTCAACCGCCTTTGGCCAGTTTGACTCCTATATGGATACCTTAAACGAAGAAGGATAAAAGCCATCTTGACTAAAAGGGCTATGGTTTCCAAATCATAGCCCTTTTTAATTTCCATTTTATCTGCCAGCTGTGAGATGCCTGTCACCTTTGAGGGCTCTAAGGTATACGCCAATATTTATATAACATAAGCTGTTATAAATACCTTCAATTGAGAAAGG
This sequence comes from Vibrio sp. A37, assembly GCF_059777565.1. NCBI lineage: Bacteria > Pseudomonadati > Pseudomonadota > Gammaproteobacteria > Vibrionales > Vibrionaceae > Vibrio > Vibrio sp. A37. Next base: position 786,424 of record NZ_JBLNLI010000001.1, on the reverse strand, counting down.
ACCTCTCAGCATGAAAAGAATTACCTCTCTGCTACTTTTAACCACCTTTTTTTCTTTCCCTAGTCTCGCAAAAGACTGTGGTACGGTTACGATTGCAGACATGAACTGGAACTCGGCAAGTTTAATTGCCAACATCGATCAATTTGTTCTTGAACATGGCTACGGTTGTGATGCTCAGCTTATACCAGGCGATACGATGCCCACAGGCACATCAATGATTGAAAAAGGCCAACCAGACGTAGCACCTGAATTATGGACCAACAGCCTGAAAGACGCGTTGGATAAGGGCGTTAAAGAAAAACGTCTGCGCTATACTGGTCACGTCCTAATTGATGGTGGCGAAGAAGGATTCTGGGTTCCAGCTTACATGGTCGAAAAGTACCCTGATTTGGCGACCATCGAAGGGGTAAAAAAGCACGCCAAGCTGTTCAAGAACCCTGAAGATCCAGACTCATCTGCCTTTTACGGCTGTCCTGCTGGTTGGGCTTGCCAAATCTCAGCGGAAAACCTATTCAAAGCGTTAAAACTCAAAGACTCGGGCTTTACCTTGATTGATCCAGGCTCAAGTGCGGGCCTTTCTGGCTCACTGGCAAAAGCAAACGAACGCAAAGAAGCTTGGTTTGGCTACTACTGGGCTCCAACGGCCATACTAGGTAAGTATCAAATGGTGAAAGTAGACTTTGGTAGCGGCGTTCATGAAAAAGAGTTTGTGGATTGCATTACTCAAGCAGATTGTGAAAACCCTAAAGTATCGATGTACCCGACTTCTCCGGTATATACCGTAACCACTGAAAAATTCGCTTCCCAATATCCAGACGTAAACCGTTACTTCGTTAAACGTGGTTTCACCAACCAAGAGCTAAACAAGCTACTAGCTTGGATGGAAGACAATCAAGCTGATAGCAATGAAGCTATGCATTATTTTTTGAGCAATTATCCACAAACTTGGCAAAGATGGGTACCTGAAGATGTTGCTAAAAAAGTACAAAGTGCACTTTAAGCCAATTTAATAATATGCGCAGTAACCCAAAAGGTTACTGCGTTTTTATAAGGATGTAACTATGGCCGATAGCGCTTGGATAAGCTTTCCTGAGATGGATCGCGCGGATCTTCGACTAATTAAAAAGACGTTAGATGGAGGGTACAGGGAGTTTTCCCGTGAATACGGAGACTTAATTGAATCCTTCTTTGATCCCCTCCTATCCTTTCTCGTTTGGTTTGAAAAATTACTAATATCAACACCTTGGTGGTTAGTTCTCGCAATATGTGCAGGGCTAATCTACGTTGCAAGCCGCTCATGGAAATTGACACTTGGGGGCATCGTCTCGCTACTGCTTATTGGATATTTCGGTATGTGGGAAGACACAATGCGAACCTTGAGTATCATCACGGTATGCACACTACTTTCAATAGCTATCGGGATTCCCGTAGGCATAGCGATGGCACGCTCAAATCGGGTGCAAGCAACTGTCACTCCGTTACTTGATATCATGCAAACAATGCCCGCTTTTGTCTATTTGATCCCTGTGGTGATGTTACTAGGCATCGGTAAAATTCCCGGCTTAATTGCAGTCGTCATTTACGCTATTCCACCTGTCATTCGTTTAACAAATCTTGGTATTCGGTTGGTTGATAAAGAAGTTTTGGAAGCTGCAACAGCATTTGGAGCAAATAGCAAGCAGCGACTTTGGGGAGTCCAATTGCCACTGGCAATGCCTACAATTATGGCCGGTATCAATCAAACAATCATGATGGCCCTATCCATGGTCGTTATCGCCTCGATGATAGGTGTAAAAGGTTTAGGACAACCAGTTCTCAAGTCCATCACCAACCAATATTTTACGCTTGGGCTACTTAACGGATTTGCGATTGTCGCACTTGCTATACTATTTGATAGGGCTTCTCAGGCTTACGCTAAACGCGTGCAATCTCACCTAGGAGAAAATAAGCATGACTAACACCCTTGTCGAGATAATTGGTTTGTACAAAATTTTTGGTCCAAAGCCTTTATCTGTGGTCGAAAAAGTAAAATTAGGTGAGTCAAAAGAACAAATTCTCTCTGATACTGGCCACACTGTCGGCCTGAAAGATATCAACCTGAGTATCAATAAAGGCGAAATTTTCGTCATTATGGGACTATCCGGTTCGGGTAAATCAACACTCATACGTCACTTTAACCGCTTGATCGATCCTACTATGGGGCAAATCCTCGTTGAGGGTGTTGATGTGACTGAACTTTCCACTAAAGAGTTGGAGGAGTTTCGTAGGTACAAAATGTCGATGGTATTTCAGCGTTTTGGTTTGATGCCTCACAGAAACGTCATTGATAATGTCGCCTATGGTCTTGAAATTCAGGGAATTAGCAAAGAACAGCGACTAAAAAGCGCACAAGAATGGCTTGATACAGTTGGGTTAACGGAATATGCCAAACAATACCCATCACAGCTCTCTGGCGGTCAGCAACAACGTGTAGGGCTCGCCCGAGCATTATGCACCAATGCTGAAATATTGCTGATGGATGAGGCTTTTTCTGCGCTGGACCCACTCATACGCAGCGAAATGCAAGATCAACTTATCGAACTGCAGGAGAAGTTACATAAAACAATTATATTTATAACACATGACCTTGATGAGGCGTTGAGGCTGGGCGATAGAATCGCCATTTTGAAAGACGGAGAACTGGTTCAGCAAGGCACACCAGATGAAATACTTCTAAACCCAGCCAATGACTACGTTGAAGCCTTTGTTAAAGATGTAAATCGCGCTAGAGCACTTACTGTGGAAGCGGTTATGCAACCTCCAGCTCATCGTATTACAGCTGAATCCATTGATGAAGCCTTCAAACAAATGAAGAAACTCAAAAAAGATTATGCGTATCATGTGACAGAAGACGGCTACCAAGGATTAGTAACCAAGGAAAACCTACAATCAGCAGTCGACGACGTCACTATCGCAGGGTTCAATGAAGATATATATGAAGAAATCCCTGCGATTTCACCAGAGGCCGCTATTGAAGAAGTATTGCCTGACAGCATGTCTTGTGAATATTCGCTACCTGTTGTGGACGAAGAAGGTAACCTAAAAGGTGAACTCGGGAGGCAAGCAGTCGCAGACATTTTCACAGAGAATAATGAACCTGAAGCTGAAAACGTTGCGAATTAATTAGATAGAATCTCATAACCTTTTAAGTAACGAACAAGTTGAATTCGTTATTTCATCTTGTTCGGCTTTTAGTACATGAAAAGAACGAGAGCTAAACAAAATCTTAGTATTACGACACTACCATATACGCCTAACAATAAATAATTATTGTCATAACGATTAAAAATTTTTGTTTTTCATTTTTGCAAAATCGCTCTAATTTCGCATTGTTCCAATAACAATGAATGCATAGAGGGCGATATGATAAATACTCAGCTACGAGTGGGTGAGAGAATATTTTACGATAATAAAACGTTCCCACGTGGCTTTGCTAAATCAGGCAACTTCACAATTATTGAAGAAGAGCTATTGATGAAATACGGTCATACTATGGAACAGCTAGAGTCAGGTCAGTTACCCCCACAAAATTCAGAAGAAGCCCAATTTCTTAATGTACTTACCGACCACTCACTAGCGACGACTAAACTAGAAAAGACGTGGCTTAAATACATAAAACTCGCCAGAGGAAGAAAACAATTTCATACACTTCATAGCAAAAAACCCGTTGCGGATGAAAGCTTGGTACAACTAGAAGAGGACACTTCTGACTCTTTGTTTGAAGAAGAATAAAATACAGAGATGCTAAGAGTGAGTTATACAGACTTAATCAATCAACAACTGGAAACCAAAGATATATATATCGCCGTTAGAGTAAACAACCTAAAAACTAAACAATCAGAGCTCATAACCAACGTGCCAAATGATTTTCGAGAAATCTACTATCAAAATCATTACAACGAGATCGACGACACTTTTGAGCAAACCGAAGAATGCCTTGGTAAACTGTGTTTTCCCAATACTAGTAACGGCTCGTACCACTCAGAGTTTTTGCCTATTTTAGAGTCCTATGGTTTGTATAACCTTGCTTCATTCTCGATAGGAAATGATCTTCTGCTCACCTGCGTCATCACTTTGCCATACACCGTTGACAATGCGCATGCCAAATTTACTTCAATGCGTGACGATATCGTTAAGTGGTGTAAAGTCGTTGTTGATGATTATTGCAAACTGGCCAACAGTGACGACTTCGACTTCACACAAGTGCCAAAATAATAATGGCTTACACAGGCATCAGTTTCTTTTGCATACTAAATTTGTCAGCATTGATACCTTTCTTCCAGTAGCCTACAGCAAAGGTATTCAATCGACTAAAACCAAGGCTTTCTTGCAGTATTGGTCGCAGTGAACGAATAGTACGTGCTTCAAGCCCAAGAAAGACATGGCTGTCCTTATCCATATCATGCGCAGTATCCTTTACTACTTCTTCTAAAGGTAGCTGCGCTTCATCTTCAATATACCAATAGGTATTTACCGAATCATCATAATCTAATTCGATAATATCCTCCCTCGTTGGTACCGAGATTATAGCCCGTACATCTGCCTCTTTGTTAAACCTAGGTACATAGCCATTAATAGCGTTTACTGAGGTGAGATCGCCTACCAGTAGATAGCTATGATGCGCAAAGTTTGTCAACTTCATTGGCCCAGGACCCGCAATGCCAACTTCGCTACCCACTTTCGCCTGTAAAGCCCAATTCGTTGCAGGTCCACTGTGTCTATTCACTACAAAATCCAACGCTAATTCGCAGGTTTCTGGGTTAAAAAATCGTATTGTGTATGAACGCTTTTTACCACCAAACTCCCCGTCTGCTGGCAGTACAACTTTTACATAGGTTCCCTCTTGTCCTGAAGGGAAATCTTTTAAGCTATCACCTGATACAATTATTCGTCTTAGATGCGGAGATAAGTCTATTACTTGTGTAACTTGAGCTAAACGCATTACTCTTTTTTGCCTCACGAACTTTTCCTCTTTCAGTTGAAAAACGTTAACTATGTTGATAAAGTCAACCATAATTCAATATAGATGATAATGTCAACAAATTTTATACGAGGAAATGATGAGCAATAATTCACTATCTGACCCAATTTTTGAAATCGTACATCGTTATAAAATGGCAATGCGAAAAGAGATGAGAGCAAAGGAGCTTGGATTAAATAGGATGTACGTAAAATGCTTGTCTTTCATATATGAGTCAGAAAGCTGCACTGCCAATGACATTGTTAATCACTTTGGTCGAGACAAGGCGCAAATAGCGCGATTAATTAAAGAAATGAGTGAAAAAGGCTGGTTAACAAAGTCTCCTAACCCAGAAGATAAACGATGCCAACTTCTTGTTTTAACAAATCAAGGTATCATTCTAGCCAAGAAGATTTCTGAGACGAAAGCTAAGTTGCTGAACAAAATCAATCAAAACATAACAAACGAAGAAAAAGCCATTTTTACAAAAGTCGCGGAAAAAATTTCTGAGAATCTGAAATAAACAAGTGGGCAAGGTAGTCGGCCTACCTTGTCCATTAAACATTTTTTATTAACGTAGCTTTAAGGTTTTTCGTACTCACCACGATTTGAAGCTTCTCGATACTGTTTCAGTTTTCCAGAAGCCAGTGCCTTTGCAAGCCCTCTATTAAAAGCGTCGAGCAACTCTTGCGCTCTCGGTGAGTTCTTGGAAATAATGACATAGTATTCATCTGTAGAGAGAGGTTTTTTATTAGGTTCAATCTTTCCAGACAACCCTAATCGATTAATCGCTTCGAAGCCAACATCTGTATCCTCAATAAGTGCATCCAAACGACCTGCCGAGAGCTTTTTATAGTTGCTGTCTGGTTTAGCAATACGTTGTATCTTCAGCACCCCTTGCTTTTCGAGATCATCGGTAACGTAGGAATAGCCTACAACACCACCGATTTTATATTTAGAAAGGTCCGTTAATTTTTGCCAAGATATTGGTTTGGATGTTTGCTGAAACAAAGATGAACTTAGCTCAATAACAGGATCTGAATATAGAAAGGATTTTTCTCTGTCAGGGTTTTTACTCCACAGAAAAGAGCCATCAAGCTTTCCACTTTTAGTTTCTTCAAACCCTCTCTTCCAGGGTAAGAATACAAACTCAACTTGATACCCTTCACTCTCGAACACTTCTTTCACAAACTGAGAAATGAATCCATTTTCCTTCAAAGATTCAGATTGATAAGGCGCCCATTCGCCATTAGCGAGTTTTACTGTCTTGGCAGATAAACCTGACGATAAACCTAAAGCTGCAACCCATATTGCCAGTAGCTTAATTGCTCGATACATGAGATTCCCTTCTCTGTTACTTTTGTTGTTTACCTAAGTAAGAATAGCATCAATAAGCTACGTCAACTCAGCGACAGACAAGTTACATAGGACGTATGACTATAGGGACTTTGGTTAAACATTATCAATGGTCGGCATCGGTTACTACTTACCTTTAAATGAAATTAATTTTTTGGTTCTCTGTTGGAGCTCTTGTAAAGTTTGGTTAGGCCCACTCCCTACTGTGTAACGAATTTGCTGAGCTAGCAAATTATAAAAGTTGACATAAGAGAGCTTCAGCATTGAATAAGCAGTAAATGAATTGTTTTGCATTAACGCTTGTTGCTCTGTCATCGCATAGTCACTTTCTGGAGCTTGTTCGATAATACTGAGAATGACTCCAGTTCTGTTTTGCCGAATATTGCTTTCATTGCGGTCTTTTTTGTTATGCTTTTCTGGCCCATAGAGCACTTGAACAACATTTTTTGCTAAATCAGATTGAGCGGCCAATTTAGCCTTATTTTCTGCTTCGGCTAAATTGGTTGCCTCACCAGTTCCAACACCAAATACTCCCAATTTGTCTGGCTTCGGATGATGATAAGCCCATTGAGGAACTGGATTAGAGCTTGTACTGGTAGAAGGCGCACCAACAAACTGAGCACCGACTAAAGGAGAATCGACGATTTTAGATGTCTGCGTAGTGGTACACCCGGCAAGAAACAAAGAGCTCAGCAACATATAAACAGGTGAACGGCGCATTACATCTTCCTTCCAATTCGAACATCTCAGTTTAAAACTCTACGATAGACAACATAAAATTTATATATTTCAAAAAATTAAGCTACATTTAACTTAGCAGAGTCATTCTTAATACTATCTAGCTTTGGAGCTATTATGGGACATGACCACCATCATCATGAGCCAGCTAATTATAATAAAGCCTTCGCTATTGGGGTGCTACTGAATATTGCATTTGTCGTTGTTGAGGCCATCTATGGACTGCTGGTCAACTCTCTTGCACTGATAGCGGACGCTGGGCATAACTTAAGTGACGTTGTTAGCCTTTTGCTTGCTTGGGGAGCGAGTGCATTAGCTAAAAAGGCCGCGACTGACACTCGTACTTATGGCTACAGAAAAGTAACGATTCTTGCGTCTCTGCTAAGCGCGACTCTGTTACTTGTCGCACTCGGTGGTATAGCTTGGGAAGCATTCGGCCGTTTAACCGATCCTCAGCCGATTCAAGGTATGACTGTCATCATTGTTGCGGCAATCGGTGTTGTCATTAATGGTGTTACTGCATGGCTTTTTGTTGGAGGACAAAAGGAAGACCTCAACATTCGAGGTGCTTACTTGCACATGGCTGCGGATGCGGCGGTATCACTAGGAGTTGTACTCGCTGGGATTGTCATCATGTTGAAAGGCTGGCTATGGGTTGATCCAGCGATGAGTTTAGCTATTGTAGTCGTGATTTTCATTGGAACATGGGGACTATTAAAAGACTCGCTTTTGTACTCTATTGATGCCGTGCCAAAAGGCTTAAATGTCTCTGATATAAGAAGTTATCTTTTATCAGAAACTCAAGTTACTAGCCTACATGACTTACATATATGGCCATTGAGTACCACAGAAAACGCGCTTACCGTCCACCTCGTGTTGGCAGATGTCACTCAATCGGAATCCGTTCTAATTTCTATACAACACAATTTAAAGCAAAAATTTAATATTGCTCATTCTACTATTCAAATTGAATCCTCGCGTAATGAAGGCGAATGCTATAAAACCCAGTTGCATTGTGATCCGCATTGAATACATATTTATTGCCGCTTAAATGCAAACCAACACTTCAACGCCTAGCTTTTCTATCGCTTTAAGCTCAGATTTTGGAGCCGCTTCATCGGTGAGGAGAGTGGAAAAATCACTCACTTTACCCAATGTCGACGGATAGATTTGATTAAATTTACTTGAGTCTGTAAGGATAATATTTCGACGTTTTTTACCAATAATTGCGTTAGCTATATCAGCTCGCATCATATCTCGGCTAGTGAAACCGGCATCACGATGAAACCCATCAACACCTAAAAAAGCAGTGCTAAATTGAATATGCTCAATACAAAGCCTAGTTAAAGGGCCGACTAAACTTTCACCCTGTTGCTGATACACGCCACCAAGCAGTATAGTGTTTTTGCTTACATCACGTATTGAATGTGCGATGTAAGCAGAGGGAGTAATGATGGTGACATCGCCTCTTTCGGCCAACATTCGCGCTAGCAATGAATTCGCACTACCACCTTCTATTAAAACTGTCTCATCTTGGGCGACCAAATCTGCTGCTTTGCTCGCGATTCTTTCCTTTACTTCGAAGTTAACGGACAAGCGCGAATTGACATCATCAGTCTGCTGAGCAACTGCGGCTCCATGAACACGTTTCAGGTATCCCTGCTCTTCAAGATAATTAAGATCCTGACGCACTGTCACACCAGACACACCGATTAGCTCGCTCAATTCCTTTACTTGAACACGCTTGTTTTCGTTCACCAGCTGAACAATGGCCATTTGTCTAGAATTCACGCATGTTTCCTTAAGTTCTAGTTTTCGAAGTAAGTTGGCTACGATAGTAACCAACTTTCAAGTGAAACTAAACATGATCCTTGAATCTAACATATTGGCCTAACTGGTTGTTACGTCCAGATCTGCTTATAGCTCATGTTCCGTTCTTGCGATGATGTCATCTTGAGCATCAGGAGATAGTGCCGTAAAGAACGCTGAATAACCCGCAACCCGCACCACCAAGTCTCGATACTTTTCAGGGTTTTCTTTCGCAGCTAACAAGGTATCACGTGACACAATATTGTATTGTACATGCCAGCCTTTATGGTGATTGAAGAAGGTTCGAATCAACATTGATAGCTTCTGTTTATCGCTTTCTGTTGCTAAAGAACTAGGTGACAACTTTTGATTGAGTAGAACTCCACCAAGAATTTGTCCTACTTGGATTTTCCCTACGGAGTTATATACTGCTGTAGGTCCAAGCCTATCCGAACCAGACGATGGGCTCGCCCCCTCAGCCAAAGGTGTATGTGCTTTTCGTCCATCTGGCGTAGCCATTGTTGAAGAGCCAAATGGTACATTGGCAGAGATACTTGACGTTCCGGCATAGTACCCACCACCTATAGGGCCTCGTCCAAATCGGGTATTTTTGTAGTGTGACAGCTCATCAATATACGCTTGATATGCTGTATGAAGTAGTTGGTCTACCTCGTCATTATCATTGCCGTATTTTGGAGCAAAGTTGAGCAACTTCTGACGAAGGATTTCGCTTTCGGTTCCAGAAAAATTTTCTTCCAAGGCTTTAGCGAGCTCCGGTTGGCTTACCTGAGCCTGGTCGAACACTAAATGCTTGATTGCGGCGAGGCTATTACCTAAATTTGCGATACCTACTTGCAGCCCAGAAACCCAGTCGTATTTAGCGCCGCCTTGCTTGACGGTTTTGCCTCGCTCAAGACAAGAATCGACAAGCGTAGAACAGAAAATATCATGAGCTTGATGCTCTAATACTGTGTCGACAACAGTATCAATCTCGATAGATTTTCGCGTGTAGTAGCGAATTTGCTCGTTCCAAGCCTGCATAATTTGTTCGAAAGAGTCGAAGCTGTTTTTCACAAGCGACTTATCGTGTTCTAGGAACGCTTGCCCAGTGGTTGCATCAACACCTTCGTTTAGAGTTGCCAATAAGATTCGAGCAAAGTTAATAAAACTCATTCCCGTGCAACGGTAGCCCCACTTTCCGGGTACGGCAGTTTCAATACAACCTATCGATGCATAATTGTACGCATCCTCTTTCTCTACGCCTAATTTAATGAATTCTGGAATAACAATTTCATCGTTATTAAAGGCTGGCATACCAAAGCCACACTTAATTACTTCAATACACGCCATGAGAAATTCTTGGTTTAGCCCCTCATGATAACGTACGCTTAAGTTTGGCTGTGTCGATTTTAACTGGCCACATGACTTTAGAATGACCCAAGATAAAGGGGTAACGCCGTCGTGAGGCATTCCTTCGGAATCAAGTACCTGACCACCGATACAAACATTTTGATATAAAGGAGAGCCAGCCGACGCTTTCGAATGAGCTCCAGAGCGAATTTTATTGACTTCAAGCAGTTTCAGCCAACAACTTTGCAGCAACTCGGTGGCAAATTCTTCACTAATCGCACCACTTTCGATGTCGTTGACATAGTAGCTATTCAGATATTGGTCCATGCGGCCAAAAGAAACGGAATGACCATTTGATTCAATCTGCAAAATTAGCTGAACAAAGTAGACCAGTTGCAAAGCTTGCCAAAATGACTGCGGCGGATGGTAAGCGATGTGGCGGCAGTTCTCAGCGATAACCTTTAGTTCCTCACGTCTGAACTCTCTTTGTTCTTCTGCAAGCATCGACTCAGCAAGCTCTGCATAAGCTAAAATATGTTGCTGAACTGCCGCTAGCACAATACTCACAGACTTATAAAACTGCTCTTTTTGCAATCCTTCATATGTTGAAGTTTGATTCTCGTTTCGACGCTGTTTTAGCTCGTCAATAAAGCCATTCAAGCCCAACTGAAGTATTTTCTCGTTGTCGATGGCAAGGTGAGCATCACCCGAGGTCATATTTCCTTCTGCTTTCACGATCGTTGAAGCAAGCAACGCTTGTTGCTCGTCGGTAAATAAACCGTAGCACCTATCTTGTACCGTTTTGCCTCTCCAATACGGGTTGATTTGGTGGATGCGTTGTTTATCTTCTTCCGTTACGTCAAAGCCTGCCCCTGGTCTGTCTGCAAGCTCATCTATTTCAGCTTCTATCCAACGAACCGTGTATTCAGGGAAAATTGGCGCAGCGCGAACTTTACTCGCTTGGTTTCCAACAATCAGCTCATCATGTTTTATCCAAATGGTACGAGTTTTGAGGTGCTCCTCTAAAGCTAAGGCTCGAGTGACAACAACGGGTTTGTCTTCATTTTGCTGATAAACCTTCGTGTATGCTTGCGCACGCTCGGTACATATTGGTGGCGTGACAACATTTACGAGTTGCTCTTTATGAGCACGAATGCGATTCGGTAAGTTTTTTAAGTCCATAATTAGCCTCGTATAATCACGTGAAGTAGAGTATTTTGTTCTGCGTAGTTTTTTACGCTTTCAAGTAGTTCAGGATTGTTAAGTGGTTTGTCTGAGCACAGATATGGCATATCTAACATCTGATATTTTTTTGTACCCATTGTGTGGTAAGGAAGTAGGTGCAGCTCCACGCAGTTTTCTAATTGCTCTGCAAACTCAACAATCTGCTTTAATTCGCTTAAAGATTCATTGAACTCAGGCACAACAGGGACTCGCACCACAATACGTTTCTCCAATGAAGCGAGTTTAAGCAAGTTCGCTTTTATACGTTTAAGCGAACCTTTAGCATATTCTTTAAACTTGGTTTCGTTTGTATGCTTTAAATCCACGAGCCAACAGTCAATATAGGGCGATACTAGTTCAATGTTTTTCCATGGGACGTGCATGCAACTTTCCACGGCGGTGGAAATACCTTGCAACTTTAATCCTTTTGCCAACGAAGCAACTAGGTTTGGCTGCAACAACGGCTCACCACCCGAGAACGTTACGCCGCCGCCACTTTGTTCGTAGTAGGCTTTATCACGCGTTAATTGCTGCAAGAGGTAATCTTCATTAATAGATTGGCCACATACTGACAACGCCTCTGTTGGACACACCTTCTCAAGTGCAATCAAGTCTTGTTCATCTATAGCGGCTCTATTTATCACTAATTGCCCGTCACAGCGTGAAATGTTTCTTGATGCTAGGCTACAAAGCTCGCAACCTTTTAAACAAAGTGCAGGGTCAAAGAGCAATTCTTTCTCAACACTTCGACTTTCAGGGTTTTGGCACCACGGGCAGGCCAAGTTACACCCTTTAAGAAATAAAATGGTCCGAATTCCATCACCATCATGGGTGGAAAAACGTTGGATGTTGAAAAACATTCGCCTTCTCCTGCTTCACTTTTCAATTTGACGATCACAATCAATCATCAAATGAAATTATTATACTTTCATTTGAAGTTAATATTGATTTTGATCAAAGATGAGTTGAGACGATCTTTTTAATATTGAGTTGGCAATAATTAGGTGAGATTGATCAATATGGAATTCTATTTAGATACAGCAAACCACACAGAAGTTGAACGATTGGCAAAATGCCTACCTCTTTGTGGCATCACGACGAATCCAAGCATTCTAGCAACTGGCACAAAGGGGTTACGCGAAACTTTCGACAATATGGCAAACATATTAGGCAACAACACAACTTTTTTCGCACAAGCAGTCAGTAACAACATAGAAGCCATTGTTAGTGAAGCCAAGCAGCTGACAGAGCTTCCATATAATATAGTGGTCAAAGTACCTGCGACGGAAGTAGGCCTACAAGCGATAAAAAGGCTTAAAGCAGAAGGTATCCAAGTGTTAGCCACCGCAATATATTCTGCACAGCAAGGGTTTCTAGCGGCCTTGTGTGGCGCTGACTACCTAGCGCCTTATGTTAATCGCATCGATGCAATCAACGGTGATGGTGTTAAAGTTGTGGCTGACTTGCAACAGCTTCTAAATGTACACAAACTTGACAGTAAGATTTTGGCAGCAAGTTTCAAAAATACTCAGCAGGTAATGGACGTGATGAAGTTGGGAATCGGTGCGATCACCTTGCCGACAGACGTAGCTTTGCAAATGCTGTCCCACCCAAGCGTGGCGCCTGCCGTCGATAAGTTCGAGCAAGATTGGAAGCAAGCTTTTGGCAACCAACTTTCATTTGAAAGCTAAAGCGAAGCAATTAGGTGTTCAGTAGATACTCCTTGCGCTCTTCTAGCAAGTTAATGACTAACTGGTTAAAAGTAGTGATTTTCTTAGGAGTCACGCGTTTTTGAGCATAGAGTAAACTAAGTTTGTGGGCTTTTACTGACCAGTCAGGAAACAAATGACATAGTTGATTGCTCTTTACGTGATCCTCCACCTGATAGAATGGAAGACTCGCCACACCTAAATGCTGTATCGTAAGTGCCAAAACAGTCTGATAGTTATTGGCGCTTACACTTCCTTTTACACTCATATCTAACTCTTGTGACCGAGAAATAAGGTCCAGCGTGTTCCATTCATTTCTGTGGTTATGCATGATAAATGGTATTTGTTGAAGGTCTGTAAGTTTGTCAATATTGTGTTGTGCGATAAACTCTGGCGTACAAACCAAGATATTTCGGATATAGCCCAATTCCCTCCCAATAACATCATTGGGCAAGACATCAACAGCTCGAAAGGCAATATCAAAATCTCCAGATTCCACTTCTTTCTGGTCCAAGGTGAAATTGAGCTGCAGATCCACTTCCGGGTATTGATTACGAAATTGAGGAACAACCGTTCGACACAGCATTTGGCCAAACTCAGGCGCAGCCGTGACTTTAAGCTCACCGGTAAGGTCGTGTATCAGATCATGCACTCTCATTTCTGCTTCAACAGAAAGCATTCGAATTTGCTGCGCCTTAACTAACAGTTCTTGGCCAATTTCAGTGAGCTCAATTTTTCGCGTGGTTCTATGAAAAAGTTTTGTCTCTAAATGCTCTTCTAGCTTTTGAATATGCCTAGAGACCAAACCTTTTGATACATCCAAAGACTCCGCAGCTTTGGTAAAGCTTTTCGTGTTCGACACAACCAAAAACGTTTGCAAGTGTTCCAAGTTCATTATTAGCCCTATTTATTAAACAGTATTACTAATTTTTGTTGTTTTTCTCTACCAATAAAGCAAATAACATCCATTTTGTAATCAAAATATAGGTAGGATAACACTATGAGAATTTTAATTATCGGCGCTAATGGCACCATTGGTAGCGAAATTACAAAGGCACTACAAAGTGAACACCAGATCATTACTGCCGGAAGAAGCCGAGGGGATATTTGTATAGATATTACTTCTAGGGATTCTATCCACACCGGGTTAGAGTCAATTGGAAAGTTAGACGCCATTATCTGCGCCGCTGGCGATGTTGGTTTTAATTCCTTCGAAGAACTCACACAAGCAGATTGGCAGAAAGGTATCAACAGCCGATTGATGGGACAAATTAACCTAACCCAAATCGGCATGAATTACCTCAATACAGATGGCAGTATTACCTTAACCGGAGGAATTATTGCGTCCCACTCCATAGCTCATGGAACCAGTGCTGCTACTCTCAATGGCGCTATTGAGCATTTTGTGACTGCTGTATCCAACGAGTTACCAAACAATCTAAGAATAAATGTTGTCAGCCCATCAGTGGTGACAGAGTCAATGGAAGCATACGGTTCGTATTTTCCGGGCTTTTTCTCTATCGATGCTAGTGACGTAGCGAAGTATTACGTCCGTTCAGTACTAGGAATTGAAACGGGCAAAACTTTGAAAGCTTTTGGCAGTAACTAGAAGATCGCACTCCAGCAGGTTTAGCGAGGAGTGCTTCCAATTAGAAGCACTCCCCTATTCCATTTTTGCTTGCAATTAGGCGCTAGTATTATGGACCTTCGCGATCAACAATGCATATTGGCCAGACTTTAGCTCAACGGATACAGCGATTGTATCTTGGCGTAAACTCACTGATCCTAGGAAAACCTGTTTCACTTCACCGACACCTTTTATCATCTGGTTTGGTCGGACTACAGGAATAATATCAGGCTGCTCTGAAGTAGCGGAATTTACTCGGACTGATGAAAAGTAAACACCAGGCAGGTTTTGATCTTTTGCCGTAATAGCTTGAAAAACAAGATCTGCTTTTTCCTGTTTCACCTCTAATGTCGGGTTACCGACCGCTATAACTTTGTCTTGGCTTTTTTGTATAACATTACCAGACCCCACCCATGGTTGACTCGCAATTACGTTAGAGTAAATTTGCGTGTACTTGGGTTTGTTATCTTTAGCAAACATCACCATGTTCGCTACGTAGTTATGCCCATGGTAGTTAAAGTAGCTTGGCCCTCCGAGACTATAAGAGTCTGTTCCAGTTGGTAGCTTAAATTCCGAGTATATCGGCGATAGATTGTTGTTCTTGTTAGACACATAAATATCTTGTTTCTTGGTTAGTCTATTTTCCGCTCGGATAGAAAATTGATGATCATTTAATGATAAGTCCCAGAAGCTATCAATATTACCAGAAGCTGCACTGTCGACGACGGACAATGACTTTGACGCTAAATCATAACGCATAATATCAGTCACGCCATGTCCGCCAACATCTATTGTTGCTAAAAAATATATTTCATCGCCATTAATATAAGGTGCATTGATAGACTTTATTGTTTTACCGGATATTTTATCTCCGGTCATCACAATCAATCTTGATTTCCACGTACCTTGCTCTTTTTTCGAATAAACCACTGCGTTTTTGTGATTACTTAACTCGGCAGAGAAAGCAACGGTATTCTGAGAAATCATCGGCCCATTATAGTTAGTCGATGGTTCTGAATGTAGGTTCTTAGAGAAATTAATGAAATTTAAATCAGAGTTCTCAATTTTACTGCTTGTGGATATAATTGGAGTCATATTCGACCAGCTTTCATCCTCCTTCTGGCTAAAATAAATCACTGGTTTTCCAGCTAACATTCCCCTAGCGACTAATTCACGGCCGTTGTCTGCTATATTAGGTCCTTCGAAAGTACTACCTAAGCTCGCTACTTTTTTTTGCTGCAGCGAGACATTATTGCTCGCTTGAGTCGTATGACTTTGACTGGTTGCCATACTGCATGCAGAAAGAAAAAGTAATAAAGTAACAAAAATAGAAATTATCCTAATCGATTTCATATTATTCCTTATTTACATTGCAATAAATCTGAGCATTATTAAAAGAGAAATAAATACACAGAATCTATATTTATTGGTCTAAATTCAAACTATAGTTATCAGCAGGAAAGTGATTGGCGAGATCTCTCAACGCTCAAAAAAGTGGATCATCTGCTGAACTTCTTGCTTGTCTCTAAAATGTTCAACGATTGGTTTACCGTATAATTTAGCGTATGAATCACCATGTAGTAGTAGCTGAATTGCTAAGTAAGCAATTATAAGAACTGCTATTCCAGCTAAAATGCCAATAAGAGTTATTTTCATTTATCGATTATCCTTTAAACTATTTACAATTAAACCGTACAGATACACTTTATCTATTAGCTTAATTCTAAAAGATTCTACAAATTAACGAATAATGAAAATCAATTTAATGTAAAAATATAATATGACTTCAATGTTTTAAGAATAATATCTAATTATTTAATAAATGAGATGTTCTGTAAAAGGTGTAATTAATAAATTAAATAATAATATGAGAGGGATAATTTCTATTGAGTTCCTGACAAATAAAGCAAAAATTAGATATAGGATCAATTCTCACTGCACTACCTAAATATGCTGATGATATGTCATTTCATCATACAGGCACAATATAGATAGCGCAGAAAATTATTGTCCAGAAGGAGTACAATCTTGCGGCTCTTTCCAATATTTTGTATCTAGATCCAAGTGATGTTTTTTAAGCAATGCAGCAAATGCACCATTCTGTTTTAACTCTTGTAAACCTTGGTTAAACTTGTCAATCAAGGCTTGGCCTTGCTTGACATTTTTCGACACAATCACATATTGCTGGCTAATACTCACTGGCTTAGGCAATGTATCATATAAACCTGCTTTGTCTGGTGATAGCGCTTTGACTAACGAAAGCCCTTGATACTTGTCTATCACAACCAAATCAAGTTTATTGGCTAAAAGCTTCTCTACGTTTTCTTTGTCTGCGTAGCCTTTTATCAGTTTGAGCCCAGGCTCCTGATAGAACTCATCTGGATAGGCATAGCCATACACATAACCAATCCGATAAGGTCGTAAATCCTTATAGTTCTCGAACTTCAGCTTAAGTTTTTTTAGCTTTAGAAAAACAAGCTCATTTGGAAACAGAGAATGGGAATATAAAAAATCTTGCTTGCGTTCCGCCGTACACCAAACTGTGAACATGGCATCCAATTTGCCCTCCTTGGTTATTTTCATCAGCCTAGCCCATGGATAAAATGCGACACTGCTATCGATACCTTGGGTTTTGAAAGCACCTTGCACTATTTCACTAACAACACCATAGTTGTCCAGTTTTTGCCCATAATATGGAGGGTAATCTGTAGAGCCCAAAGTAATGGTTTTGCCAAATGAGGAAAACGAAAATAACAACAGTACGAAGATGTAATTTTTCACGCTGACTTTTCTCCTAAAGCGTTTTAAGCGTTCCCCAAACAAATGACAAACACAATCATTCCAACCTTTAGTGAAATATTAGCCTAGATAGACTACTAGATTAGTTTCAGATAAAAAAAAAAGCTGACTCTGTGAATTTGAGCCAACTTTAGGTATCAATTGGGGAACAGCACACAACTTCAATGTGGTATTGAAACAATTAATTCTCTACTGGGAAGTGATAATCAAAGCGTACAGTTTGATTTTTCCGAGCAATAGACTGCTTTCCTTTTGGATAAATTGAGAACTTCCAATCCGACAGAGCTTCGATGGCTGACTTATTGAAAATGTGTTCAGGCTTAGCATCTAAAACACGAACATTAGTGACATTACCTTTACTATCAACATCATACGCTAAGTTTACGTAACCTTCGACATGCCTTTCAATCGCAAATTCAGGATATACTGGAACAATCCGTACTATCGGTTGCGTGTATGTATGTTGATTAGGACCGTATTCGATTATCTGCGCTTCTGGTACTTTGGGTGATAGACTGCAACCACCTAACACTAATAAAATCATTATCCATAGAATGCGCATTATATTCTCCAAATCTAGTTAGGTCTTACCTTTAAAAGGCTGCATTCATTAAAGTCGATTCCCCTGCTTGTTGCAAGCAACGAACGAAATCGGAAAGCATAAAGCTATGAAATGTAATTCACTTCAGATTGGTAAAGCTACCCCTTCTTCGCAACAAAGGTTGGGAATATTCGGGCTTCATCATAGATAAACTCGATATCAACAAAGCCAGCTCGCTCTAGCTGCTCTTGTGTCAGTTGCTCCGTTCGATATTGTTGCCAATTAACTCCCAATAAATCGACAAAAATACTTTTTTGTAGTTGCATCGCCTTTTCATCGATCTTATCCATATCCCAGCTCTCGATTGGGGTTAGGAAACTACCAATAAAGAGACCTTTAGACTTAAGTACTTTGAAAAATTGGTGATATAGAGCCTCGACCTTTTTATCTTCCTCAACATAGATATTTAGGCCGTTACTAGTAATCAAATCAACAGGGCTATCAACACTAAAGCTCCATGCGTCCGCTTCCACTAGTTTCAGCTTCCCCTCAAAATGGTATTTTTTTGCATTCTCACCAATTTGATTGAGAATTTTTCTGTCAAGATCTACCGCGATTAACTCAATATGCTTTTTATCTTCGTAGTCCAAGCTTAAAAGCTCACTCATTAATCCTGAAGGTACAGACAATAGGCGTTGGCAATGAGGTAAGTATTTTTGCAGTTGCTGACGAAAAATTTGATAGCGTTGTTGAGTAGCAAGAAATGTTGGAGCCTCATCTAGGATCTTTTGCTCAATCGGATTAAGAGACTCAATGCGAGAATTCGCGTTGTATGTTCGAACTTGCTGTGGGTAATTGACAATAACATCAGTCCAATACCCATCAATGCCCCTATGTTCAATAAGAAAACGTCCTAGAGGGAACTTACACAACTCTTCAAGTAAACTCTCATGCTGCGGATACTCTTCAAGTCGTTTTTTCAGCCGTTCATACTCAGTGACGAAACCAATATCCCCTTCGACATTATGTGACAGTAACTCTTTCATAATCCTAGCTCTGATACCGTTATTTTTTTAATTGGTAGGTGTGAAATATACGTGGCTACTAAGAAAAATCAATATCGTAAAAAGCGAGCTTCGCTTTGGAAACTCTCATCTAAAAGGTAATACCCAAACTCAGTGAAAATTTAAACTCAGCTTTAAATAAGCGAGTGAAGTAGGACTATAGCGCCGTCTCGAAGTGATGGTCACTCTTACTTTTCCGACAATAGGCTTAAATTAAGCAGCTATTAGGATCGACTTACTACAGAATCTCTCGTAACAAGATTGCCTGACAATAACGGCTTAGGGTTAATAGGCTTAGCATTTAAGTAGTTACTTAGCTCAGCGATGGCTTCATCTACCAATTTTTCCGACGGATAGCTTATGCAGGTTAAAGGTGGAGTCAGCTGGCTTGCAAGTGCAGAGTCTTCTAACGAAATAATGGACACTTCTTGCGGCGTAGATAAGTTGAAGTCTTTCAGCAGCTTCATCGCAATCGCAGCTTGGCTATCACGCATGACTACCAAAGCAGTAAATGAAGAATAGCTGTTGAGCAATGACAGGATAGCTTGTTCCGATCCATGTGTCGCACTCACAATCAGTTGTCTGTTGACTGGCATTGCCATATTTTGCAAAGACGTTTTGTAGCCTTCGAGAACTTGTTGGGATGCATAACCTTCATCTTCCAAAACAACAGCAATACTCGAATGACCTTTGCTCGATAGATAACGACAGGCACTTTCGCTGGCAAAGCTGTAGTCATATCCGATGGATCTATGATCGCTGCTTGTACCGCTGTCTATAGTAATGATGTTGCCATCTAAGGTTTCCGGTAAGTTGCCTCCAATGGCAATGATTGCATCACAATGGCGATTATTTAACTCATCAACGATTCTCAAGTACTCATCTGCCGTGTCTGCAAAATTGACTAACATGTGCTTACCCAACCGCTTTAAAGACTTCGCAAACAATGGTAGATAAGTTGAAACTTGCCCTGCATCCGTTGTAGACAAAATAACACCAATATAGTCTGAACGCTGATTTGCTAGGCTTTGCGCAGCAACATTGGGACGATAGTTTAGTTCCTCAGCAGCTTTGAGTACCGCATCCCGACTAGCAGCTTTCACACCGCGACTTCCACTCATGACTCTTGAAACAGTGGCTTTTGAAACATTTGCGAGTTTAGAAACGTCTGTGATGGTTACCATCTAACACTTACCTAACTGACTTAAATTCAATTGAGTAGCAAACCTAATAAGGCTTACTTATTATCTATTATGTAGGATATACGGAAAACGGTTTCAATTGTAGTTTAAAGTTTGATCTGTACTGGTTCGTCACTCCAAACAAAGTGAATAATAGATCAACACCGAGCCTAAGCCCGGTGTAATATTAATTGTTAAGCTGCAATTTTTTTATGTACATCGATCAGTTCGGTAACCAATTCTTTGGCTAGCATCGAGGTCATTAAGTGATCTTGCGCGTGAACCATAATCAAGGTCATCTTCGTTTTTCCCTCTCCTTCATCTTGTTCAATGAGCTGCGTCTGGACAAGGTGGGCTTGGTTGGCAAACTCCTGCGCTTCTTTAAGTAACCCTTCCGCTTCTTCAAATTGACCTTGTTTCGCGCACCTTAAGGCTTCGTAACATAGACTTTTTGATTGGCCTGCATTAATAATAATGCCCATTACTTGCTCTTCTAAATCCATCATTTACCCCTTAACTTTCGAAACCATTGGCCTTAGACACTTCGGCATACCACTCACCACTTTTTTTCACACTGCGCTTTTGTGTCTTTAAGTCGAGCTGATAGAAACCATAGCGGTTCTTGTAAGCATTACTCCATGACCAGTTATCAATAAACGTCCATAAGTGATATCCCAAACAGTTCGAACCCTCTTTGATACCTTTGTGCAACCACTTAAGGTGTCCTTTAATGAAATCAATTCTGTAATCATCTTGGATTTGGCCGTCTACAAGGAACTTATCTTCACCTTCAACACCCATTCCATTTTCAGAAATGTAGCAAGGTATATTTCCGTAGTTATCTTTAAGGTTGGTCAAGATATCGTAGACGCCTTTTTCATAGATCTCCCAGCCACGGTGAGGGTTCATCTTACGCCCGGGCATTTCATAGTAATCAAAGAAATGCTCTGGCATGAACGGCGCTTCAGGATGCACAGCATTCTCTCTGGCTTTTACACGGCGAGGTTGATAGTAGTTGACGCCAAGTAAATCAATTTTGCCTTTTGCGATTAGCTCGCAATCACCGCTTTTTACCTCTGGCATTTGATCATGCTCTTGCAGCAAAGACACCAGCTCCTGAGGGTATTCGCCTTTTACTGCAGGGTCCAAAAAGCTACGATTAAACATCAAGTCACAAACATTGGCCGCTTTTAGATCCGTTGGGTTTTGTGAGCGAGGATAGGATGGTGTGAGATTCAATATGATACCAATCTGGCCATTCTGGTTTAGAGCGCGGTATTTTTCAACCGCTTTTGCATGCGCCAACATTGTGTGGAAAGCGACTGTTGCTGCACGTTTAAAGTCGACCACATTTGGGTAGTGGAAATCGTACAAGTACCCACCTTCGACTGGCACAATCGGCTCGTTAAACGTAAACCAATGTTTAACTCTATCCCCATATAGCTTAAAACAGGTTTCTGCGAAGTTAGCGTATGCATCGAGAACTTCTCTATTCTCGAAACCGCCTATTTCTTGCATAGCCATTGGCATGTCAAAGTGGAACAAACAAATAAACGGTTGAACGCCTTGCTTAATTTGCTCATCAATCACGTTGGAATAAAACTCAACCGCTTCCTGATTTACCTCTCCAATACCATTGGGTATTAAGCGTGACCAAGAGATTGAAGTACGAAAACTGTTGTGACCGATGTCTTTCATCAGTTGGATATCAGATTGATAGTTTTTATAGAAGGTCGATGCCTCTGTCGCCGAAACGCCATTGTGAAAACGATTTGGTTCTTGCTTATACCAATGGTCCCAAATATTCTCACCTTTACCTGCTTGAAAAGCTTCACCTTCAGTTTGTGTTGCAGATGCCGCACTACCCCAATAGAAATTTTTTGGAAATTGATACTTCATTTTATATCCTGTTCGGGGTGCAAGGCACCCCCCTTGATTAGGTTAAAATAACTTGTTTAAGAAAGATGTCATCAATGTACGACTATGCTGTAACTGGCTCTGCTGCTGTCTCTTCCTTGGCATCCGCTTGTTCTTGCGCCAGTAACTGCTTTTCATAGGCTTTTAGGAAAGGAAGGTACATGATTGCTGCTGTTACCATACAAATCAGACACATGATGACAGGAGAGAATGACCAGTTTGCAGCCCATGATGCACCAATAGGTCCCGGTGTCGTCCACGGTGTTAAAGAGACAACGCGCTCAATTAAGCCCAAGTCAGTAGCAAACCAAGCTAACGTCGCATTAATCATCGGCACCAAGATAAACGGTAGGAAAAACATTGGGTTCATGATAATCGGAGCACCAAACAAGATTGGTTCATTGATGTTAAAGAAGCCTGGTACAATGCCCATTTTGCCGATCGTACGTAAATGTACCGCTTTGCTGCGTAATAGAAGGAACGCCAACGGTAGAGTAGAGCCTACGCCACCAATTAATAAATAGTGGTCCCAGAAACCTTGTACAAAAATGTGGGGAATCGCATCACCAGCCGCCATTGCCGCTTGGTTAGCAGAAAGGTTTGCCATCCAGAATGGGTTCATGATACCCGTTACAATCAGAGCGCCATGAATCCCCGCGAACCATAGAACTTGGCAGACTAATACGGCCAGCAATACTGCCGGTAAGGTGTCAGAAGCTGAAACTAACGGTTGCAATAGTGACATGATCGCAGCTGGCAAAATCATCCCTGTTTCAGCTTCAATAAATAAATTCAGTGGATGCAGAGTTAAGATAATGGCTAATACTGGTATCAAGATTTCAAAAGAGCGTGCAACACCCGTTGGCACTTCTGGCGGAAGTTTTATAGTGACGTTCTTTCTCTTCAAAAATGCATACACTTCTGTTGAGTAAATGGCACAAATGATCGCAGTAAATATTCCCTGTCCCGACAAATACTGCATAGAGATTGCGCCATCTTTTAGCGGCGCAGCCACTAACAAAAATGACATCAGTGACAGTAGTCCAGCCGTAACCGGCTCAAGATCATGGTGCTTTGCTAAGCTTGCGGCAATACCGACAGATATGAATATGGTCATCACTCCCATACTCAAGTTGAAGGGTAGCATCAATTGTTCGCGATAGGTCTCTGAAAAATCAAGCCAAGCACGGGCGAAGCCCCAAGTGGTATCGGATGAAAACGGAGGAAAAATAAATACCAACATAAATGATCCGACTATCATGAAAGGTAAAGCTGCAATAAAGCCATCTCGAATTGAGGTAATGTATTTCTGCTGACCCAATTTACCTGCAATTGGCGTTACTTTACGCTCTATGACGTTTACCATTTTGTCGTACAAAGCACTCATAATTTTGTCCCAAAGTTATCTGGATTAAATATCAAATTAGTTGGGTAAAAACCCCTTAGATCTACCGTCTAATTAATTAGCTCTAATGCGAAATCTAAAACTTTGTCTCCTTTTTGCATGCCGTAATCCATCATATTGATAGGCTCGACTTTAATACCAAATTCGTCGGCTTCTTTTTGTAAATCAGATTGCATGTATTTAACTTGAGGCCCAAGTAACACCACTTCATAGTTTCCTACTTGACTACTAAATTCTGCTGCTCCATAAGCCTTAATTTCAGCTTCAATCCCACGCTCTTTAGCGGCCGCTTCCATTTTTTTAACCAGCATTGACGTTGACATTCCTGCTGAACAACAAAGCATTATTTTTTTCATTTCTCGTTCTCCTTATTCGGTATGTGCTAACAATATGCTCCTCCATGAAAATTTTGGAAACCGGTTTCCCATTTATTTCCAAGTACTCGTGAACCGGATCATCAATAATTCAATGAATCACCTTTTTTTCGTGATCTGGATGGATTTTATTCAGTTATGAATTGCCTTTATCGACAGTGAAAAGGTGGGAGAGATTGGTGATAGCTGTCACGTTTTCTAGTTCATTTATGCAAGCTTAAAGACTAAACAAGCTGTAAACATCTAAAGCAGTAAACTGTGGAGTAGGCAACATTCTTGCGAGTCATACTTCTTTGGGAGGAATCTTTTTTATATCATCCACAGCCATAAGTTTGATATAGGGCCGAACATGAACCATTCGCTAGCGAGAATAGTCACTTCACAACTGGAGCAATATTTATCTCCTATTGCCCGAAAGCTAGCGCAAAATGTTCATTTATCTGCCCTTCGGGATGGTTTTCAACTATCTATGCCATTCATTTTTGTTGGCTGCATGTTTGTCCCTTTGATTTTTCCACCTTTTTCCACTCCCAACTCTGAGTTTTCGATATGGTGGGAAAAACTTGCCTTGTCTCTTCGCCCAACCCTCCTACCAACCTATCAGCTTACTCTTGGGGTAGTTGGGCTGATCGTTGCTTTTGGCGTTGCAGCCAGCTTAGCCAAGCAATATAAACTGCCAGAGAGGATGTCTGGTTTGACGGGCTGTATGGCTTTTTTAATGTTGGCAGGAATGTCTGATCCAACAGTGCAAAATATTCGCTATCTAGGTGGAGCAGGCATATTTACTGCACTGATTGCCAGCGTCTATTCGGTTGAAGTTATTCGTTTGTTCATTAGCAAGAAGTGGGTCATATCTATGCCGGAAGATGTCCCCGTTCTCACCGTACAGAGCTTTCAACTTATCTTGCCGATTATGGCCGTGATGATCACCTTGTCTTCATTCAATCAGTTTATTGCCAGCCACTTCGGCTTACATTTTCCTCAGCTAATAGAAGAAGTCTTTCACCCGCTTATCATGGCATCAGATACTTTAACGGCTGTGTTGATTTCCATTTTGGTATGCCAGCTACTGTGGTTTGTGGGTATTCATGGTGCACTGGTAGTGACTGGGATTATGAATCCTTTTTGGATGTCTAATTTACTCGCAAACCAAGATGCGATGGAAGCAGGAGCGAAAGTATTACCACATATTTATCTGCCAGCGTTTTGGGACTTTTTCATACTCATTGGTGGAGTCGGCTCTACCCTCCCTTTGATTTATCTGGCGATAAAAAGTCAGTCCGCACATTTACGCTCAGTGGGAAAAGTTGGATTGATTCCATCTCTGTTTAATATTAACGAGCCCATATTATTTGGCTTCCCGATCATAATGAATCCCATCTTCATTATTCCGTTTGTATTGGTTCCAATGATCAACGCGACAATTGCTTGGTATTTAACTTCTGCGGGAGTTTTAGCCAAAGTAGTGACCATGATTCCTTGGTCAGTACCCGCCCCAATTGGTGCAGCTTGGGCATCGAATGGCAGTATAGCAAACACCTTGATGGTAGTGTTCGCTATGATAAATGCGTATTTTCTGTACTTACCGTTTTTTCGGGCCCATGAAAAATTGCTGATATCACAACAACAAGAGCGCGCTGAAAAGACCCAAACATCAGTTTAATCGATGTTAATCCCTGTCCGTTCTATAATTTCCGTTTCAAAGCCATCAATACTTTTTTGGTTTTTCTTAACCCAATATTTTTCGACGCCTTCTTTCCCTTGCTTTTCTGCCCAGTTTGAAAGTTCTGTGCGGTCACTAACATAATCATAATAAGGCACAGACTTTCCACATGACATTTGAACTGTGTGTATTGTTTGGATAAAAATTTGTCTATTTCCATTGCTATACGGAAATAGATCAATGTACTTCGTCCACTCATCATCAAGCTGATGCAAAACCTTCGCTTCTCCGTAAGTTCTCAAAATCAACGGAGCTCCTTCAAAAGCACAAAACATGATAGTCATTCTAGGGTTTTTAAGTACATGGCTTGCAGACTCATTCCCACTACCTGTTAAGTTGAGCCAAGCAATGGTATTTTCATCAATAACCCTAAGTGAGTCTCCACCTTTGGGAGATAGATTAACGCTGCCACTTTCAGCCGCTGTAGCCACAAAAAACAGTTTCTGTTGCTGAATGAACTCAATATGCTTCTCTGAAAGTTGTGAAAATTTTTGTCCCATAGCGCAGCTCCCAATTAGCTAGTTATACTTCGCGAACTAGGAACATAATATTTAAAGGAGTTCATAGTCAACTAACTATTTAATTATTCATCTATCATGGGGATTAGTGGACACCTATATGTACCACGATAGGCGACACGCTTATTATTTTACCCTACAAGGTTTTATATTCTAGACTCTCCGTATTTTCTGTAAGCAGAGAAGACTATTACATCTAATATAGTGGCCTACCCCAAAGCGCAGCCTATCAAAGCAATCCTTAATTAATTTAAAATAATAAATACATTTCTATCATTTACACTCATAATAATATGACGTAAACATGACAATAAATTAAGTTTCTCTACCTGTAATATTAAAATAAAATTTTGTAAATAATTTGGAACACTTTTTCACGAAATACTGTACATTAGTGGACAAATGTAAAATAATAGGGCCGTATTCACTGGGTAGTTTCGTTTTATGTCCACACTATGCGTGATGGTCACTCGGCGTACAACCTGCAGGAGATACACTTCTATGAGAAGTGTGTAACGATAAGAATATCCAATTATCTAACAAAAATAGATCTCCCTCAAAGACAGTGGAACAAGTGAGCTGCAAGATAGTAGTATCAGCATGCAACTTCATGCATCAAGAGTTTTAGTGTGCCATACAATTTAGTCTGGCGTGTTTGATATAGTAGATAAATAAAGCGCTTGCCGTTTATCTCAAAAATTTGTGCATTAATTAAATGAGTCAAGACAAATTCACCAATATCTATCGACTACCTGGTTCAATTCAGATTCGAATCGGAAAGTGGCAGCAAACATTTCGTGGTACTTCTGATATAGTACTTCATCAAGCCATTCAAGTTCGTAACCGACAATTCAAGTCGAAAATGCTGTCTCCTACCGGGTGGGTAGTCAATCTGTTCGATAGCGAAGATATCTCTATCACTCATCATGGTAAATATATCCAAACAGCGATGCGAGCTCTAATCGATAGAAAAGTCGCGTATAAAAGAATCTATCTTTCTACTATGCCACTCGAACACGCAGAGCCCGCTTTGGTACTATACAAACAGGAGTGGATCCAAAAACACAACCGAATCGCGAAAAAATACAACCAGATTAAACTAAAAGAATTTTTGAGATTTGCTATCGAAGAGCAAGAAACCTTGTACCCTTCGATTCCAGAGGCAAAATTCGATAAAGCGCTGTGGAATAAATTGGTCGTATCGGAACTAGGGCCAGCAAAAAAATATAACAATCCTTTTTTTGTTAAGCGCGCTTTGATAAAGCAAGCTGTTGAGGCTGAATAACAACACCCAGTAAACCTTTTTAGCGAATCAGCCTTATCGATATTTACTAAGTATGCTTTGATAAATTGAGACACCATTTCCATCTTTGGTCGCTTTTAATCTATTAATTCCTTTTTGCAATTCTTCGACAACACTTGGTTTAATCGATTTATTCAAAGCATAATATAAATAGCCTTGATTTAGGACGTATACCGTTTCAAACACACTTGCATCCACGCCTTGCTTAGAGGCCCACCAATATAGTCCCCTTTCAGAGAAAGCCAACAAATCTATTCTATTTTTCAATAATAGCTTTACCAATCGGTTGATGTAGGGAGCTTCTCTCATTGAAGCTCGGGGAACTCCTAAAGACAGCAATTTCTGCTCACCAATATCATCACGTACCACACCAATGGTATATTTCGCCATATCAAGAGGATTGTTTATTTTTATATTCGAGTCTTTCCTAGCAATCAAAACCAATTTTGAATCTGCAATTGGACCTACCCAATTGAATAGATTTTCCCTATGACCTGTTCGAGTTGTCGCAAAAAGTACAGCATTTGGGCTGGTTAACGTTTCTTTATAAGCAAGTGACCAAGGAGAAATGACTATCTGGCTTGGTTTAATTTCTTGCCCAACAGCTTTTGCAGACTCGATGAGAATGTCTACTGCATACCCTTTTGCAATATTCCCATCTGCAAAATTGGCTGGAGGATAGTCTTCGGTGTAAAAAATAAGCTCAGAAAAAGTGAGCTCTTTTGCGCTCACGTTAGCAGAAAATAGCATCAATATAGAGAGCAGTCCATTTTTAACATTGATGCGTAACCTTTGCATGCCAGTATCTTACCTAGGGTCCGTTGACCTTTTGAGGTGAAACATCCTTTAAAGCTAGTTGAAAATTAATTCCTCGTCTAGAGTTTGACTAAGGTCGTAAAATCTCTGGAGAATTATATGTATGAGGATGTCTTAAAGTTTTGGTTTCATGAGCTTCAGCCAGAGCAATGGTTTTCTAGTGACGTCGAAATTGATAAGTTAATACTCACTCGTTACGCCTCAGTACTGTCTCAGGCCGCTAAATCTGAATTGTTTATATGGCGAAAGTCTGCGCGTGGACGCTTAGCGGAAATCATTGTATTAGACCAGTTTTCTCGCAACATATATAGGGATAAGCCACTAGCGTTTGCCCAAGACCCACTCGCACTAGCTTTAGCTCAAGAAGCGGTTGCTCAGGGCTTTGACCTAGAACTGTCTGCTTCTGAACGAAGCTTTATGTACATGCCTTATATGCATAGCGAGTCTTCAATTATTCACGAACAAGCGGTCAATCTGTTCACAAAGCTTGGGAACCAAAATAATTTGGATTATGAGTTAAGGCATAAAGTTATTATTGATCGATTTGGTCGATATCCACACCGAAATACAATTCTAGGCAGAGAGATAACTAAAGAAGAAGCTGAATTCTTACAGCAGCCGAATTCCAGCTTTTAAGGGGTTCTATCGATGCCTATCATCAACATCCAATCACTGCCTTTTCATCCCCCACTAAGAGTATCAGAGCTGGTTATCAGTGTATCTAATGCTGTCTGTCAGACGAGTAATATAGATATAAAGCACGTCACCTGTAGTTGGAGGTTCTTTGAATCTGAAGGACTCGCTGTAGCAGGAAAAACCATTCCTGTTCAGAGCAAGTCATCGCACCCGATAATGATGGAGATTGTTTTACCAGATACACACAAAAAAGATTCTGTATGCACAATCATGAAGACAGTAGCAAATCAGATTTCCAATCAAACGAAAGTCGATCTCAATAATATATTTGTACATGCAAACTTTGTAGAATCGCAAATGGTGTTTGAAAATGGACAAGTTATCCAATGGTGAAATATGCTTAGACATATAACCTTACTATGCAGCGACATTACGCAAGCAAATGTAGACGCCATCGTCAATGCAGCGAATCCCTCCTTACTAGGAGGAGGTGGCGTTGACGGCGCTATTCATAGTGCAGCGGGACCACAGCTCCTCGCCGAGTGTAAGCTCATCCCTGAAAAAAACGGCATACGCTGCCCTTTTGGTGAGGCCAAGGTTACTCCAGCGGGTCACTTAAAAGCGAAATATGTCATTCACACTGTTGGGCCCATTTATCATAGTTCGCCTTCTCCTCAACACACGCTCACTTCAGCATATTTGAATTCCCTTCGACTAGCACAAGAACATCAATGTCAGAGCATTGCTTTCCCTGCAATCTCTTGTGGAGTGTATGGATATCCAATAACAGAAGCGGCTCAGATTGCACTAACAGAGTGCTCACGTAATAAGTACTCAGATTTAGATATTTATTTCTATCTATTTAATAGGCAAGTGTTCGACGTGTGGAACCAAGTAGCCAAATCACTTCATAATACTGGGTAAGTTGGCACACCTAACGCATAAATACGTTAATTGATATTATGGCGGTAACTTTTATATGAACTTACTTACAAGTCTACCTGACAACGTACCAGAAGAAATATTCGAAGAGCTGTTATCGACTAACTCTGTCCGGGTTGAACGAATCATTTCGAAAGGACACTCTTCACCTGAAGACTTTTGGTATGACCAAGACGACAACGAATGGGTTTTAGTGTTATCTGGGTCAGGGGTCATAGAGTATGAAGATAAATCGAAAATCACCTTAAATGCTGGTGATTATGTCAATATACCAGCTAGGACAAAGCATCGGGTTCATTGGACACAGCCTCATAGTGAAACTATCTGGTTGGCAATTTTTTATAAGGGCCAGCGGTAACTGGCCCTGAGTGTTAGTAACTAAGAACAAGTTGCGTTGACGCCCACTTGTTCAAAGGCGGACACGACATCAGATTCACTGTAACCCATATCTGCTGCTGCAAGTGCAACACCGCACGCACCATCATCAAAGTTACTGCTTGCTGTCCAATACAGTTGGTTAGCTGTAGCGAACACTTCAAAACCTTTGCGAACATCCCAATTCTTCATGTTGGCCAATAAGTAGAACGCTCGATTGAATACACCACTTGAATAGTGCACGTCTATCCCTTCATAATAATCAGAAGCATTGTCGATGGATCTGCCGTCTTTTGAGGGTGTATCAAAATATCTAAGCCCACCTTCGGATTTAAAAATATCGGCTCCAACAACCCAATCTACTTGCCCTTTCATATAGTACTCTGCAGCTTCACCAGCGATATCAGAAAATGCTTCATTAATACCACCAGGCATACCCGAATAGACCAAGCCAGAATTTTGCTCGGTAAAGCCATGACTCACTTCGTGAGCACTGACATTGATGTCAACTAAAGGATAAAAAATGCTCGCACCGTCCCCAAATGTCATCGAAGAACCGTCCCAGAACGCATTTTCGTAGTCAGTGCCGTAATGAACACGCATAACGAGTTGAAATGTTAATGGCGCAGTGTTTAGCCAATCTTTATACATGTCGAATACTACCTGGCCAAAATATTGGGCGTCATTAATCGGAGAATAGGCGCCATTAACTTGCTTATAGTCGTTGTAGTTTGAAGAATCTACACAGTCGTAACTATAGGCGGTACTACCAAATCTTCGGTTGTTCAAATTTACTGTTTTGACATTCGTACTTTCCATGGTGCATTTGCCACTTGACTCATTTTTGTCGACAGTAAACGCATGGTAATCTTCACCATAATTGTATTGTCCTGTTTTTGCGTTACCACCAGGCCCAGTCCCTTCCTCTTCATGATGAGCTAAGCCTTCCCAAGTTTCTAGCACTGCGCCAGAGTTTGCATCAATAAAATAATATGGTCTTGTAGGACGCTCTGCTTCTACAAAAAAGTTAACTAGGTAAACTAACTGTGCTTTATCATTTTTATCCAACTTAACCATCAGCTCAGCATTTGGATTCTGGTAATCCAGTTGGTTTTCTGTCAACTTGGCGTCGTGCTCAAATGCTTGCTTTGCAGCAGTGATAGCCTGATCTTTATCTAACTTTCCAGATACCGTTGCTACATCAGCATTGATACCTTGTAACATTTGACCATACACCTGTTTTGGGCCAACAGCGCTGCTGGTCGCAACAACGGACGTGTTAAATACTCGAACACCAAGATAGGTCTGTTGATAACGTACTTTGGTTTTGCCATTTGGCAGGGTGACTGTTTTTAGGGGAGTAAAACCAAGCTCGGAAGGTACAATACTTTTCGTTGCAGCGAGCCCTTGTTGTAATAAGTCGCTATCCTGAACTTTCACCATTTCAGCTGCATTTACCGAAAATACAACCGCTGAGCTAATAGCAACTGCGAGTATGCGACGTTGGTATGTTTTCATTTTTTATTTCCTAATTTTTATTAGTTTGCTTCCTATTTCCACTGCAGGAAGACTGGAAAATTGTATCCAGCAGATAAAAAATGAACCACATGACGGTAACTTTCTAGAATCTAAGAAAAATTTTATTTTCTCAACGTCAAAAAATTTAGACACGAGCTAGTGCTTATACTCTACTTAAAGCCAAGTATTGGGAATTACCCCTTGTTAATCATGCGTTAACAATAACAATATTATGACAATTATTTAGTAATCAAATTATAACTATGAGAAATGATACGATTATTGCTTTTACTAGATAGCCACACGCTAAAGTAATGACTTTATTAATTTAGTCTATAGTTGATTAGTGAGCAGCTAAGAAGGTTTCAATAAGGCTGCTACTCAACGACTAAAAAATATTACAACGTTAAACGGAATTAACTATGTTGGATCGCCTTAAAAACACGAGTGTTGGATTTCAATTAAAAGTCGTCATCACACTATGTTTGGTGTTCGCATTTTCTGGTATCGCCATACTGGTGTACAACAACGCTTATTCCTTACTCCTCAAAAAAACATTGACTTCTCATCAGTCCAAAATAGAAGCGCTAGCAGAGACAATAGCAGGTCAATTCAATGCTTATCTCGAAACTGCAAAAGTTTTAGATTCAGCATACAAAAACGGTTATTTAGCGGGTGTCTATCAAGAAGACTACACTGTAGACTTTATGGGAAAACAAATCACCAACCTAACACAATATGGTGAAAGTTTAATTAACGATACCAAGCTTGTAGATAGTTTTACTAGGGACACTGGCTCTGTTGCTTCTCTGTTTGCTCCGATAGAAAATAACTGGATAGTAGTTTCATCATCTCTTAAGGATCCCTCTGGCAAACGTAATACAGGCACAACGATTACTCCGAATCACCCAGCCTACAATGCGATTTCCAAAGGTGAAGAATATTACAACAATGTCGTCCTTCATGGTAAACGCTACATCACCTATTACGCTCCCATTAAAACGGCTACAGGAAAAATTGTTGCAATCACTTTTGTTGGTTTACCCATAGAAAAAGCGACACAAGATCTGTTTAACTCTCTCAATCACATTACCTGGGGCGATACTGGCTACACAATCGTTGTTGACAACGAAGAAAGTCATAAAGGAAGATTCCTATTACACCCCGATAAAAATATTACGGATGCACCGATACAAGATGTAGCAGACTACGATGGCAATAAGCCATTTAGCAAAATATTTGAGTCAGATAGCGGATTAATACAATACCCATTTAAGTACCCTGGCCAAAATAGTAAAGCCGAGAAATATCTGGTATTCACTGAAGTACCAGGATGGAATTGGAAACTGCTCGGCGGCACTTTTATCAATGAAGTAACGAAAGAAAGTGCAACACTACTAAGGCTGATCATATTGGTGGCCACTATTATTGGTATCGCTGCCTTGGTTATTCTGACCATTTACCTTAATAAAACGCTCAAGCCTTTAGAAACCCTGAATCACTTTGTTCAAAGATTAGCCAAGGGAGAGGTCAGTATATCAATTCCCAAGGGGCGTACAGACACAAAAAATGAAATCACCAGTCTAGGAAACGGAATTGCTGACATGGCCCAACAGCTAAAAGAATTGGTCACCCAGATTTCCTCAACTAGCGATGTCGTCAGCGAACAATCACAAAATGTCGCTTCTGACGCCAAATTCAACCTTACTCAAGCCGATTCGCAGCAAAGTAAAGTTGAACGAGTCGTCTCCTCAATCGATCATATGACAACTTCGGCTAAATCTATTGCTCAACAAGTAGATACTATTGTTGAGAATGTCCGATTGGCTAACAAAGACAGTCAGTCTGGCCTAGATATGGTTGAAAATATGAGCTTAGGCATGAACACGTTGAACGACAATTTAGCCCAATCATCGGACGCCATTAATCAAGTAGAAAGTGATAGTGAAGGCATTCAAAACGTAACGAAAATGATCGATGAAATAGCAGAGCAAACCAACTTATTAGCGCTAAACGCCGCAATAGAAGCGGCTCGAGCGGGAGAGCAAGGCCGAGGATTTGCAGTAGTCGCAGATGAAGTGCGTACGTTAGCTCAACGAACTCAAAACTCGGTAAAAGATGTCGTTACTATCATTGAACAGCTTAAAGCGTCCACTTCAAGCTCAGTTGAACTTATGAGCCATAGTCAAAGTAATGCTACCCAAGCAGTAGAAAAAGCCCAGCAAGTGGGAGAAGCACTCAAAGCCATCGCGAATCAAGTACACAGCATTTCAGAACAAGCTGAAACCATATTAACTACGTCCGAGGAGCAAGCATCCACAGCTGAAGAAGTCGCGACCGATACTCAGCAAATCAGTGAACTCAATCGAAAAAGCAGAGAAACCATTGCCCAAACCTCAAACAGTGCGCAAGATTTAGAGCAACAAGCATCAGTATTAAAACAAAAAGTAGGATTTTTTCACTAAGAGACTCTTTAAAACAGAATACCGCTAAATTCTGCTCACTCGAGCATTCACATTAAATTCACACAAAAAATGATACCTTAGTGTTAAATATTTATAATACTTATAACTCATTAATGCTCCATATTAAACAGTACTCACAACTATATATTTATTTGAGCCGGGCAAAGCCTAAGTGCACTTCATTTAATATAAATGCAATAAAAATTATTTATCTATATGATTTTTATGTGATTTATAATTTTTGAACTTTATGCCAGATATATTGTCCCCAAAAATCATTCTGATTATTTGGTTTAAAAACAACTTATTTTTAGATTAATTTTTATCTTATTCTAGAATAAGGCGTTCTATTAATGTGACAATCATTTGACAAGTATATTAGTTTTAATGTACACACTGTACCGAATTTTTATATTACTTTGGACAAGCGCGTGACAGAAGAATTTCTTCCACTGTGCCGACCTGCTACAAATGATGAAGACATCAACGCAGTCGTCGACGTTATTAGATCTGGTTGGATCACCACTGGCCCTAAAAATGCCGAGTTAGAAAAGCAAGTCAGTTTACTGACAGGTGCTCCACATGTCGTTGCTTTAAGCAGTGCTACCGCTGGTATGCATCTCGTGTTGAAGGCTTTAGGTATTGGGCCCGGTGATGAAGTTATTACTCCTTCTCTAACATGGGTATCAACGGCTAATATGATTAGCCTATCAGGTGCTAAGCCTATATTTGTAGATATTGACCCTAATACCTTAATGGTTAGTGCAGAAGATATAGAACCACTCATTAATGAGAACACTAAACTTATTATTCCCGTACATTACGCTGGGGCGAGCTTGGATCTCGACTCTATATACGACCTCGCAAATAAACATAGCATCCCTGTTGTTGAAGATGCCGCTCATGCTTTAGGAACTGAATACAAGAACCAAGCAATAGGCGGTCGAGGTACTTGTTTATTCTCATTGCACGCCATTAAAAATATTACCTCTGCTGAAGGGGGGCTACTTACTACTTTTGACCCAAACATTGCGGATGCTGTTCGCCGATTAAAGTTTCATGGGCTGGGTGTAGACGCTTTTGATAGAAAAGAGCAAGGCCGTTCCCCTCAAGCAGAAGTGATTGAGCCAGGATTTAAATACAATCTACCTGACATTTGCGCTGTACTCGCACTTGGGCAACTTAAGCGAATTAGCAGTATTGCTGAAAAGCGCAAAAATCTAGTCAGTGCTTATTCTGAACAATTAGAAAGCGTGTGCGGTATTACACCTTTAGCTATCCCCTCATACCCGCACAAGCACTGCCATCACTTGATGATTGTTAAAGTTGAACCACAACAGTTCGGTGTGGATCGCAATGAATTAATTGAATTACTGAAGCAAAAAGGTATTGGTTCCGGTATTCATTTTCGCCCAATTCACCAGCAAAAATACTATAGAGATAACTATAGCGATTTGTATGGTGAGCTCAATTCTAACCTTGAAAATACTGAGCTAGTAGGCTCACAAATCTGTTCTTTACCATTGTTTCCTGACATGACATTGGACGATGTGGCACGAGTGGTTGGAGCAATCAAAGACATCGCGAGTAAAAATGAGAAATAATCAATCCGTTGGACTCGTATCCATTGTGATACCCGTCTACAACGAAGAAGCAACCCTACCAGAGCTGCTTCGTCGAACTAAACTAGCAGGTGAAAGTCTGAGCCAAGATTACGAGCTCGTTTTGGTCGATGACGGTAGCCGAGATAGAAGTGCTGAGCTTATTGAACAAGCAGCCAATGAAGAAGGTAGTGCCGTGGTTGGCGTTATTTTGAATCGTAACTACGGCCAGCACAACGCTATTATGGCAGGTTTTGCTAAAACCAAAGGTGACGTTGTCATAACTCTAGATGCTGACTTGCAGAATCCCCCAGAGGAGATCCCTAAGTTAGTTCAGGAAATTGAGAAAGGTTTTGACTCTGTTGGAACCGTTCGAAGAAACCGAAAAGATTCTCTACTAAGAAAGCTACCATCTAAGTTAGTCAATATCTTAGTTAAGAAATCAACCGGCATTGCGATGACAGACTATGGGTGTATGCTTCGCGCTTATCGTCGACATGTTGTCGATGCGATGCTGGAGTGTCATGAAAGAAGTACGTTTATTCCAGTGCTTGCTAATGGGTTCTCTAGACACACTAGTGAAATCGACGTCGATCATGACGAACGTGCTGATGGTGAATCAAAATACAGCTTGATGAGTCTAATCAGTTTAACGTTTGATCTTGTGACCAGCATGACCACGGCACCGCTACGTATGTTAAGCATATTTGGTGGGATTATGGCTTCATTAGGTATTGCTTTTGGCGTATTTCTATTTGTCCTTCGCTTTATATTCGGCTCGGAATGGGCTGCAAACGGAATTTTCACATTAGACGCGATAATGTTCGTGTTTATTGGAGCACAGTTCATTGGTCTGGGGCTACTGGGTGAATATATTGGGCGCATATATTCCGATGTAAGAGCAAGGCCAAGATATTATGTACAGGAAGTTATTGTTGGGCAGGCAGCTCAGAACGCGCGTGATTCAAAAGAATAAATTTTAATTGTACAAATTTGGGAAATATTATGAAAACAGTGGTTTTCGCCTATCATAACTTCGGCTGTGCTGGTATCCAAAGCCTATTAAAAAGTGGCGTTGAGATTGCAGCTATCTTTACACACCTTG
The DNA here is from genome assembly GCF_059777565.1 of Vibrio sp. A37. Lineage (NCBI taxonomy): Bacteria > Pseudomonadati > Pseudomonadota > Gammaproteobacteria > Vibrionales > Vibrionaceae > Vibrio > Vibrio sp. A37. The sequence continues at coordinate 749,329 of NZ_JBLNLI010000001.1, read as the reverse complement.
ATGACAAGAATGAAAATGTCTATTTCTCTTCTGTTGCTAAACTAGCAGCAGAAAACGGCATTCCAGTTTATGCGCCAGAAGACGCCAACCATCCTATCTGGGTAGACAAAATCCGCGCTCTAAAGCCGGACATGATCTTCTCTTTTTACTACCGCAATATGTTGAGCCAAGATGTTCTCGATTGTGCAAGTAAAGGGGCGTTCAACTTACACGGTTCTCTGTTGCCAGCATACCGTGGTCGAGCACCAATCAACTGGTGTTTAGTAAACGGCGAAGACGAAACTGGTGTGACTTTACACTCTATGGTAGCAAAAGCAGACGCCGGAGATATTGTTGCTCAGCGCTCTCTAGCCATTAGTGATGAAGACACAGCTGCAACGTTACACCAGCGTTTGCTAGAACTAGCAGACGACATGCTGCAAGACGTTATCCCTCAGTTGAAAGAGGGCAACATTACTTACACCGCTCAGGACGAATCAAAAGCAAGTTGTTTTGGACGCCGCACCCCAGAAGACGGTGCAATCGACTGGAGCCAAGATTCGCGCACTATCTTTAACTTAGTTCGCGCAGTGACTGAACCTTTCCCGGGTGCGTTTACTTACCTAGCCAATCAAAAAGTTATTGTATGGAAGGCAAAAGCTAGCGACACCCAATACGATAACGAACCAGGCACAGTTGTATCAACCAACCCTCTTGTTATTGCTTGTGGAAAAGGTTCACTTGTTCTTGAATCGGGTCAAGCAGAAAGCGGGCTCTACCTAAACAGTGACCAACTAACTGCAGAACTACACTTAGTTAAAGGCTCTCGATTTGGATCTGCTGTAAACTTAGGTAAGAAAAAACGCCAAAAGGTTCTCATCTTAGGTGCGAATGGGTTTATCGGAACTCACTTAACTCGTCGACTACTGCAAGATGGCAACTATTCTATCTATGCAATGGATATGAGCTCTCACCAAGTATCAGAGTTTTTAGATCACCCTAACTTCCACTTTGTGGAAGGTGATATCACCATTCATAATGAATGGGTCGAGTACCACATTAAGAAGTGCGATATTGTTTTACCGCTTGTGGCCATTGCTACACCAATCGAATACACGCGTAATCCACTACGTGTATTTGAGCTAGACTTCGAAGAAAACCTAAAAATCGTTCGTGACTGTGTTAAGTACAACAAGCGTGTTATTTTCCCGTCTACGTCTGAAGTATATGGCATGTGTACTGATGATGAGTTCAACGAAGATACGTCTCCTTTAATTGTTGGGCCAATCAATAGACAGCGCTGGATCTACTCCACCTCTAAGCAGCTACTTGACCGTGTCATCTGGGCTTACGGCAAAAAAGAAGATCTACAATTCACGCTCTTCCGACCATTTAACTGGATGGGCACACACCTAGATAGCCTAGATTCCGCCAGAGTAGGTTCAAGCCGCGCAATCACTCAGCTAATCTTAAACTTGGTTGAAGGTACGCCGATTAAGCTTATCGACGGTGGCGAACAGAAGCGTTGCTTTACTGATATCGCAGATGCTATTGAAGCGCTATTCAGAATCATCGAAAACAAAGATGACAACTGTAATGGTGAAATCATCAACATCGGTGCGCCATACAATGAGGCAAGCATCAAAGAGTTAGCTGAAACTCTAGTTGCGAAATTTGAAGCCCACCCTCTAAGGGACCAATTCCCTCAATTTGCAGGTTATAACTTAGTGGAAAGTAAAGCGTTTTACGGTGACGGCTATCAAGACGTTCAACACCGCCGTCCAAGTGTTGCTAACGCTAAGAAATTACTAAACTGGGAGCCAACCACTCACTTCGAAAAAACCATTGAAGAAACGCTAGATTTCTTCCTAAAAGGTGCACTTGAAGAGAAACAAAATGGCTAATAGTCCTATCAAAGTTGGCTTAAGAATCGACGTTGATACTTTTCGTGGCACGCGCAAAGGCGTGCCCAAGCTACTAGAAATACTTAACAAGTACGATATTAGCGCGTCGTTTTTCTTTTCCGTTGGTCCGGACAACATGGGACGCCATTTATGGCGTCTTATCCGCCCTGCGTTTATTAAGAAAATGCTTCGTTCGAATGCTGGTAGCTTGTATGGCTACGATATCTTGTTCAAAGGTACGATGTGGCCCGGACCCAATATTGGTAACAAGCTAGGTCATGTGATTAAGCAAACAGACGAAGAAGGTCACGAAGTCGGTTTGCACGCTTGGGATCATCACAAGTGGCAAATCAAAATTGATAAAATGTCTTCCTCACAGTTATCTAGCGAAATTCGTAAAGGATATAACGCGCTCGAAAGAATCACTGGTAAGAGGATTTCATGCAGTGCCGTAGCAGGTTGGCGTTGCAATAGCCAAACCATTGTCGAAAAGGAAAAACTTCCTTTCCGTTACAATAGCGATTGTCGCGGAGAATCTATTTTTATTCCCCAAAATGGCAAAACGCCGCAAATCCCTGTCACCCTGCCAACATACGATGAACTCATTGGAGAAAATGGCATCACCGATGACAACTATAACGCACATATTATCGACCTCATTAAGCCTGTCGGATTGAATGTGTATACCATTCATGCCGAAGTTGAGGGGATTCAATATGCTTCTGCGTTTGAAGAGCTGATACAACAGGCGGCTTCGAAAAATATTCAGTTTGTACCACTAGGTAACCTATTGCCTGGTTCAGATGTAAACCTTCCAATCGGCTCTATTGAAAACATTTCTTTTGAAGGTCGAGAAGGTTGGATTAGCCAACAGTCTGGGGCCGTGAGTTAGAGGTTACTGTGAAAAAGATATACCGTTCATGGCCTTTTATTATATTGGGCTATTTTGTCATTACCTACTTGTTTCCATTGAATTTTCATGCGTTATTTTCACCAGATGAAATTCGGTATGCTGAAATATCGAGAGAAATGATCGCAAGTGGAAATTGGGTAGTACCGCACTTTAATGGCCTACTGTATTTCGAAAAGCCTGTCATGGCTTATTGGCTAAATGCTATTTCTCAAATTTTATTTGGTGAAAACAACTTCGCGGTCCGACTACCATCTGCATTGTCAGTATTGGGTTCGGTATATTTTCTCTTCCTCTTGGTGAGTAAAGACACAAAAGATAAGAGTCTTGCTTGGATTACATCTGGTGTTTTTCTTAGTATGTTTATGGTCATCGCGGTTGGAACCTACAACAGTGTTGACAGTATTTTAAGCTTTTGGTTAACAGCTTCATTTGTCACTTTTTACTACGCGGTTATTGAAAAACAACGTTCCAGAAAGGCTCTACTATACTTTATCGCTGGAGTATTCTGTGGCGCTGCTTTTCTTACCAAAGGGTTCTTAGCTTTAGCCCTACCCGTCATCGTTGTTGGTGGTTTCGCAATTTGGCAAAAAGATTTATGGTCACTGATAAAGTATGGGTCAATCAGCATCTTAGGTGCGTTGGTTATATCCTTGCCTTGGAGTATTGCGATATATCATCAAGCTCCTGACTTCTGGCGGTATTTCTTTTGGGTGCAACATATACAGCGCTTTTTTGGTAATACCCATGTAGCTCAGCATCCACAACCTATTTGGTACTATATTCCATTTTTACTTACTGGCATCTTACCTTGGTTATTTATCTCATTTTCGCTTGTAAGAGAGACCCTAAAAAGTAGCGCTAACCCTCTAATTCGCTATGCTTTGCTTTGGGTCTTATTGCCTTTGATCTTTTTCTCCGCTTCAGAAGGTAAAATTGCTACGTACATCTTGCCATGCCTGGCGCCAATGGCCATTTTATTAGCGTATGGCATCAGAAATGTTTTTGAGAAAAGATCGAAAGCTTTCAGGCTTGGCTCTTGGCTCCATGCAGGAATCGCAATTCTCTTAGCTGCTGCCATTTTTGTCGTATACGCTCTAAACAAGTTGCCTTTGGCAAATAGCGAGCATTACAAAGTATGGGTATTTGCCTTAATCTTTGCTTTTTGGGCGGCTTGCGTGATTATTTCGATCCGTGTGAAACACTTAAAATCATTTATTGTTGCAAATATGCTGGCACCTGTCGGGTTAATTGCATTGTTTGGTGTCGTATTACCAAATGCTACAAAAGAGTCAAAGCTACCTCAATACCTTATCCAGAACGTCGAAGCTGATATTACACCTGATACCTTAATTGTTGCAGATTACCCTTCGACAATGTCGGCTTTTAATTGGTATTTAAAACGCTCAGATATCTATTTGACTAAAGGGCAAGGTGAAGAGCACTACGGCCTGAGTTATCCTAACGCCAAGTATCGATATATTCCATTTGAGAACTTAGCTCAATTTATCGATAGAAAAGTGACAACACAACAGGTGCTAATAGAACTAAAGGGAGTTACATCTCTTCCAACAGATTTTCCAACACCAGACAAAGTTGTTAAGTATGGACCATTCCATGTGTTCATTTTCAATAGGAAGTCAAAATGACCACTGTATTTCTTTTTATAGTATCCGTGCTTTCAAGTTCGTATAGTCAATATTGGCAAAAGAAAACCGCGATATTAATCGAACAAAATCAACACCTATCGCTTTGGGGAAAACTGTTTACAGTCCCTGCACTTATGTCTGTGTTTTTCTTAGCTGCAGCAGCAATATCTTGGCTAGGCGTACTGAGAGATTGGAGTGTTTCAATCGCTTACCCCATGCTCAGCGTAAATTTCATTATGATGCTTTTGATTTCACATTATTGTTTCGGGGAAAACCTCACAAAACGTCACTGGCTTGGTAGTGTAATGATACTCGCTGGTGTCGCGTTACTTGGGAGCTCCTTGTAATGAACGGTGCAGAGTTAAAAAGTGGCATCAAATTCGCTTTAATTAGCGTAGTTCTCGTGACGGTCGCTCAAATATCGATGAAATTAGGGGTCACTAACCTATCTTTTCGACTTGATAGTTTTATAAATTCACATAATTTTTACCAGTTTATTGTTACAAATTGGGTACAAATTTTCTGGCTAGGACTCGGGCTCGCATGTTATGCCTTATCAATGATGGTATGGGTGTTAGGTCTAAAGTACTTGCCTTTAAGTATTGCGTACCCATTGCTTAGTATTAGCTATGTTCTAGTCTATTTTGTCTCGATGCTCGTTCCACAGTTTGATGAGCAATTTTCACTAGAGAAGCTAGCAGGTATTGTTCTAATCATCGCAGGACTTAAAGTTTTATTTTCGGAAAATAAAATTAGGTCTTAACCAAACATATATTCCTGTTTGTAATATCAGATAGGTTGCTCAAATCAAGGAGTGGTTAAGCAACAAAAAGTTTAAAATTTAATAGTAGGAGTAATAACTTGAAAATAGCAGTAGCTGGAATCGGTTACGTAGGGCTCTCTAATGCCGTACTACTATCTCAAAATCATGAAGTCGTCGCCTATGATATCGATGAGCATAAAGTTAATCTGTTGAATGACAAAATATCTCCTATTGTCGACAACGATATTGACTATTTTTTAAAAAACAAACAGCTAACGTTAGAAGCAACCACTGACAAAGACTTCGCTTTTAAAAACGCTGATTTCGTTATCATCGCAACACCGACCGATTACGACCCAAAAGAGAACTATTTTAACACTCGTTCGATTGAGTCAGTGATAACAGACGTACTCGCTATTAATCCTGAAGCTATCATGGTGATCAAGTCGACAATCCCTGTTGGCTACACAGATAAAGCTCGCACTACGTTTAGCAGTAACAATATTATCTTTTCACCAGAGTTTTTACGTGAAGGCAGAGCTTTACATGACAATTTATATCCTTCTAGAATTATCGTAGGTGAGAAAAGTCAACGAGCAGAGAAGTTTGCTAATCTAATTGCAGAAGGCGCAGTTAAGCAAGATATTCCTATCTTATTCACAGACTCAACAGAAGCAGAGGCGATTAAACTTTTCTCCAACACTTATCTTGCTATGAGGGTCGCATACTTTAACGAACTCGATACATATTCAGAGACACATAATCTAAATTGTCGCGATATCATCGAAGGTGTTTCTCTGGACCCAAGGATCGGTTTTCAATATAACAATCCTTCATTTGGCTATGGCGGATACTGTCTACCAAAAGATACCAAGCAGCTTCTTGCGAACTATAAAGATGTGCCAAATAACTTGATCCAAGCCATCGTTGACTCAAACACTACGCGAAAGGATTTTATTGCTGAATCTATTTTAGAGAGAAACCCTAAAGTAGTTGGCATACATCGGTTGGTGATGAAAACTAACTCGGATAACTTCCGCTCTTCTTCAGTACAAGGAATTATGAAGCGGTTAAAAGCAAAAGGCGTCGAGGTCATTATTTATGAACCTTCGCTTGAGCAAGAACAATTCTTTAACTCGAAAAATTATCAAAACCTAGATGAATTCAAAAAAGAAGCTTGTGTCATCGTGACAAACCGAATGTCTCCAGAACTGAATGATGTGCTGGATAAAGTCTACACTCGCGATTTGTATCAGCAAGACTAGAGTGAAGTGCCAAAGTTAAAAATAGCCACAAGGGTGGCTATTTTTAACTATCAGATGCATTAAGCATGTATCGACAAAAAGTCTTTAAGCATACCGGTAACCAATTCTGGCTGTTCTAGGTTACTAATATGCCCTGCTTCTGGGATCTCAACAAGCTGGCTATCGGTAATACAATCTCGCATCAGATAGGATTCCATTACTGGTCTAGGAATATCCTGTTGCCCTACCGCAATTAAAACTGGCAGAGCAAACTTTTCAATATCCTCAATCAAATCTCTACGACCAAAAATCATACGCCCTATTCTTGTTACTTCGACAGCTTGATCACCACTTAAAGAGGTTAAGTGCTTGCTAAAGCCATTCACGAGTTGTGGCAATTTCTCAGAGTTTTGTTTGGCAAAAAACATTGGAACCACAGTCTCTACGATAGGTGCTGGCACCATTTTTGCCTTGGCAATCGCATCAAGCATCGCGAAATATTTTTGATGGGTAATTTCTGGCTCCAAGCCCACAAAGGTATCCATCATAACTAAACTTTTTACTCGTTGTGGAGCCAGTAATGTTAACTCTGCTCCCCACATCCCTCCAACGGATAAGCCGACTATGGAAAACTGCTCTATATCTAAGTGATCCATTAAAGCTAACATATCTTCAGCAATATCCTTTAAGCTCCCCACCCTATCAGGAGCAAAGTCAGACTGCCCATGAGCCCATAAATCAGGTACGATACACCGATAAGACTGACTAAGTTGTTCGATTTGTGGCTCCCACATTTGGTGATCCCAAAGATAACTATGGCCAAACAAAATGACGGGACCTTCGCCCTTATCTAGATAAGCCAGTTCTTTTCCATCGATAGAGAATTTGTTCATTTAATAATTCCATTGACTACTAAGTAGACTTTCTTTAAAGAAAATGATTTGTGGGTTTTAAAGGCTTTATTAGCCCATCGAGCCCCTCAACTTTCAAAGCTAAACACAGTTGCATTAATTCTCCTAGCTCTCCTTTTGGGAACTCACCTTTGTTGGCAAACCACAATAAATATTCTTCAGGCAAGTCGATTAGAGGCCTTCCTGTATACTTACCGAAAGGCATATTTGTCGACGCCAATTTTACTAGGGAAGCTTTATCTAACATCTAAGGCCTAAGTTTTCTGGGGTTAAGAGTCAATACATCTTTGCAAACGAACGCATTCTATGACGCTCGGTGCACATATTCAACAATGACACTATTTCCCTCTATATAAGCTCGCTGGATCTCCCCATCGACACTCATTTTACTTGTTAAATGAACTTCTTTAGGTGTGGTCATATTGTTTTGAACAAGTGATGGGATAACTTTTCGTGGATCAACATGTAACTGCTCACAAAATTCACTAACAAACGTCATCGACAACGGGGTGATACCACGTAGCAGCCTTGAAAACTCTAACTGAGATAAACCAAGCCTTTTAACCATTTCCATTTGCGTTAAGCGCATTTTCGCTTTTTGTGACATCCAAACTTCATTCAATGCTTCTCTATCTTCTTGGGTAAAATCCATCTACAAACCTCCAGCAAACAACTACACATTCAAAAAATCTCAATTTTACAGTGTCGAAAAAACTCAGTTTTATATTGTCAACATGCAGTTAGATTTGGATGAATGTTGTTAGGAAAAAGACATGGGACCAATAATTTTTAGTATTCGCTATTACAACCTATATATTTCCATGAAAAACATCTCATTAGATTACTTGGGTGCCTAACAGAATAAGGTGAGCCGTTAGACGCCCTAAGAGATATCAGAGTTTAAAACCAGGTTGATATCCACTTTTTGAACCAGTCGGTCAATCTCTTAAACCAACTACCTTCTTCAACGTTGCTTAAAGCAACTAAGTCAGCGGTTTTCACCTGATCATTGCCGATCTTGTAAATCACTTTACCCAACACCTCACCTTTTGAAATCGGAGCACTAATATCAAAGTTGTATTCGACAGTAGCATGCAATTTACTTGCTTCACTTTTAGGTAAGGTAATGTAAACCTGCTTATCTAAACCAACAGGCACTTTATCTTGGTTACCCATCCACACTCTAGCGACAGCAATTTCTTCGCCTGCTTCACTTGGCTTAATTGTCTCAAAGAATCGAAAGCCATAACTTAGAAGCTGTTTACTTTCCATCTCTCGGCTCTTAGCACTTTTAGACCCCATCACAACTGAGATTAGACGCATGTCACCATTAGTAGCCGACGTCGCTAAGTTATATCCTGCTCCACTTGTATAACCAGTTTTCATGCCATCCACGTTGAGGCTTCTATCTCGCAACAAACCGTTACGGTTGTATTGTGTGATGCCATTGTAGGTAAACTCAGTTTCACTATATAAAGGGTAAATATCAGGTAAATCTCTTATAATCGCTTGGCCAAGCAATGCTATATCTCTAGGAGTAGAATACAGACCTCGGCTATCTAAGCCATGCGGATTCGTATATTTGGTTTTACTTAAGCCTAGTTTAGTCGCCCAAGAGTTCATCAACCCCACAAAAGCCTTTTCCGATCCGGCGACATGTTCAGCGATAGCAACACTTGCATCATTTCCAGATTGAACGATTAAGCCGCGATACAAGTCATCCATGGACACCTTAGTACCAACTTCGATAAACATCTTCGATGAATCAGGAAAGTTTTTTGCCCAAGCATTTTGGCTTATGACGACAACGTCACCTTTACCAATGTTGCCGCTGTTCATCTCCTGACCGGCAACATAAGCGGTCATAAGCTTTGTTAAACTTGCCGGATTTAATCGAATATCGGCATTTTTTTCTACTAAAACTTTACCCGTGTTGTAGTCCATTAAAATATACCCCTTCGCACTCAGAGACGGAGCGGAAGGAATAATTGTTGGACTAGCGATTGAGAGCGGTGAAATTAAGGCCACTGCGAATGAGATTACTGCAGAGGCAAACGACGTTTTATCCATAGTGCCTTACCAAATTACTGACCTAGTTGAAGAGTATCAAGAAAAGAGATTAACGGTTTAGGGAGATTTTACGTTTTTTTACTTAAAACCAATATTTATATCAAATAGTTCAAATTTCATCACACTTTGATACATAAAGACCGCTTGAGATGTACAAGCGGCCTTTAAAAATGCGATTTAGAAAAACGTATTTGTTGCTTCGATTTATCAGCTAGCTAGCTTCGCAGATATTTTTCTTTGAATGATGTCTCTGTACGTGAACCAAACAAACGTTGCCACGATTGAAAAGTATAAATAAGACAACGCAAAAACAATTGGCGATGTAATGAGGTCTGCAGAAAGCCCCCATGCGACTCCAACCACCGTTACTGTCAGTTTGGCTAACATGCCACATAGTAACAAAAGCAAAGCTAATTCAGGGAAGCGTGTACTTCTAAAAGCGAACCAGTAGCAACTAGCGACAGCTAAAGTTGCAATAGAAAGCCCGAGAATAAACGATTGCCAATGATCGAAGGATGCCACGCCCGCAGAAACACTTGCCATTAGTACCAGTACTAATTTCATCATCAACCCCTAAATAATTAGAAAATAAATCAATAAGTGAAATCTTATTTTCCGATATTATCCTATTAGTAGGTAATCCATTCAATAAAGAACAAGAGAAAAGTATTACCAAATATTACAAACGCTTTCCTATCAAGAGAAAATTTATAGAAAAAAATTCTACTAAATAATTCCTTAAAGCTCAATTAATCCCCAAATCCTTCTTGCAGACAAAACATAATCATCTATATGATTTTTTTAATATTGTGACAAATCACACATGCAAATGAGTGATACATCAACACTCGCGTTTTTAGAGCCGCTTTGGTACTTTATGCCAACATAAAAATTTGCCGTTATACAAATGCCTTCACAACACAGAATTAAAAAGATAGTGGAGATTGGAGATACTCTTCATCAAAGCGGATGCGCTCCATATAAGCTTGAAAAATACACCCAACATTACGCTCAAAAGCATCAAATTGACGTTATGGTGCAAGCCACTCCAACAACCGTTAATTACCAATTTCCTGATGAAAATCATGCCGTCATTATGAAGCGCCATAAGCCCGCAGTGATTAATTTAAGTTTGCTGGTAAATACCATACAACGAGTTAATAAGCCTAGTGACGAACCTATCTCGCCAGCAATTAGCTATTCTAAATGGACTGTTGCGCTTGCAAACATCGCTATTCCACCTGCCTACTTAATGTTAGTGGGTAGTACCTTAGAAGCAGTCTACCTGTCTGCAATATTGGGGCTTATCGTCTGGCTTTGCCAAGTCACCTTTAAAAATAGACAAGCTCTGGCCGTTGAGTTTTTTGCCGCCCTTTTTAGCGGTATTTTTGTAGCTTTTGTGGCTAGTATGGGTTTGTCGGTACCTGCTTGGACACTATGTATTGCTGCAATTGTGCTATTTATACCCGGCTTATCTATTGCAAACTCACTAGAATGCCTCGCATTCAACGATCTAGTATCTGGTACAAGCTTACTTGGTCAAAGTGGCCTTACATTGATAAAACTCTTTGTTGGAATTGTCATTGGCCTAAATCTTGGCGAGTCCCTTTGGGGCCCTAGCATTACAACCTTCTACATTAATGAAATCCCTTTGTGGCTACATATTTCAGGGCTTTTTCTACTATCCATCTCAATAGGAGTAATATTCAATGCACGGCCCATCGATATGGTCATAGGCCTACCTGTTGCAGTCATCGGTATGTGGGGGCCATTCTATCTAGAATTTGGAGGGGGCTGGGTCGTTGGAACTTGGGTTACAACTGTACTCATAACACTGTATGGTACTTGGGTTGCAAAAAGACTGGACCTAACAGGTTCAATATATATTGTCCAAGGGATCATTATTTTAGTTCCAGGTAGCCGTGTGCTAGTAAGTGCTGGACAGTCGGTTTTTTCGCAATCTATTTTGCCAATTCCTAGCATTGGATTATCGGCCTTTTTTATGTTCTCAGCCATAGTCGCAGGACAAATTACTGCGTACGCAATGTACTCTCCGAAAGTGAGCTACTCTAACTAAATTCACTTGAATCCTATCGGGGTGATGGGTGGATGTGGGTACAGTAAAGTCAACTTTTTCAATAGGCTCGCTAGTTAACAATCATTAAAAAGCCCTATTCAAACACCTCAACTACGCGGCTTTTGAATAGGGCTCTTTGCCTCTATGTTTCATTTTTCGGCTGAAACTACCTTTACCTTTTTTAGCTTTTACTACTCTTGTCTTGAAAACTTTACTCGTCACAGCTGCTTTGAGAGCATTGTCCTGTATACAGCCTCGTTCAAACTCACATTCGTATAGGTTTGATTGATTACTTTTGGTCATCCAATTCCCCTTTTCTGAATAAGTAATATTGTCAGTGGATATTTTAACACCTCGAATCACAGCTAATGAAGTGGTCTGGGCTAATAAAAATATTTATTTTGTGAATTACTTTGGTAAAATCCCCAAACCTAAGTAATGAATTGTGATGAGATTTTTAAACAAATAAACGTTTCATTGTGATGAATTCCTATTTTTCCCTCTCAAAAATGAAACCTAGCGCATAATTTTTGGTGAAAACATAGAAAAATGTGAGGATCACGTCTAATATCCGTTGACTTGAAATGCCATTACTCTAAACTCGTTTGCAGCTAGAAAGCAGTTCTTTGTTTACACATACATTTCGTTGGATTATTTGTAACTCCCCCGTCGTGTCGTACGCAATAGCAATCTACTTTTCCACGCTATCCGCGCCGAATTCGGCCCATATGTTTAAATTAGGATATTTATTATGTCTAACACAGTTACTGGTACTGTAAAGTGGTTCAACGAAACTAAAGGTTTCGGTTTCATTCAACAAGAAAACGGCCCAGACGTGTTCGCTCACTTCTCAGCTATCACTGGTGACGGCTTCCGTACTCTTGTTGAAGGCCAAAAAGTTGAGTTCGTAGTATCTCAAGGTCAAAAAGGCCCACAAGCTGAAAGCATCAAAGTACTGTAATTGGTAACTTTTTTGTAAAAAATAGCCAGCCTTGAGCTGGCTATTTTTTTGGTAAGACTTATGGCCCTTAAACCTACTATTTATAAATTTCGCATCTCTCTGTCTGATCTAAATCATAACCACTATGACAACTTCTCATTGACAGTTGCTCAGCATCCTTCGGAAAACAATCAACGAATGCTCTCTAGAGTATTGGCTTATTGCCTGAACTCACAGGCGGCATTGAAATTTGCTAAAGGCCTGTCAACTACAGACCAACCTGATATATGGTCACATTCACTTGACGACAAAATTTTACTTTGGATTGATGTGGGTGAACCAGACGCAGATAGAGTTAAAAAAGCTTCTCGCAAAGCCGAGCAGGTTAAAATCTTTAGCTTCAACTCTAAGTCTGATCTATGGTGGCAGCAGAATCATCGCCAAATCTCAGATTTCCATAATGTCGAAGTACATCAATTTGAATACGATATGATTGAAGAAATTGCGAACTCACTGACTCGTGGTATGGATATGTCTGTAATGATATCGGATGAGTCGATATTTATTGACTTTGAAGCCCATTCATTCAGTCTACACTGGAAGAAGTTACATAGCTATGAATAGCTTAAAGCAAGCCTTAAGTGATATTCAAATCAGTCACTTGGGAGTGATAGATAGATATCCAGAAGTATGGCAATGGTTCTGTGATAAAAACCAAGACTTATATGAAAAAGCTTGCACCAACAAACCTGACAAGGCACCAGCCAATCATTTGCTTGGAGTTGCAACCAAACAACATATCGAATCTCTTGATAGGTTTCGTAAACAAGCTGAAACAGCGTCTGCACTTCAACAAGTATTTGAGCAAAATGTGAGTAAGGAGCATAGCCAAAAATTTCACTACCAAGATCAAAATCAGCTAATCCTAACCACTCACATATGGCTGTACTTACAAGGCTATTTGGGGCTAGCATGTAGTTTGTCGAATGATTACGCCATAGAAACAGCGCAAGCCTTGGCGACTTCATCAAATCAAATGCAAACGATACGAACCGAGTTCCTTGAAAGCTATTACCTTGGTTTTGAGCTTCATAAGTCCAAGTCTAAGCCTATGAGCTGGTTAAAAAAGTGGCTCAATAAGTAATGAAAGTTGGAAAAACTCACTCCGGTTTCAAATATCTCAGCACTAGTTTCATTGACTAGAAAAGCCTAGCACCAGCAATTAGCAGTAGGTTCTTCACCATAAGCCCTGTTAGAATACGCGCAAACCACATAAATCAATCTACCTATTAAAAAATATTCAGGTCGTTTGTATATAAAAAATGTTATCGAAACGAGTAATCAGCTTATGAAATTAGTACGATGGCTTCTAGGAAGGCTCATTTTATTGTTGGATTTTGTGTTTAGCCCGAAAGGCATAAAACGTTCTGAGCAAGATCAACAGATAGTCAATGACAAATCAAAAGACTTAGCACTATATCAATTTAATGCGTGTCCTTTCTGCGTCAAGGTTCGCAGGGCCATGAAGCGCTTATCTGTAGACATAGAGTTACGCGACGCTAGAAATAACAGTAAGTACCGTGAAGAACTTCTCAGCCAAGGCGGCAAGTCAAAAGTGCCTTGTTTACGTATCGAGCAAAATGGTGAAGTGAAATGGTTATATGAGTCTTCAGATATTGTCAGTTATTTAGAAAAGCAGTTTAGCCATTAAGAATAGAACAAATTATAAGACCCAAGCTTTAATTTGCTTGGGTCACAAAGCTCAATAACCTTTTTCTACCTGCTTTATCAATTAGCACCTCTATATTCGTTTCAGTTTTCGCGTTCCTTCTCTCTCACTATGAAGTACGTCAAGTCAAGCATTCACCACCTAAGAAAAAATCAAGTAATAACACTTGTCTCATATCTCATCTTTTTGTAGTTTATGTACTCTTCTAGTAAGGAAAAATTATGTTCACAATCATGACATCCCGTTGGCCACTCTCAACTATGCCCTGTAGCCGGTAGGTAATGTCATGCCTGGCTACGAGTTGACGTAGCTAGGTTTAATTTCCTCTATCTTTATCTTCTCGTAGCCTCACTCCCATCGAGGATCGAGACGAATGAGTAACACTTTATCCAGCAAAAAATTTCAGCTTCAATTTTCAGTGCGTGTAGTAGGATTTATCTATGCACTAATGGCTTGTACTTTGTTTTCTTTGAAACCAGTGCTAATTAAACTTGCATATTCTTATGGGGGAAACGCCACTTCGATCATGGCGCTAAGAGCATTCTGCTCTTTGCCTATCTATATAACCACCTTACTTGCTCTGCTTCGTAATAAACAGAATAGAGAGTTAACAAAGAGGTATGGGCTGTTAGCAGCAAGTATCGGCATTCTTGGCTACTACCTTGCCAGCTTACTTGATATTTTGTCGTTAAGAGATATTTCAGCTCAACTTGAACGCCTATTGTTATTCCTTTATCCGACGATTGTCGTTTTAATTGTGTGGGTAAAATCTAAGCAACGACCAAATAATAGTACTCTTGTTTCTACTCTCATTGGCTACATCGGTGTCGCCGTTATTTTTATTCACGACTTTCAATTTGGAGGAGATAAAATAGCCATTGGCTCTACGCTTGTCCTCACTTCAGCTATCGCGTTTGCATTCTTTGTCGTATTTAGTAAAACACTAATAAGCAAAATGGGAAGTTCACTATTTACCAGCTTATCAATGGCGAGTGCAGGCGTCACTATTCTTGTTCAACTGACAGTTTCTAATGCGAACATATCAAACTGGAGTATCCAGCTAATCTCGACGGGTATTGCTCTTGGCCTTGTGTGCACCGTTATCCCTTCATACATGATGGGAGCGGCTCTGTCTCGTTTGTCACCTCAAGATGTGAGCCTTTCAAACAATATTGGGCCAACGATCACTACTCTAGCTGCTGTCTTAGTTCTTGGAGAAACATTCACTGTCTACAATTTTATAGGGCTTCTACTAGTCATGTATTCGATATTCTTACTCAACCAAAGTAAGTCTTCATAGGCTCACTATTTCAGTTTACGAATACAGCTGAGTTAACTGCATAAATTTTATATCAATAATGAAATAGGTGGCGATGTACATACTCGCTGCCAAAACCCCTGAAATGTAAAACGTGACTCTAGGTGAAACGACTGTTTTCAAGGGAGTTTTCAACCACTCAGTTTTAACATGTTTCAATCTAGGTTTCTCTTGATCAGCGAGTCTATCATCTCGAATAAGTCCATAAACAGTACTTGCAATGTCGTTTAGCCTTTCATTCCCCCTCTCTTCTCTTCCATATTTTCCTTTAAACCCTAGCTGTAGCAAGAGATAGAGAAACTCAATGAGATAACGATATTTCTTTGGCTCTGATTTCAGTCTATCCAATATCAAAAAAAACTTCTCACCGCCTGACGTTTCATTGTGAAATTCAGACAACAAACTATTTTGACTCCAACGGCTCTTCTCTCCCCACTCCTTAGCACACACTGATTCATCAAGAGCAGAACACAAACAATATCGAATGACTAAAATAGAAGCGCGATCGACATCCATTTCATTGAGCTTCCGCTCTCCTTGGCGAACTTCTTGAGCCATTTGTTCTCTCAAAGGCATGGGGTCTTCTAACCAAGGGATTGAAGAAATACAGGTTAAGGTAGCCACCAACCAAGAGAATTGATCGACAAGTGGATTAATTCCTATCGCTTTAATATCCAAGCCTTCTGCGACAATATTTCGTGATAAGTCTGGTGCAGGCATAACCTCCATAGGCTTACCTGGCTCAGGTTGATAGAGGACAACTGTTGAATCGTTATCTATATAACTCATAAGCGAACCGCCCATAGTTGCAAAGACAAACCTTTAAACTCCCCCGCTATATGAACTGCCAAAGCTGAACTTGAATGTAGAAACTGCCATTCGTCACTAGCTTTATCTAATTCAAAATAAGTGTAACCCGCATGATATGGAAGAGCCCTAGGTACAACTGGCATAGCTTTGAGCGCTATACCTGGGAGTTGCAAGTTAATCAAATCTCGAATGTTGTCTACAGCTCCAAGCTTTGTTTGGCTAATAAATTGTGTATGAAGGGTATCAACCGTCACATCTGCTTTCACCGCCAGTATAAATGTCATATTCTCAACAATTTTGGGGTCTGTGATTGTCGCAGTACGAATGCCAAAATTTTGCTCTTTTAAAGGTAAAGGAATAGCTCTCTGATCGGAAACGACACTCAAAGCAGACTTTAATTGGTTGAGATATAAGCTAAAACAGTTGGTCAAATCGTGATGGCGATATTGGACAAATTCTCGTGGGCGCTTTTCTACAGAGCAAAGTGTCGAAAATTCACCTTCTGCTTGTATCAGTAGCTGATAGAAAGATTCTGGATGCACACCTTCAATATTTGCAATATGCCAAAACAAAGGCTCATAGCGATTTAATACCTGTAACAACATAAAATCGGAGACAGAAGAAACACCATGTTGATCCACTTCACCTAACCGACGAACGATAGTTTCAGCTTTATGCTGAATGACAGTCGCAAACTCAATTGTAAACTGCTTCAGTACTTCCGATGCTTGGATGTCGATACAAGGTGGGATAAACGTTCTATCTAGTACCACTTTTCCCTCAGGGGAAACTTCGGCAATTTTTAAAATAGGTAGGGATGTGTAGGAGCTTCTATCTTCGTCTTCATACATCAGCTTGAAATTCAACTTTCCTACGGTGATGTTGGCAACATCAGCATTATTGAAACACGAATCGATTGCCTCTTGAATATGCATAGAGTATCTCGAATGATCGCCTTTCTCGCCAAATAACTCCGATTTATCAGAAGGCAATGGACAGCATATATAAATTATCTTGTCCGTAATTGAAGAAGGTACCTCCAGCACCGTTGGTAAATCAGCGAGTACAGGTAATTCAAATGGTGTTCTATCTTGAAAGATACCTTCTACCTTGGTGAGGCCTACTTTACCTAAAGCCAAAAGCTCATTATTTACCTCTATCTGTCTTATACCCCAATGTAAAGGAGTATTGTAAGCATTGAACAGATTAAGTGACTTCTTTTGACTTCGCTCCAGCTGTTGGAAATGCTGGGGCTTCATGAACATCCCATCTTGCCACACCACAGGGTTATATAACGACATACACTTTTCCTTAAAAGTAGGTTTGTTCGATACCACGAGAGTTATCGATGGCTATTTCACTTTCTTCAACATGAATACGCATAAAGTACTCGCTTTTTGCATCAATCAATTCTACTTTTCGCCAAGATGAGCCATTAATATTACGGAATGCGGCAGCAAGCCCTAGAGAGCGCGTATTGGAGTCAAGTACTATAGTCTGATGAATTTTTTGTCCTGGCTGAAGTTCAAATTCATATCGCTTAATGTATTCATCTCCTAAAGACATCTTGTCATCTTCAAATAAAGCAAAAAAATCTAGGCTTCGAAATAGCACTGGTGAGCTCAATTCATACACTCTCAAGATCACCGGAGATGATTGACCACTACTCCTAACATTCAGGCTTTCTGACGCTTCAATAACGAGCTCTGCAGAAGATGTTTCCGGTGTCAGGCCCGAAGATTGTTTAAATTGCTGCCATATACTGCAGCTGGATAACATCAGTACTAATGTCACGATAAACAAACTACGCATACCGTCCCTTAACTTTTTGATTATAAAAATTTTTTATTCTATTCTTAACTTCAAGATCACTAATATTTATTTGCTTTAGCAGCTCATCGCCATCCACTCTATTTAGTGCCTGCCACAAACGTAACCTCATCCAGAATTTAGTCTTGTTTTGTAATCTGTTTTCATTGTGATAAATAGGTATGTGTTCTCGAATAGTGTCAGCCAACACTCGATTGATGGAAGATATATAGTCAGATTCGTGTTGTTTTATTTCTTCAATGACCTGCTCAAAAAGCTCATTCGGTGAAAGCAAGTCTTTCTTATGTAGTTCGAGCATCACTTCTAAAATATTAAATGACTCTTGCTCTACATCATCAGAATCGATAGTTTTTATATCGTTTATTTCAATAAGCTTTTCTTCTAGTTGCTGAATACAAGCGCGTAAACATTGCCCCATACTCGAGAAAAATAAAGGTGTTTGGGATAAAAGTGTCTCACTGTCGAAGCCCAAGCCTTTGGCAAACGCTCGCAAGCAATTCGCTTCATTTTCAATGACATTGTCTGATTGAAATTTCGCCTTTGTAGACGACATCTTCACAGAAGTTGATTCTTGCTCGAGTACATCATCCGTTCTCGTATTCGTGGAGATATGTTGCATAGGTACGTTATAACTGTTCTTACCTCGATTGCTCTTTGAGTTTGAACATACCAACCAATTATCTGGAATAAGTTGGCTGGTATCGAAATGAGCGTCAACGCTATTGCTATCGTCTGCCATTTGTCTGCGATTGACATCTCCCCTAGTTGCGATGCTGGGTTGCTCATCACTTTGCAACAAGATAGCGTCATTAGAACAACTTTGCGTACCCAAGCACTCAATCGGATCTTGAGTAGAGTGGCTATTTACAGGCTCTCCAAAAAACTCCCCGGTTGCACTTTCTTTACTTCTTAGCTCTGTTTCATTGCGATCACTGGGTAACACACCAAGATTTTCTAGAGGATCGGGCGAGTTTCGATTCGGTTCGATATCAACTGCAATATCAATATTGTCCGAAATCGGCACAATACTAACCGTGATTTGATACCTACCGAAAGATAATAAATCGCTGTCACACAAAGGTATGGGCTGGTTAGCTAAAACTCGCTGACCGTTTATAGACGTTCCATTGGTACTGACGTCGCTAAAATAATATGCATCACTATAGCTTGTGAACATGCCATGAATACTAGAGATAAATCGGTCGCTATCTGCTAATGTAACAACACACCCTGATGCGCGCCCTATCGTTCCACCAGAAGCTGGGATCTCAATATGCTTTGACCCTTTATATTCTTCTGGACTCTTAGTAATATTCAATATCAGCTGGCATAAAGACATAACAACCTCTTAGAACAAAAGCGACAACGAGAGCTCCAAACCTCCAACTCCATCGTTATAAACGGGAAGCAAGTAACTAATCTGAGGAATGATTTGAATATGGGAATTTGGATTAGAGCCTAACTTAATTACTGAACCAAGATTCGCCGCAATCCTAAATTCAAATTGAGAGATGTCTTCTAACTGGGCACCATACTTATACCCATCACCATCGACAACCCAACGGTTTCCGTAGTTTACGTACGCTGCTGAAACGCCGGCACCAACAAATGGAGTAATCCAACCCATACTTCCCAGCGCATATTGAGGAACTATACGAAGTTCGTAACTTGTCAGCTCTTGATAAATTCCATTAGATGGAGCATTGATAGAATCACTCAGGTAATTCAAACCTAGCCACCAGCGCCAACGATTATTATTTTCATCAATGGGAGTCGTGTAAGCTAAACCAAAACTCGCTATAGCTTCAGAGCCACTTTCACCTTGATTATAATTTATACTATCTATATTCATTAGTGCTAACGTGCCACCATATCTTTCACCTTTTGCAAAGGTAGATATCGATATAACACATAATATAAGTGCACATAAAATATGAAAAGCCTTGTACATCCCTGTCTCTTTTTACAACTTTCCGATCAAGTTAATTAAGTAAGAAATCAATTGAACTTAGAATACATCCATAGAGACCACGCACCATACCAACAAGTTTTTTTATTTCAATAATGAAGTTCTACTCAACAAGAAAAATAGCAGAATGCCATATAAAATAGTTATAGTAACTATCAGGTTGGTTATACTAACTAGAACATAAAGTAGACAAACATGCTACTAACCATGAGAAGAAAGCCAAGCTTACCAAATAATCCTTTAGTAAAATTAAGTACATCAAACCCTAGCTAACATTAATTGATCCTCTACTTAACAAGAGCATTAAGATGATTAATTATTTTTATGATGAATGACACATTTTGATATTTAAATGTCAATAAAGTGTCAATAACACAATTTAGTTATGTTACTTTCCATGAAAAGAACAATATTAATTAGGCTACATTTTTTGGCGTGATGCGTCTATCAAGATATATCTTATTAGTAAATGGAATGATTCATATTGATGTTTTTATATTTTAATGAAAAGAAAACTTCTATGTTAACCTCGATCTACTTTAATTTCATTACATCTAAGTGGAAATATCCCCTTACTGATTTCGTTTAATAGTAGTTAAGTAATGGCCGTATAAAAATTGTATAGCAATTACTTAGTAAATCTTAATTTTAAATTTTTCTATAGACATGATTAGAATAAAATCAAAAAAAAGCACGGTTTTCATTTCTATTTTTCTATCGATATTAGCGATAACTTCCGTTGCACTTATTTATTATTTCTACTTTCCGACGCTTCATATAGCCGCTCCAATCGCGAGCATCATACTGTTGTGCTCTGTATGCCTAGCATTCAATATTTTTTTGTGGAAAAAAGTTGCGCATGAAAAGCAAGATATGGAGGGCTTGACCACAGAAGCTGACTCAGTTTCATCCATCCTTAAACCATTGCTAGAAAATTCTCGCAGCAAACCAACTTATTTGGTGATGGGCCCCAAGTCCTCAGGAAAATCTACTTTTATACACACTTCACATACGATAAAAACTATCGATGTATCAGGTACATATTGCAATGACTACTTCACTTGGTATGAATCAAGCCAAGCTGTATACATCGAGCCTACTGATAAGCTAACTTTCCAAGAATCGCCAAAGTTTGACTCTCCATTGTGGCGTACTTTCATTGATGAACTCATTGCTTCTAAGCCACGCAAACCTTTAGCTGGCTGCTTGATCTTAGTTGATTTTGAATTCCTTATTGTAAATGAAGAAGAACATATAAATCATACTATTAGTACGATCAGAAACGAATTGACTATGTTGGGGGAGCTTACCCTTTCGGCATTACCAACTTATCTAATATTGACTAAACTGGATAAGTTGGAAGGGTTTAAGGAATATGCACACTATAGCCCATTAAAGTCTTGCACTGAGTACCTACCAATTAAGTTTAAAGATTGTAAAGGAACACTCATTAATCACTTTCAAACCAGCTACAAAGCATTGGTTAAAGTGCTGGAAGCAAACTCCCTAGATTCATCTTCTGTTTCTGGAAATAGCGATGAGAATAAGGCTATTTTGGCCTTCCCCAAACAGTTTGAACTATGTGAAGACCTTGTTACAAAAGTGGTCGACGCGCTTCACCAAGCGAAAGAAGGTCACTTCTATATAGAGCTTCGAGCTATGTTCTTTGTTTCTAGTATGCAGGGTGGTAGGAAGTACAATTTGTTAGCGAAAAGCTGCAGCAACTATTTTAATGTTCCGATTATTGCTTCCGAGCATTCGCAGCTATATGAAATTCCGTACTTTACCCGGTTTCTTGTTGAATCCCAAATCTTACCTGAACTGGACTATGGTCAAGAAAACAAAGGCTATTTAGCTAAGATTAGAAAGCGAAGTTACCTCTCTATTGCTTCTGCGGTGGGTCTTGTTTCTGTATTAGGCTTCTTCTTATCTAATACGCTTATCTCTAATTTACAACTAATAAATCAACTTCTTAGCGTTGAATCGACAACTAAGCACACGGACACGAGCACAGTTGCCGATGCGTTGCTAGATGCAAGCCTATCTATCGATCCAACTTATCAGGCCTGGTTAATTGGTAGTCATGCATTAGAGCGAGAACTAGTAGCATTAAACGTGAGTCGGCTTGAGGATACAACCAAGCTCGCCTATTCCTCATTAATCACGATCATATCCTCGAAATTAATGCCGATTATAGAAAACAGTTACAAGCGACAACTAAAAGATTCCTTAGTAAGTACTGAGCAAACCCTACCTCTTCTAAAAGGCTACTTGATGCTAAAGTATCAAGATAAGAGGGAGACCTCTTTCTTACTGAAACAAACCGAAGCTGTTTTAGCGAAGCATAGTGATAACCAGATACTCAATCGACAAGTAATTAAATATTTAACCGCTTATTTTAAAACCTCTTTTTCCTCTGTTGATGTAGATATGGATCTTGTTCGATCGGCCCGAAGAAAACTGTTAGCCAAACCTAATGTGGACTTAGTTTATTCACAAATTCTGTATCAAACGAATCACAATGATATTGGTACTCTAAACCTTCGCCGAGCCATCGGCTTCTCATTCAATAATGTATTTGATGAAAAACCGCATGAGAAAAAACTGGAGTTTAGCAAACTCTTCACTTCAACAGGCTTTACAACTTTTTATGAACCACAAGTCGATATGATGTCGCAAAGAGTAATCGCTGATAACTGGGTTTTAGGATTATCCGATAATGTTATACCCAGCCAAAAAGAGCAGGAAAGCTTTAAAGATAAAGTTCGGCAAAAATACATCGACGATTATATAAATCATTGGCGAAATGCACTAAGCGAGTTGAAAGTGAAGCACTATGACAACATTCGAGACTTAAATAGTGCGGTAGATTTAATCTCTGGTCCTTCGTCACCATTTACCAATGTTCTCAACCAAGTCTATTCAAACACCCACTTTACGCCACTGAATAGCTTGGATAAGTTAGTAAGTGAGTCAAACGTACTGACGCAAAACATCACTACTAGCGCGTCCGAACTAATCGGCAACGCTGACTACCTAACCCGAGATCCAATGAGGCGTGTAGAGCGTGCATTTTCCTCAATTAACCAGCTACAAGTCGCAGAAACTGAAAATACAGCAACACCCTGGGAAGAGACTATTACCGCGCTGAGTCGCCTTAGAGCATTTCTAAAGGACATATCAGACGCACCAAACCCTCAATTGGCAGCGCTTGCTGCTGCTCGCTCAAGAATGCAAGGAATTGACTCAGATCCCATCATTCAACTGCGACAGATTGCACTTAAATCACCAGAACCAGTAAAAAGCTGGCTACTGAGCATTGTGAAACAAAGTTGGTCTGTTTTAATACATGAAGCTGCAATTGGTATCCAAAATAAATGGGACAGTCAAGTCTATAGTAAGTATGCTCAAATAGGGCAACACAAATACCCATTTGATCTGACCTCCTCAGAAGAAGTATCGATGGATGGCTTTGAACAACTTTTTTCTTCGGGCGGAATACTAGATAGCTTTATACAAGACAATTTTGCCCCATTCTACGACCCCAATTTATGGACGGCTAAAAAAGTCGAAGGCCAGATAATGCCTCTTTCACCGACACTCCTAGTTCAGCTAAAAAACTACAATATCATCAAAGGTACCTTGATTAATAAAAGCACCAATAAGTTTTACATACCATTTACTACCAAAGTTGTGGACTTAGATTCTAGTGCTATTCGAGCCAATATAAATCTTGCTGACACAGCTATTCATTACTACCAAGGACCAAGCAGAGTCAGAGAACTACACTGGCCACCTGAAAGTGGCAACTTCAACGCGAGTATTACTATTCAAGATATTACCAATGAAGGTAAGCAACATGAATTGAGTGAAACAGGTCAATGGGCGCTGTTCAGATTAATAAATAACTCCACGATATCTCAAGTAGAAAACGGCAGCTTTATTAGTAATATCAACGTATCAGGGCGAAAGCTAAGTTTACAAATTCGCCCACTAACATCACAAAACCCATTTACATTGTCAGAGCTATACAACTTTACACTACCCAAAAAAATAACTTTATAAAAACAACTTTCAGAAGGCACTACTAATGATTTCAAATACTAGCTTGCAAGGGCTTGATAAACTTGACCGAAAAATACTTTCGAACCTGTTGTCTAATGGACGAGAGTCTATAGCAAATCTATCAAGGAATATTGGCTTGTCTAGGACGGCTGTCGCTGAGCGGATTAACAGGCTTGAACGATGCGGTATTATCAAAGGCTACACTGCGCAGATCAGGTTTGAGAGCGAAGGACGAAAAACCGCAAGCTACCTACTTATATCCTGTGAAAAAGGTAAGAAAAACGATGTGACTAATGCGCTGAGAGAAATCCCAGAAATTAGGTTAACAAGTATTGTTGGTGGAACATATGACATCATTGCGTTAATCGAAGCACCCGATTTACATTGCATTCATAACCTGTGCAATGAAATTGAGTCGTTTAAAGGAATTAAAAGCCTAAACAACACAATCGTACGGCACCAACCGATTGCGAGGTAGCAACAACAGAAAACGGCGAAAAGTAAAAAGGAGAACCGAAGTTCTCCTTTTCAAAGTTCAAGTCAGCGTCCTAATTAAAGAGCTGCTTTCGCTTTTTCAACTAAAACAGTAAATGCTGCTTTGTCGAATACTGCGATGTCTGCAAGGATCTTACGATCGATCTCGATAGATGCTTTCTTAAGACCGTTGATGAAACGGCTGTAAGATAGACCATTTTGACGAGATGCTGCATTGATACGTGCAATCCAAAGTTGACGGAATTGACGTTTCTTATTGCGACGGTCACGGTATGCGTATTGACCAGCTTTAGTAACAGCTTGGAAAGCTACGCGGTAAACACGTGAACGTGCTCCGTAGTAACCTTTAGCTTGTTTTAGAACTTTCTTATGACGTGCACGAGCTTGTACACCACGTTTTACGCGAGGCATTATGCTTCTCCTAAACTAAACGATAATAAACTAAAAAGAATTAAGCGTATGGCATCATACGAACAACTGCAGCCACTTCACATTTAGGAAGGATTGCGTTTGGACGTAGTTGACGCTTGTTCTTAGTAGTACGCTTAGTCAGGATGTGACGTTTAGTAGCGTGCTTGTACTTAATACCACCAGCAGTTTTCTTGAAACGCTTAGCAGCACCTTTGTTGGTTTTCATCTTAGGCATGATGAATAACTCCGCATTGTGATAGTTTAATTAACAATGTAATTAGGGCGAATAAAACCCCGCCACTTTCCTTCTTGTGAAAGGTCAACGACAGGGTTTATTACTTGTAAGCCGTTAATTACTTCTTCTTAGGGGCTAGCACCATAATCATTTGACGGCCCTCGATACGATTTGGGAAAGACTCCACCACTGCTAATTCAGCTGTGTCTTCTTTCAATCGATTAAGAACGTCAACACCGATATCTTGGTGCGCCATTTCACGGCCACGGAAGCGAATTGTTACCTTCACTTTGTTGCCGTCTTCTAGGAAACGCGTCAGGTTGCGTAGTTTTACCTGATAGTCTCCTATATCAGTTCCAGGGCGGAATTTTACTTCCTTAATCTGGATCTGCTTTTGTTTTTTCTTCTGCTCTTTAGCAGCTTTGCTCTTCTCGAAGAGGAACTTGCCATAGTCCATCACACGACAAACTGGTGGCTCGGCGTTAGGGCTGATCTCTACGAGATCCATACCAGCTTCATCAGCTGCTTCTAGTGCTGCGTTGATTGATACAACACCAACGGACTCACCGTCAGCACCAGTTAAACGAACTTCACGTACGCCACGAATTTCACCGTTTAGTCTGTGCTGGTTTTGTTTGGCCGGTTGTTGGCCACGTCTTCCGCCTTTAATAGTTTATTCCTCCAGATTGAGCTTACGGGTAGAAACCTCGGCTTGGATGTATGAGATAAAGTCATCCACTTTAAACTTGCCTAGGTCTTTACCTTTACGTGTACGTACTGCAATTTCTCCAGCTTCCATTTCTTGGTCGCCACAAACCAGCATATACGGAACACGCTTCAAAGTATGTTCGCGGATTTTAAAGCCAATCTTCTCATTTCTCAAGTCCGCTTTGGCTCTAATTCCACTTTTTTGTAGTTTTTGTGCAACTTCTTGAACGTAATTCGACTGCTTGTCAGTAATATTCATTATTACTGCTTGCTCTGGTGCCAACCACGTTGGGAAGAAGCCTGCGTATTCTTCAATAAGAATGCCGATGAATCTTTCCAGTGAACCTAAAATTGCACGGTGAATCATCACTGGCACATTACGTTCGTTGTTCTCACCAACGTAAGTTGCACCAAGACGACCCGGTAGGTTGAAGTCTAGCTGAACCGTCCCACACTGCCAGGCACGATCTAGACAATCATAAAGCGTGAATTCGATCTTCGGTCCATAGAATGCACCCTCGCCTTCTTGAATTTCAAATGGAATATCCATTGAGTTCAGCGACTCTTTCAGCGCTTCTTCTGACTTGTCCCAGATTTCATCTGAACCAACTCGCTTTTCAGGGCGAGTAGACAACTTAACCACGATATTGTCGAAGCCGAACGTGTTGTACACGTCATAAACCATCTTGATACAAGCAGTCACTTCTTCTTGTATTTGGTTTTCAGTACAGAAGATATGTGCGTCATCTTGAGTAAATCCACGTACACGCATAATACCGTGCAGTGCACCTGACGGCTCGTTACGGTGACATGAACCAAACTCAGCCATGCGTAGTGGTAAATCACGGTAAGATTTCAAACCTTGGTTGAAAATCTGTACATGACCAGGGCAGTTCATTGGCTTGATTGCGTATTCACGGTTCTCTGAAGAAGTTGTGAACATCGCTTCCGCGTATTTGTCCCAGTGACCAGAGCGTTCCCATAGAACGCGATCCATCATCAATGGGCCTTTTACTTCCTGATAACCGTATTCTGTCAGCTTTTCACGTACGAACACTTCAAGATCGCGGAAAATAGACCAACCATTGTGGTGCCAGAACACCATACCCGGAGCTTCTTGCTGCATGTGGAACAAGTCAAGATGCTTACCAATCTTACGGTGGTCACGTTTTGCGGCTTCTTCTAGACGAGTGAGATGCGCTTTTAGCGCTTTTTTGTCATGGAAAGCTGTGCCGTAAATACGTTGCAGCATCTTGTTGTCGCTATTACCACGCCAGTATGCGCCAGCAACATTTAATAGAGTGAAGTGCTGACAAAAGCCCATATGTGGTACGTGTGGTCCACGACACATATCGATATATTCTTCGTGATGATATAAGCCCGGACGATCGTCTCTTGATACGTTTTCGTCTAAGATTTCCATCTTGTAAGTTTCGCCACGAGATTCAAATGTATCGCGCGCTTCTTGCCAACTTACTTTTTTCTTGATGACTTGATACTTCGTCTTCGCAAGCTCTTTCATGCGCTTTTCGATTTTTTCTAAATCTTCTTGCGTTAGAGAGTGCTCCAAGTCGATATCATAATAGAAGCCGCTGTCGATGGTTGGACCAATCGCCATTTTCGCTTCTGGATAAAGCTGCTTAATTGCATGACCAAGTAAGTGCGCACAAGAGTGACGAACAATTTCTAACCCATCAACGTCGTCTTTAGCGGTGATGATTTCTAAACTCGCATCGCTTTCGATAAGATCACAAGCATCAACACGATTGCCATCAACACGTCCAGCAATGGTTGCTTTCGCTAAACCAGGACCGATAGATTGAGCAACTTCGAGAGTAGAAACAGGGTTGTCAAATTGACGCTGACTGCCGTCAGGAAGAGTAATAATAGGCATTATTTGTCCTTTACAGTGGTGTTGCACACCAAGCAACACGTGTTCAGTTTAAATGACGTTGTCTCTATTTGAGATAAAGAGATAAAACGCAAAATTCTGTGGAGAGCATTTGACGCAAATACCAATGCATCGTTGCAATCCAGCAGCATTGTAACGGAATAAAGTGAAATGACAATATTTGTGTTTTACTCAAATGGATGGGGTGCTCAATACTACGTTAGCCCGCAACAAAGGAATTTGAACAGGAATCAATACCACAAGATCAATTTTAGAAAGGAAATTGCACTTGCATTCGCACGTCGCCATCGTAGTTTTCGTGCCATAAATAGTCAAATCGAACCCGGGGTTGGCCCGATTGCTTGTTGCCAAACCCTAAACTCAATTGCACGCCATGATTCATAACCCAAGCTTCTGGGTCCGAAGTCAGATCGATGCTGCTTTGCCCAGTATAAGTGGTATTGTGATAAGTAGTACCTAAATTATAATTGCTATCAGTATCAGGGCTCCAAATACCAAACCCCAGATGACCAAAAGAGTACTGATCGGAAAGAAAAGGTTCCGATTTATATTTAAGCCCCCAATCAGACCAGTAATTATTGCTCGACGCTTTACTAGCATCTGAAACTTTACTAGCATCTGAAACTTTACTAGCATCTGAAACTTTACTAGCATCTGAAAAATTAAAATCAGGAAGTTTAGACGAATACGTTGTCTTTAAGCGCTGAGTATCAGAAGAAGAAACACAAAGCGGAGAACGATTATCTTTGGCAGAAAATTCTGAATTCCCAGCGTTTTCAGCGCTATCAGAGAGCGGCGTAGTGCAAAGGGCGAAAGACTGGAAAGGCAACCAGATAAGCAGCATTAAAATTCCAATCTTATACATTTCGTAAACCTATAACATATCTCAAGCCCAACCAACTGGAGTCAGGCCTTGTAAATATTTAGCTCTCTCAGTATTCGAGTAACACTCGGTGTGGTCAAAGAGCTAACATCCTTATTTTCTAATAGTTCATCCCGAACCATAGTACTTCTAACAGCAACCGTTTCAGGGCAGGCTAACACATTCCATTTCGTTAATATTTCTTCGGCCTTATAAAATTGGCAAAACTTCACGAAATTATCTGGTCCAACAACAAACGTTAAATTAGAGTTTGGATAATTGCTTTGCAATTTATCCAATACAGCATACGTAGTAACGCTCTTCTCCGGTTCAAATAGACACTCTTCAACGTCAGAAAGTTCCACTTTGGCTAAATTTAAATCACTAATGAAGGCTTCAACAAGCTGACAGCGTACATCGTAATCTGCCATTTCTTTCCCCCACGCGTGACTAATACTCGGGACTAGCAAGATCTGATCAAAGTGCTCGAGTGACTCAATCACACTTTTATGACCTAACGTCGGTGGGTTGAATGCGCTACCAAATACAGCGATTTTGTTCATTTTATACCCTAATTGCCGTGAAAAATTCGTTCACGGTTTTTTAATCGAGTGAAATCGGTATGATATTATACCCAAGTAACCTCAATATGCTTGAGTATATTTTTAAACAAAACGTTAACGCTAGCAGGAATATTTTAATGGAACAGCAAATTCGAGATGAGATGCGAGTACTTCCGTCTATCGATCCTCACTATGAGATCACAAGACGTGTAAGTTTCATCAAACAAAAACTTCAAGAGTCAGGATGTAAAGCTCTAGTTCTCGGTATCAGCGGTGGTATTGATTCAACAACTTGTGGCCGTTTAGCACAGCTTGCAGTGGAAGAGCTAAATAAAGAAACAGACAGTGAGCAATACAAATTTGTTGCCGTGCGTTTACCATTCGGAGAGCAAAAAGACGAAGACGAAGCACAACTAGCCTTGTCTTTCATTCAGCCGACTCATTCTGTATCAGTCAATATTCAAGCAGGTGTTGAAGGTACACACTCAGCAACTCGCTCAGCTCTGAGCGAACACGGCCTGCTACCGAGTGACGAGTCTAAAGTTGATTTTGTCAAAGGTAATGTAAAAGCGCGCACACGCATGGTTGCTCAATACGAAATCGCAGGTTATGTCGGCGGCCTAGTGTTAGGTACTGACCATTCAGCAGAAAACATCACTGGCTTCTATACCAAGTTTGGTGATGGCGCTTGTGACTTAGCACCTCTATTTGGATTGAGTAAACGTCAAGTTAGAGAAGTCGGTGCAACGCTTGGTGCGCCAGAAGTGCTAGTTAAGAAAATTCCAACTGCTGATTTGGAAGAGTTAAATCCGCAAAAAGCTGACGAAGACGCACTAAACCTAAGCTACGATCAGATTGATGATTTCTTGGAAGGGAAACCACTACCTCAAGAAGTTTCAGATAAGATTGTCGGTATTTATAAAGCAACTCAGCACAAGCGTTTACCTATACCAACTATCTACGATTAAGTTCTTAGCTTCTGAATAGGGAGTGAAAAGCTCCCTATTTATCTAAACATTTGCAGCCTTGCCGCTTCGTCTAAAGTAGGCCAAAAAGCCTAACCCTATAAGACTCAACCAGCCAAACGAGCCACCGGAATCCCCAGACGAACTTGTTGAGGTCGAGTTTAGATAAGCCCAACGCTTAGTATCTGTTGCGACATAGTTAGCCGTTTCACTACCAGCGAGAACGTTATCAATCCAAGTTCGATAGTCATAGATCTCAGTAAAAACAGAAGTAACCCCAACCGTTGATTGGGTTCCACATGTACTAGGACCAAAACTTGTAATACCCACTTGCACCCATCTCGTAAAGGCAGAGTCATACCAATATACTGGCCCACCAGAGTCTCCTGAACAAGTACTATTGTACAATCCACCTACGTTGTTATTACTAGTAAAGCAGATTTGCTTATCCGTTACTGCACTATACCCATCACCGTCATTGCAATAGTCCCAATCGTTAACGTAAGTTAGATCAGTACCTAATAAATCATCACTATTGTCTACTCCAGTCGAGGTATTACCATGACCAATCGCCTTAAACGAATCATTTACATCTTGATATGACTGATCACTGGGTCGATTCGCAGCGGTATAATAAGTCAATGCTCTTTCAAGCTTGATAATAGCGATATCATTTGCCCACAAATCGTTCACTGAATCGGAGTAATCTGAACGATAATAAAACTCGCTCGCCATCACTCGTTCAGTCGTCAAACTGTAAGGAAAGTCACTCTCATTTTGCAGTTGAGGAACAACAGAAAGGAAAAGCATCTTGTTTTCATCAGCGCTGCCATTGCCATCAAAAATACAATGCGCAGCGGTCAAGATATATTCAGAGTTTAGTATAGTCGCGCCACAATATGTTGAAGTCCCGTAAAGCCCATCGTAATCAATACGATCATAAAACAAGCTCGCAAACTCAGGGTAAGTTGTTGTCGAGACCACCGAGCCATTTACGATATAAAGAGTCGGCCCTCCACTCGCTCTCGTATCAAAGGCCAGCAAGCATAACGTGAAAAATGAAAGTGCGCATTTGTTCAACTTCAAGATACTTTCCACCAAAACAAAACAGTGTTACGACATGTACTTAAAAGCAGAAAGCCTCCATATGGAGGCTTTCTTGCATCAAGTATGGACTATCTATCAGTATAGATTAGCCTCGATAGTAACGCTGAGGTACAAACGGCATTTTTGCGACCGTCATTGGTAGCATTTTACCACGCACTTGCGCGAACACTTCGGTGTCAATAGCAGACAAATCGGCTCTTACATAAGCCATAGAGACAGGTTTGCCAGCATTTGGCCCAGCTGTACCACTGGTCACCACACCGATTTTCGTACCTTCTCTGTCAAAAAGCTCTACACCTTCACGAACTGGAGCTTTGGTTTGACCAACAAGACCCACTCGCTTACGGGAAATATCTTTTGTTACGATTTGCTCAAGGATGATATCTGCACCTGGGAAGCCACCCGCTCTTTCGCCGTCTGCGCGGCGAACTTTGCTGATTCCCCATAGTAAGCTAGCTTCAACAGGCGTCGTAGTTGTATCTAGGTCATGGCCGTATAAACAAAGTCCGCACTCCAAACGAAGAGAATCACGCGCACCTAAGCCAATCCATTCAACTTGATCATAGGAAGTCAATTTACGCGCCAGCGCTTCAGCTTGCTCACTAGGTACAGAGATTTCGTAGCCATCTTCACCAGTGTAACCGCTGCGACTCACGTAGCACTCAATACCATCAATTAGCGTCTTTTTGATGTCCATAAACAACATATCCGCGACTTCAGGTTGAATATCAGCTAACACTTCAGCGGCTTTCGGACCTTGCAACGCAAGTAATGCCCTGTCTTCAATCACTTCTAGTTTTACATTTTCTGGTAGGTGTTTTGAGATATGTACGATATCTTGCGCTTTGCAAGCTGCATTCACAACTAGGAAAAGGTGGTCACCAAAATTAGCGACCATCAAGTCGTCTAAAATACCACCCTGCTCATTGGTAAAGAACGCATAACGCTGCTTACCTTCAGGAAGATCAATAATATCGACAGGAACCAATGACTCTAGCAGTTTGGCGGCACCTTCACCGTGCAGCCTTAGCTGTCCCATGTGTGATACGTCAAACAACCCTGCAGCATCACGAGTATGCAAATGCTCTTTTTTTACACCCAATGGATACTGAACTGGCATCTCATAGCCAGCAAACGGGACCATCTTCGCACCACATTCAACATGCAGAGAAAATAGTGGTGTCTGCAATAGCTGTTCATTTTCTTGAGTCATTGTGTTCTCCATAATAAGCCTAACTCGACCTGTCGAGTTTACCCTTATCCAGTTTTAGTTATTGTTTACCCAAGCAAGCGAAATTTACTTTAGGTTTTTCGTGTTTCCAATAATCAACAAGCATGCCCTGCTTTTTTGTTCTTAACAAGTCAAAAAACTAAGACAAACTCATTTAATTAACATTTACAATACAAATACATTACTAATCATGATTAATTGATGCCGTAGAAAATAAGTATATCTTCAATCTACGCACCTCCATAGCAAACGTTTGCTTGAAATTTAGCAATCGTTTGCCTTCACTATTGGAAATTTAGATTCCCAAATCACTATCTTGCTGTCACCCATAAAATATGCGCGTCTTGTTCACTGACGGACACCAGCACATGTCCCATATTGGCGTCATAGTACACACTGTCGCCTTCGGCCATCTTCACCGGTTCATAGAATTCTGAATAAAACAAGATCTCTCCAGAAAGAATAAGTAAAAACTCCTCACCATCATGTCTCACCCAGTCGTTATACTCTTCAAAACTGCGTGCTCGAACACGACTTTTAAACGGCATCATCTTCTTATTAGACAATTGAGTTGCGAGTAATTCATGTTCGTAAGTAGGTGTCGGATGCGGCTTTCCTTCTCCATTTCGATTTAAATCTCGACGGCCAGTAGCGACTTTTTTCTTAGGTGGTTCAAATAGTTGAGGCATATCTATTTGCAAACCATTAGCCAGTTTTTGCATTGCTTGAAAAGTAGGAGAAATTTGTTCGTTTTCGATCTTGCTCAACGTAGAACGAGCAAGTCCGGTGCGCTGGCTAGCCTCTTCCAAAGTGATTCCCAGTTTGGAACGAATCTGCTTTATACGCTCACCCAACTGCATTGGAGCGATGTTTTCCTCAGCAGACTCCCTTGCTAATTTCATCGACGGATATTCACTTAAGATGTCTTTAGACATGCCTTTCCCTCTTAATTTTAGGCTCCAAATATACAGCCAGCTCTGGCCAAAAAGTCAGAATGCTTCAATCACTCTTGTGTTGTATTAAAGCGTACTTTGACCTACTTTAAAAGAATTCATGTTTCCTATAGGAAATTTTTGATTGATTGTTGGTGACACTCAAGGTATGTTACTGGCTTGTTAGATGATGAGATACAAGCTCGGTTTCGAGCAAGTGACAGTGTTAACATTTACTTTGGTCACTTTTGCCCAACTTTTAGGGAATTAAGTTGCCTGCTTTGGCTCGTACAATTCCGAGTCAACGTGCAGTTGTTAGATTGGCCTAGCACACCAAATACAAACAGAACCAATTGGTGTGCTAACAAATAGGAAGGTCCTTAGCATATGAACCAAACATACAACAATCACAGCTTAGAAAGCTTTTTCACCACTAATCTATCTGCGACCGATGATGCTGTATTCGCTGCAGTACAAAATGAGCATCATAGGCAAAATGACCAGATAGAGTTAATTGCATCAGAAAACATCGTCTCTAAAGCTGTGATGCAAGCTCAAGGGACCTGCTTAACAAACAAATACGCTGAAGGCTATCCGGGCCGTCGCTACTATGGCGGTTGCGAACACGTAGACACAGTAGAAGCAATCGCTATCGAGCGCGCTAAACAACTTTTTAAATGTGAGTACGTAAACGTTCAACCTCACTCGGGCGCTCAAGCCAATGGCGCAGTCAAGCTTGCACTACTCCAACCGGGAGACACAATCTTAGGCATGTCACTGGATGCAGGAGGCCATTTAACTCACGGAGCACGTCCAGCGCTATCGGGTAAATGGTTCAACGCCGTGCAGTATGGCGTGGATCGTGACACTCTTGAAATCGATTATGATGCTGTTCGTGAACTTGCCATTGAACACAAACCTCAACTTATTATTGCAGGCGGCTCAGCTATTCCACGTACCATCGATTTTGCTAAATTCAGAGCCATCGCAGATGAAGTTGGCGCATTGTTAATGGTTGATATGGCACATATCGCTGGTCTAATTGCAACTGGCGCACACCCTAGTCCACTGCCTCATGCTCACGTTGTAACAACAACAACTCACAAAACGCTACGTGGCCCACGTGGCGGCATGATTCTAACCAATCATGAAGACATCATTAAGAAGATTAACTCGGCAGTATTCCCTGGCCTTCAAGGTGGTCCACTGATGCACGTTATTGCTGCAAAAGCGGTAGCATTCGGTGAAGCAATGGGCCCTGAGTTTAGCACTTACATCAATTCAGTGATCAACAACGCAAAAGTTCTCGCTGAAGTATTGCAAACTCGCGGGTGCGATATTGTGACTGGCGGTACCGACACCCATCTAATGTTGGTTGACCTTCGTCCAAAAGGCCTGAAAGGCAATCAAGTTGAAGAAGCACTTGAACGTGCTGGGATCACATGTAATAAAAATGGCATCCCATTCGACACTGAAAAGCCTATGATTACATCGGGTATTCGCTTGGGTACTCCCGCTGGAACCAGCAGAGGTTTTGGCGCAGAAGAATTTAAACTCATTGGTGAGTGGATCGGCGACGTTTTAGATGGGCTAGTTGAAAGCCCTGAAGGCAACTCCGACGTCGAAGGAAAAGTTCGTAAGCAAGTCAAAGAACTTTGCCGTCGCTTCCCTCTTTACCAGTAACTAATTGACATCCTTATAGCTATTTTTTTGGAGATAAAGCAATGGATAACACACTGAAGTTCGCAGATAGTCACGAGTGGGTTAAAGACAACGGCGACGGCACTGTAACTATCGGTATTTCACAACACGCACAAGAGATGCTAGGTGATGTGGTATTTGTAGACCTACCTGAAATTGAAGCTGAGATTGACGCAGGTGATAGCTTCTCTTTAGTAGAGTCTGTTAAAGCGGCTTCTGACATTTACGCGCCAGTTACTGGTGAAATTGTTGAAGTTAATGAAGAGCTTGAAGACAGTCCAGAGCTTATCAATGAAGAACCATACGAAGGTGGTTGGATCGTTAAAGTCAAGATGTCTGACGCTTCTGAGCTTGATAACCTGAAAAACGCTGAAGAATACGAAAACTCTATCGAAGAAGAGTAATTATAAACACAATATAAAGCTGCCCCAATTGGGCAGCTTTTTTACAGGTTCTAGTTTTTGTACCAATTGATATAATTAAAAGTATCACTTGCAGTGATTTATTACTGCTGGTAACTGAACCTTTAGAAGGTAAAGGATCCATGACTGATTTATTGAACAGCTCGCTTCTCAAGCAATTGGGAACGCAAAATGAATTTGTTGGCCGACACAATGGCCCAAACAAAGCAGACCAACAAAAAATGTTGGACGCTATCAATGTGGCCAATCTAGACGCATTAATTGACGAAACTGTCCCTAGCCAAATTCGTATCGAAAAGCCAATGTCGCTTACTGAAGCAAAAAGCGAAGCCGATATGTTAGAGGCAATGAAAGCGTTTGCTAACCAAAACCAAGTTAAGCGTACTTTCATCGGTCAGGGCTACTACAATACCTTTACTCCGAACGTCATTTTACGCAATGTGCTCGAAAATCCAGGCTGGTACACTGCGTACACACCATACCAACCAGAAATATCTCAGGGTCGCCTTGAAGCTCTGTTGAACTTCCAGCAGATGGTGATGGATCTTACAGGCATGGAAATCGCCAACGCATCACTTCTTGATGAAGCAACAGCAGCGGCGGAAGCCATGACGCTATGTAAGCGCGCTGGCAAAAGTAAGAGTAAAGTC
This sequence comes from Vibrio sp. A37, assembly GCF_059777565.1. NCBI lineage: Bacteria > Pseudomonadati > Pseudomonadota > Gammaproteobacteria > Vibrionales > Vibrionaceae > Vibrio > Vibrio sp. A37. The sequence goes on along the minus strand of NZ_JBLNLI010000001.1, from coordinate 712,967 downwards.
TTCTTTGTTGCAGACGATGTTCACCCGCAAACTATTGAAGTAGTGAAAACACGTGCTGAATATATTGGCTTTGGGGTTCATATTGGCGCTCTAGATTCACTACCAGAACAAGACGTGTTCGGCGCATTAGTGCAATACCCAAGCACAACAGGTGAAGTGCGCGATCTAACAGACATTATTGCAAAAGCTCAAGCCAACAAAACGTTGGTCGCAGTTGCAACTGATTTACTTGCTAGCGCTCTACTAAAACCTGCGGGCGAAATGGGTGCGGACGTTGTTATCGGCTCAGCTCAACGTTTCGGTGTTCCAATGGGATACGGCGGTCCACATGCTGCATTCATGGCAACACGTGACAAACATAAGCGTACAATGCCAGGCCGTGTTATTGGTGTTTCAATCGACACAAATGGCAACCAAGCTCTACGTATGGCAATGCAAACTCGCGAGCAGCACATCCGCCGCGAAAAAGCCACATCAAACATCTGTACCGCTCAAGCACTACTGGCTAACATGGCTGCGTTCTATGCAGTGTTCCACGGTTCAGTAGGCTTGCGCACCATCGCTCGTCGTACTCACCACATGACTGCAATTCTTGCAGCTGGTTTGACAAAATTTGGCTACGAGCTCGCTCACAACAGCTTCTTTGATACCATCACGATTAACACCGGTAACAAAACAGCCGATATTTATCAAAAGGCACAAAAAGCCGATATCAACCTACGCAACTTCTCAGATCAACTCGGTATCAGTTTCGATGAGACAACCACTGTTGCAGATATCACAGCACTATTTGACGTTTTTGGTATTAAAGAAGACGTTGCTGCTCTTTCTACAGAAATCGAACAAAACGAATTTGCGGCGATCCCAGAGAACTGCCGCCGTGAATCTTCATTCTTAACTCATCCTGTTTTCAATACGCACCACAGTGAAACACAGATGATGCGTTATCTTAAGCAGCTAGAAAACAAAGACTTTTCACTGACTCACGGAATGATCCCACTTGGCAGCTGCACAATGAAACTTAACGCTGCTGCTGAGATGATTCCCGTGACTTGGCCAGAGTTCGGCGCGATTCATCCATTTGCACCATTAGAACAAGCGGCGGGATACACTGCCCTAGCAGAAGATCTTAAGCAAAAGCTTTGCGAAATTACTGGCTACGATGGCTTCTCGCTACAGCCAAACTCTGGCGCATCAGGTGAATACGCTGGCTTAATCGCGATTCAACGCTACCACGCAAGCCGTGGTGAAGGTCACCGTAATGTTTGCTTAATCCCAAGCTCTGCTCACGGCACAAACCCGGCTACCGCTTCTATGGTTTCAATGAAGGTGGTGGTTGTTAAATGCGATGCTGACGGCAATATCGATATGACTGATCTTGAGGCGAAAATTGAGAAACATAAAGATAACCTATCAAGCATCATGATCACTTACCCTTCAACACACGGTGTGTACGAAGAGCAAGTAAAAGAAGTGTGCGAAAGAGTGCACGCAGCCGGCGGCCAAGTTTATCTTGATGGCGCAAATATGAATGCTCAAGTTGGTTTAACTTCACCTGGCTTTATTGGCTCAGATGTGTCGCACTTGAACCTTCACAAAACATTCTGCATTCCACACGGTGGTGGTGGCCCAGGCATGGGTCCTATCGGTGTAAAATCTCACCTAGCTCCTTTCCTACCGGGACACATTGAGAACGGCGTTCAAGGTAAAGACTACGCAGTTTCTGCGGCAGATTTAGGCAGTGCGTCTATCCTACCTATCTCATGGGCATACATTGCCATGATGGGTGAAGAAGGCCTGACTGAAGCAACTAAAGTCGCTATCCTAAATGCCAACTATGTGATGGAGAAACTTCTTCCTCACTATCCTGTTCTTTATCGTGGCACAAACGGCCGTGTTGCTCACGAATGTATTATCGACATTCGCCCACTGAAAGAAGAGACAGGCATCAGTGAAGAAGATATCGCAAAACGCTTAATGGACTACGGTTTCCATGCGCCAACTATGTCTTTCCCTGTTGCTGGCACTCTGATGATTGAGCCAACTGAATCGGAAGATTTAGAAGAGCTAGATCGTTTCTGTGAAGCAATGATTGCTATTCGTCATGAAATGACCGCAGTGAAAGAAGGTAAATGGCCGTTGGACAACAACCCACTTGTTAACGCACCACATACTCAAGTTGACCTATCATCGGACGAATGGAACCGCCCTTACCCACGTGAGCTAGGCGCTTTCCCGACAGCGTCAACTAAGATCTGGAAATACTGGCCAACGGTTAACCGCGTAGACAACGTATACGGCGACCGTAACTTAATCTGTTCTTGCCCAAGTATTGAGAACTACGAAGAAGAGTAAGTTGAAAAGTTTCGACATTATAATAAAGGCGAACCACTTGGTTCGCCTTTTTGTTTCACTTAACAGCAAATTACTGCCATTATGCTTTTTTGACGAACTTCGCGGTTACCATCATCTCTCCAGCACCATCAACTTTACAATCGAGTTGGTGATCCTTGCCTTCTACAATTCGCCTGATGACGGCTTTGGTGCCAATTTTCAGCACTAGCGAACTGCCTTTTACTTTTAGATCTTTTACCAATGTGACTTTGTTACCTTCTTGCAATAAAGTGCCATTGGCATCTTTTACCGATAAAGCTTCATTCTCAGCTAAGATTTCAGTTGGATCCCATTCATAGGCACATTCTGGACAAACTAAATGACCTTGATCTTGATAAACAAATTCTGAATCGCATTTAGGGCAAGGGGGAAAAGACATAGTTTACTTCATTTCTAAATTTATCTTGCCTCAGATGATAATGCCTCTTGAAGCTATTAGCGAGTACATTAAACAAATAGTACGATTAGGCCTAACGATGAAGAATTTCTATATAGCTTTTCAGTAATTCCACTATCTGATTAGCCTTGTGGCACAGAGGCTTAGTGCTTAAGTGAAAAGTGGACAACGGAAAATCCTCGATTTCAACGGGAAGCTTTTTCAGCTGCCCATTTTTAATATATTTTTTTGTGTGAATAGACGAAGAAACCGTTGCAGCCTGTCCAGACAACGCAAGCTTAATCCGAGCTTCTGGATTATCAATTTCGTATAGTATGCTGCCATTCGATTGAATCTTCTGAAAGTAATTGACGTAAAAACTGCTTTTTGAGGTTTTTAACACCTCAACTTGTGGAAAGGTCCAAGGATATTGCGTGATATCTAATTCGGAATTGAGGAACGCCGCTTTCGGCGAAGCTACAGCATCAACTTCAACACCGATTAAAGGCTTACACACAAGCTGCTCTACATTTGTTAGCATCTGTTGTGCTTCCGAGTGACAAATAAAGAAGTCTATATTTCCTTGTAAAAGGTTACGATGCAATTTTGACGGGTTTGCTCCCATTACCGAAACTCGAACGTCTTTGAATTTTTCAGAAATTATCTTTGAAATCAGCATACTTCCTAAAGGAGCAATAACTTTACCAAAGCCTATCTTGATTTCACCAAAATCACCTTTTGTAATCACATCAAGCTCATTACATATCGCTTGGGCAGAAGAACACAACTCTGTGCACTTAGGATATAGCTGCTTTGCAACATCCGTAGGAGAAAATAAACGAGTATCGCGATTAAATAAAATCGCACCAAATTGCTTTTCTATGCTTTTTAAACTCTTAGAAATCGTAGGTTGCGAAACATTACAGTCTTGAGCTGCTTTAGATATACTTCCTAGTTCATAAACACTGACAAAGTATCTAATATTTTTAATACTAATATCTTCAATTTTTTCTATCACAGCCACACTCAACAAACAATATTATATTAAAGTCACATCTTTTTAGAATTATATTTTCAATCTTATTGGGTAGAATACTAACTGCTTAAAGATAATATTACAAGATAGAATAGAGCTATTACTTTTTGTAACATCTTATATGCCAAAGCACACGTATCAATAGACACTTTGTTGAATTGAAATTAGTTTTACGACCAGATAAAGATATAACTTATTGTATTTTATATATCTTGCATAAAAGCTTAATTTTCGTAGTAAGATTTTAAAAGAATAGTTTACTATATAAGTTAAGATAATTAGAATTAACTTTCAAAACATCCATATATTTTGAAATAACTTCAAATGTTAATTTCTAATAATTATAAACTAATCGCCATCTGTATATTTTTTCATTATTCTTTCAATCGTTCCGTTTAGATACATTTTCCTAAGTTCTTCAGACAAACCCTCAAGCTCTCCCAATGAAATATTCTTATTGCAAGCCAAACCACGTAAGGTGCTAAAGTAAGCTAGCCTAGCTTTAATATCACCACTCATTGAAGCTTGCTTCAATAAATAGTTCGCAACCAACACGTCTGTTGCCCACACATCTATACGGTGACTACGAAGTTTCAATATATTTTGTTCGTCGCGTGTCGTTTTTTCGACTTTAAAACCCTGCCCTTCCAAATACTGTGCTGTCGCACTTCCTAAGTAAGAACCTATGTTAAGTTTCGCGACATCATTGAGGGTTCGGATGTCAACTTCTGAGTTTGAATTTGTGTAAAAAGCGGTTTGAGTAATCAGTATAGGACTGACCCAATGAAATTGTGCTTCACGCTCTTGGTTGCGCTGAACCGGGAAAACACAAGTATTGGGGTTATCAAGAGCATTGGTATAGGCACGCTTCAAAGGAACAATTCTAACTTGATAATCTAATTTAGCATTCTTGAATAGTTGGGATACCACCTCAACAGCAGCGCCAGTCAATTGTCCATTTTTTTTATGGGCATAAGGGGGTAAAGAGTCGGTCAGTAAAGTAAACGTTTTAGCTTGTAGACCTGACGACGCCATACTACTAAAAGCAATAATCAATAGTGTTATCCAATTTTTCATAAATCTCCTAATCCCACGCCTTCAATGACTCTTCATAAGAAAGTGTTATTGCTTGAGGTTTTTCATTTTCTAGTTTGGGTTTCGGAGCTCCAGGTTTTGATAGCCAATAACTCGCAGATCTGCGCTCGTTGAGTTTAGGAGCACAAGCTTGCTGCCCCCCTTGCGCAAGCTTCTTAAGCCGTTCGTCCATCTCGTCCGCCATTTTATTCATCGCTTGTTGAGGACTTAAAGAATTATTTGAAACTAAAGCGATATTTTTCCACCATAGATCGGCTAGCTTAGGGTAGTCTGGCACATTCGTACCCGTTGGCGTCCACACATTTCGAGCTGTACTTCGATAAAACTCAATGAGCCCTCCATATTTATGAGCCACCTTACTCATTAACTCTGAATGAATATCAGAGTTTCGAATAGGCGTAAGCCCTACCAACGTTTTCTTCAATGACACTGTCTTTGATACTAAGAACTGAGCGTAAAGCCATGCTGCTTTTCGTCGCTGCAATGGCGTACTTGTGAGGAATGTCCATGCTCCTACATCTTGATACCCTAGTTTCATCCCTTGCTGCCAATAAGCACCTCTAGGAGAGGGGGCCATTCTCCATTTCGGCGTACCATCTGAATTGGTAACGGGTAAGCTGGGGGCCGTTAAAGAAGCGGTAAAAGCGGTATACCAAAAAATTTGCTGTGCAATATTCCCTTGTCCAGGCCAGACACCGGCTTCCGTAAAATTCATGGTATAAGACTTTGGCGGCGCGTATTTTTTTAACCACTCGTTATATTTTCGAATTGAATAGACAGCTGCCGGACTATTAAGTGCTCCGCCCCTCTCCACTGAAGAGCCGACAGGGTGACAACCTTCAACACGAATTCCCCATTCATCTACCGGTGTTCCGTTTGGCAAGCCCTTATCTCCTGCGCCCGCCATAGATAACCAAGCATCGGAAAAACGCCACCCCAGAGAAGGGTCATACTTACCATAATCCATATGACCATAAACTTTTTCCCCATCAATCTCTTTCACATGAACGGTGAAAAACTCAGCAATATCTTCATATGCTGACCAATTTTGTGGCACATCTAATTCATAGCCATAAATACTGCGGAATTGGGTTTTAAGATCTGGGCGAGAGAACCAATCATGTCGATACCAATACAAATTGGCAAACTGTTGATCGGGAAGTTGATAAATTTTGCCATCAGGGGCTGTAGTAAAACGGATCCCTATAAAGTCATCAATATCAAGTGTTGGAAGTGTCACCTCTCTACCTTCATTTTTCATAAAATCACTTAGAGAAACGACTTTTCCTGATCGATAATGAGTGCCTATCAAATCACTATCGTTAATGTAAGCATCATAGATGCTATAGTCCAATTCCACCTGCGTTGATATTTTCTTAACAACATCATCTTCGCCAGTGATTTCATGAATGACCGTTATACCCGTGATATCTTCAAAGGCTTTAGCTAAAGTGTTCGCTTCATACCAATGGGTATCAATGCGCTCTGATACGACTCGCACCGTGATATTTTGATATGGCTTCGCGGCTTCAACAAACCACGCCATTTCTTCTAGCTGCTGTTGTCTAGTTAACGTGCTTTGCTTAAATTCCCTATCTATCCAACTCTTAGCTTCTTTTATTCCTGAAAATGCTTGACCACTGAGCGCATACGCTAAAAACATTAAGGAGATTCGAAGCCACGACTTTGATGAATTCCCTGTCATCATACATGCCTTCTTTTGTTTAAGGGATAAGATAAAAAATAGTAGTAAAACCTAGCAAGCGACAGATTCTTTTCCCATCAATAACAAATTTATCATTAATTTCTATGTTAGCTAATGGCACAGCTAAATTTTGCTAGGAAGCAAGAGGACTATGTAGCTGCTATGATACTTGCTCGGCGGCTTTACTCTGAGACTTTTTCTAATACTGAAAGAAGTAAGATGTGTGAGTGTTTCTGCTGGTACTGATCGTAATATTGACATTCAGCAACGCCGTTGTCGTAATCCACAAGCATGACATCCATAATTGGTAGATGATCGAACATCAAGTCAAACATACCATCATTAGGCTTTACGTGATCTCCAACAACCAAGTGATTTTTCTCTTCCATGCCAATACCATTTCACATTTTCAACAACCCAAACTCTCCTCTTCCCTTCAGCGCGGGATTTGTTTAGGTACCTATAATTCTATATCAAATTTTACTCAATGCATGAAATGGTAGAAAACAACTGTTTTTCAGATAGATATATTGATAGTTTCCTAATAAAAAACGCCAAACAAAAAGTTTGGCGTTTTTTATTAGGAAACTATTTAATCGACTTTAAATTAAATTTTGTAGCAGTATTCTAAACTATAGTCCTCGCCACTTTTTGAAACGAACTCTTTGTCTTCACTACAAACTTTTGGCTTTCCAAGCTCATCACCTTTAATCAAGCTGACCCAGTGACGCATAGCTGCAATAGATGACTCACTCGACCCCATCGCTAACTTTGTGCAAGTCTCAAGCTGGATGTCTGCAATATCAATAAATTCAATACTCCCTGTACCTTTGTGACGACCTAACATCACTTCTACATGGCTACCTGCTGAATCTTTCAACAAAATTGATGATGGATCTTCTTTTTCACCATTGTAAGCAACGAAATGCTTTGGATGTTTCAAACCACTGTGGCTACCATCTTTGAAATATGCCATAACGTGTCGATAGTCAATCACATAAGAAGTGACATCTTGATGTGAACCATTCTCTAGAGGGAATATCGTATCGAGTAACTGCTTAGCCTTTTGCTGTTTCTCTTGCTGCTTATTTGCGCTAATGGTTTCCACGGCAAACACTGCTTCAGCGATAAACGGCTTGTCCTGTTCTTGAATGTCATTGTTACCAAAAGTCAGCATATTCATAGTCTTCCCCTCAGGATATTTCTAAAAACTCCGCAATGAAGCAAATAATTTATATCTAATATTCTTGACTTCGCAATTTTGTGATTTTGCTTACTATGTAGATTAGCTAATTTTTTACTACAATTTCACAACAAAAATTTTACAGTGTGAATTTTACAAAATGTCGTTGTCAAAAAGCTTAGTTCGTCAATCTCATTTCTTGGGTACCAAGATTCGCAACCTAAGAAAACGCAACCACTTAACGATGGAGGATTTGTCGGCGAGATGTATTCGCTTAAACCCTGACTATGCGCCTTCTGTTTCTTATCTTTCAATGATTGAGCGAGGTAAACGTGTCCCTAGTGTAGACATGCTCGAAGTCATCGCTGAAGTGTTTCAAAAAGAGCCTGCTTGGTTCTTGGATGATGAACCAGAAGAAAGTGAAATTACGCCAGACAAAGGTAATCGCGGCGGGATCAGTGGTATGGCTTTAGAGCCAAGTTTCCTATTCTCAAATGAAATTTTACAAATCGCAATTCCTGAAATGCTTTCTCAAACGGGTATTACAGGTCGACAGTTCGCGCACTTACTGATTCGTGCACATCAAGAGAAAAACCAAAACCACTTCCCTGATCTAGAGCGTGCGGCTGAAGAAGTTGGCCATAAACGCCTCAACTTAGCGGTTGACGACTTAATCGATATTGCGAAGAGCTTAGGTATCAGTATCCGTTGGGTAAACCGAACACCGCAAGATGTCGTTGATGAACTCGGGGTCAGTGCGAAACAATTAATCACTTCGTTTTTTGAACCGCCTACCACCATCTACTTAAACGAGATCTTAAAAAACTATCCTACTAGGCTCAAATATGACTTAGCTGTCTATGTCGGACACTGTATTTTGCATAGCAAAGAAGGGTTAAAGAGTGTTTTATCCGTAGGACACACCAACACTTGGGAAAGCAACGAGCCAGCTCAAAACTCCTCCGAGTTAAACTCAAAAGATATTTTGCTCGCTTGGAGAGATTTTGAATCAAGCTTTTTCGCAGGAGCCCTCCTTTGCCCAAAAGTCCCCTTCCGACAGCTACTGGACCGAACTGGGTACGAGATCGAAGTCCACAAAAAAGCGGGAGTATCACCATCAGTCGCGATGAGACGTATGACTGTTGTGTCTCCTTATCCACATTGGCACTACTTTGATGCCTATGGACAAAATAAGCTTAAAGCCGTCTACCGTGGTAATGGTATTCCTCTACCTTGGGGGAATATGCGCAAAGTCAATGATCCGTGCCAACACTGGGCGGTATTTAGGAGGCTCTCTGAGCCACAAGAAAGTAGCTCCTCACAAATATCCATCTTAAACGTTGGCGACGAACCTAGGATCTACTGCTGCGAATCAGTCAACATGACTGATCCAGCTGGTAACAACCGAGTTCTTTGCGCTGGTATTGACCTAAACCCTGCGATAGATGCGCAAGGTGGAGACTCTCGACAAATAGCTGAAGAGCTCAAAAACTCCTGCGTCGAAAGTGGTGGAAGCACAGTGATTCCTCGTCACATTAAAAAAGAATTCACCACAATCGCTAAAATTCTGAATATTAATTGGATCGAAAGAGGTATTGAGTCTAACGCTAGATTGATTTGTTCTCGTGGGGCCGTATGTCCACGAAAGCCAAGTTGCTATAGCAAATGCGATGGAGAAAACATTATTTAGCAGCCAAAAGAAAAAAGCCAATCACAATAAGCGTGATTGGCGGATATAAATTGTGAACAAATTGGTTCACTAACAACGTCAGTTGGCTAGGTAACCCTCGGCTTAATAAGGGTTGTTATGAGTAAAGCATATAGCGTGCCAATATATAAAAAGTAACTAAATATACCTTTTTCCATTGGTTTCAACTGGTTTCATGGAATGATGATGCATAAATTAATTGCAATTTGCGAATTATAACGAAAATACCAGCTATTACTTTGCATATTGCAATTCAATAACTTCACTTTATTTATAAAAGACCCAAATAGGGCCAATCAACACGAACTCTAACCGTTGTCTAAGAGATGGCATGATCCCTTCAACTTTATAGCCTATAAATTGCGCTAGCCAAAAAAGCGATAGACAACCAAGTGACAGGTGGAAAAGTGGTATTTGTAGTATAGATAGAGACCAGACCAAAGCTGCTGCTGCAACCAAAAAGCCAAACATCATAATGAACACCATGATAGATAACTTAAAGTAAAACGCTAAAACGACAACGGCAAAAACCCAAACCCAGCTGACACGCAACTCAGACAACTCAATTGAAGGTATTGACCATATCAACCCAATAAGTGCAACAAAAACTCCAGGTGCTGTTACTTGGTGGATTTTTGCATTAACGGAATTTTTATGGTTATAAGAATACTCTGAAAGCCACTCTGACAACTTCCTCATACTCTTCTCCTCTAAGTTGGTACCAAAGCAAAATTTATCTAATACCGATACCATTGAATGGTTCAATGCATTAAAGTTTAGAGCCTGTTGACGGATTCGTTAACAATCTAAGCTAAGATAAAAATGTCAACTTCAGATGTTAAAGGACGGTGAATGGAGAATATTCAGGTTGCACTTCTAAAGAAAGATGATGCAAACGAACTACTTAGGTTTGAGACGGAAAATAGGGCTTGGTTTGAGGCTCAAATTCAGCCTAGAGAAAGCGCATTTTTTAGTCTCGAGGGCGTTTTAGATCATATCGCAGAGTGTTTATTGATGTATAAATGCCAAACAATGCTCCCTCTTATTGTCAGAAATCACCAAGGCAGTATTGTTGCACGGGTGAATCTACACAGTTTAGATACCAGTAGAAAATGTGCGCTGCTTGGTTACCGTGTCGCAGAAAATCATTCAGGAAATGGTATCGCCAGCCATGCGTCGAAACAGATCATATCTTTGGCTAATCGTCAGTTTAATATCACTAATTTCGTTGCCATCGTCTCTAAACATAATACCGCTTCTCAAAAAGTGTTAGAAAAGAATGGCTTTAACCGAACCAGATCTTTTCGAAATTACGCTAAGATTTCCGGCCGTTATATTGACTGCTACGAATACATCCTCGATATAGAATAGAAAGAAAAAATGGACTTATTTGACACCCAAACTAACAGCGGAGAATGGATACCAATTAAGGATGGATTATTGTATTGGTCCCCTCGCTTTTTGAGTGAACCTGAGGCAAGCAACATGTTCTTGCTGCTCAAAAAAGAACTTTTCTTTGAACAAAAATACATCACTATTTGGGGCCAAAAGCGATTGCAACCAAGGCTACAAACTTGGCATGGTGATGTCAGCTACTCCTATTCTGGCCTCAATCTATCCCCGCAACCTTGGACAAACTCTTTACTACTTTTGAAAAAGCTATGTGAAGAAACCTGTGATCAACAATTCAACTCTGTACTAGTAAACTTGTATAGAGACGGTAACGACTCAATGGGGTGGCACTCGGATGATGAACCAGAACTAGGTAGAAACCCGACTATCGCATCGATCAGCTTAGGAGAAACTCGCACTTTCCAACTAAAACACATCAACACTAAAGAAAAAATAAAAATAGAATTAACCCATGGATCTTTACTCATCATGGCTCAATCCACTCAGCACTTTTGGCAACACAGCTTGCCCAAAACCCGCCTTAGCAGACAAGAGCGCTTGAACCTAACGTTCCGCTATATCTACACTTAAGGGCTTGTAGCCCCCTAATTTACCTCCTGAAGTTTTCTATGCTGCCATTTTTCAACAACTGTAGGTGTCAATACATTGAATACGTTTGCAGTAACGATAACAATCAGCCCCGCAAGCTGCAACTCGCTAAATTTGACGTTAAAAAAGGTGACTTGCCAAATCGATGCAAAAAGTAAATTAGTAAAGAGAAACGGTGCTAACTGAGAACTAGACTCTACCAACTTGTATGCCTTTGCTCTAAATATTTGGGTGTTAATAATTAATATAGAGACAGCAAATAGTCCAACAACAAGAATTAAGTCATTAGAGTTACCCGTTTTAAAGCTTAAGCCATGATTTAGTACAAAACCTAGCCCCAGAACAGGAACGAATACAATTGACGCCAAAGCAAGTGTCCATGCGTTGATTTCTACTGGCCCCAAGTCACTTTTCGTCGCCCGATGCAGGCTTAACTGTGATCCTGCATTAAATAGTCCAGCAGAAAGCCCCACCAACAATGCAGGCTTAAAGGTAAAGCCCGATAAATTACCAGACAACATCAAAACACCAATAAATGTCATTGCCAAGGCGATAATTGTGCTCGCTTTCAATCTCACAGAAAATATTAGTTTTTCTAACACGGGTATAAATAGTGGCCCTGTACCAAAAAGCACAACACTTTCAACTAAGCTCAATTGAGATAGAGAGAAAATAAAACACAACTGGCAGCCCGCGATACAAAGCGCTCGCATTGAAAGTGGTAGTACAAGTTCTTTTGGAGGAAGCCTGAGTTTCGAGCATAATAGAATCGTCATTAACAACACCGCAGGCAGAAAAAATCTAAGAAAACCAAGCCACTCTAGGCTGATTTGCTCAGTAAGAAATTTAGACAATAGCCCATTCAACGACACACTAAAAGTCGATGAAAGTACAAATAATATTGGTAAAAGTTGACGTGTCATAAGTTCTCCTTTACATAAACAAATTGTAAAGAAGTGCTTGAATAGATAAAAACGATTAATATTAACCAAATAGTTAAGTAAAACTTACAATGAATAAAATCACACCATTAAAATCGCTCTATTCATTCGTGGCGGTAGCAGAAACGGGCAGCATGTCAGAGGCTGCGGATAAGCTCAATGTCAGTCATTCAGCGGTAAGTCAATCGATCAAATCTTTAGAAACATACCTTGGAATGGAACTGTTTCAACGTGTCAACAGGATGGTTGTACTCAACGCGCAAGGAAGACAATATTACAAACAAATAGCGCCCGCTCTCGAGCAAATCGTTAACGCAACTCAAGCGCTAGTAGATAAAAAACATTCGCACCGACTCACACTTAACATGGTTCATTCTCTTGCTATGCATTGGTGGATCCCGAGAGTGGAACGATTTAACCAATTCTCAAACACATTAGATATCCGGATATCTAATTTGGTGGATACGTTTTCGCTTGAACAAGAAGGGATTGACGTCGCTTTAGTCCTTGGCCGCAGTGACGACTGGGAAAACTACCATTGTGAATGGCTTGGGAACGATGAGCTAGTAATGGTCGCAAATCCAAACCTCATTCCACCAAACACTACTATTGAAGAGCTACTACAACAATTTCCAGCCATCATCACTCGCAACAAACGTCGAGCAAATGACTGGCAAGTTTGGTGTGATGCTAAAGGGCTACCTTTACCTAATTTTGGTCACAATTTATCTTTTAACGCCACGATACAAGCACTACAAGCGGCAATCAGCCAACTCGGCCTATTCATTACTCATAAGATTTTTATTCGGGATTATGTAGAACAAGGGATGCTGATGCAGATAGGGGAACCTATCCTAAACCCAAATCAAGACTTCTATTTTATCTGTCAGCAGGATCAGCTCAGTAACGAATATATCTTACTACTCAGGTCTTGGATAAAGTCAGAGTTTGCCAAATGAGCTACGTATAATCGATCTATTTTGACATTGCGGTACATGAATTTGAGTCACCTCACCTTATGGAAAGAATAAGATGAGTAGTTAGAGCGTGAGTTCAAAAAACTAAAACCCTACCAAGTTAGAGTAAGTCACTTATTCTATTCTTGAATATTCAACCAGTGACATATTGAAATATTTTTATTTGTTAATTTGGTTCAGATGATAATTTTCTTCTATTATTAATATGAGGAAATGTAAACTAACGGATTAGAAAGAAGTTTCATGGGCAATTTAGTAGGCACAAATTTGGAAGAAATGGCAGATATTCGCTTAAATAAAAGACGAAATATCATGCTATTATGTTCTCTATTATGCAGCATTATATTGCTTATTTCTGGAACGCTTAATTTGGTTGATGGTCGATACGGATTTGGGTTGTTAGAGATTGGCTGCCTGATTTTAATTTCAATAATTGCTTGGTATTCAATTCGAAATTTTCAAGCCAATTGCACCGATCTTATGTTTAGTGGAGTCATGCTATTTTTAGGTGCTGCACTGCTATTCTACAATGGTCAAATTCCAGGTCGCTTCTTGTACCTGTATCCAATAGTTGGTTGCCTTGTTTATGTGAACGACTTTCGCAATGGGCTCATATTTAGCTCGACTTTCTGTTTGTTAGCCATAGTTTCTATTGCTTATACGCCGTCTACTTTATTACCCACTAGCTTTTCAGGCATTCACTTTCTCCTGAGTCTAATTTCTCTTAGTGTCATTTTTAATATTTCATCTTATTACTACTCGAAAGCCATTGACTATATTCAAAGCCTTTATCAAGAAGGTATTGAAGATCTGGCCTACATGGACCATATCACTGGTTTGGCCAACAGATGGAGTTTTGAGAGGTGGGCAAGCGAAAAGCTTGAAGAAATTAGGGACTCAAAGGATTATACCGCACTGGTCTTTCTCGATATTGATAACTTTAAAACCATCAATGATACATATGGCCATGATATTGGCGATAAAGTCTTACAACACTTCGCGAGAAGGCTTGGAAATAAGGTGAGAAGTAAAGACAGAAAAACTGGCAAACACGACTATTCGATTGCTAGGTTTGCCGGTGACGAATTTGTATTATTGCTTTATGGCGTTAAGCACAAAACTGATTTAGACAATATCCTCGGCAGAATTTGCAACCTGTTTCGAGATGGGTACCAAGGTACCGAAAGAATAAATGACCTAACCGTCAGCGTCGGTGCAGCCCTATTTCCTAGCGATGCCGATTCACTCTCTGAACTGACTCGCTGTGCAGACAAAGCGATGTATGCCGCCAAACATGGTGGCAAAAATCGATATTGCTATTATAACCATGCCACCCCAGAAACAGACGGCTCACGCGACAAAGATAACGCCACCGTTATTCCACTAAAGTAAGCCTAAGTACTCGTCATATACATCAACCATAGCCCAACCGCACACGCGACAATTAACCATGCCGCGTACCTAAAGCTATTAAATTTATCTTTTTTAGGTGTAACTATTGGCCTCATCGCTTTTTCTTTTACTGAAGAAAAAGCCGAGCTGCGCGAGCCTAGTGCCTCTTTTCGCTGCTGAGCTTTATTGGCGACTTCAGTAAAACGATGCATTTGATCGCCAGTAAAATCTTTTTTAGGATCATAACGAGGATTCTGATCATCATGCTTAGGAACAACAGCCATTCTACCTCCCGTCAATTGAGCGTCATAAAATAAGTATAGTCAATTTTATAACGCATACTATTAGGGTCTATTCATCTCAAGTTGCTTCCTAAGCGATAGCTTGGGAATTGACTATACTTATGAAAACAACGTTGAATATCACTTTAAGTGAATTGCGCGATAATTGCACTCTTTTAACTGAACAATAGACAACTAGAAGCGATATCAAAGAGTGGATGATAGTTAATATAACGCAGCATTATCGCTAGGTTTAGTCACTCACGTGATCACATATTTCGGCTTACTATGACAAGATCAAAAGCAATAAAAAACATCATGTATGGTGCGCTAATCATAATGGCAATGGGGTTCTCAGTGCTAATTTATGTTAGCTATAAAGATTACGTCGATCCAAAACACGTTTATGGCGACTGGATTGAAGTCGGTGCGCCGTCCTACGACACAGACATCATTACACTTAGTGAAATAGGTGTGTTCAAAAATTCGCGCCTAGTCACTACAAACTTCCAATTCAATGGCAAAGAAATATCTATTAAAACTGGCAGCGGTGTGACTGTTTATGCCGTTGCAGGTTCAGTCAAATCTCCCCAACTTAAAAGAATATCTCCTGAGGCACCTAGTCAAAGACTGATTAAAAAAGGTTATGAAAATACCATTGATATGGGGGGCGGTATAGGGGGAGCAAAGGCGCGTCGTGCAGCGCTTAGCGATCATTTTAGTGGGAGAAAATAAGCCCAGATGTAAACCTAGGCTTATTATGTAGTTATTTAGCCAGTCAAAACGGAATCTTCTGGATATTTAACCAACGACGGTTCTGGTCGGGCAAGCATAAATGCCAACGTAAGCGGCCCAATCCGGCCAATAATCATCACGATAATTAAGATTATTTTACCAGGCTCAGTAAGATGTTCGGTTAAACCTGCCGTTAAGCCTACAGTAGAGAACGCAGATACTGTTTCAAACACAACCTTAACAAAACTCGCTTTTTCCGTAATCATGAGTAAAAACATAGCCGTAGTTAATAAAGCACCACTCACAACGATAATCGCCAATGCCTTGGTTACAATTTGCCAGTTGACGGTACGCTTAAACATAACAACATGTTTTTTCTGGCGAAGAAAAGCCCACGTTGCGACTAAAGCTACGGTAAATGTGGAGACTTTAATACCACCACCAGTTGAAGTAGAACCCGCACCAATAAGCATGAGCACGATAACCACAAGTAATGCAGGATGGGTAAAGTGTCCAAGATCAACAGTATTGAAGCCAGCAGTTCGAGCACTCGCGGATTGGAAGAAGGCGGACAACCATTGGCTTGACTCAGACAATGGTCCAAGTGTAAGAGGATTGTGTCGCTCAAGTGCCCAAATCAAAACAGTACCCGAAATTAAAAGTACTGGCGTCATGATAACCATGATTTTGGTATGCAGTAATAATTGGGAGAAACCTTTTCGCCAATTCTTCGCAAGATCTACCACCACCGTGAAACCCAAGCCACCGAAAATAAACAATCCCGCCAGTGTCAATAACACAAGAGGATCATTCACATACCCCATCATATTGTTGGAGAACAAAGAAAATCCAGCATTGTTAAAAGCAGAAATAGCATGAAATAACGCGTAAAACATGCCAGTTTCCCATCCCATCTGCGGCACAAAATGCAGAGAGAGCAAAACAAAGCCAATAAATTCAGTCACAAAAGCAAAAATCACTATTTGATTGACGAGACTATGAATATCCACACCCGTATCTTGGCCTAAAGACTCTTTCGCTAAAGCTTGTTGCTTTAGACTTAATCTCACTCCAAACATGTATAACAACACTGCGGAGAGTGTCATCTGTCCGAGGCCACCCACTTGCATCAAGAACATTAACAATACTTGACCTTCTGTGGTGAAGTGCTTTCCAGCATCTACCACGCCCAGCCCAGTCACACTGATAGCAGAAGTAGCAGTAAACAAAGCGTCGGTGACACTTAAGCCAGTGACTGAGAATACCGGAAGTGTCAGTAGCAGCGCAGATGGAATCAATACACCTAAAAAAGTAAGAAAAATGACCCTAGGTTCGTTGCCTTTCTTCTTCTTTTTGCTCGGCTCTAGCGGAAAGATAGAGCTGATTCTGTCGTAAGTACTCATAAGGACTTAATTTTCTTCGCCAAGGTAACTTTCGGTCCAACGATGATAATCACGTCTCCAATCTCTAGAGGCGTATTCAGTTCAGGTGCTTTAGTAATATCCGGGCCACGTTTGAAGCCTAGCACTTGGACATCACAATCTTTATCTTTACAGAGTGAAAGGTCTGAAAGTGTTTTGCCCATTAATCGAGAACTCACGATGATCTCGGTCATTGCCATGCCACTACCCAGCTCATGAAACTCGAGAACACGTCGGTCTAACATTTTACGAGCAACTCGGATCCCCATATCACGCTCTGGCATGATGATATGGTCCGCCCCTATTTTTTGAAGAATTTTAAAGTGAAATTTGTCATTTGCTTTTACCCATACAGATTGGGCACCAGACTCTTTCACAACCAATGTGGTTAGAATACTTGAGTTGACATCTGAACCGATAGAGATCATTACCATATCATAATCAGCCAACTGTAATTCGGCGACCGTATCTTCGTTCGTACAGTTTGCTACGATAGCTTGAGTCACATACGCGGATGCTTCTCTTACTCTATCTTCGTTGATGTCTATCGCCAAAACTTGCACGCCAGCATCTTGTAGTTCTTTGCAAACGGACAAACCGAAACGGCCTAAACCGATCACCGCAAACTGCTTATCACTTGGTCTCATATTTTTGCCTATGTATCGTCAAAAAAGCGGAGCTAAGTTTGCTCCTATAAATTTCTCATATCAAACTTTAAAATTACATTCTGACATTAAATTGACATGAAAATGTGAACTACGTCTGGTTGAAATTTAGACACTCGTTTAAGGTTGATTTTTAAAACTTAGATTAGTAATTATAATCTCGCTAGAACTATCAAAAATGCTTAATTAAGTACGTGAAGGGCTACTATGGAAGTAAGCTCTTTGTGATTGTCAGCCAAAAAGATGGAACAATATGAACGAATTATTTACCCGATTAACGTCGTATATTGGCACTTTGCCAGCGGATTGGGATACAAATGTTATTTTTATAACAGCAGCAAGTTTTGTTGCTTGGGTCGCATGGCGTATTATATACAGCCGTTTAGACCCACTTGTCGATAAAACTAAGTTCCAGTGGGACAATCTTACTCTTCATTCACTAAAGACGCCCGTTAGCACACTAATTTGGTTGTGGCCTGCCACCGTTTCTCTTGGCATTCTTTTACAAAGTCGTTTTCAATCAGAATTAAACTGGTTAAGTACACTAAAACATCTGCTCGTCATTGCCGTTTTTGTTTGGATCATAATCCGCTTTATTAATAATGTGGAAAAATATGTCCTCAGCCAGAAAAAGCGAGATGAAACGACTGTACAAGCTATCGCGAAAGTAACTCGACTTATATTCCTTGTCATCGGTGCGCTAACGATTATGCAATCCTTTGGCTTAAGCCTATCCGGCCTTCTCACATTCGGTGGTGTCGGTGGTTTAATTGTCGGTTTAGCCGCAAAAGATTTACTGGCTAACTTTTTTGGCGGCTTAATGATCTATTTCGATAGACCCTTCAAAGTGGGTGATTGGATTCGTTCCCCAGATCGACAAATCGAAGGAACGGTAGAACGGATCGGTTGGCGCATGACAATAGTCAGAACATTCGATAAAAGGCCACTGTACATCCCAAATTCTGTTTTTAGTAGTATCGTCGTCGAAAACCCCTCTAGGATGCTAAACCGTCGAATCTACGAGAATATTGGTGTTCGTTATGATGATAGCGCTCATGTCGCAAATGTTGTCAATGGTATTAAATCCATGTTGGAGAAACACCCAGACATAGACAGTACACAAACCCTGATTGTTAACTTCAACCAATTCGGACCATCAACCCTAGATATCATGGTTTACACCTTTACCAAGACGGTCAACTGGATTCGGTTTCATGAAGTAAAACAAGATGTAATGCTAAAGATATTGGACGTCATACACGAAAATGGTGCGGACATAGCGTTCCCAACACAAACCATCAAATTGGATCCCCAACAAGGGCCTTCAGTAGAACAGCAAATACAGTTAGGAAAATAGAGAACACAAATAAAAAGTCGGCATTAAACTTCTGCCGACTTACAGGCTTATACCGATTCCAGCAACTCGCTAACTCATACTATCAATAAACCAATAGCTCACTGGATTATCTGGACATTGGAAAGGTCCACACTCGATAAATGTTGATATCAGGTTCAAAGCAACAACTGAAATCGCGAGCAAACATGCAAAACGTCCAAATGTTGTCATTTCAAAATCGTCGTTATTCCACTCTTCTCGCCACAATATCAATAAAATTGCGACGGCGAAAATGGTCGCCATGAATAGTACGAAAGCCCAAGTATAATAATGCATACCAAAAATAGGACTACCGTAGCCAGGTGTGCCAGGGATCACGTGCAAGGAAACTTGACGCAGCGCTGCTGCTGCTCCAAACATCGCTCCAAAAAGAACGATTCCATAATGGCGCTGCTGAGGCCCATAAATGAGATTTAGCATAAAGCCAAACATCACCATCGCAAAGCCCACTCGTTGTAACAAACACAAAGGGCAAGGAAGCTCATTCAGGGAGAACTGCATAACAAACGCGGCAAGCAATACCGCTGACATACCAAGTACACCTAAACAGTTGAGTTGTGTAATTCTAGATTGATTCATGAGGCCTCTCCTTTACAGTAAAATAGAGAGGGTGTCAGTTGCATGGTGTCTAAGCCAGTAAAGGCTGAGCACCAGAGCAACAGCAAAAAAGATATAAGACTTGCATTTCTTACCTTTGAAAGCACACATCATCGCAATCAAAATGATAAGGAATAGTAAACTCATCATAGTGAAGATCCCTTCCCTTGCTCGTTTAATCCTTCTTACAATATAGACAGAGCTAATTTCTTTGCTAACCCGATATGTTGCATATCTGAGACAAAGTTTGTATTTCTCTTATCCATAAAGCTGGCTTTTTCATCCAGTTTTATGCTGAGGCTTAAGCCAGTTGGCCTTTAGGCCAACTTAAACTGCTTGAGGAGTTTTCGTAGTTGATGTGACTGCTCAGCCAACTCATTCGCTTGTCGAATACCGCTTTCTGACTCTGTTAAGAATTCAGAAGCGACTTCACGAATAGCTTCCGTATTACGTCCTATTTCATCGGTAACCGAAGTCTGCTGCTCGGCAGCCGTTGCGATGTGAGTAGACATATCACTAATATCGTTGACAGCTTGAGAGATTTCTTGGAATGAATCACTGGCATTCTGCGCGTCACTGACACTGGTTTGAGCGAGTTCATGGCATTGGTTCATGACTTTTACAGCATCTTGAGTAGTAGACTGAAGTGTAGTGATCATGGCGTTAATTTCTTCAGTCGATTTGTGAGTATGTTGAGATAGCACTCGAACTTCATCCGCCACAACTGCAAACCCTCGACCGGCCTCCCCTGCTCTCGCTGCCTCAATCGCAGCATTTAAAGCAAGCAAGTTCGTCTGCTCCGCAATATCACTAATCGTGCTTACAATCGAGTTTATCGTTTGGCCATGATTTTTGAGCTCGAGAATAATCTTCACGGCATCATTCACTTGATCAGCCAAATCACTGATAGATTCCTGACATGTATTCGCTACTTGTTGCCCTTTGGTACTAATTTTAACAGAGTTCGCAGACGCGCTTGCGGCTTGCTCTGAGCTAGAAGCGATTTCTTGCGTCGCGGTTGCCATTTCAGTCACAGCTGCTGCAACCATAGTCACTTCATTTTGCTGATGGTTAGCACTTTCAGATAGTTTGGTTGCCGAGCGTGACGTATCCGTCGCTTGGTTGTCGACTCTATCAGTAACACTATGTACGTGAGACAGCAGCGTCTGAAGCTTTTCCACAAACAGATTAAAATTATCTGCTAAGCGCCCAACCTCATCATCAGATTTGACCTTAATTCTTTGTGTTAAATCACCTCCGCCACTGGCAATCTCTTTGAGCGCGTCAGATACCTTAGTCAAATTAGACAGCAAATATTGAACTAGCGGCTTTGAGGTCAAGGCTACAATACAAATCATGATGAAAGCTGCCAATAGCAAAAATAATGTCGTTTTCTTGATGGGGCCTAGCATGACGCTTTTCTTCCCGGCCATAACAAGCAGCCAATTACTCCCTTCTATTACAGATGTTGAGAAAAGATAGCTTTCACCACCAAGGTCTACCGTCGCCAACGCGCCAAATTTACTCGACTTATTCAGCATAGATTCAAGAGGAATATTGGCTCCGAGATCAGAATAAGGTTTATTACGTAAATTGGGATTTGAATGGGCAAGAATCAAACCATCGTTAGAAATCAAGAAAGTGAACCCATGCCCTGGGGCAGGTAAACTCGATACATCTTTCGCCAATGTATCTAAATTAACACTCGCGCCAACGGCACCAACAAACTTTCCACCACGATACAAACCCTTTGCAATCGTAATTGTTAACTTTCCTGATGTTGCCCCAATAAATGGTTTGGTCACAACAACATCTTTTGAAGCTTTAGCCAATTTATACCAAGAACGCACACGAGGGTCGTAGTTGAGCAAATCATTTTTTATGCCCGTATTACGATACATCTCTCCACTCTCCATCCCTACGTAAGTGAGATCGAAATTTGAGGCTTCATTGGCTTGAATTAAGTGACTTAGTATCTGCTGCCTATTAGTTGTTTTCTCCAATACATCGGTTAATGCTTCAATTCCCCTTTTTTGGCCTTGCAACCATAGTGAAATAGCATGAGAGCCTAATTGGTTATAACTTGAAACACTAGCAGCCAATGTTTGTTGGCTCTGCCCTGATACCCGAAAGTAAGTTATCGTGGTTAGCAAAATGGTTGTCACAACCAGTGCACCAACAAATGCTAAAGTTATTTTTTGGGTCAGATTTAAGCGCATCCTTTCTTCCTTGATAGAAAACATCAACGACATGTTGGAACAATTGACATATCCATCAGAATAGACCGTCCTCAGCAACTTCGCCTGTCGAGCTTGCAATCAATATTGAATTTTTGAGTAAAAGCACTTCTTTAAGTGATTCTGCTAACTGCAATTTGAGTTTTTTTGAAAAATTAGAACTTACGTATGGGCTACATATCTCACTAACAGTAGCAAATAGTTCTAAAGTTCATTTTTTCAACCATTTGTAAGCATTTTCTATGTCGTGGCCTATGCTTAAGGTGAAACCTCTAAATAGGACTGCCGATATGCAACATAAAAATCATGAACAAACACCTATGACGATATTGTTGGTGATCATTTCTCTGATTTTCGTAGCATCACCGTTGATCGCAAGTATTGCGTTTGATGTGCACCCACATTTACATATCAGCTCTATGACGTTAGGTATTATTGCGCTTGCTGGAGCTATCGCGTTCGCGGTGATTAAGTCTAAAAAGTAGATTCTCCAACAACCCAACAAATAGAAAACAGGGAAAGAGGCTGCCTTTCTCTGTTTTGGTCTCAACATAACGGCAAGCTTTATTTCTCAAGCCTATCAAAGCTGCCCTCTTCAGGTTGTTTGCCCACGTAATATCAAATACAGTACCTAGCTATCTCCCCACATATTATAAGTGCAGGATTTAGAGTGAATTTGCGACAGCTAGAAGTCTTTTACTCCATAATGCAGACTGGCACAGTATCGGGTGCTGCTAAAAACCTTAATGTCTCTCAACCCAACATTACTCGTATTTTAGCTCATACTGAGCAGCAATTAGGTTTTCCATTGTTCGAACGAGTTAAAGGACGGCTCGTTGCCACTAGAGAAGCGAGAACCTTGCTTCCTGAGGCTGAGCGGGTGTACCAACAATTAGGTAACTTCCGTTCGATGACAAACAAGCTCAAAAAGGGGGAACAGCATATTCGAGTTGGCGCGCCACCTATTTTAGCTTCAACTATTCTCACCCCAATTGTCGCTTCATTAATAAAAACGGGGGGCTATTCAGTAGAGATCCTCACTGGCCACCAAAACCAAATGTGCGACAGCCTGTTGAAAAACGAAGTTGACCTCGCGGTTTGCTTTGGCGGCGAAATACCTCATTCGATTATCCAAGTTCCCCTATATGAAAAGGAGCTTGTTGCTATTGTTCCATCAACACACGCAAAAAATATCACCCAAACAAGTCAAATATCCTTTGACGAATTATTAAACCTTGGTATTCCTTTAATTGGTCTTGATGAAAGAGATCCACTTGGCGTACGACTTCACAACCTAGTCGAAGCGTTCAGACCAAACTATCAATATATCGCGAACTCCCGAAGCCACAATATTGCGGCAGATTTAGCTGTACATCAGGCTGGAATAGCGATTGTTGACCCTTGGACCGCTAGTCAATATCAGCTGTCTAGCGACGTTGCCCTTTTGCATTTTACCCCAGCCATCAACATCACAGTTTCGCTACTTCATGCTGAACATTACCCTTTATCAATTGTCTCTAAGGCGTTTATTAATAAGCTAAAAAAGCTATAACCTTTTGTTATACGAAGACGATAGTAAAGTATTTCACACTGACTCAATGAGTGAGTAAAGTGTCCTAAATAATCATAAAAACGGACACAAAAAATGAAAATAGCTCAACCATATCTACTTTTCCTAGGTGATGTTACTGACCCACTTTCAGCGAAAACGGCGAGAGGAATTTTAAAATGGAGACCCGAGTCTTGTACTGGTCAACTAAGGCTCGACGAGCACACTGTTTCATTAGGGCTACCAGACTACTCACTAAAGCAAGCAAAATCTGAAGGCGCTCAAACCCTTGTTATTGGAACGGCGAATTCTGGAGGTGTCATACCTAGCAATTGGAAAAGTACTCTGATTCAAGCTGCGCAACTGGGGTTTGACATTGCTTCCGGTATGCACCAACGACTATCTGAAATACCAGAACTTGTACGCTTAAAAGAAGAGAAAGGGATTCAGCTTTTTGATGTTCGCCATTTTGATGATTCATTAAAAGTAGGTCATGGCAAAAAACGCACAGGTAAACGCCTTCTTACTGTTGGCACCGACTGCGCTGTTGGCAAGATGTTTAGTGCTTTAGCAATAGAGAAAGCGCTAAATGAAAACAATATCGATGCTCAATTTAAGGCAACTGGACAAACAGGAATATTAATCAGTGGAAGCGGTATTTCAGTCGACGCAGTGGTATCGGACTTTATCTCTGGAGCCGTAGAGGCGCTCAGTCCAGAATTTGATGATCACGAGTGGGATATTATCGAAGGACAAGGCTCACTGTTTAACCCTTCGTTTGCCGGAGTGAGTCTAGGACTGTTACATGGCGCTCAGCCCGATGCACTAGTGCTGTGTCATGAAGTTGGACGACCTCATATACGAAACCTTCCTCACGCCAACTTACCTAGCATTGAAGAAACGATATCTGCCAACCTGCAAGCTGCTCGTGTGACTAATCCCAACGTAAACATCGTTGGCATATGCTTAAATACATCAGCCATTGCTTTAGACGATGCTAAAACGCTGTGTGCGGATTGGAGCGAAAAATATCAAATCCCAGTAACGGATCCTGTTCGCTTCAGCGTTGCATCCATTGTAGAAAAAATTGCAGAGATTTAAGGAAAACATCAATGCAAGTAGTCAGCAAACACTTACATATCCCACTTGATCGACCATTCATTATTTCTCGAGGGGTACGAACCCACTGTGACATTATCCAAGTAACTGTCAAATATGAAAATTACGAAGCTGTGGGTGAATGCTCTCCCACCTCTCGATATGGAGAGTCAATTGAGTCGGTACTCGAGCAAATAGCAACATTTAGCCAAGGTTGGCAACGGTTGACCCCAGATAAAGCCAAGCTAGATCTACAGAAACAGACAGCAGGTGCGGCTCGAAACGCACTGGACTGCGCACTGTGGAGTTTAGAGGCTCAAATTGCTGGTACTGAATTCCCTAGCCCTTACTTCGATATCGCACAACAAATCGAAACAGCGATGACCGTATCGATAGATACTCCTGAAAAGATGGCCAAGCAAGCGAAAGATTATGTCATGTCCGGAGCGACGCTTCTTAAGGTAAAGTTAGATTCAGAAATTGTGCTTGAGCGCCTTTCTGCCATTCGAAAAGTTGCGCCAAATTGTAAAATTATTGTCGATGCTAATGAAGCTTGGGCTGACCTTGAGTTGGAGCATCTATTCCACCAGCTCACTCCACTTAACATCAAGATGATTGAACAACCCGTACCCTGTGGTAAAGAAGAATTGCTCAGACACATTTCACATCCAATTCCACTTTGTGCTGACGAAAGCTGCCACACTGAAAAAGATATTCCTTCACTAATTGGTAGCTACGAAATGATCAATATTAAGCTCGACAAAACAGGCGGGTTAACGGAAGCACTTAAGCTTGAGCAAACAGCACGCTCAAAAGGGTTTGATATTATGATCGGATGCATGGTCGGCACCGCCACTGCAATGAAAGCGGCATTTCCTATCGCAACCAATGCATCAGTTGTCGATTTAGATGGCCCAGTCCTTATCGGGGCTAAATATTGTAACGACCTCAAATATAAAGGCGGTCACATTATTGTCGATTAACTTTCTCTATAAATAATAAAGTTAATAATATTGTATCTTATATAATATATAAAACTCATAACTCAGCGCTGTGCTATACGTACTATTTGATACCTAAATCGCAGCGCTAAGCCTCTCAGATACGCTGCCATTGAAATTATTAACAAACCTGTTAAATAAAAACCGTATTCAATACTAATAATAGAATATTGGCGTGAATAAATTCCCATCTAACATTTCAATATTAAATACTAATCCTGCATTTTGCCTAAAAAATAATAAATTCTCATCAAATTAATAGGTTATCAGATGAATTTTACTTTAATTGTTAATAAAATGTGTAAATATTCTCAACATTATATCTCAGTTTAATTGTTCAGTTTTTTCACATTTGATTTATTAACAAATTTTATATTTTTTATGATAAATTTTGAGCAAATTTAACAGACTTGTTAGTTGTGGCAAGAATGCCGCGTGTTAGACTTCCTCGCCGCAAATATTGGTTATGGAATAACATTCTATTGTTTTCGTGATTAATTAAGCCAGGAAGGTGATATTTGTGAATTCATCAAACTTATAGAGAGTTAAATAATGAAAAAATCTACTAAGATTGCTCTAGCAGTAGCGTCTACGTTTGCTGTTGCTTCTGCTTCTAGTTTTGCGGCAACGTCCCTGACAGACTCAAACCCTGCTACTGCAGAAATGAATGTTCAAGCGACGATCAATGCTTCATGTGAAATTGTTACACCTGGTACGTTAGATTTTGGTGCACTACAAGCTAACCATGTAAACAACAAAAATATCGTTGTTCACGTTAAGAATTGCTATACAGTGGACAATGCTAAGCCGACACTATTTATTCAGACTCCTCACGGCGAAGGCTACATCATGACAGCTACGGACGATGCAACTAAACATATCAATTACGGACTTTACACTGATAGTAATAGAACAACTGAATTTACTCCTTACTACGATGGTCCAAGTGCTCACGGTGAAGCGATTGTTCTAAACACTGAAGGCCAAGGTAAGGCTAAGATCTACGGTCAAGTGCCAAAACAAAGCTTCTACGGCCTAGCGGGTCACACATACAAGCAAACAGTCACACTCCAAGTTGCATTCTAAGTTAGCAACTTTCTAAATTAATATTAGCGTCACTATAGGTAAGGTCAGTGGGTATGAGAAATAATTTAGCGAAGATATTTTTACTTCTGTCTTCAATCATTTTGACAACATTAACGTTTACCTGTAGTGCGCTTGAAGTAGCGCCAACTTCGGTCACCTATCAGACCTCAAGCAAACTGCAAGTAATACATTTATATAACGAATCAAATAAGCCTGTTACCATACAAGCATCCGTCAATTTATGGCATTTAAAAGATGGAAAGAAAACTCTAACTCCTACTGAAGATTTATTTCCGTCCCCTACAATATTTACTATACCTGCACATCACCACCAAGACGTCCGTATCGGCTTATTTAACAATGTTGCATCTAAAAGCGTTGTTGTTTATCGCTTGGATTTGAAAGAGTTGCCTGCAAAAAGCTTTGAAGAAAAAGCTAGTGGGCTTGAAATTTTGTATAACATTTCCATGCCAATATTTGTGCTACCAAAAAATAAAGCTATATCTTCATGGCACTGGGACTATCAAAAAGACAAAAATAGTTTAACGTTTAAAAATACTGGCGAAAACGTATTAAGCTTCAAAAACCTAACGTTTATAGACTCCAAAGGAAAAACACACCAAGCAAAAGCGGTTCGCTATATTTTGCCAAATGAATCAATAAGCTTTCCTTTACCAAAATCGCTCAAAATTATTACTGTAAAACAGAAGCTGTCTGATCTTTCACAAACAAAAGAAAGTAAAGTGAAAGTATGAAGGTGGCAGATCAACGTTGTAAAGTTAGATCAAGCAACGTAAACGTAATCAAAACTTCTAAACTTATCACGTTGATCTTGTTCCTTATGGTTTCACAAGTTACATATGCGGGTGAAACATCTGTTCCTAGGCCTCTAGCCACGTCCTGCCATATACAATCGAAAGGATTAAACTTTGGACGTGTCAATCATAATTCCATAAGTAAACGTGCAGGTGCCGTCAGAATAAATTGCGGCTCTGCCTACCTACCAAATGGTACTGTGCAATATCAAATAGCATTTCGCTCTCCTCAAGGAGGAAACAACACATGGGTAAAGCTAGCGAAAGGAGAATCATACGCCCTATATAGAGATCAAAGCCTTACCCAACCAATCACAAATAGCGACTTTAAACACCAACCAATTGTTGGGCAATTTAGAGTAGTCAACCACCATGGTTCAAGTTCATGGATACCTGTTTTTGGCGTGCTTAAAGTTGGCAAAAATGCCTCAATAAACACTGCAGTAAACAACATAAGAATTTATTACCAATTGCAATACTTAAACAGATAGCCATATTCCAAATAATACAGACGCTCCGAATGACCTTTGTCGTTAGAAATAAAAGCAAAACGCGAATTCTTTACTCGCTGTTTCACATTTCTTTACTTGCACCTGTGAGCTTCAAGCTTATGGCCGCAACAACATCGATTCCATCGATCTGCTTACTCAACAAGGCAGAACCAATTCTACCAATGGTTCAGCTAAATGGTCAGTACGGTCAAGTATGGGCTGCATGTGTTAAGGATAATGACTTTTGGTTGCCTAAAGAAATATTTTTGCAGCATGGGGTACTTAACTTTCAAGGTCTAAAGCAAAAATCGGTTAAAACGCAAAATTTTGTGGTTATTCCTAAAAAATCCAAAACCTTAAACTGGAATCAAACTCAACAATCTCTTGATGTACATTTACCTACGTGGCGTTTTAAAAAACAAAAAACGAACTTGCTCAGCGAAAGTGCGGATAATTCAGTAAAACCGGATTCTGCAAACGGGTTGTTCTTAAACTACAACTTATCCAGTACAGCGCTGAATCAGTCGCAAGGCCACTACAACTCAGCGATGGGTGAATTAGGTATATTCACACATAGTTATGGTTTTTTTAGACAGTCTGGAGAATACGAACCCAGTTACCTAAACAGCGAAAGCTATTTTAGCGAAACACCTCAATGGTTAAGGCTAGATACAACATGGCGCAAAGATGATTGGTACAGTCTAAACACAATGGAGCTCGGTGATAGCACTACCTCTGCAGCTCATTGGGGAGGAAGTGTCAATTTTGGAGGGTTTAGTTTCTACAAAAACTATAGCCTAAGACCAAATATGAACATTCGCTCTTTACCTCAAATTAACCAGAGTACTGGCCTCCCCCAAGATGTCCAACTTCAAGTAAATGGCGTGCCAGTAGGCAACTATCAAGTAAACCCTGGTAGCTACCAATTTTATAATATTCCAGTTTCTGATGGTTCTGGCACCATAACCGTACAATCCACCGATAAAAACGGCAAAGTCACTACATATCAAGTGCCTTACTTTGCAAGCGCCAACATACTTAAGCCAGGATTATCCAGCTACTCTTTCCAAGTTGGTTGGATTAGGCAAAACTATGGAGTAAAAAGTTTTGATTATGGTCAGGCTGCCAGTGCAATTAACTATAACTATGGAATCAACCCAATATGGACAACACAACTCCATAGTAGCGTATTAAAAAGTCAGCAGACTCTTGGTTCTACGCAATTTATCGAAACGGGTTCATACGGAATACTATCATTAGATACTGCAGCAAGCTTAAAGCACTCTAAAACAGGTGAATTGGCAGGTTTAGGATATTCGTTCCAAGAGGGAAATTTGTCCCTCAATAGTAATTATCAAATTAGCTCCAACAACTTTACCCAACTGACATCAGCTAGCGATGATTCTTCACCAGTGAACGGGTATCAAACTAGTTTTGGCGCATCGTATACTATTGGTTCATGGGGTGGCGTCTCGGCTGAAGCTATGTATCAAGCCCCTTCAGATCCAACCGAAAGCTCTTCACACATCTATACTGCCTCACTATCTGTAACTTTAGCGAAAGGATTGGATTTAAATGGCAGCTACCAAGCAGACTTTAGTGATGTGCACCAGTGGAATGTTGGACTTAGCTTAAGCTATCAATTCGACCAAAACCAGTCAGTTGCAAGCTCATATCAAGATACTCAAGACTCACAAAGCCAAGTATTGTCCTACTTAACCAACCATCAGCTTAGCAATGGTAGAAACATCGCAACTAGTCTATCAGGTACAACTGAATCAACCAACTCAGAGTCCGACAGACAACTGAATGGTTCAGTTTATTTAGGAGGTACTTCTACTGGAGACTACAGCGCAAGCTTCTATCAATCTGGGCCGGAGAACCAAATAACCGCGACTGCTGACGGTGGCGTGCTATGGATGGATCATCATATATTGCTCACCCCTACGCTATATGACGGGTTTGCTTTAGTTGATACATCCAATGTGCAAAACGTTGGCGTGAATCAAGATGGGCTGAACTTAGGAGAGTCAAACAACCAAGGCTTATACGTCATTACTGACCTCACTTCTTACACTGTCAGCGACATCAACATCTCTCCTGATCTTCCTCTCAATCTAAAAGAAATGAATCAGGACGTTAAAATCATGCCGTATTACCGATCTGGCGTATTGGTGAAGTTTGACATCAGGCATATACACCAGATATTAGTTCGATTAATCAATGAACAAGGCAAACCTTTGGCAATCGGCACCAACGTTGATGTGCTTATCGATGGTAAAGATCAAACCCTCGTGGTCGGTAGCGATGGATTAGTCTATTTCTCTAGTGATGGCCACCAGTTCAAAGGTCATGTTCTGAATGGCGCATTAAAAAATGGTACGTTTAGCATCAACTTCAAACCTACTAAAAAAACCATCGTGAGGACAACCGCCATTGTTCATACACCGTTACTTATGGCTGCCTCGAAAAAAGAGAGAAAGACAATAAAAAAAGTGGCAGTAAAGCCAACAGTAACGAAAGCCTTGGTGTCAACCAAGCGTCACGCTATAGTGAAAAAGAAGCAGCCCATAGTTTTTGCGTCAAAACATATCGTTGCCACAAAGCCAAAAGTAAAGACAACGGTGATAAATAAAAATCCAATGCCAGAAAAGCCAGTAGAATTACCAAAAGTATCTGTTGTTGAACCTCACGCTAAAGCCCAACAAGCGAAAGAAAAAACAAGGCCGAGTTTCTATATTAGCGGGGAATTTGTAACGGTACTTTACTACGAATACAAAGATCTGTTTAAAGGCGAAAAAATTACTAATAAAAACTGGCTGACATTCTCTTCGTTTTCACTTAGCAAAGGTACAAAATCGAAGTCAAGCAACATTACAACTGAGATCGATAAAAAAGTTATCTACACCGAGAAAAAAATAGCTAGGCAAGGTAAGAAATTGGAAAGCTGGATTAGCTCTACCTACAACCGTTACTTCAGCTAGCATGCTAGCTGAAAAACAAACAGGTGGCCTAAGCCACCCGTTAAATTTCAAACGATTTACTTACAGCTTCAGCCAATATTGGTCTGGAATGTTGCGTGTCGCATCAGATAAATTCGGGTTTGGAATATTGAACACTTTTCGCTGCTTCAGCTTCGCTTGTTCAAAGGTTTTAACAACCAATGGAGCCTTTTCAAAAAACTCCATAAATGAACCATCTTGATACGCTTTTTCAAAACCGGCATTAAGTAAGTCTACCACTGCTTTATTGTCTGCCGTTGGAGAGACGAACAAGAACATTGGGAAGCGATAAACAAGCATCAGTTTGTCATCAACCAACAGATTTTTATACTGTTTTCTCTCGGCTAATTCACTATAAGGTTCAATTACTGCTCTAGGGAATAAATCAGCACGACCCGCATCGACAATCTTAAAAATATTCTCAAAGTTCGGCACTTCTTTAACTCTAAACCCACCAGCTTTAAGTACGCCCACATCAGCCCAGCCTTCACCTTGAATCATACTGAATTTCTCAAGTTCTGCTTTTGTCTGAACGCTGCCAAGTTTTGCTTCTACGTTTTTGTTGGTAATAAATATTCTATGTCCAAGCAATCCTCGGAAAATTGGATAGCGAATAGGCACAAGCTGGCTTTCCACCTTTTTATCTGCCCCCAACCAATCTACAGTCATCTTACCTTCTTTGATCAACTGAACTTTTCGAGATTGAGAATCTACGACGCGATCGTAAGGTTTTATGTTAACTTCTTGACCTGATTTTTTTGCCAAAAAGCCAATTAGCTCGATCGCGTATTTGTCTAGATCTGACCCATCACGGGGAATCGGATGAATGATGTCAACCGCAGCAATGCTCCCTGCAGAAAACATGATTAGCAAAGAATAAAGCGCTGTCCGTATCAGGTTTCCCATTGTCTAATTCCTTTTTTGTTTGCACTATTACCTTTAAAAAGGTAGTCAATAACTCATTGATGTCAAAGTTATCAACTGACATTAGTGCATACGCTCAAACACGGAAATTATTACGTTAAGAGAAAACCGCGCGACTTAGAAAATAAAACTTAAGGCGTTAGCCAAAGTTCTTTGCGATGGTAAGGAATGGTATCGGGTATGAACGGGTTTTCGAGCTCAATTTTAGTCCTGTTGTCTAGGTTCGCTTTGTTGATAATGTCTCCGAAGTGCTGCTCAAATATTTCATCAAAACTCCCTTCTTCTATCATTATCTCTAGGCCTTGCTCTATTTTTTCCTTTAATACTTTTCCTTTTTCAGTAGGCTTAAACCACACATAACGAATAAAGTCGTAGTGCAATACGATGGACTGCTCAATAGATAATTGAGGATAAATTTTGCTCCATTCTTCATACTCTTCAAACACTTCTTGAATTCCACGCGGAAAAGCATCGATATCGTTTTTCTTAGAGACGATTTGAAACATCTTTGGAAATAGGTTTTCCTGAAAAACTGGCACACCGTTGAATTCATAAACCAGAACATCATTCCAACCTTGCCCTTGAATCAACTTTATTTTTTGTAAGTCTTCGACAGATTGAACCTTGCTAAACTTGTCTTGTTTTACTTTGTTAATTAGCAGCAATCGCCAGCCAAGCAATCCTTTGTCGAGAGGAATACGAATAGGCAAAAAGTTATTTTCCATGGTTTTCGACACGGGTCGAAACATCAAATCTATCCTACCCAACTCCAATAACCGAACGAGCAAAGACTCGTTAGCATCAGTTTTAATCCCTTTTAATACGTAGTAAGTATCTTCATCGGATACCTTCTTTAACGCTTCGTTAATGAGCGTGACATGGTAGTTGAATCGAGCTTCTCCCTGATAGGGGTGCGTGACAAATATGGTCTCCAGAGCATTGGCTTGTGCCGCAAAGAAGCACGTTAGGGTTAAGCTAATTGAAGCGACTAATTTCTGGAACTGCATATCGACCTAAAACTAATTCTAATAAACACTTTAAAACTAGTTCGGCAAATTTGTTCACGCAAATAAAAGGCGCTACCTCGTTCGCGCCTTTTGTTTAGTGACCTAAATGTAAAGTAGTCAGGACTGTTGGTGGGCAAACTCTTGAGAGCTCGACTGTACTCGAATAGCACTATGCAGTTGGAGTAAAAGTAGTAGGCCAGTAACAGCCAAACCTACGCCTATTCCCGCCCATATTCCTGCTAACCCTATGTGCGACATCAGATACCAAGCTGAAGGTAAGCCGAATAACCAATACCCTACTGCAGTAGACACTGTAGGTCGATTCACTATTTTCATTCCACGCAGTAAGTTAATTGCTAGAAGCTGCCAACCATCGACAACAAAGCACAATGCCACCACCCAGATCACTGAAGCAAACATTTGAACAAGCTCGATGTTTGACGTATCAACGCCAAACATACTTAAAATAAAGTTCGGCCAGAAAATGAAAACAACGGATAGCACCCCGCTTATTACCGTCACTAGTAAAAAGCTCTTAATAGATGTCTGCTTTATGCCTTCCGGCTTATTCGCTCCAAAATCCTGACCCACTAAAATTGCCGACGCTTGAGAAAATCCAAAGTTAATATTCCACGCAAAGCTTAAACATTGCAGCAAAATCTGATGTAAGGCGAGCGCCATAACACCAAGCGTTCCTGCGAGTAGAGTTCCACCATAAATGAGTCCATTTTCTAGGCTAGAAGCCAAAGCAATTGGAACACCTAAAGACAAAAGTGGTTTCATCAACCTAATAGAGTACTCATTGACGTGCCTCCAAGGTGCAAATTTACTAAACTCATCACGTCCAAATACCCAGACTCCGTAACCTAGCATAACAATTAAAGCTGCCGCCGACGAACCATAACCTAAACCTGCTAGACCCATATTTAATACGAAAGCAAAGCAATAGCTGATCGGTACATTTATGACAACAGTAATAAGGGACATAACCATAATTGATCGCACTCGGCCAAAAGCACTCGTCAGCCCCCTTAACACCAATAGCAAAAAAGACGGCAACAACGCCCACTTCATTGCATCAGCATAACTCATCGCGCCTTTTACAACTTGCTCTGGCTGGTCAGCCAAAATTAATAAATGAGGGATAAAAGCGAAAACTAAGCTGATCGCGACTGTGAGCACAACTGAAAGCAATACCGCACCTTTGATCGCTAAGCGTATCTGTTTATTGGCATATTCTGGCCTCGCAGCGCGTTGTCCAAATGCAATCGCCACTAAGTTGGCAACACAGCCAACGATACTGCTGGCAACCACAAAAATAAAGGTATATACAGACGCACCTAATCCGCCCGCAGCGAGCGCTTCCATACTAATGCGCGACATCATCCACACATCAGTTAATACTAATGCGACAGAAATGAGTTGTGAGACAATGAGTGGGAATGCTAAATAAACGATTTTCTTCATTGCTCCTCCATATATTTATTCAAAAATATGCCTATCTATTCTTAAAAACATGCCTAATGGCTAATTTAAAGCGAAACAGTAATAATTTATGCGCTATCATTCAATTGACTTTTATGTCATCCTTGCATTCATTAAACTCATGCGAAGTGACTATGACGCCATATCCGAATATTCCACATTCTCACCATGCACTAAAAGCATTTGAGGCAGTTTCTAGATTGCTTAGTTTTACCTTGGCAGCCGACGAGCTGAATGTGACGCAAAGTGCGGTGAGCCGACTGATAAAGCAGCTTGAAGAAGAGCTCAACGCCGACCTTATTATTCGAAAGCATAGGGCAATAGAGCTCACACCTCGTGGAGAAGAACTGTCATTTGTACTTAGGAAAAGTTTTCAGTCTATTGAGTCTCTTATTTCCTCTTGGCAACTACAAAACAAACAAAGGCTAGTTATTAAAGCAAGCTTAAGCTTCACCACACGGACTCTTATTCCAAAGCTTCACGAGTTACACGAACGATACCCAGATTACGAAATAATTATCGTCCCATCACTTGATGGGGAAGCATGTGTCAATGCAAGCGATTACGATTTACTCATATTTTGCACAAAACAGCCTGATGACTTTCGCAATCAACCGAATATGATATTTTTGCGAGAGGAATATATGGCCCCCGTCTGCGCTGCAAGCTCGGCAGAGCAAGGGGTAGATTTAGAGTCTATTTTGTCGATGCCAAGAGTCCACTCAACCCTTGATCACTATGACTGGAAATTGTGGTTAGCTAACCAAGGTGCCACCTATTCACATAAATCCCGAGACATATCGTTTTATTCTCTCGATGTTGCGTTAAGTGCTTGCCTTGCTGGACAAGGGGCAACCGTCACTGATCTATTACTCGTCTTGCCAGAGCTACAGCGCGGTTTTTTAAAATGCCCAGATAAAGTGAAAATACAATACAGTGCTTGGCAATATTTTTGCTTTAAGAGAAACAACTCTCCACTTATTGATGAAATCGTCCTATGGGTCCAAGAGCAGGCAAAATTGGAAATAAATCAACTGCAAGAACTTTCAAAAAAACACCATTGGACGGGTGTGGTTAACTAACCTCAATTGGCCTTTAGAACATAAGTTGCTGTAACTTGCTAGACGCTTTCAGTCCATTGCCAGTCACCACTCCTACGGTTTTCTGATCTGGTGTAATGACTCCTGTGAGTATCAGGTGTTCAATGCCTGCAAACGCCGTAGCTGATGTTGGTTCGATCAAAAAGCCTTGCTTACCCATTGTATCAATCGCACGCATAATCTGATCTTCATTGACACTGACAAACCGACCGTTTGAACTGCGGACAAAGCTCGTGATTTCTTCAAGCCGAGAGGAGCATTTAATTTTTATGCCTTCCGCTACTGTTTCGTCGTTGCCAATTTCTATTGGCTGATGATTAAAATGTTGGACGAAAGGTTGGATACCTTCAGTCTGAATACCAAAAAGTCTAGGTACGGTTTCTATTTCCCCTGCTTTAAGTAACTCCGAAAAACCTAAGTATGCACCAGCCAGCAGACTTCCATTCCCTGCAGGGGCTATAAAATTGTCTGGTGCTTGGTAGCCACTCTGCTCCCATATTTCATACGCGATAGATTTTACCCCTTCAATAAATAATGGGTGCCAATTATGGCCAACGTATGAACTATTTCGATTTTCGACACTTTGTTTAGCCGCCAGAGCAACATCTTCCCGCTCTCCAGCAATTTCAATACACTGCGCTCCATAAATTCGAGTCTGTAATGTTTTTCCTAACGATGTGCCTTCCGGTACAAATATATTGCAATTCATATTGGCTTTTGCTGCGTAAGCAGCGTATGCCGAGCCACCATTACCGCTAGAGTCTTCTGCGATATTATTAATGCCTACTTTTTTTAGATAGTTGACCACCATTGCTGCACCACGATCTTTAAACGATCCAGAAGGCATTAGCGAGTCCAGCTTGGCAAAAATATTCATACCTGCCACTTCGGCTGTTGCCAGCGGTGTAATCGTTTCGTTGAAGGTAACTTCGATATCTTTTTTCTCTAGCGGATAAGCTTTACAATATCGCCACATTGTAAAATCACTACCGATAAGATCTTGTTTAGTCAGCTCGAAATTTGGTTTAACCCATAACGCAGCACCGCACTGGCATTGAATGACTACAGGACTTGCTTCTTGCTCACTACCACACTTCATACAAATATATTTCATTCCGTCCCCTTTTAGCTCATGCATCAGATGTCTAGTCAATTTATAAGGGATGATTATCAACAACAAACGAATCCTACGTATCAAATAGATTCCTATTTGGAATGATTACGGTTTTCGCAACATACTGAAATTTTTTTTCCTCAGATAATATGTGATATAAATCGGAATTTTCTTATATTTGAGACAAATCATCACTTAACCGTATTTTGACAAAGACAAGAAAGTGCTAGCTCTACTAGACTCCATTTTGGATACAAACGTCAGGCTAGAAAATCTAAGCAATGAATATTGTTGTATTAGAAACAAAAACTTCAAAAGCCAACAGCACAGCTGCGATAGAAAGTCGTCGTCGCGAATAAGAGTGGAGAAGAGATATGAGCTATGAACAATGGGACAAACTTGCCGAGGCTTATATATTCGTAATTAGTATTATGTGTGTCGCCTACATATTTAGAAGCTTTTTTGCACACAACCTAAAGCACTCCTCTTTACAAGTTTTCACTACCACCCTCTCTATAGGTTTCATTTATCTCATCATGTTGCTGGACCAAAGCTGGCAAATCTGGCCAACATTTGATGTGGAATATAGCTTCCAAACCGCACTTGCATTGGTATTTGTCTGCTTCTTTATAGTACATGGGCGCTTATCGAAGTGGATCGCGGGAGTATCAATGTTTGGATATATTGAGTTAATGCTATACCAAAATCACTATCAGTGGGCGGATGTCGTGACTACCGCCATCGTCATAGCGCCACTACTTCTATTTATTCACAGCCAAGCATCGAAAAGTTTTACTCTCGCTCCAGAAAAAAGCAAAACAGTCGCCAAGAAGTTCAGTTGAGCTTTGGTAATGCCAATGCCAGTAATTAACTGACCAGATAATTACTGAAATTGGTTTGAAGGCTCAAAAACTGTAAGTGCGCACTGCACAGATGAACATCATAATCGAAAACAACATTTGCAGCTGTTCTTTGCTCAACCGAACCACCCACTTCGCAGCAACTTTTGAGCTTAACGTTGCTACTGGTGCCATGATAAGGAGAGCAGGCAGATACAAATAACCAATTTGATACTCAGCATTTGTTGTTGTCACTTGAGTAGTACTCAACATTCCCACCAATACAAGAACGAAGGAAACCGAACTGCTAACGAGCGATCCCATCGCACACGCAGATTTAATATCTACACCACGCTTGACTAAAGAAGAAACCGTCAGTTCGTTACCACTTACACCTAACATACCTGATACAACACCAATCTTTACGCTCATACGTTTTGATAATGCTTTGTATTTATCCAAAAGATCCGTGCGCTCTGGCAACATGCTATAGCCAACCTGCGCCATCATCGCCGCGAGCATTAAAGTGACATATTTTTCAGGAATCCAGAACGAGAAGCACGCTCCAATAAGTAAACCAAGAGCAAGAATCGGTACTATTTGTTTATATAACGCCCAATTTAGGCGTCCTTTTTTATGATGTAACCAAAGGCTGAAACCCTTACTTATCAACGAGATAGATAAAGACGTTGTTGTCGCAAAGTGCGATGCTACATCAGTGTTACCAAACTTTTGACTAAAGAAAGCAAGAAGAACTGGGATGAGTACTAAGCTTGCACTACCACCAATCAAACCCACCAACAAACCAGCTAGAAGCGCCATTAGGCTTAAATCGAGAAAAAGCATAAATTGTCTCCCTTTGAGAAAATCTCGGCAGAAGATTACTCAAATAGAACGCAATTCTTAAAATATGATATTGACGAATACAATTCGCGTATAACAAATAATTAAGAAATGAAAAGTTAAAATTGTAGAGTGAATAAAATCTAGAATTTTAGAGACAACTCGGGGGCATTAATGCTTTGAATGTCATATAGCCTCCGTTGATAGATGGGTTTAAAATTAGAGAGCTTGATTGGCTACAATGTAGCTATCATCGGGAGGTGATTATTCCAAATTTAAGCCTGCTAGTAAAGTCTTATTTGGCACCGAAACATAGAAATAATTCATTCACAATAAGAATAAATTAACATTGAACTAAGTTAGTAAACTACAATTAAAAACTACCCAATACAATTAATCGATTGGCATTTATTTAATGAAATAAAACCTTAATAAAACGTAGGCTAGAGTTCACTACGATATTTAAATAAAAAATAATAAAAAAGGTTTACATTTATTTTCTGTGGATTATTATGTGCCGCATCCAAACAGCGAACAATCAACTCGCTGCCATGAACCCAGCGAAAGTTTAAGGAGACAAGATGCACAAACTCTATACTCCTCTACAACCTCCTTGTAGAAACTAATACTGTATCCGA
This sequence comes from Vibrio sp. A37, assembly GCF_059777565.1. Taxonomy (NCBI): domain Bacteria; kingdom Pseudomonadati; phylum Pseudomonadota; class Gammaproteobacteria; order Vibrionales; family Vibrionaceae; genus Vibrio; species Vibrio sp. A37. The sequence continues at coordinate 673,835 of NZ_JBLNLI010000001.1, read as the reverse complement.
AGAAACAAATAAACTTACTGGAAGCTATTTTTCCTTTTAAACTAACGTTTTACATATCTTAAGAGAGTCTTAAGATCATACGGGGACAGCGCTATGCATCGCTACTTTCCATTACAACCACCACCCATCAGCTTTTCCTAGCCGCTGATCTGCTGGTATCTCAACTGTATCGATATCTCACTAAATCTTTGACGTGTTCTCACGTATATAGTCGCAATCTTTATATCTTCAGTTTTACTGTAGTCAGCACCACAGCTATTGAGTAATATTGTTATCTATTTTAGATAATTCACACTTTAGTTTAAGTGGGCCATTGTACATCTATTAAATTCTTACACACTGGATATTATTTCCAGGGAATATGCTCGTGCAAATTTTGAATTTATTAAGCTTTATCCATTTTAAATAAATGGAGGACTCATTATGTCCTTAACATTACAAAAAACTTTACCAAATAATAAGCCTTCTAGCCCGTTTCTTTTCTCTTTTAATAGTAAGGATGTTATAGCCTTTATTATCTTTATTGCCTTTATCGTACTATATCGACATGGCTGGCATGATATGCACCGCTCTTTGCATCAGTTTCAGCCAGAAACAAAAGACTATTTATCTGAACTGCCATACGACATGCTGCGCACAACCATGCGCTTAGTGATTGGTATGTTCTTCTCCTTTATTTTTGCTCTAGTAGCTGGTGTTGCTGCTGCAAAAAATAAGCACCTTGAGCGTATTATCTTACCATTTATCAACATTATGGAATCCGTGCCACTACTCGGTTTCATTACGTTTTCCACCATCATTTTTATCAACATGTTCCCAAATAGCGTAATGGGGCTAGAGGCGGCGGCTATTTTCGGCGTGTTTACTGGTCAAGCTTGGAACATGGCGCTTGTTGTGTATCAAACGTTGAGAATCGTACCAAAAGAAGTGGACGAAGCCGCACAATTATTCCAGCTTAATGCATGGCAAAAATTCTGGCGCGTAGAGTTCCCTTACACAATTCCAGGACTACTTTGGAACACTATGGTCTCACAAGCAGCTGCTTGGTTCGCCATTGTCGCTTCAGAAATTATCCCTCTTGGTGATAAAAATATGCCTCTTCATGGAGTGGGTACCTTCATTCAAATTGGCTTGGACACCGCTGATGCGAAAATGATTGTTTGGGCAGTAATTGCAATAATCTTAAACATTCTACTATTCGACCAACTCTTCTTCCGTCCACTTGTGCGCTGGTCTGAAAAATTTAAATATGAGTCGCTCACCACGTCTCAGCACAATACTTCTTGGTTCTACAATCTGCTTTGCAACACAGTAATGCTTCCTAAGTTAATGCAACCTATTAAAGTGTTAGCTGAAATTGGAATCAATGGCAGCAAACGCTACCTCCCACGCATGCGTAAAGGACCCTATCTACCAAAGTGGTTCAAGCAACTTAGCGTCATTGCTTACTATGCCGTTGTCATCTACTTTTGCGCCGATTGGATTTACGATCTATGGAACTATGTACCAAAAAATGAAATCTTAGGTATGGCACCACTGATGCTAGAAACCACACTACGTGTTGTTGCAGCTATACTACTGAGCTTAGTGATTGGCGTTCCTGTTGGTGTATGGATTGGGTTAAGCCCACGAGCAACGCGCATTGCCCAGCCAATCATTCAGATCGGTTCTGCTCTGCCGCCAAACATTTTCTTCCCATTCGTGACGATGGCTTTGGTTTTCACCCATATGTCGTTAAATCTATGGACAATCCCACTCATCATGTTGGGTACCACTTGGTATGTTCTATTTAACGTTATTGCTGGCGTATCGACACTACCACAAGAAATGAGAGAACTTGCGGTCCTATTTAAGTTGAAAGGACGCACTTGGTGGATGCGCTTTATGCTACCAGCAATATTCCCATACATTTTGACAGGTATTATCAGTGCTGCTGGCGGCGCTTGGAACTCAGCCATTGCAGCAGAACTGCTTCAATGGGGAACCACAACTGTACACACATCTGGACTTGGTTATTACATCTCCAAAGCCACCATCGACAACGCGCTACCACAAGCAGCTCTTGGGTGCGTAGCCATGTCGGTACTCGTTGGAATTTGTATCGTAGTCATCTGGAACCCTCTCTACAAGATGGCAGAACGCAGATACAAAATTTCTTAATAACGCCAATAACAACGAACTAAAAATTTAATACAGATTTTGGAGATAACACCATGACTAAATTCAGCAACCAAGTAAAAAACATCAAAACTAACGAAAACGTTGTCATGATGGACTTACATGAGATCACTCATACTTTTGAGCAAGGAAAAGAGCAAAAAACGGTGCTAAGCAACATCAACCTTGGGCTCCACGAAAATGAAGTTATCGCAATTTTAGGTCGCTCAGGTACAGGTAAATCCACTTTATTGAGAATCATAGCTGGCTTGATTGAACCTTCACTGGGTCACGTACAATATTGCGGCATGCCAATGAACGGACCAATCGCAGACGTATCCATGGTATTTCAAAGCTTTGCTCTGCTACCTTGGCTAACGGTGAAAGATAACGTTGCTTTCGGTTTAGAAGCGCAAGGTATGCCACCAGCACTACGATACAAAAAAGCATATAAAGCCATCAAAATGATTGGACTTGAGGGTGAAGAAGAATCTTTCCCAAGCGCGCTTTCTGGAGGTATGAAGCAACGTGTTGGTATCGCCCGTGCACTCGTCGTAGAACCAGAAATTCTACTCATGGATGAGCCGTTTTCATCGTTAGATGTATTCACCGCGACGCGTTTGAAAGATGACATTATCACACTCTGGGATTCGAACCAGCTTAAAACTAAGAGCATGATATTCGTGACGCACAATGTGGAAGAGGCTATCGCCATGGCTGATCGAGTTATTGTAATGGACAGCAACCCAGGCCGCATCAAGTCTAATATCCGCATTGATCAAGCTCGCCCAAGAAATATGGATAGCCAAGAATTTAAAGCGTTGAAAGCCGATATTATTGACCAGCTTATGCATAACGACTAAGCCAATTTACGCTAAAAATACCACGCTCATATAGCGTGGTATTTTTTATCACCGTTACCCATAAGAACCAGTTTGGCGTGATGCCAGTAACAATTTAGCACTCTAAAAAGTACTTAACAGGCCGACCAAAAAGAAACATTTAGGTAACACAAAGCTTTCTTACAACTTCGTCATCACTTCACCATTTAAGCTATTATTATCAAAGCGTTATACAATGAATTTCAGCAAAAAAAACCTAACAGGTGAATTATTCCATTCCTTATCATCATCTTAAAAAATGCAATAAGTTGAACTTGCCGTGCTACTTGTTCGAATAAACTTCATACACTTGCTGATGTCAATTAACATTTCCTTTTCAATTAGCAATGTTTGTTGTCGGAATAAGAGTTCTGTATAGTCTCGCCATTAAATGGATTATAGCGCCACACTGACGATAAAAAGCGTGGTGATATTCTTAGGAAAAGGTTCAACAATATGATCTCAAATGATGCCGTAATCATGGGCATTTTGGCCGTTATTCTGGGCGGCGTATTTATTACCGAAAATAGCGCTAACCCTTTTTGGAAAAAGTTTTACACCTTTATCCCCGGCTTGTTGCTCTGCTACTTTCTACCCTCACTTCTCAACAGTTTTGGAATAATCAACCCAGGTGACTCAAAACTCTATTTCGTCGCGAGTCGCTACTTGTTGCCAGCAGCGTTAGTTCTACTGATCATTTCTGCTGACTTGAAAAAGATCATTGGACTTGGTCCTAAAGCACTCATCATGTTCTTTACTGGTACCATCGGCATTATTATTGGCGGCCCCATCGCTATTTTGCTGATCGATCAATTTAATCCAAACTTGGTTGAAGGTGACGTTTGGCGTGGGTTAACAACCGTGGCAGGGTCATGGATTGGTGGCGGTGCAAACCAAGCTGCAATGAAGGAAGTGTTTAACGTAAATAACGAGCTGTTTTCAGCCATGATCACCGTCGATGTTATTTGTGCCAATATCTGGATGGCGATTTTACTTATCATGGCAGGTAGGCAAAAGAAAGTGGATAATTGGCTCAAAGCTGACACTTCCGCTATAGAAGAGCTGAAAGTCACGGTATCGAAATACGAGAAAGAAAACGCTCGCCCTCTATCAACAACAGATACCATAAAAATCATCGCGATTGGCTTTGGTTTAACTGGTTTAGCTCACTTCTTTAGTGACATGATTGCACCGTGGATTTCACGCACAGCACCTGAGCTATCAAAGTACAGCTTAACCTCTGGCTTCTTTTGGCTGATCGTATTAGTCACCACTTTCGCACTTATCGCTTCTTGCTTCAAATCAGCGAAGAAGTTGGAGCATGCAGGCGCATCTAAAATTGGCTCTTCATTCATCTATGTACTTGTTGCCACCATCGGTATGCAGATGGATATCACCGCGATATTCGATAACCTAGGCTACTTCTTTATCGGTATCACTTGGCTAACCATCCATGCGGTTTTGATGATTGTGGTTGCCAAACTTATTCGCGCCCCACTGTTTTTCATGGCCGTTGGTAGTCAAGCTAACGTAGGCGGAGCAGCCTCTGCACCAGTCGTTGCTGCCGCTTTCCACCCAGCCCTGGCACCAGTAGGCATTCTACTTGCTGTTCTTGGCTACGCTCTCGGAACCTATGGCGCATATATAAGTGGCCTATTGATGCAAGTATCTGCAGGTTTTATTAATTAGCTCCGAAAAGCCTGTCTGTAATTGAAGCTTTAACTGGGTACTTTATAGCTCGCATACTCGCGAGCTATATCTCTTAAATGCAGTTGGAGCATAAAGATGACGTTGAGGCTCCCTAATAACTAGATAATCCACTTTTAGAGAATTACTACTCCCAGCAACACTAGTGCCAACAAATTGATTGCGCCAAATATAGCTCCGAGCCTCCACCATATCGCCTGTGAAATGTAGCCCGCACCGTACCAAATGGGAGATGGGCCAGTCGCATATGGAGTGATGATTCCCATAAGACCAAGCGAACCTACTAACAAAATCGCGAGGTGTTGGATCATTTCAGTAGGTAGAAGATTTGCAGCGACACCTAAAAATAACGGTAATAGAGCGACAGTATGGGCAGTGACGCTCGCAAAGAAATAGTGGAAGAGAAAGAATAATACTAGGATTGAAATTGCAATCACCAATGGCTGCATACCTACCAAGCCACGAGAAATTGAATCGGCCGCCCAACCTAAAAAACCCACCGTCTTCAAGCCGCTAGCCATCGCAACTAACGTTGCAAACCATATTAAAACGTTGAAAGCGCCTTTATTTGAAATGACGTCATCCCATGTAATAACCTTTGTCAGTACTAGAAGACACAGCACCGAAACCGCAGCTACGGTGCTATTAACGCCAATTTGCTTACCGAATATCCACAACACTAACGCAAGTCCAGCGAGACATAGCATGAAAATTTCATTTCTGGATATCTTACCCATTTTTTCTAGCTCTTTCGCAGCCCAAGCCGGTGCCTCTGGTGATTTTTTCTGAGTCGGTGGGTAAATAATGTAGGCTAAATAGGGTATGAGAAGAAACAAAGGAATGGTTATCACCGCTAATGTCGTAAACCATTGTCCCCAACTGATAACAAGACCCGTACTTTTTTCAACTAATGAGATAGCCAACAGGTTTGGCGCTAGGGCAGTCAAAAACATGGAGCTGGTCACGCAAGTAGTCGCTATTGCCACCCAAGAAATATATGCTCCCAACTTTCTTGGTTCATTTTCTGGCGTTGAATTGAACATTTGCGGGATATTTATCGCTATAGGAAAAATAGTACCTGCGCTTCTCGCCGTGTTAGACGGCATAAATGGTGATAACACCCCATCCGCAAAAGCCACTGCATAACCTAACCCTAGAGAAGTTTTTCCAAGCACCTTTACAAGCAATAAAGATATTCGTTTTCCCAACCCACTTTTCTTGTAGCCTAAAGCAAACATGAACGCCGCGAAGATTAGCCAAATAACGCCATTGGAAAAGCCACTCAGAGCCCAGTTTCTATTTGCTGTTGCAGTGTCACCGACTAACCCTAAAAAGGCACATAAAGATACTCCGGTAAATCCAATTAATGCAGCAGGTACTGGCTCTAAAATCAGGCCGATAATCACAGCTAAAAAGATCGCAAAGAAATACTGAGCATTGGGGGTGAGCCCCTCTGGTGTTGGAAGCAAAGCAACGAGGATAGCCACAACAATAGGCAATATCATATATACTATTTTATTTTCTATTTTGTCCATAAAATATAATCCTATAATTTTCTAGCTATACATTAACCCCTCATTATTAGAATTAATGTATTTAATATTCTTATTAAAATTTGTATCAAATTTATCCACCAATAAATGTATATTGTGTAAAAATATTGAATATTCATTGAGAAAAATGAACATATCATTAATCTCAATCAAATATTCGACACTTCAGTATTAATTCCGTGATTTTAGATAGTTTTGACGCACTATGAGATCAGAGATAATGTAGTATTTATGTTAATTGGCAAACAATTACAGGCGTGAATCAACTCAAACGGTTTTCTTTACTATTCATATAAAAATATTATGAAACACAACACATTTTGTTCATAAAACAAACAAAAAGGCAGTGCTTTCGGCTTTAAATCACAATCTGTGGTGATAACGCTCACAACATTACATTAGTTTGTTTAATTTTCTTTAATTTTTTTGCAATCCCCTGTTAACCTTTTCGACTGCTTCAGAATGGCTCTGAAGTAGATAAGAAAAAGGAGTGTTCATAATGAATACCAAAAAACCAATGTCTCTAACCGGGCGCGTAATTTTAGGTATGATCGCCGGTATATTGACTGGGTTCGTCATTCGAACCATATTTGCTGACAACGGATTTGTTGATAACTATATTGTTCACGGGTTATTTGAAGTTGGTGGAAAAATTTTCATCGCCAGCTTAAAAATGTTAGTAGTTCCTCTTGTATTCGTTTCTCTTGTTTGCGGAACTAGTTCGTTAAAAGATCTCTCAACGTTGGGCCGAATGGGCGGCAAAACTCTGGGGCTTTACATAGCAACGACAGCCATTGCTATCACATTGGCGTTGACTATGGGGACGCTATTCCAACCAGGTACAGGTGCTGATTTAGCAGCAGCCACCTCTTTTGCTCATGCTGAAGCTCCGTCTTTAGGCCAAGTCATCGTTAATATGTTCCCAACTAACCCAATTAACGCGATGGCTCAAGGCAATACTTTACAAATCATTGTGTTTGCTATCTTGTTTGGTATCGCAATCAGCGCTGCTGGCAAACCTGGTGAACGCATTGCTGCGGTATTTGCGGATCTAAACGAAGTCATCATGAAGCTCGTTGCACTGCTGATGCATATTGCTCCATACGGCGTATTCTTCCTAATGGCTAAGCTGTTTACAGGACTTGGTTTGGAAGCCATTCTGAATTTGGCGGCTTACTTTGCTGTCCTAGCAGGAACACTACTACTTCATGGATTTGTGACTTACGGACTGCTACTTAAAGGTTTTACTGGATTAAATCCATTTACTTTTTTCAAGAAAATGGAAGATGCTGTAATGTTCGCGTTCTCAACCGCTTCCTCAAACGCAACGATTCCAGTGACTATGGAAACTGCAAAAAACCGAATGGGCGTCGACAACAAAGTCGCTTCATTTACTGTTCCATTAGGTGCAACCATTAATATGGATGGCACCGCTATCATGCAAGGTGTAGCAACCGTCTTTATTGCTCAGGCATTCAACGTTGATCTAACAATGACTGATTACCTGACAGTTATTTTGACAGCAACTCTTGCCTCTATAGGCACCGCAGGTGTTCCTGGAGTGGGTCTAATTATGCTTGCCATGGTTCTAAACCAAGTAGGCTTGCCACTTGAGGGAATCGCACTAATCATGGGTGTTGACCGCCTACTGGATATGATTCGTACCGCAGTGAACATTACTGGTGATAGTGTTGTGACTATTATTGTCGGCAAGTCGGAAGGTGCGTTCGACCAAACTAGATTTAACGATCCAAAAGCAGGTGAAAAAGAAGAAGAAGTTCATCTTTCACACGTTTAATCGCTTTTTATAAAACTATAAACCTCGGGGCCACCTAACCTCGAGGTTTTTTCATTTCTGTAAGACAGCTATATCGGGTTAGCTGCTATCCCATACTTAATACAAACTATACACTTAAGCTCATATAATGTATAAAATCAGAATGTTACTAGATTATTAAATTTAACAGATTCGATACATCTCACGCCGCTATTGATAAATAAACGTTACACTTTCTGCCATCTAAATCTTAGGGAGTAAAATGTTATGGATCGACGTTGGTGGGCAATTATTGGCGTAATAGCGCTGTCTGCAACCCCTACTTATGCCACGACAAGCACATCTGACATGCCTTCAATGACAGGCTCTACCATTGGTATCGTAGCCATCATTATTTTTGCTATAGCTTACGTAGTCGTTATGCTCGAAGAGTTTTTACAGCTACGTAAATCGAAACCCGTATTGTTGGCAGCCGGTATCATTTGGGCGATGATCGGTTACGTATATCAACAGCAAGGCCACATCGATCTAGCCAAATTAGCCTTAGAACACAATTTGTTGGAGTATGCGGAGCTACTACTCTTCTTGCTCGTTGCTATGACCTACATTAGCGCGATGGAAGAGCGGCGACTGTTCGATGCCCTTCAGGCTTGGATGGTTGGTAAAGGGTTCGACTTTAAATCTCTTTTCTGGCTTACAGGAATTCTTGCCTTTTTCATCTCACCGATCGCCGACAACTTAACGACTGCTCTACTGATGTGCGCAGTGGTGCTAAAAGTCGGTGGCGGCAATACTCGCTTTATTAACATCGCCTGTATCAATATCGTCGTCGCTGCAAATGCCGGTGGCGCTTTTAGCCCCTTTGGTGACATAACCACACTAATGGTCTGGCAAGCTGGGCACGTTTCATTTTCAGAGTTTATGCCTCTTTTCCTACCATCGGTCGTCAATTACATAATACCGGCCGTTATTATGTCCTTTTTCCTGCCAAGCTCTAAGCCACAAACGACTCACCAACATGTAGAGCTTAAGCGCGGTGCAAAAAGAATCGTCGGCTTATTTATTCTAACAATCGCAACTGCTGTTGCTTTCCACGCGGTGTTACATTTCCCTCCCGTTATTGGCATGATGATGGGATTAGCCTATCTTCAATTTTTTGGCTATTTCTTGCGCGCTACACTCAAACGTTCATTGTCGAAGAAAGCCCATAAAGCAATTGCAGAAGGTGATGACGCGGCGCTAAAACGCTTAGGTTCAGTCGTTCCTTTTGATGTCTTCCGCCGAGTCTCGCACGCCGAGTGGGACACATTATTATTCTTCTATGGCGTGGTAATGTGCGTTGGGGGGCTAAACTTACTCGGTTACCTTGCTATGGTATCTGACGTCATGTATACCCAATGGGATCCGATTTGGGCAAATATCATGGTTGGTATTCTATCTGCGATAGTCGATAACATTCCAGTCATGTTTGCAGTTTTGACCATGGACCCAACGATGTCGATGGGCAACTGGCTTCTTGTGACATTGGCCGCCGGGGTTGGCGGTAGTTTACTCTCAATTGGCTCAGCTGCTGGAGTCGCTTTAATGGGGGCAGCTCATGGCAAGTACACCTTCTTTGGCCACTTAAAATGGGCGCCTGTTATTATGATTGGGTATGCTGCGAGCATCGGCGCTCATTTGTTGCTGAATGCGAACCTGTTCAACTGACAAAACTCTAGCACCTCAATCTAGCTATGATTGAGGTGTTGCCCTACGCCAGCGGTTGGCCATCTTGTATTTTGGGCACGAGATACAGGTTAAGAACTCTCCAGTACCGTGAATACTCATCACTAGATCATCACGTTTTTCAACCGAAGAGTTGCGCAGAGTAATGTGAACCTTCCCTTCTACTACCTTGTAATTTTTGGTCACCTGAGTGTAAGGGGTGATGTATTTCATGACTCCATCTTCAAAACTTAGAACGCTTGCCTCTTCCTCATCACTTTGATAAATACCGCTGAAGCTATAGGTGTCGCTATCAACCAAACGTTCGAGTTGATCTTGTAAACACCCTTGTAGCAACAAGGAAAGCAAGCTTACTGTAGCACCTTTCGAAAACATCCCTATATCCATATAAATTACTCCATCGCACCTTCTAACTTTAACAACCGCTCTTTTCTGCTAACTCCACCGGCATATCCGGTTAATTTCCCACTTTTTCCAATTACTCTATGGCACGGCACAATGATCGAAATAGGGTTCTTTCCGTTTGCCAAGCCTACAGCTCGAACAGCTTTCGGATTGCCAATCTGATTTGCGAGTTCCTGATATGATATTGTCTTTCCGTATGGAATATTTATCAGGGCTTGCCAAACTGAGTTTTGAAACTCGGTACCTTTGGCAACTAAAGGCAAATCAAACTTCTCTCGTTTTCCTGCAAAATACTCATCTAGCTGTTTTTTTGTTTCGAGCGCTAATATCGAACTATCACTTCGAGTACCAAGTTGCTCAGGCTGAGTTGTCTGAGTTTCAAACCAAAGCCCCAAAATCCCGTCGTCGTTAAATTGCAGCGTTATCTTTCCTAATGGGCTATCAAAATCGGTATAATTATTCATGACTGATGGCTCCAACAATGAAAAGTCGCGTAACTTCCCCAAGGTGACACTGAGTCAGAATTTAGTTCTGGAAACTGTTGTAACGCCTTCTTAACGACTAAGTCGCTATCCATAAAACAATTCGGCTGAGACTCACCTCTTAACTTGGCGTAATTAACAGTCCACGGTCCAATTCCTTTAATTTGTTGCCAATCCTCGATTTCACCTTGAGGATTTTCGCGATAATATTCAGCAAATCGTTTTAATGTTTCCTTACGACTATTTGGCATTTTCAAAACACTTAGGTCAGCTCTCAAAATATCTTCCTCTGAAGGGAAGCCATATTTTCCACAAATGTCACCATTTATATTTTCCACCAAAACATTCAGCTGATTAATAGCATTATCGACTGACACCTGCTGACCTAGAATAGCTCGAATACCCGCTTCCCAATTGTTCCATACGCCAGGTATACGAATCCCCGAATATTTCACTAAGTCACCAGACAAAGCGCTTAAGTGATTTTCAACCTGAACAATATCTGTATCTAAATCAAATATTCGGCGTAGCTTAGAAATTAAAGATCTCAAGCGTGATATATCAGACATCTCAAACTCTACTCTCAATTTGTTTTTATCAGGATATGCCTGAAAATACCCCGTACAGTCATCAATTTTAAAATTTCGCTTATAACAACGTTCATCTACATGCTCTAAATTTCTTATCGCCCGCTTGCGATAAAAATTTAATAAAAATTGCCAATTTATTGACCCGTGAATCGTTAGGTCAACAAAGTCGTGAGATTGATGTATAGAGTTTGATGCTCGTATTTCTGATGGTGTGAGCTTGATTTGCTTTATAAAGGCATCGTTGAATCGTCTAAGGCTGTTAAACCCACTTGCAAATGCTATATCGGTTACAGACATAGAGCTGGAGCTTAAGAGATTTTTTGCAAACATGAGCTGCAAATACAAACTGTATTGTTTCGGAGACATTGCTAAATATTTCTTAAAAAGCTGCCTTAAATATCGATCGCTAATACCCAGCCGTACAGCCATACTTTCAACACTGTTACGCTGTAGCTCCCCAGCCTCAATCATTTTCAACGCTCTGACGAAAGTCGTTTCTACCCCTCTCCACGCCCAAGAACTTGGTGAACTATCTGGACGACAACGCATGCATGGCCTGTAGCCAGCACTCATCGCTTGAGCTTGCGTATCGAAATATTCAACATTTTCCTCTTTAGGTAAGTTTGCTGGGCAAATCGGGCGACAAAAAATGCCCGTGGTTTTAACCGCAACAAAAAAAACACCATCAAATCGTGAGTCACGCGACATTCTTGCTTTTTGGCACTGCGATTTAGTTAAGGTTGAATAATTTGACAAACCCATCACTAACCCTCTAATTTTCACCGATATTTATATTGTATCCTGTCCCCAAAAAGCTACTAGCCATTTTCGGAAGTAAAAATAATCCTTGCCAAACCCCCTAAGTTTTTACTAAATTTTCTAGGACAACGTCACAAAATTTATTAACAATCAAAAAATAATATTAAAGGATATTGGCTATGGTCCTACACGCATGCACTATTACACTTAATAATAATAAAATTTTAAAATGCAAAACCGTCGAACAATCACTTGGGATTATTGAATCTCACGAAACGGATAATATTAGTAATGTTATTCTCGATGTAGACGACGGAAACAATATTAAAACCTATCAGCACCTCACATTGGAAGAATCAATCGAGAGCTTGATGAACTTGTAGATTTTTTGTGTTTATCGCCACTCCTACTGCTAGGGGTGGCTATTTACTTCACGTTTATCACTAACCCTTGCACTTCCACACCCAATTTATGGACAGCGTTACACGATTTGAATGTAACCGCCTCGTTTGTTCAATCGACAACTCAATATTTGTCACAACTTTCATTTCGCTAGTTCAATTTGTCATAAAGTTGCAAGACAAATCCGCATAATAGTGGTCGTATATATCGACAAACTTTAATAAAAAAGTCGATAACATATTTTCCAACTTAATCTACAACTTTCAATAACTGAGGTGGCTATGTCAGAAGTTGAATTCCGCTTTGGGAAAAAGCGTTTTTACGATAACGTAAAATTTCCTAGGGGTTTTGCTAAATCTGGAGATTTCACTCTTGCAGAAGAAGAACTATTAACACTATATGGTGACACTATGTCGGCTCTAGAAAACGGAGAGCTCGACCCAATAAATTCAGTGGAAAAGCACTTCCTCAAGGTGTTATCCCATCCTAACAAGGCAAAATCAAAACTAGAGCGGGTATGGATTAAATACGCTCAATTATCTAGAAATCGGAAGCAATTTCACTCCTTGAGCGGATCACAAATGGATCGAAAGAAAGTCGCCTCCGACTCTCTATCTCATAGCGTATAGGGTGTTTCAGGCTTTTTGAGAACTCTTAGCACCTAAATTTCCATCATTAAAAAAGCCACCAGATAACTGGTGGCTTTTTTTCATATCACGAGCTATTTACAACTAAATATTACATTCTGATCAAAAAAAATGGCTAACACTGCAAACTTAATTTATAATGCAAATTATCTTTTGAGCCAAACTGATTTGGATAGGGGCATACAATGAGACTGATCCCACTACGAACCGCATCTCAAGTAGGTAAGTGGTCCGCTGCACACATAATGAAACGTATTAACGACTTTAAACCATCTGAAGACCGACCTTTTGTGCTAGGACTTCCAACTGGTGGAACACCATTAGCTACGTACAAAGCGCTAATTGAAATGCATAAAGCTGGTGAAGTTAGCTTTAAACACGTAGTGACGTTTAATATGGATGAGTATATCGGTATTCCAGCTGATCATCCTGAGTCATACCGTACTTTTATGTACACCAACTTCTTCAATCACATTGATATTCAAGATAAAAATATCAACCTTCTTGACGGCAATGCAGATAACAACGAAATTGAATGCCAACGTTACGAAGACAAAATCAAATCCTATGGGCAGATTCACCTTTTCATGGGCGGAGTAGGCAATGATGGTCATATCGCATTTAATGAACCCGCTTCTTCGCTATCTTCTCGAACCAGAATTAAGACTCTGACCGAAGATACTCGCATCGCCAATTCTCGCTTTTTTGATAACGATATTAATCAAGTACCGAAATACGCGCTAACAATTGGTGTCGGTACCCTATTAGATGCAAAAGAGGTAATGATCCTCGTGACTGGCCACAACAAGGCACTTGCACTAGAAGCGGCCGTCGAGGGCTCAGTTAATCACCTTTGGACCGTTTCAGCGCTTCAGCTACATCCTAAATCTGTGATTGTGTGTGATGAGCCAGCAACGCAAGAGTTGAAAGTTAAAACAGTGAAGTATTTTACTGAGCTAGAAGCGGAAAACATAAAAGGCTACTAATAGGGATCTCTAAAGATTGTTTCGATATTTTGGGGTTAGCTGAAAAGCTAACCCTTTTTTTATTGAAACGACTTCAAACCGAAACAAAGGCAGCATTTTTGCCGAATTATTTCATAACCCCAATAAGCTTGAGCAACCTATCACCACTTATAATAACGGTATGATTGGTGTAGCTTTTAGACAATGAGCCAGTCTTACCCGTGTGTATAAAATACCCTTTTGTTTTATTTTGCTTACATAGATCATCGAAAGCTTTGACATGATTAGCATTGATATAGTTTGAATACCTCTTCGACTGAATAAGATACCAGCTATTTCTAATTCTAACTTGCCCATCAATACCTCCGTCATGGCTATATGACTGGTTTCGACGCACTTTGTAACCTTGCTCTTCAAATGCTAGCAACACTAGCTCTTCGAAAGCATACGGGCTCATTCTGCGTAGATAAGACATTGCTCGCCTAGGCGCAAAACGTTTTACTTTTTTAAAGGCCCTTTTCGCTTGGTGAATATATTTTTGGTGTGATTCTGGCAAAGATTGAATACTGCTCTTGCGCAGAAACGACACATAAAAACTAAACAAGCAGAGCGCCAATGCTGCAACAAACCACCAAGGGTTAACGACTGATAATAAGCCTCCAATTGTAGAGAGTAGCGACTTAGCATAAATGAGTCCTTTTCTAGCTAACTCGTGAAACAGTAATCCTAGCCAAGCGATATGATTAAAATTAATTATTTGGACTCTCCCATATCTTAGTGTTATTAAATTTAAACAATAGGAAACATGAAGTAACAAGTTAATTACACATGTAACTATATGAAATTAATATTAAAGATATTCGAACGGGCGTCAATAAAATTCTAAGTTTAGCCCTCTGTGAGCTTAAATAACGAACGAATCTATTTAAGAAAAGTTGAGCTTAGCTTCGGTGGCTAAGCTCTAGTTTAGACAAGGCTATGGCTTGTTGATCGTTGGTTGTCAACAGAATGAGCTCTCCAACGTAGCCTAATTGTTTGAAGCACTTTTTTTCTGCATCGCGTTTACAAACACTTGCTCCATACCTGGAATATTCTTTGACTTAGCTTCTTTGACTAAATCAATTGCCCTAGGAACATTATTAGTATCAACAGCCGCCTCTATCGCAGTCTTATAATATTCAGTTTTGGATAGCACTGGAGCTGGTTTTGGTGACTGCAGATTAGAGCTTGTAGTAGAGGTTCTGTTGTAGTGACTGACACTTGCGTTTGCATTTTCTACATTGACTGTAATCACACCTTCATCTGAGTGAAGCACTTGAAGGTACTGCTGGGCAGGAAGTTCAGCTCCTTTCGACTTAGCCTCTAAATATTTGGGATTAATAATTTGCGTTTTGCCACCAAGTGAAGATTTTTGCGTGTATACGATAAGGTACACCTGAGCAGCACCCATAGGTGGTTGAAAAGTTTTGTCTGCCACCAAGTGGCCATTCAAACCAAATTTCGGCAACTGATACTTAAAATCGGCGCTATCAAAAGACTTTAGGACTGTTCCTTGAGCACTCATAATCACCGCAGAAGGATAGAACACGCTTTTGTTGACCGTACTCGAAATTTTGATATCCAGATTTCCACTATCTGCTGGTATATTGAAAGCAGCCACTGGGCTATCGACAAAACGTGACTTTAGATATTGGGTGTGTTGGTTAATTTCAATAGTCGCCGTACTTGGAACACTTAACGTGGTACGTTGCAGCTCGAAAACTGAGTGAGAAGTTCTCTGACTGACGGGAATACTTTCTTCAACCGTAGTCGTTACACAACCTGACAAAATCACACTACAAATCACAGCAATAAAGCGTATTTTCATACTTTTGTTACCTTACATAGCCAGACGGAACGGAATCCAAACTAGCCCAAAAGAAAGAATTCAGCAGATAATAACGAGCCAAAGTCAACGTGTCTATTTAATCGAATTAATCAAGATTAACACGTGATAGATTTTTGAGATTAGGGGCTATGCCAAGCGTAACGACTCTAGCCCGCTAGATTTTCGGTAGTAGAAGACGCTATAGTGCTGAACTAAAGCAATAACGGATAGTAAAAATGAAAAAACTTCTACTTTTAATCCTCGTCACCATCACGTTAAGTGCATGTACTGATGAAGTAGGATCAGTAAAATGGTGTAATCAATTGAAAGAAAAACCAAAATCTGAATGGACTACAGACAATGCAGTTAATTTTGCCAAGTACTGTGTTTTCCAGAACGAAATTGGAAGTAAGACGTGGTGCAAGGATATGAATGAAAAGCCTAAAGGAGACTGGACCGGCAATGAAGCGATAGAGTACGCAAAGTATTGTGTACTTTAAATACGCTTGTTCGGAATCTAATTAGCAAACAGGCAGGTCCATACCTTCAAATCAATTCGTATTCATGTGAGCAGGCTTTACCAGCCTGCTCTGGATAGTGATGGGTGTCATTGGATGAAGCACTTATTTCTTTCAGTTGATTTTTACCACTACACAAGGTGATATTGGTCACATTTTTTTATATATCAGATGGATAAGTGAAATAAAATTTCAGTAAAAATATATTCTATCTGCCTTATAAACGTTAATTAAGAAAGTTTTTTACTAAAACTTCACAAACACAGCAAGCACTGCACTTATGAATATGACAAAAATACGCTCTCGCCCATACCCCCTTGGTGCGACGCTAGATACTAACGGCTGTAACTTTTCAGTGTATGCTCCAAACAGCAACGTCAAACTCGCCTTGTTTGAGGGAGCAGGTCACCACTATAGCCTTCATTTGCTTGAAGGGGTCGATAAAGGCATTCAGCATACATTTATTCCCGATATTCAGCCTGGGCAAAGATACGGATACGTTATTGAAGTAGACGGCGTTCCTCACTTAATTTCAGACCCATACGCCAAAGCCCTTGATCATACTCTTACTTATCACCCTCCCTTTACTTCACTACAAAGTTTTCAGTTAGCAAAATCGGTCGTTATTAACAGTAATTTCGATTGGCAAGAAACTAAAAAGCCCAATACTCCTCGTCAAAAACTGGTGTTATTTGAAACTCATGTAAAAGGTATAACTCAGTTAAATCCGTTGGTCGAAGCTGAAAAAAGGGGTAAATATTTGGGCTTGGTGAGCCCTGCAATGCTGGAATTTTATAAACAGCAAAATATCACCGCTTTGCAGCTACTTCCCATCGCTGCATGTATGCACGAACCCCATTTACTGGAAATGGATAAGGTGAACTATTGGGGCTACAACCCAATGTTATTTATGGTGCCAGACCCTCGCTACGCTATCGAGGATGCCACCATAGAGCTAAAGACTGCGATACGTGAACTGCACAAAAACGGTATCGAAGTGATTTTAGACGTGGTCTATAACCATACCGCAGAAGGTGGGACCGACGGCCCAACCTTTAACCTGAAAGGGTTAGATGAAAAATACTACCTATTGCATGACGAACATCATGTAAACTATACCGGCTGCGGCAACACCGTAGATTTAACTTATCAACCAAGCCTGAACCTCATTATGGACACGCTACGATACTGGGTAACAGAGTATCATGTTGATGGATTTAGATTCGATTTAGCAGCAACTTTAGGTCGAAATGGTGATGACTTTAATCGTGAGTCCACTTTCTTCAAAGCGGTCGCTCAAGATCCTATTTTACGCGAAGTAAAGCTGATCGCTGAGCCATGGGATATCGGCCCTAATGGCTACCAAGTGGGAAACTTTCCGCTAGGTTGGAATGAATGTAACGATCGGTTAAGGGATATTACGCGTAGCTTCTGGCGGGGTGACAATGGCTTTTTAAAAGACTTTGCCACGCGGCTTATGGGCTCAAGAGATCTCTACAGTGCCGCTCACTGGCCGTATAACCTTACCGTCAATTACATCACTTACCATGACGGTTTTACGTTGCAAGATTTAGTCTCTTATAAGCACAAACATAACGAAGCAAATGGTGAAGAAAACCGAGATGGTCACGGTGACAACCGGTCTGAGAATTATGGGACCGAAGGTGAAACCAATAGCCCTCGAATCATCGCTATCCGCGAAAAGCAAAAGCGCAATATGCTGGCTAGCCTGCTCTTTTCTTTTGGTATTCCTCACATTTTGATGGCTGATGTCCTATCCCACACTCAACAAGGTAATAATAATGCCTATTGCCAAGACAACGGTATAAGCTGGGTTGATTGGAGTGAAACCACCACAAAATGCCAATTCCAACATTGGTTGTCTGGCATGGTAGCAGCAAGACAAAAATATATGGCACCCATTATTTCAGCTTTCTGTGGAGAAAGACGAAATCATAATCGGATATTTTGGAAACGCTGTAGCGGAGAAGTAATGGATTATGATGATTGGAACAGACTCAATTCGCTCGCCTTGCACTTGTGTATTGGTCAGGATGGTACTGGAGAGGAATTGTTTTATTGCATCAACCAAACCAACACTCCCACCCGCTTTACGTTACCCGACGACAATGAACAACAGTGGACCATGATTTGCAACACAGCTTGCAACGATTTGAACGTCGTTACCGACAAAAAAAACGTCTTGCTAGCCTCCACTTCTATGGCAATTTTTTACTACGATCCCGACTGATAGTCTCCCCAAGTAACCTGTGCAGCCAAATAGCCTATCTTAAGTTACTTGAGTATGTGCACAGCTATCTTGTGATGTTGCTCTGCGGGGCAACATCCAATTTCCGTTAAGATTAACCAATGGTTACGGGTTTCATAGGTTGAATATGGACAGAGACAAACTCTCCACCTCAGCGCTAGCAAAACTACGGGGCTTAGAGCCCAAGCAACTTTTCTCGGATTTAAAACGAGCAGGCTATATCAACCGAAATGGCGATAGCTGGATTTTGACATCATTGGGGAAAAAGTTTGGTGGCGACTACGTTCAGCATAAACAGTATGGACAGTTCATTGTTTGGCCAAACAATCTAGTTATTGATGATAATCATTCAAATTCAGAGACTTTATCCGCTACGCAAATTGGCCAGCGCTTTCAACTAAATGCAAAAAAAATAAATCAATTACTCAATGAGTTAGGGTGGATCAATAATACTGAACAAGGCTGGAAAGTAACAACATTAGGCTTGACCGCTGGAGGGAGTCAAAAAACAGATCCTACATCAAAACAATTGTTCGCAGTTTGGCACCCTTCCATTGTGAGAAATAAAAGGTTGAGACAAACCATCGATGAGTTTCTTGGAAAAGATGCCACTTCTCACTCTACAGACCATTCTATAAGTAGTTTTCGTCAAAAATTTGAGGCCAAGCATAGGACATTAGATGGACACTATGTAAATTCAACTGGCGAGCTCCTAATCGACAACTGGCTATATATGAATGGCATTGCCCATTCCTACAATAGACCACTTCCTATCGAGGACGATGTTATTAGTGATTTTTATTTACCAGTCGGTAAAGTTTATGTGCAGTATTTCGCGACTGATACCGGTGAAATGAACGAACAAGAAATCACTAATATAAAAATGAATTACACCAAGAACGGCTTAAACCTCGTTGAAGTGTATTACAAAGATATTGAGCATCTTGATGACAAGCTACCTAATGCACTAAAAAAGTTCGGTATCAAGTCTTATTAGAGTCTCTCAAGAGCTCCACATTCTTGAGAGCACCTTTATTTGTTTTGCTACCTCGAATATTTTGCCCAAGATAGCTCTTGCTTGGACACGACTGTTTTACCAATTGGTGCCAAAGAAATCACTGCTAACTTCAAGTGCTGAATCGCAAACGGAATACCAATTATCGTGACAAAGCACGCGACAGCAGATATTAGGTGGCCTAAAGAAAGCCAAATACCAGCGACGAAAAACCAAATCACATTACCGATAAACCCCAAAGGCCCTGTACCGATATCATGCTCTCTAAAGATCTCATTTCTTGAAACAGCTTCATAGCCGAATGGAAAGAACGAGAAACGTCCTAGCACGAAACACGCCTTCCCCCAAGGGATCCCAACAATACTGATAAAAGCCAATAGACCAAACATCCACCATAAAAGGCCCATGAATACGCCACCCAACAAAAACCAAATTATATTGCCGATTGTTCGCATATGTCTTACCTAAAAATTCTCTTTGATGTTAATTGCCTGAACGACTGGTTTACAGGATTCAGATTGCACCTACATATAATGCTGGACAAAAACGTTCCATTGGTAAAATTCCTGTCATGATTCACAATAACACGAATTCATACAACAAATAATTCAAATCAAAGTTCATTTTATATCTAAATATTTCCTAACAGCAATCTTGCTACATTGTAAGGCCTTGCCATACTGCTGTAAGCCCACTAACGAGACATAATACCAATGCCCCATAGCGGATCTGTTCTTTGGGTAACGATTGTGTCGTTTTGAGCGCAACAAAATAACCTAACCAAGCTGCAGGAATTAAAGGCAAGGTTATCCAAACATGATGGAGAGTAAGAAAACCAAATGGAATCTGTACGACTAGAGACATTATTGAGCTGAATACGAAAAATGCGGAGAGGTTGCCGCGTAATTGGTTCGCTTCTTGGTGTTGAAGTAACAATGCCATTGGTGGTCCTCCTATTCCAGAGCTCGTGCCAAAGAAACCAGAAAAGAAACCTGCAATGCACATGCGGGAACCCGTTGGCTCAATACGAAATGGTAATAAACTCACTAAAACAGAAAGTAGAACAAGTAAACCCAGCCACAACGATAGCATTTTTGCAGATACCATAACCAATAAAACACCACCAGCTATCGAACCAGGTACGCGACCAAACAAAGCCATCTTTAGTCCACCAACAGAGACTTTCGAGCGATATTTAAATAGATTAAGAAGTGAAACAAAAAGTGCAACCATAACAATCGGCGCAGGAACATAATTTGTCGAAACTATATAAAGGAGCGGTGCTGCAACAATGGCTAAACCAAACCCAATGGCCGTTTGAACAAAAGCCCCGACAAAAATCAGTAACATAGCAATCATCCCAGGAGTACTAAACCACTCGGACACATTCCACCTCCGTTCCTCAATTATGTTCGCACAAGAAAAGTTAAAATAGCTGTCAGGGATTCGGTTGAGGAGAAGCACCCTCAAAGAATCGCAAGCAAGAGACTCGATAAGGGTATCACTTTGCGGCGTTAAAGTCTGGAATCAATCAGTTAAGGCAATAGATTTACTATTAATAAAACCATGAGTCATTAGCTGCAGGTTATGCTGAAATATCTTATCCAAAAAGTGATCTTCCGTTGCAATTCCTTGTAGTCCGTATTGTTCTTGAGCCATGATAAAAGGGTAAAACATAAGACTCACCCATGAGTAACGGCAGAGCTTTATGTCCATGTCTTTTCTCAATACTCCGGAGCAAGATAGCTTTGAAAGAACATCATCGTAAAGTTCGATACTAAGGTTAATAAATGCCTGCTCTACGATAATTCGCTTTGAGTCAATTGTCGGCAATCTCATCATATTAGATAAAAAGAGTGGAAGCTGAGGTGTGTTTTTAATTTGTTGGAATAACGAGGTCGCTATTTTTATAAAATCATCATAGCTGCTGCAATTATTGTTTACTCTACGCACCTGCTCAAAAATTGGCTTCGCCACACTATAAATAACTGATTCAAACAACCTTTCCTTGTCACCAAAATAGTAACGGATCAGAGCACTACTGACTCCTACTTTTCGTGTAATTAAGCGAATCGACACTTTCTCGTAAGGCATACTAAAAAACAAATGACGAGCCTGCTGGATAAGTAGAAGTCGAATATTGACGTCACTATTTACTGGCCGACCTAATTTCTTGGCTTTCGTTTTCATAGGTGGATACGTTTTGACTGAAAAAGTATCCGGATATTAGGTCACATATGGTTAACATTAAGTTAAGCTTAGTTATCGCTGTTAGATGGTGGTGTTTTTATAAAACCATGTGTCATTAGCTTTATATTATGCTCCATTAGCTTTTTGAAAAACTCTTCGGACTGATCAAGCCCTTTTGCTAATTCGTACGCACTTGAAGGTATTAAAAAAGGAAACATAACTAGACTGAGCCAAGATAGCCGGCAAAGATAAGGATCCATATCTTCCCTAATCACGTCGTTTTCGATGAGTTTACTAAATATTATTTCATGGAGTGGTTTAGAAAATTCTTGCATCAATCGCTCTGCAAGTTTTCGCTTCGAATCTGAAGGCGGCATGTTCATTGCCTGGGTCATCAGCCTAGGTATCATCGGCGCTTTAAAAAACTCATCGGCAATTTTATTGATGAGGTCCACTAAAGAATCTCCCGTTGGGTTATTACCCAACTCCTGAATCTTTTTATAGATTGGCTGCGTCGTGTGCAAGAACATGGCTTCAAACAGCCCTTCTTTGCTGCCATAGTAATAACTGATCATCGAGCTATTGACTTCAGCTTTATTCGCGATCATACGGATTGACACCTTTTCGTAAGGCATGTTTGCAAACAATTCTCGCGCGCAAAGCAGCAACTTTTCACTTAGGTTGCTGTCGATGTTTGGGCGGCCAACTTTTCTCATAGTATATTCAGATATCAATAAAATACTTACTTGATAATTATTATACCTAAACAAAACAAATATGCAGGGCCCAGCTCTGAAATCAAGATTACATATCTGTTTTTCTAGCATAGAGATAAAAAAAGTGGATGCTTAGCACCCACTGAACAGTCAACCTAGAATAGAAATCCAATAAATACAATCAAGTCGCTAGGCTAATTAACCGCATCAGAGCACAGCCACGCAGCGCCTCGGATACCACTGCTGTCACCGTATTCTGCTTTTTGAACATTCAAACGAACAGAATCAGAAAATATATAACGTTCCATTGCGAGTGGTAAATCCTCATACAGCTCGTCGACGTTAGATAACCCACCACCAAGTACTATCGCGTCTGGGTCTAGGATATTGACAATAGAAGCAAGACAACGAGCCATTTGGTCAACTAACAACTGATACGCTTTCGTCGCTCGCTCATCACCTCCGCGATATTGTTCGATAATATCCTTAGTGGCAATTGGTTCGCCAAATATCTGCTCACCTGTCACTCCAAATCCCGTCCCTGAGATAAACGTCTCAATGCAGTTTTTTCTTCCGCAATAACACTCTCGTTCTGGACCGTCAATCTCGCTACTGTAGCTTGGCAAAGGATTATGGCCCCACTCTCCGCAAATCGCATTTGACCCAACAATGACTTGTTTGTCAAAGACAAACCCACCCCCGCAGCCCGTACCGATAATCACGCCAAACACCAGCTGACCATCTTTACCCGCTCCATCAACCGCTTCAGATAACGCAAAGCAATTAGCGTCATTCGCAATGCTGACTGGACGATTTAGCTGAGTTTCCAAATCATGCTTTAAGTCATTGCCATTGAGAAATGTACTGTTGGCATTTTTAACCAATCCGGTTACTGGACTGATCGCACCTGGTAAGCCCATACCAATTTTGTCGATATGACCAAATTCTCGATCACACTCGGCAACCATTGCCGCTATTTGCTCAATAAAGCCTTGATAGTTTCTTTGAGTGGGTTCACGTCGCTTTTTTAGTTCTTTGCCTGCATCATCCATCACACAGACTTCTATTTTAGTACCACCAATATCAAAACCAATTAACACATCTATCCCCTTGTCATACAAATTTTAATGAATTTGCGCTTATAGCGAGCGCATGCTCTAGTTATAAGCCCGTGCTACCCGACCAGCGCATTTAAGCGTGTAAGATTTCGCGTAGGCTGGAATAAATACCGACTGGCCCTTTTCGATAGTGATTGATTCTCCAGATGCATGGCTAACCACCATATCTTCATCGATAGGTAACAGTATTTCCGCGCTGCTCACATCAATTTGACGATCGTTCGATGCCCTATAAACTGAGAAGTTAAAATCCGCTACAGGAATAGGATAACTTTGAATACCCTTTTCTTCTTTTGGCTGTAACAAAAGCGTTTCTACAGGTTTTTCTTGGAACAAAGTGCAATGCACGAGTTCTTCAACATCCATGTGCTTAGGAGTGAGCCCTGCACGAAGTACATTGTCTGAGTTTGCCATGATTTCTAGGCCAGTGCCTTCGATGTAGGCATGTGGTGTCAGCGCGTCGAGATACATCGCTTCACCAGGCTTCAGGGTGATCACATTCAACATGAGAGGCGCAAATAAACCAATGTCGCCCGGGTATTGCTGCTCCAGCTTAAGTATTAGAGCGTAGAGTGACGAGTCACTATTTTCATTCGCGAAAACCATAAGCTCATCAACCGCTTGCTCTTTTACAGAACCATCTAAAGAGAGAAGTTTGCTAAAGAAACTCTGTAGACCTTCCGAAGTAACATTCAATGCAAATTCGTCAACTAGCGGAGCTAATGCTGGGATGTTAGCCTGCTTAAACAAAGAAATAATGCTGTCGAAATGACGAAACCCGTTCATCGCTTGGTAATCTGTAAGAGCGAATACAAGCTCTGGCTTATGATTTGGATCTTTGTAGTTTCGGTTTGCTGCTTTTAGTGGAATACCTTGCTGTTCTTCTTTTGCAAAGCCTTGTTCAGCTAACTCTTTGCTTGGGTGCACTTGAATAGACAAAGCGCTCGCGGCCGCAAGAACTTTAAATAGGTATGGTAATTGACCAAATTGCTCAGCTGTCTCCTGAGACAAAAACGCAGCTTTATCATTTTCGATAAGCTGCGATAACGAGATCTTATTGTCATTAAGTAGCACGTCCGAACAACCGTTTGGGTGTTCCCCCATCCAAATTTCAGCTTGTGGTTCCTGCTGACTGTTATCTATGCCAAACAGTTCTTGTATCGATGTTTTACTGCCCCAAGCATAGTTTTGAATGACATTGTACATAGGGAAAAAGCATGGGGTTGAATGATTCGACATTGTATTCACCTTAATAAAAAATCTCCCGAACATGTCAGTCGGGAGTACAACAATTGGTTATGCCTTGCGGGAGAGACTAAACCAGGAGCATATGCTAGTTACCTAGCTTGTTGTTGAAAATTGGCTCCAGCAGAGCAAGAGCCAAAAAAACTTCATCAATTACTGAGCGACGGCTAACTCTACTTTTTGTTTACGAAATTTCTTTAATGTTACACAAACTACAGCTGTCACTATCGCACCGACTAACATGCTAAATAGTGCTAGCTCAGGTTTGTTCATCGCACCAAGTAGCGCAACCACTGGCCCACCATGGGCAACGCTATCTGTAATACCGAAAGAGAATGCCATAACTGCTGCCACCATTGAACCGATCATATTGGCTGGGATCACAGAAATCGGATCTGACGCAGCAAATGGAATTGCACCCTCTGAGATGCCAACCAAGCCCATCGCGCCAGCAGCTTTACCCGCTTCGATTTCAGCCTCTTCAAAAATATTTAGTTTGCGGCCAATCACTGTTGCTATCGCCATACCTAGTGGTGCGACGGGAATAGCACAAGCCATTGCGCCCATAAATTGAGTCTGACCACTCGCAATCATTCCAACAGAGAATAAGAAGGCAACTTTATTGAATGGACCACCCATATCAAAGCCTGCCATACCACCAAGAACAATACCCAGCAACACAACGTTACCTGTACTCATAGCAGTAAGAATTTCCGTCAATCCATGCATCAAGCTAGCAATAGGAGCACCGATAACAAAGATAAATAAACTTGAGATAAACAGGGTACCTGTGATTGGAGCAATCATAATTGGCACCAAAGGCTGAATAAACTTGTGATAGTTGATACTGGCCACCCATTTCACAAAGTAGCCCACAAGTAAGCCTGCAATAATAGCGCCGATGAACCCGGTACCGGCATGCGCTCCATAGAAAGAGCCATTATTCGCAATCCACCCACCTATCAAACCTGGTGCGAGAGCTGGTCTATCACCTATGGCATACGCAATGTACCCTGCCAAAATTGGGATCATTAATTGGAAAGCTACTACACCAACATTTAAGACCTGATTCCACATACTACCATGTGGAATTTGCATCCCAGAAGGCGTTGGCTGACCGCCAATTGCAAGAGATAACGCGATTAGAAGACCACCCGTGACGACAAATGGGATCATGTGAGATACACCATTCATCAAATAACGATACAACTCAGAACGTGCGCCAGAACCTTTTTCTGCCGGACTTGACGCGCTACTTCGTTCCTTAGGTTTGTATGGGCTAGCTTCCAACGCTTGTTGGATAACGCCTTTTGCATCTTTTATCGGTGCTTTTACTCCAGTCTCAATCAGTTTTTTACCAGCGAATCGAGCCATATCGACTTGCTTGTCGCATGCAACAACAATGGCGTCAGCTTCAGCGATTTCGTCTACTGTTGGACTATTTTTTACGCCAATTGAGCCATTCGTTTCGACTTTAATTTTGTACCCCAGCTCAGCAGCACCTTTTTCCAAAGACTCCGCCGCCAAGTATGTGTGCGCAACCCCAGCCGGGCAACCAGTCACGCCGATTAAAAAGCCCTTGTTTGCCTCAGTTGTTGGAGATTCAGATTGATTTTTTTCTAGTAATAATTCAAGCGCCTGTTGCTCGCCTGTCGCACTTAAGAATTTGTCGATAAATCCATCTTCAATTAGCTTGGAGGAAAGCTCTGCGAGAACCTCAACATGATGATTTGCCCCACCATCTGGTGAAGCGATCATAAAGAACAGTTTAGAAGGCTGACCGTCTTCTGCGCCATATTCGATGCCTTGCTTGCTAACCCCAATCACAACTGCTGGTTCAACAACAGCGGTACTTTTAGCGTGTGGTAGAGCGACTCCATCTTCAAAGCCAGTGTTACCTAGGTCTTCACGTGCTAATACATCGGTTAGAAACTGTTCTTTATTATTTATACGACCTTGAAGATAAAGAATTTCAATAAGCTCTTTAAAGACTTCATCTTTGTTAGTCGCTTTGAGATTCAAATTAATCAAATTCTCATTTATCAGTTGAGTGATCATTTGTCCCACCTATATTGGAAAATATATAAAAATTTTTCTATTTATTTGATGAACACATTCTGGCGGAAGATTATGAGCAACAATAGTGTAGGAATAATGCATTTACTGGATTTTTGTAACATCGTTTATTAAGTGTGATCTTCGTCTTACTTCTATCAGGAATATTTATCGTATTCTAACTTTGTTTTTATTCTTTATTTTCATGAACTTAAATTTATCATCTATTAGATAACAAAAATCACAAAATTTTTTACCGTACAGAAAAATTTTAGAATTGGACTTAAGTATCAATAAAATCATTGGCATAGGTAAGTAAAGTGAATACGTTTAAGCACCTTATTGAGGGTTTACTCAAAAAAAGAAACAGCTTTAATCGCATCTGGTTCGGTGGAGACAGCTGCACGCCTCCACCATTTAGCTACCAAGTGAATTTCCCTCGATTGGAGCTTGTGCTAAAAGGTACTTATGTCAATGAAATTGAGGATCAAGGGCATGGTATTAGTACAGTTACCATCCATGAAGGAGATGCGTTGTACGTGCCCCCAAACTGCTGGAATAAACCTCAGTGGGATGAGTCTTGTTCAGTGCTCAGTTTACTATTTGGTCGCCGGCAACTTGGTTTCAGCTTAGTAAGTAAAAAGAAGGGACTAGAGGGGTTTACTGACGTCCGAAAACACAGTGTTCCTACTCGCACAGGTCACGCAATCGATCATATTTTAGACGCTATAAATGCCCTAGCTCACGAGATACACAAGCAACCGATGGACGAGTATCTTCTATTGGCATTGCTTAACTATTGCAGCAGTATATTGGACCAGCCAAGTAATGCTACAAACAATCGTGGCGAAGATCTTTATCAAGGTATTTGTATTTATATTCAAGAAAACTTTCATCGCGCTATTAGCCGAAGCAATATTGCTAGTCGATTCAACATATCACCAAACCACTTGTCCAGAATGTTCCGTAAACAAGGACATATGACTTTGGCTGATTACATTTCTTGGGTAAGGATTGATCGAGCAAAATTTATGTTGAAGAAATATGATTTTAGATTGGCAGAAGTGGCAACACGATGTGGTTTTCAAGATGTGAACTACTTCTTTCGGGTCTTTAAATCCAAGACGGGCCTAACACCGACAGAATATAGAGCGAGTACTCACTCAGGCTGATAATTCGCCATAATGTGGGAAATAATCTCTTTTGCTAAAAATTCATCACGATTAGAGATTAATAGTTGCTGGTTTTCTTCAAGAAGTAACCAACGGGTTAAGCGAATGCAGGCCTGCAGTGTTTCCCTGCCCTTTTTAGCGGGTATCAATAACATCAAAATAAGTATTGGGTTTGATTTATTTTCTGCCCATTCAATAGTTTGATCTGTAAAATGTGAAATTATTGCAACCTCTTCGAGATGCTCCGACATAACGTGAGGTAAAGCCATGACTTCACTGATTTGAGTTGAAGAAACCTCTTCTCGTTTTAACAAAGCTTCAAGTAAATGGTCAGCGTTAGCAGAGCATGCGCACAATGTCGCTTGCGCTAAAGCTTCCTCTTTACAACTAGCGCTACTATGAATGAAAGACCAATTTACAGGGATGCTTAAACTATTTACTGACAAGCTTCGCATTTCTTCTGTGGGCATCCTCTTTTGGCTATGCGTAGTAGCAATGAGATAGTGCTTTTCAGAAAAATATTCACTAAATACCATGCAAGCCAGCTCAGCATCTAACCCCTCAATAACCAACTGACACATATCACCACAACAGTTTTTAACGCTCATCATTTTTAAACTGTGTTCAATGTTTGCCTGCTTAGACTGAGTAATGTTTACCAACACAATCACCGAGCGAAACAATCCAGCTAGATTTTTTAACTCGTTAAGCTGCCAGCCTGGGAGCCCTTGGCTGGCAAGATAGAATGTTATGCGGCTAGCGATCATGCAGCGATGCAGCGCTCTAATACAGAGCCTACGTTAGTTAGCACGTCTTCAATTGAAGCGTGCAGCACTTTACAGCGAGAAAATCTATCCGCTAGTTCAACTTCCACATCTGATGCAATCAGAACCACGTCACTGTGCGTAATATCACTGGCGGTAAGTTGATTTTCGATTCCCATTGCTCCTTGGGTTTCTACTTTTAATTGTATATGGCGCTTTTGCGCTTCTTTTTTTAGCGAGTCTGCTGCCATATAAGTATGAGCTATCCCTGTAGGACAAGCTGTTACGGCGATTATTTTCATAATAATTGTGGGTACACATAAGTTTCTCGTGGCTGCATTCTATACCCAAACAACCTAAAAATGCGAGTTGGCTACGATGTTATGTATCAAGAAGCAGTGCTACGTCATACAGCACCTTATTTTTGGAAGCAATTAGGGCGTACTAATCCATTGAAATTGCCACGCCCTGTTGAGGATCACAGAAGGTATTTTTGGTTCGCTTGGTCAAAGCTCAACTTTTCAACTAATTCAATCGAAGCCTGTTGGCATGATTCATCAAACAACACTCCATATTTCCAATATTGGTTGGAGCGTTTCTTATTTTTTATTACACCTTGGACTGTAGGACTATTCCCCGCAAGAATTTGCAATTCAATGGGGTTGCCCACTTTATACTCACGGGCATTTCGATTGACGACAACTTGGCAACCTTGAGCGGAAATATCTCGAATTTCACATAAAAACTTTCGCTCTTGTGGCTCCAAAATGCCTTCTAGAGAAATCTCTAAACGCGCTTCTGAGCGTAAGTTGTAATCAATCTGAGTAGCACTAGGTAATGACACAATCACGATACTGTTCATTCCAGCCTGAACGACATACTCTATTTTACTTTTGAAGTAAATTCTCGCCCCTTCCCCTTTTTGGGAAATAGCACACGCTTTAAGGGGGAAACCTCGTTGGAAGAAAACTGCAAACTCCTGGGGAGTCACAACTGGACTTTCAATGAAAAGTAGGTTGTTTGAATGCATTCCAATATATTTAGAGCGACAGCGGAGCCTTTTACCTGTTGGAGTGGTAATGTTGTATGCGATGTCACTCATCGCACTCACCTGAGCGAACGCATCTTCACCATTTAATACGTGGCTCTCTTTAACGACTTCTCTTTCACTCGGAGATGAATTTGTTGCTTCATTTTCAACATGTTGAGTTTTCAACACAGCTTCTTGGTTAACTAACTGAGTCATACTAGCCATCCCTTTTTAGTATTTATAGTTATCCTTAATATATATTGTATAAACGTCATTCAGACAAGAAATAAAGATGTAAATTTGTGCCACCAATCACCTATGTCACTACATTCATATTGATTATTGGGCCGATTTTGCAAACTACTAGAATGAAGAAAAAGTATAAACAACTGTTCCTATGGATAAAACCGACTACTCTTTTTAGATAGATAATATTAATTTGAGAGAGGTTGTATCAGGAAGTTGCAATTCACTCTCTACAAAAAGAGTTAAGCTAATCATATCGATCATGGAGAACTGATGAACGGCATCGTATTATCTGTAGAGTCTGTAGACCATCCGACTTGTACCATGACAAACGAATTTCTGATCGTGGAATACAACAAAGCTTTCTCTGATACTTTTGGAGGTAAACAGGAGTCGTTGCTAAACAAATCTATCAACGAACTATTTCCTTCTCTCGACGTATTGTTTAGTCCAAACTCGAGTTCTAAGAAAATAGCACGCACCTCGAAATACTTTAAATGGAAAGAATATAAGCCAATTTTAAATCCTATTTTCAAACTATTTAATTCTTACATATGTAATGCGATTGACCTAAAGCTGGAGTTAACCACATCATGCAAGAGTGATACTAAACTCTACAGACTGACTTTTATCCCAATTAATACCAACCAATCCTATATCGATCAATTGCAGGCTGAACGAAATAAAGCTTATAAGCAGTTGATTCAAAGCGAAAAATTAGCGTCAGTAGGACAACTTTCCGCTGGGATAGCACATGAAATCAACAACCCAGTTGGTTTTGTTTCCTCCAACATGCAAACTTTATCTGAATACTTTGAGCAAATAGAGAACAGCTATAAAAGTATACGAAAGCTCATCTCTGACATGGGTAGCAATGAACTTAACGAGCAGATTGAACAAGAGGTATCAAATTCCCAGCTTCCCTTACTTCTGTCTGACATAAACGAAATGATCAAAGAGTCGCTTGATGGTACTGAGCGAATTACTGCAATAGTTAAAAATCTTAAAGAGTTTACTCACGCAGACGACTCTAAACGCGTCCTATCAGACATCGCAGCTGGAATCGACAACACTCTAAAAATCATTCACAACGAAATCAAATACACAACCACAATAGTTAAACACTACTCTCCGAATACACCTAAAGTCCTATGCCAGCCTGTGAAGATAAATCAAGTTTTTATGAATTTGTTGATTAACGCCAGTCAAGCGATTGAAAAAAAAGGCACGATTGAAATAACGGTCAAACAATTCGACACGGAAACTGTTCAAGTCATTATTGCAGACGATGGTAAAGGAATTGAACCGGAAAAAATTGCGAGCATCTACGAGCCATTTTTTACCACTAAGGTCGTAGGCCAAGGGACAGGGTTAGGACTATCGATATCCAGAGATATTATCCAATCGCATAATGGCGACATTTTGGTGGAAAGTGAGCCGGGGAAAGGTACAAAGTTTATCGTTCTTTTGCCCATTAATGATGCAAAAGATATTAGTAAGAGGGAGACCGGATGAGCCAAGAAGTGATCACAAATGGGAACCAAACCCCGAAACTGAAAGTTCTCTTACTAGATGATGAACAAGACATACTTAATTCCCTAACTAGGGTATTACGTTATGACTATGAAGTAAGTTCATTTACCAAAGGTTCCGAAGCGTTAATGCATTTGCAAGAAAACGATGTTTCACTGATCATATCGGATATGAGAATGCCAGAAATGGACGGTGCTGAGTTTTTATCCAAGGCAAAATCTATATCTCCCGACTCCATTCGTTTTCTACTTACTGGTTATAGTGATATAGAGTCTACAATCTCTGCGGTGAATGAAGGCGGTATTCATACCTATATAGCAAAGCCCTGGGATAATGAGGCGCTACGGCAAACACTTTCTAAGGCGTCTGAGATATTCCGCCTAAAGCAGGAAAGACAAATGTTAATTGCTGAGTTAGAAACAAAAAATCAGCAGCTAGCTTCGCTCAACGAAAGTTTAGAAGACAAAGTGACACTGCGAACAAAACAGCTCCAGCAAACAAATACTCGATTACAAAAACTTTTTAAACATAGAACCCAAGCCTTTAAAGACATTCTTTTAACTCTCCAAGCTGTCATTCAACACTCAACCGGAAACTCTAGTCTGCACACAGAAAGAATCGCGGAAATCTCAAAAGTGGTTGCGAAGAAACTTGAACTCTCTGACATGGAAATTTCGTATATTTACTTAGCTGCTTTAGTCCATCAAATCGGTATGATTGACCAAAGTAATACCGCTGTTACCACCTCTATCGATGGCATCAAAATCCCTGATGACAACCCAAAACTTGGCGCAGAAATCATTGGCCAAATAGCTCAGTTTGAACCCATTGTTGAAATCATACTCCATCAAAATGAAAATCACGATGGTACAGGGTTACCAGATCACCTATCGGGCGACGATATACCAATCGGTTCGAAAATACTCCGTGTAGCCAAAAACTACGAATTTTTCATCTCCAGCAACAATTCAAGATTGGGCATGACGCCTGCTAGTGCAAGAAACTTCATTAAAGATCATACAGGTAAACTGTATGATCCTGATATAGTCAAAGCGTTTAACTACGTCGTTGAGAACGAAGCAACAGAACTCAATGCAGACTCCTGTATTGGCCTAGATCAACTAAAAGCAGGAGATGTACTAAAACAGGACCTTCATCTACCGAATGGAAAAGTAATGGTTACAGCTGGACAGGAAATCAGCCAACAAATGCTAGAAAAACTTAAACAAATAGAAAAAGATGGTGATCAACCAATAATCCTTTTCGTTTAATAAAAAGGGGATAGCAACTAGGCATCCCCTTGCGATGATTCCTTTCGTTGTCTGTGCAAGTAGTACAGATATCCTATCTGTAACACCTTAATTGATAACCAAATCATCTCTTCAAGTATAGCCATCAATATTAAAATTGTATTTGAGCAACAAATATTTCACCAAAACTTTTTTATCCTAAACTTTATTTTTAAATCATCATCTTATGTATATATTAAGCAGTTTTTTTCTGCTCATAGATAAACAACACTTTTTATTACGTAATTTATACGGTAATATACATGCATTAAATAAGATATGGAAGACGTAATGTTTAAAGGAATAACACTTATTATGCTCGCCATTATAGGGTTCGCTAGTAGCAGCTCATTTGCTTCTATCTCTACTGTTGAGTCTTCAAAAGATTTATCAATAAATAACATCGTCAGCATGCTACGCACCCATTACACTAGAACTGAACTAAATATTGCTTCTCTCGGTGCATCAAGATGTTCATATGCTGCCTATAAATCAAATATCGCTCAGACAAAAATAATTAAACATCAAGTTCAAGTGTATTTGTTAAACCTTGCACTAGGCGTTCCTAAGGAAGACATTTCCCACCGTTATGCATCGATAATAAGTGATATTTCTAACTCTCAACAATATAAAAGCAGCGACGCGGCTTTTGTATTTTGGTCACTAAATTGTACAGATGACCAACCCATATAGATCTTTTAAGGAAATAAATAATGCAAACCGAACGGAATCGAATTAACAAAAAACAACACGCGCTAACACCTTCAAGGAAAATGCTAGAAGCACTCTCTGTGGAACAGCTGGTTATTGTCACCAACTACCTAGCTAAAATGGGGTTATCATTTGAAAATGTAAGTCCTGCTCGTGTTTTTTATATATGCCGAGTTGTAAGAAATTATCATATTGATATCTCGATCTCCCATTGAATACTAAATATGAAGTGTTTTCTAACATTCCTTTTTATATGGTGTGTAGCTTTGACTTCTTCTAATGCAGCAGATATTCAAATCTACACAATAAATGAGCCTCCTTTAAACAGGGTAAGAGGCAATATTATTGATGGGATAACAACGGATATCGTACGAGAAATCGTTAAGCGAAATAATATTCAAGCTGAAATACGTTACGTCCCTTGGGCCAGAGCATATAAAATCCTTTTAAATAGAGAAAACACTGTTCTATTTTCAATAAGTAAGACTCCGGAAAGAAAGAACCAATTTAAATGGGTCGGCCCTATCGCTCGAAAAAAAATGTATCTATATTCGAGATCAACATTTGCCTCTAGCGAACTCTCTTTAGAAGAAGCAAAAAATGTATCTTCTATTCTGGTGGTCCAAGGGGATTCTAAGTCCCAATATTTGACAAATAACGATTTCCAAAATTTAGTTAACTTGATCAGCTGGAGCCAAGCGATTTTGATGTTCTCAAAAAAGAGAGGCACTTTGATAGCACAATCAGATTTAGATTTTCCGGTTCTTTTAAAAGAAAAGGAGCTTGGTATCAATAAATTTAAGCCTGTACTAAAGTTATTCTCTTCTGACGTTTATATTGGCTTCTCTAGAAAAACTCCGGACGAAGTTATAGAAAAATGGAATAACACATTAATAACAATGAAAAGTGATGGCACTTTTAGCCAAATTGTAAAAAAGTGGGCTAACATATACGATTCAAATGACTGGATAGTCTACAACGGTGTCTTAGAGTTTAGTGAGGCTGAGGTGCCATCAATGAATATCTATGACTGATTCATACCATCTAAATTCAGACTACCCAATACTCATAATATAATTGTTCTACTCTTCATTTAACAGAGTTAAAATCGACTTTCCAATCACCACCTCAATTAACTCTTCTCCTTTCGTTGGGATTTTTTCATCAATCGCTTGGCTTAATTTTACTAACGCTTGAGAAAAACTCTTTCTATCTCCATTCTTAACAATAGAAGACATCATCAAAACAATGGCGCACTTAAATCCTTTATTGTTTTCTAAAGCATCTGTCCATGAATGTATAAATTTCTCTTCAGACGATAGATCCAAACTTTTTATTATTGAGGGCATCACCTGACCACTCAGTGCTTTATATAAGTCTAATGTCGTCGGATAGTAACCTTGTAATGTACTTATTTTTGTATTGGTTTCTTTAGACAAAGACTCGTAAGTAATTCCCTCAAGACCGTTATTAATAAAAATATCCAAAACAGCCTGATTATACCGAATAAAATTCTTTTCTTTTTGCTCTCTAGAGATTCTTGCCACTTTATCTCTCCTATTAACTGAGTTGCTTTAGTGAATCATATCGAATTCGTAAGTGATACGCAAAAAAGCATTTATTGGGGTTTTTTTTACCGTAAATTATATGTATAATTGTGATTAAAATTTAACCACAGGAATTTAACGACCTAGTCGCACTTGTTACAAGTAAGGCATCCAATAACTCCATAAGGACTATGGTCGGTTTCCAACTCATTTTTAGGTGTACTCATGAAGTTCAGTCATAAAGTTGCTATCCCTACACTCACCGCAGTTGCTGGCTTCTTAGTTTTTATGCTGAGCATCAACCTAATATTGACCGACAACGAAAAGAGGGTAAAGGAAATCAAGAACATCTATTTTCCTGCTCTAGAAGCCGCCACCATTGCTGATGGAACAATCAAACAAATTGAACAAAGTTTCGAATCCGCTGTTACCTTGGGGGAAGAGGAAGCCATAAAGTCCGCTGAAAATTCATATCAAATATTGCGAAATGAGCTGAATAGAATTGAGCGCATTTTACCCGAGCAGAAAGATACCATTATCGCGATTCAGAATATTGCCAAGCAATATATGACACAGGGAAAAACGTTATCTGAAGGTATTATCAATGAAACAATTGAACCAGAGCAGATAGGGAGTTTAGCGACAAATCTAAATATGCTGAGAACTCGTTTGAGAGAAGATGTTAGCACACTCAAAAGGAATGGAAACAACGATTTCAACCACATAATAGAAAGTTCATTATCTAGCTCAGAGCAAGCTAGGGAATACGGCCTACTCCTATCTGGAGTCATCATTTTGGGTGTCCTGCTCGTCAGCGTATGGAGTATTCGCTCATCTGTTCAGTCTATCGTTCGGGTCAGCTCTTCACTGAGAGAAATAGCTGAAGGAGAAGGCGACTTAACTGAAAGAATCAATTATTCCGGAAGCCAAGAGATAGAAGAACTAGTGCATTGGTTCAACTTATTTGTCGAAAAGCTTCAAACCAGCATTACTTCTGTTCGCACCAGTACAAGTGGCTTAGTTGAAGTTATTGAATCTCTCACAAAAACAAGCGCTAGTACACAGCAGTCGATTGCTAATCAAGAAAGGTCAGTTTATCAATCTTCCGAATCGATCGAAGCAATGAGCCATAGCGTGTACCAAATTGCGGAGTACGCCAATCAAGCTTCTCTAATCGCTAGTGAAACTAATGAATCCGCTGTATTTGGACAAAAGACCGTTCAATCAACACTTGAGGTAGTAAACCAACTCGCTGATGAAGTGGAAAATACTTCTGAAACAATAAAAAGTCTTGATAGCCACTCTAGCAGCGTAAGCACGATTTTAGAAACGATAGAAAGTATTGCTGAACAAACCAACTTACTTGCATTAAACGCAGCTATCGAAGCTGCACGCGCAGGAGAACACGGACGTGGGTTTGCAGTCGTCGCAGACGAAGTGAGGACTCTCGCCTCGCGAACTCAATCCTCCACGCAAGAGATTCAGGAAGTGCTATCACAGCTAAAAGCGTATTCCAAATCAGCAGTAGAAGCAATCGCGAGAGGCTCTCAGAAAGCCCAAGAAAGTGTCAATCAATCAAAAAAGGCAAATGACTCTCTAGGTGAAATAACATTGAAAGCGAATCAAATATCTGAAATTAATCAGCAGATCGCAAGCTCTACTACGGAGCAAACTGCTGCCTCTAGAAGTATCCAGAATAACATCAACGACATCGAAAAGGTGTCGACTGATGTCACCAATCATACCAATGAAATGGACCATATAACTAACCAAGTCAAGTTGGTTTCCGAACAGCTACAAGTGGTTGTAAATCTATTCAAAGTTTAAGCCGTTTTCCAGGAGGGGTAATATGCAGTGGAAAAGGTTGGTCGCACTAGCCACGATTGTTGGTGCGCCGTTTACGTTTGCTGAGCAAACTATAGAAGAACGTGTAGAGCTTCTAGAGCAGCAAGTAGTGAACAATCGAATACAAGATAGTGATAACGACAAATTTTCATTTGGAGGGTATTTAAGTCTGGGTGCCGCATACCAGAGCCAGCTCTATGGCTACAATGGTATGCCTACCAATACGCACATAGATTGGAGTCAACAATCACTAGTTGGCTTACAAGCCGATTACAATTTTAATGAAAGAACAAGCCTCGGCGTACAAGGAGTAGCCAAAGACTCCAACGATTGGTCTCTGGATATCAGCTGGGCTTTCCTCAAACATCGCTTTGAATCAGGTATAACTGTTCGAGCAGGACGGCTTGGACTACCTCTATATATTTATTCTGATTATGTCGACGTAGGCTATGCCTACCCATGGGTTCGCCCCCCTAGAAACGTGTACGCAATTTCAGGGCTAACGTCTTACACCGGTATTGATGCTACATATACGTTTGACCTAGATGTAGCAAGTATCCGTGTTCAGCCTTTTTATGGGTATACGGTCGCCAATGACGACAATACTGGCTTTGGAGACATTGACTTCCCAGTAGCGTACGGGATGAATGTTACCTTGAATTACGATGATATGATGTTCAGGGTCGTCGGAGCAAAAGGAAATGGTGCGACTCTGACAAACAGCGAAGGTGGTAACACCGTTCTAATTCCGGGTATACCTGCTCCCGCAAACATTGCTGCGACCATCGATGATGAAAATGCTTGGTTTATCGGTTCTGGCTTCTCTTATGATGATGGTGAGTATTTGGTCATTGGTGAGCTAATTAGGCAATACATTGGGGGCGACTACCCCGACTTCAATTCCGGCTATATTACTCTAGGCTACTACTACGGGGACTTCCTGCCTTACGTAACAGCAGGTTTTTTGCGCACAACTGACGATGATCTTCGCGAATCTAGCTCCATTTCTCAAGCTTTCTTAAACCAGTTTTACAACACTTATTCAATCGGTGTTAGATGGGACCTATACGAGAATATGGCGTTGAAAGGCGATGTAACATTAGTAAATAACTTTGGAGATACTAATGGTGGCTTAACTGGCAAAGCTGCAGAGTCCCTCTCTGGACAACCTACAACCGACGATTTACTCGTATATAGCTTACGATTGGACATAACTTTCTAGGAGGCAAATTATGAAATGGCATTTTTTAGGGTTTGCTTTTTTGTTGAGTATCGCAAATACCGTTAATGCTGAGATCGTCGTTATTGGTTCGAGCAATATGCCGGAACTTTCTAAATCTCAGGTGAAAAACTTATTTTTGGGCAAGCTAAATAAGGTATCAGGTGTAGATCATGTCCAAGTCCTTTATTTGGAAAAAAGCAATCCAACTAGAGAAGAGTTCAATAAAAAAGTATTGAAGAAACGAGAGAATCAACTCAAATCATACTGGACCAAAATGATGTTCACTGGGGAGGCAAAAATGCCAGAAAGTGTTTCAAACAGTGCAGCAATGATAACCAGCGTTGAAAATAGCTCAAGCACCATAGGTTATGTCAATGCAAAGGACGTTTCAGGATCGGTAAAAATCCTATATAAACTCCAATAAACCAACATAATTATAGTGATAGCAGGCTGTTCGAGTCAGCGGTTCGAACAGCCAGTTATTTTGCCATATCTAGGTGAATATATTAGAGCATGTTTTAATGATCTAAATATAAATAATTTTGCCAACTCTTCATCCGAATCAGTACCTTTCTCATCACCGCGACGTGCGTAAAACTGTCCGAATAAACGGCAACTTCGACGGCCGTTCCTTGCGGCAAGTTATATTTTGAAAGATCATCATTCACTTTTAATTTTACGAACACTCTTCCATTTGTACGCAACCTTTCAGTACCTAAAAGAGCTCCGCCAGCTTGTATTTGGCTTTCACCAATTGCGGGTAACACATCGACCACCTCTCCCGAGAATACATGCCCGGGCAACGCTCTAAAAATAAACTCCGCTTTGAATCCAGGTTGCAAACGGAGCAATGAGTTTTGTCGAAAGGCCGCCGCATACACCCTATCCTCACTATGAACAAAGGTCATGACTGGTGACAATGGTAAGGGTACCGCCATCACTCCAGGCCTTAATGCAAGCTGAGTCACATAACCATCTGTGGGAGCTCTGACCGTCGTTTGAGATAAATTAAATTCGGCTTTTCTCAGCTCTGCCAAGAGCTCCGCGACAGCGGTATTCTGGCCACCTATTTCCGAATCTAAGGCTATTTGAGCTTGTTCTTGCTTTTTCTGAGCGGCTGCAAATACTGCTTCTGCCGCTTTATAGTTTTGTAGTCGAGTATCCAGTTGCTGCTCGGTGAACGCTCCCTTATCAAAACCACGTTGATAACGCTCATATTCTCGTTTTGCTTTATCTCTATCAGCGAGCGCCTTAATTTTTTGAGCCTCAGCCTCGGCGACACTAGATTCCAAACCAAGCGCATTTTGATTCGCTTGTTTCACCTTTGCTTTAATCTTTGCGACTTCTGCTTCATAAGGAATAGGATCGATTCGAAACAAAACATCGCCCTCCAATAAGGGCTGGTTAGCCTGTATCGGAACATCGATTACTTTGCCTTTTACTCCGGATACAATAGGTGTCGTGGTATAGACTTGGTTGCCAATCGAAGAGAATGGATGATTGTAATTCATCAACAATATCAAAGCACCGACAATAACAACACCACCAAGAACAGCAGTAGGAACACTCCACTTGTTTAGTGGAATTTTAAATATTTTAAAAATCGCTATACACAAAGCGGTATAAGTTAAGATCAGAAGTAAATCCATTATTCTTCCTCCTGATTTTTTGATACCTGCTGCAGTTGAGCATTTTCCGATTCTAAACGTGCTACTTGCTGTTGAAGCTGCTCTATATTCTCACTAAGTTGTTCGACTCGATGATGGATATCTTGTTGACCTTGCTCCAACTTACTAAAACCCCATCCTCTGTCTTTTCTCCACAAGGTTGCCCAAATCCACAGAAATGGCCATATCGTATGCAGCGTGAACAAACTTACCCAACCAGAAACATGGATAGCGTCCTGATGAGGATGATTACGCTCCTTAGCAATTTCATAAGGAATATCATGGATGACAATAATTCCGTAAAAAATAACCAAAGCAACAAACACAAGTAAGACAAGTGCAAAGTAATCCAAAAACATAACGATTCCTTGTTCTAAAGAATTATCGATTCCATTCTACAAAGCGATATCTTTTAAATTAACGAATTTACAATCAAATGCTCGAATTTTTGTAATAGATGTGAGTTGGACTTAAGTAATTTGACTGGAGTTAGCTTTGCTTCAAATAACTGGTTTGAGTTTCAGGCTCTTACCTTATTTTTTCATAGGTAACTCAAGAAAGAGCAATAACCAAGTAAATACAAACTACACGTTCGTTGAAAGTTTAAATGGCTAACTGAATACCTATAATTCAGTGATGACTCTTTTAATGCTTAAGACAATATCAAATAGTTATTCTTCCCTGATTTCTTAACTTTATACATGGCTTCATCAGCGTTTTTTTGTAGTGAAGAGGAATCGATCGCGTCATTCGGATAACTTGCGCCGCCAATGCTAACGCCGACTGAGAATGTGCCTGCATTATTTGAAATAGGCTGGCTAACATTGGCTATTATCTCTTTACATATTCTCTCCACGGGCTCAACCGAAGCCACATCACCAATAATGACAATAAACTCATCACCACCGATACGACAGCAACTGTCAGTACTTCGAATAATACCGCTCACTCTTTCTGCTACAGTCTTTAAAACCAGATCTCCAGCATCGTGTCCATACGTGTCGTTTACTGCTTTAAACCCGTCAAGATCTAAAAATAGTAGATAAGTAAGCGTTTTATTGCGTTTGGCTAAATTAATCGCCATTTCTAACCTATCTTCTGCTAGTCGCTTTGTCGCTAACCCAGTCAAATCATCATAGTTTGCCAGCTGCTCTATTTTTTGTTTCTGTTCAGCGAGCTCTTCCAAAAGACTTGCTTTGAGTAGATAGACATTTTGTAACGCACGTACTGCGCCATATCCGGTCATCGACATAATTAATAAACTAGAAATCCAAGTAAATGGGCTATTGGGCAATTTAGAAATATCAATTTGTGGTGTTATTTGAGCGGTGGAAAATAGATACGCGATAAAGCCGAGTAAAAGGACATATAACCCACCCACGAACAAAACCAACTGCTTAGATCGGCTAATACTAAGAACTAACAACAGCAACATGAACATACTCGCTGCATTCCCTGAAACACCATAAGATAAGCCAAAGGTCAATGTAGAGCTGATACCTACTATAAAACAACAACTAACTAGGAAGGTTTCCAGTAGGATGATGGGGCAAGATTGTCGATAAAAAAACAAACCCCACGCAATGACAATTATCAATATATGCACAATATAAATAGGCGAATACCCGGTCACTAACCATCTCGACAAAGAGATTGGTGCAACCAAAATAATAAGTGCGAGTAACCAGTAGAACACACTTTTTAGGGAGCGGGTTTTATAATGTTCGATTTTATCTTTATGTTCCATATAGCTGCGCTTCAGTCGATCCTGTACCTAGTTCAAACTGTTGGTATTAAACTCAATATATTAGGTTATCTTCCAGTCGTATTTTCAAACACCAATGACACCACCACACCGCCCTCTTCACGATTAGCAACGGTAATTCTACCGCCGTGATGTTGCATTATGTCGTAACAATAAGTAAGTCCCATTCCTAATCCATCTCCAACAGGTAATGTGGTGTAAAAAGGATCGAAGACACGTTTTATCATTTGTGGGGCGATCCCTACTCCATTATCAATAAGTTGCATCGCTAGTCTTCCCTCTTTCTCTTTCGCGACGATAGAAATTTGTTTAGCGCTTTCATTGGTATTAAGGGTGCAAGCCTGAAGCGCATTTTTTATCAGCTCATTAAACAGTCGCTCAATCTCTTTCGCTATCCCTGAGATATAACTAAGGTTTTCAACGCTAGGATGAATTTCAACCTTAATATTTTCAGGTATATCAAATTGGCTTAATGCCGTTTGAAGGCTGGTATAAATATCAATATCGCTAAAATCATCGCTTTCTAGGTAATTGTGGCTTGAGTACTGCTGAAGTGCCGTCACTATATTCTTTACTCGTTCTACTCCTTTATTTGCATCACGCAGGCTATCCAAGAAGTCGCTTGCTACGTGTTCGATATGGTTACTTTCATACCAAGCAAGCAGCTCATTTTTTTCCTCTTCCGGCAAGTTGGCTAACTTCGGCACTACCTTTTCATTCCATTGAATATATTGAGAAAGGTATGACAGGCTCATCTGCAAGTTACTGCTCACTGATCCCATAGGATTATTGATTTCATGAGCAACACCTGCAGCCATGGTGCCGATAGAAGCCATTTTTTCCGATTCAATCAGCTTATCCTGCGTCTCTTCTAACTCTTGATTTGTTGCGGTGAGTTTTTGATTGGACAAAATCAAGTCTTTTGTACGTTGTTCAACCTTTGCTTCCAACGACTGATTCGCATCCTCTAATTGCTTTTGGTAATCCTTTGCCAAAGATTCAGAATAGCGTAACTGCTCGACCATGTTTTTAAATGCCACCGATACTGTAGCAAGCTCATCACTGCCTTTTACATTGAGCTTTATGTCGCGATCACCACTAGCAATGGTATTAGCCGCTCGCTTTAACTCAGAAAGCCTTCGTGTTAAGTATGCTCCTAGTACATAAGAGAAGAGCGCAACCAACACCATCTCGCC
Organism: Vibrio sp. A37; assembly: GCF_059777565.1. NCBI lineage: Bacteria > Pseudomonadati > Pseudomonadota > Gammaproteobacteria > Vibrionales > Vibrionaceae > Vibrio > Vibrio sp. A37. Next base: position 630,805 of record NZ_JBLNLI010000001.1, on the reverse strand, counting down.
CAAAACTATCAACATACTCCATTTTTTAGCTGAGTTAATCTGTTGATTCAGCCTCTCCATATCAAAACCAATCCAAACAGAACCATAATTTAGACCTGATTCATCAATAGGCGAGCTCACATCAAACGTACTATCTGCCACATCTTTTGAGCCGGACTCTAATATGTTTTGCGAATACTCCTTAGGTACTTTTCCCGCAAAAGATAGTAACTGTTCACCTTCACCAAATACTGCCACATACACAATATCTTTATTTTTCAATAATTCATGAGTAAACGACTCAACCGTTGCAAGATCGTAAGAAAGAACGGCATTTTTAACCGTCGACGAAAACAATCGCGCGGTTGACGTGGCGCGTTGATCCATCCCCTCATAGTTGGTGGTTTGTAGATAATTCAAAGTTAGAGAAAGCAAAATAGCCAGTAGCACCGCTTCAATTAGTGCTACACCGAGTATCGTTTTAAGCCTTAAAGACATCGCTACTGCGCACTATTGGTAGCAAGTAGATGGTTAAGTAGTTTGATGTCTAAAGAGCGAACATCATCCCATTCACTATTTGACGCCGCTTCTATTCCTTTGAAGTTAATCCTTTTGAGCAATGCTTTTCCCTCTTCAGTGCTGTTAAGCGAAAGTAACGCTTCTGCGATACGTTTTTGTTGCTCTTGTGGCATATTTGGGTGAGTGGCAAATGCATGTGGTGTATAGGCTGGCGTGCGCCAGAGCACTTTCAGCTGTTCTCGAACCTCTTCAGGCGTGTTGTTCAAGGTGCGCTCAATGCCTCCTCCGGCCTTAAAGAAACCCTTACTGACATTTAAATACACCGAGTCATGAGAAGAAACATATTTCGGATCAAACGGAACACGTTTTTGCTCGAGCACCGCCCTTGGAATCACACTAGCAGCAAAAGCAGCTGGAGAAGGGAAAGCCAGTTTCTCACCAGAAAGCTCAGACAATTCTTGAATCGTTGAATCTTTGCGCACCACGATTATCCCACGAATTTTCTTATCTTTTTGTTTTGCTATCGCGTTATATCCAGGTTTTTGGTGGAAAACCGTATAGTGATAAGGGTTCATGTAAGCGACGTCGTACTCTCCTGCAGCCACTCTTCGCTCAAATTCAGGTATGTTTTTGGCAGTTCTAAAGACGACTTCCTGTCCGGTCTGCTCAGATAAATATTTAAGAATTGGCCCCCAGTTATTGGCAAGCGTAATCGCTGACTGTTGAGGGACGATCCCAAAAGTAATTTGTTCAGAATAAGCGGAGACTGAAATGAACAAGCTTACACATATAATTATCAGTCTTTTCATTAATAACACCTTGTTTTCCTAGCCCAAATTAAGCTTAGACAAGTTCTGTTATTTTTCTATTTTCCACCAAGCATTATATGAAGTTACAAAGACGTTGAACCTTTTCGCGATTATAAGTGACACCATGACAAATCAACCTACCCAACCTACCCAACCTACCCAACCTACCCAACCTACCCAACCTACCCATTTTAAATTTGATTCTCACAATGAAAACTTTTCAAGACTAAAAATTAAATCATTAAATATCAACAAGTTAAAACTGGCACATTCCTTGTTATATAGGTTTTAACACTTCATTTCAGGAGCTTAAAATGACAAGGAAAGCAATTTTAACGCTGTTTTCATCGCTTATATTTAGCACACAAGCGATGTCTACTCCGTTTGATTCTTGTCCAAGTAAAGCCTACTTGTTTCAGGCCACACCTGTGCAAGTTTATGGTGTCAACTTGGTCACTGGAGGCACTTCTTTAATTCAGTCTGATACAGGTCTTACCGCCAACATAAACGGTGTCGGTTTCGACTTCGAGGATAGGTACATTTATGGCTATGACACAACCAACAAGCAACTCGTTCGCTTAGGTCAAGATTTTAAAGCGCAGGTTCTTAACACCAACGGCCTGCCTACCGATCACACATTCTTCGTTGGTGACGTCTACAACCATACGTACTACCTGTATCGCCAAGGCAAAGGTCTATTTAAGGTCGACCTTTCTCCATTAGATTCTGATCCAAATGCAATATTGGAAGTAGAGAAAATATCGAACAACGCTTCTGTTCGGCTTACGGATTTCGCGTTTCATCCCCAAGATGGGATGCTTTATGGCGTTGATAACTCAACAGGACACTTGTACCAGTTTGACGTTGATACCGGTTCAGAAAGTTATATCGGCGATATAGGAGAAACAGGCACCTTTGGCGCAGGCTATTTTGATGTAAATGGCTACTACTACATATCTAGAAACTCCGATGGTCATGTTTTCCGAATCGATCTCTCAGATGAAAACAACATATCAAATGGCTTGGTCACAGCGGAGTTGTTTGCCAATGGCCCTTATTCGAACCAAAACGACGGCGCTCGTTGTGCCAATGCGCCAATCATAGATGAAGACTCGACGATTGATTTTGGTGACGCTCCCGACTCTTATCAAACAACCTTGGACTCCAACGGGCCAAGACACACAATCGGTACAGATTACTGGCTAGGCTCTATCGCTCCGGACGGTGAAGGCGACGGTTTGCTTGCTCCTTTGGATGACAATAAAGCAGGACTGCAAGATGAAGACGGGGTTGGATTTGTGACTGCCGTCGAAGCAGGTTTAAACGCCATTGTATCAGTCACGGCTTCAAGAGAAGGCTACTTATCTGCATGGATTGACTGGAACCAAGATGGTGATTTCACCGATGAAGGCGAACAAGTATTTACCGATGTCACTCTCTCAGAGGGCCGTAACTCGCTCTTTATCGAAGTGCCACAAAATGCAACTGCTGGATCAACTTGGAGTAGGTTTAGATTTAGTGAACAAAGTGGATTAAAACATTATGGAGGCGCGACCTCAGGTGAGGTAGAAGATCACCCTCTACTAATAACCAAAGATGGGACCGCTGTTCGCTACTACCCTAGCTCATCGAGCTACGCTACCATCGCTTACGAAGATAATTGGCCCTACACCGCTGATTACGACATGAATGATGTGGTAATCAGATACCGCGTGACCGAGACAGTCAAAGACGGTCGAGTTGCACGAATGGTGATTGAGGGTTATTTAGCTGCCTATGGAGCAAGTTACCCAAGTGGCTTCGCGATACAATTATCAGGACTAACTCAATCAGATATTGATACCGCGCTAACCTATCAATATCACAACGGTGAAAAGCTAGAATCCAACGGCTTAGAGCAAGATTCTACCAGTGCCATATTTGTTGTTTCAGAAGACCTCTCGACCAATAAAACGGACCAATGTAACTTTTATCGCTCAGTTCAATGGTGTCAGGAGGAGATTAAATTCTCGTTTGAGCTAGACATAGCAACGACAGAAGATGCCAACACATCAAACCTAATTTCTATGCCTTACGATCCGTTTATCTTCGCTACACCCGGCAGATATCATGGAGATGGACTTCCTCTGCATCCGGGAAGATCGTTAGAAATTCACTTAGCAGACCACGCACCAACTGAAAAGTTTGATGATGAGAACCTATATGGTTTGGGCGTTGACGCTAGTGATCCTACTCAGCGTAAGTACTTTAAAACATCAGGAAATTTGCCATGGGCGCTGATTGTTCCACATGAATGGCAATGGCCTTTAGAGCGTGTCGATCTGGTCCAAGCCTATCCATATTTTGCAGATTACGCAGAGTCTGGAGGCCAATCAAAACAGGATTGGTACCTAGAGCAGAATGCTATCGCGAAAAATATATTTATACCCGAGGAGTAAACCATGAAAAGGATACTATTCATTCTTATCATTACCCTGCAGCTCACAGCATGTGGCGGTGGAGAAGGCGAAGGTGACACAGGTGATGTCGATACCAATACACCGAGTACAACCGGATCGACAGAAAGCCCAGATCCAACAGTAACTACAGTAGTCACCGCAACGCCTGTTGAAGAAACTACCCGAACAATGTCAGAGCTAACCGTACCAGATGACTTTGCCTACAACCAAAATTCCAGTTTAACGTACGTGGTAGATATTAGTGGCTACTCGACCAACAGCGCGTATATCTCGATATACAGTGAATACACACAAGAGTCTGATGGCAGTTATACCCCGCAATTCAATAGTAGAGTCGCAGCTTCATCGCTTAGCAATGGACAAGCAACACTTGAGTTTTCCGTCTCCAGTGGTGTTAGCACATTGCTGGCAGAAGTTCAGTTTTACGACGGAAGCGACCCATTGCAGAACGAACTATCAAGCAGTGAAAACTCTTGGGTTTGGTAGGAACTTGCATAAACTCCCCCCAACGTGGTTACAACGCCTTTAGTGTGGCCACGTTTTCTTTTATTAAACCAAAATATTGCGGAGAACTTACTCTAGGTAATACCAAGGAAATTTGGCTATTTCATCAAATTAAATTCGTACAATTTAGTCAATAATGTGATAGTTCCTAGTTCAAGTAATTATCTACTATGACATCAAACTCACCGTTATCTTTCATTTCCAACAACTTTTGATTTAGCTTTTCAACAAAGTCGCTCTTGAAAGGAAATTTATCGGATTTGGATGTATAACCAATGTATGTAGACTCTGAGCTTACAAACATCACAGGAACCAGCCAGTCAGTGCTTTGAATATCTCCTACATGGGATAAGTTTTTCATAACCCACCTAACAGAAAATTCTATATGTAGATAGCAAGAATTTCTCTTTTTATAAAGCTTTAGAATGTTTGCCTTAGTGGTTTTAGCTTCAGATATTATTATTTTTCCTTTATCTCTTGCATCCCAAAACTTTTTTCCTCCCATTTGATAGCCTAAGTTTATGCCAATAGATAAACCAAAAAAACTGTCAGGCCAAACCAAATTCTTGGGCAGTTTTTCAAACACATCTTTCCTGCAAAAAATGATGACATCTTCATCGATTATTGGGACAGAATATGGAGAGATATAGGGCCTGAATTCAGGCAGGTAGTATGGTGGAAGAAGTGCAAACCCCTTACCAGTCTCCAATAGTGACAACCCTCTTTTCCAAGGGACCGGAGAGATAACGATATTGTAGTCAAGCATAAGCTCACCTGCTCTTCTAACAATATCCGGGTAGATACCCACAGCCTTACCATTCTCAGTATAACTAAAAGGAGGGTAACTCTCATCCGAATATATCTCAACGATTCTAGTTTCTGCAAAAAGAACATTTGAATAAATAATGAGAAATATTAATGGTATAACTTTTATACAAAACGCCACATTAATACCGATTCCATTCATTAACACAATTAACCCAATAGAAAGGCGGTCAAGCCATTCTAGAATACAAAAGTATTTCCTGACCCAACCTCGTATTCTCATATTGAAGATTAAGTATAGTTGTTGAATTTCCCTCAACTCAATTCTTTTCTATAGGTAGTTTCTCGTTCTTGACCATCAATTAATTAGCGTGAGCAATCAATGTCAAAAAGTGGGGTGTTTATTACGATAACGCTTGTCTATATTAATCATGCAAGACGAAACAAGAGCAAATCTCTAAATACTGATTAAAAACAGCCTTCTAACCCACATTCTCATATTGAAATACTCATTTTCAAAATGACAGACAAAGCTTTTCTCAAATTGACAATCATTCCCAAAATAAACTTAAGCTTTTGAATATTATGATATTTAATTTTGGCACACTTCATGCTCTTTTTTGATTATTCAGAGCAGTTTTAACATTGCACATTTGCCAAAAAGGAAATATCAAAATGGAACTACGTACAATCAAAGTAAACGATACTCTTCTCACTTTAACTATCGATGGCAGCCTAGATGCTGAAGGTTGCCGCCATGCGCAACCACATATTGATGAAGTGATTTCTCTAGATAGATTTTCCGACGTCGAACTGGACTTTCGCAATGTGAAGTTTCTCGATTCTTCTGGTGTCGGCGCTGTCGTCTACCTCTACAAACGCCTTATCGAACGCAAGCGCAACATGCGCATCGAAAATGTGAAAGGCCAACCTTTAGAAATCATTAACTTGCTTCGAATTGGCCAAGCAATACCGATTAATTCTCACACCCAATAAAACAAAAACTGACTTTAAAGGGACGTTGGCATGCGTAAACTATTTCAATTCACAACAATCATTGCTTCGGCCTTTCTAGTGGGATGCTCTAGCTACCCACCAGAAGGAACCGGAGGCCTTGCTGAACAGTACACTAATGAAAGCTTTAGCCCAGTGATGCCAGACGAGCCACTAGGACCAGAACATGGCCTTAGATTCGATTGGCAACTCACCAAACTTCACCTCGATGTTTTAATTCGAGAGGGAGCAAAGTGGTGTTTTCCAGCAGCGGTTGTTCAAGCGCTCGAAAAGCAAAACCGAATAGCTCGTGAATTGGATGGAGGTTTACTGCTAGATGCTGCAAATGATCTCATCATTCAAAGGAAACGTCTTAACCAATTAGAACTACAACTCGATTATGTAACCAGTCAAACACGTTGCGTTCCCCCTCAAAATGAGATGGAAGCAGAAATGCAAATTGCTGTAGTTGAAACTCTGTTTAATTTACTCAATACCGATAACCAATTTTCAGTTAATTCTGCGGAGATAAACCCGAAGTTTATGGGGAATCTATCTAAATCCGCATCTTTACTGAGAAAGCACTCTAAATTGAAGTTATCTGTCACAGGTCATGCGGATAAAAATGGCAGTGAAGAACAAAACCAAAAACTCGCCATGGCGAGAGCAAAGCAAGTTAAGCGTTACTTAATCATCTTTGGTCTTGAGCCAAACCGAATTGAAACTCATTCATTGGGCGAAAGCCTACCGTTATTCGAAGGTGAAACACCAGCCACTTATCTGACAAACCGCCGAGTCAGTGTCGAAATTATTTCGCCTGTCAAACAACAACAGCCACATACTTCTGGAGGCTTCTATGACTTACGTTAATTGTCTTTTAGTATTCTTGTTAGTGTTTACTGTTAATGTTTGTAGCGCTGAAGAACAACGTGTCAATGTCGGTGATTTAATCCAAGTTAACTTACCCGGAGAACAGACGCTCAACCGAGGCTTCCAAGTTGACAAAAGAGGTCGAATCGAATTGCCTGAAGTAGGACAAGTGTATGTCGCCGGGTACAAAGAATCGCAACTCAAAAACGTAGTGTCTACGGCTCTAAGTAAAGTTTTTCGCGATTTATCAAACCTTACCGTCGTGATTGCGCAGCAACAAATTTTGGTCTCTGTTCAAGGTTATGTGGTTTCACCGGGTGAATACACGTTAAACAAAAGTGCCGGTATTCAGATGGTATTGCATGCCGCTGGCGGTTTAAGAGCTGGGGCGCAACTAGACAAAATGCAGCTCAAACGAGCGGGTTCTAAACAAACCTTTAATTACAAAGCATTTTTAGATACTGGTGATGAATCTCTACTGCCTCAGCTCCAGTCACTCGATACAATTTTCGTCGCGGCTTCTCCTTTAGTAAGCAATATAGAGCAACAATTTGACGCCGCTAAAATGGCAAACGCTGGCGACAGTGGTGACAGCCGTAAAGCGATTAAAGTATTCGGTGAGGTCAATGCGCCCGGATCGTTCTCCTTCAAGTCGAACACTGACTTAGTAGACATATTAATGCGCTCAGGTGGCGTGACCCGATATGCTGGCGTGGAACAAATCAGAATCATCAGCAACAACGTCCCTACACTTTTCAATCTGAAAAAATATCTAGATTCTGGTGATGAAAAGCTACTACCTGAACTTGCTCCGGGGACAACTATATTCGTTCCTAAGCAAGAAGAAGAAATTAAATCTGGAGCCAATACCGTCTACATCATGGGCGAAGTAGCAAGCCCAGGAGCCTACGAAGGCAAACAAGGTGCTACGTTTATGGATATCCTTGCCAATGCGGGTGGTCCAACCCGTTTTGCAGAATCTCGACAAATACGTGTCATTAAAGCCAATGGTAGGGTTGTTAAGTTTGACTTAACTGCATACACCGAAGGTCTAGATGGTAGCGCTCCACCCAATATCCAACCTGGTGACGCGATATTCGTACCAGAGAAAACGGATATGAATGAGAAATCATGGCTAAAAATCTCACCGGACAGAGCCGTTAACGTGATTGGAGAAGTAGTAAGACCGGGACGCATTGAATGGTCTCAAGAGATGGACTTTATGGATTTACTGTCTCATGTAGGAGGTCCAACACTACGTGCTGATACAACAAAAATAGAGATTGCCGATCGCAGAGGAAAGACAACCGTCTTTAACTTAGATGAATTTATTCGTGAAGGTGCTCCATCAGATAAATTGCCACAAATTCAAGCTGGCACTATCGTCCGTTTGCATGACCTTCCGCAAGATCCTTCTGATAACAAGTCTCAGTGGGTAAGACAAAGCTCAGATTCATCGATTTACGTGTTTGGACAGGTAAACGCGCCGGGTAGATATCGATTTAACAATAATATGCACTTTCTAGATATTTTGGCTGCTGCCGATGGCCCAACAAAAGATGCAGATATTCACAATATCCGCATCACACATCGAGACAAGTCATACGCGCAAATTCAGAAGCTGAACCTGTCGCTGTACTTTGAAACAGGTGACGAAAGTCTACTGCCAAAGGTTAAAACTGGCGACACTATTTATATCCCAGAGAAGTCGAAAAACTGGCTGGATAGATCAAAAGAATCAACAGTACGTGTTCTAGGTGCTGTCAACAAACCAGGCCGATATGTGTTCAACGACAATATGACAATCCTAGATTTGCTTGCACAAGCAGGCGGCCCTAATGACAACGCTTATTTAGAAAAAATTTCGGTAGTGAATATGTCTTGTTGCCAAGGTCAGGCAAGAACGTTTGACCTAATAAAGTTTAGCAAAACAGCCAACATTCACTTACTGCCTGTTCTGAGGGCTGGCGACATGATCTTCATCCCGGACCGTCAAGATAGCTTTATCGAAAAAGCTCGAGATAGCTTAGAAGACATACTTCGATTAACCACGACCATCGTTTTAATAGGAGCACTATGATGACTATTCCAGCGACCCATACTGAAATTGAGCAAATTTACTTAGCGGCTGAGCTAGCCGGTTGCGGCTCCCTATGCATCACGTCTTGTCAATCGGGCGACGGGGTGACATCTATCGCGACTGCTTTAACTGAAAGGTACTTACTCGCAGGGCACAAAACTTTGCTAGTCGATTTAAATATCTACAATCCTTCTTTAGAAGAACTACCGTTGAATGAGCCCCAAAGCCACGCAAAAATAGAAGGCAACTGGGTATCTCATACTGCAACTGGCTTAGTGTTTACCGGCGTTACGGCCCCTACAACGCAATCAAAGACCATAGCGTATAGAGATCCCAATCATCTATCTAAAGTCATTCAGCGGTGGAATGAAGACTACGATCGTGTAATTGTGGACACCTCTCCATTACTGCAAATCAATAGCCGAAATATCCCTGCTCAAACCGTTGCCAGCTCATGCGACAAAACCTTGCTGGTTGTTAAGGGAGGGGTAACGACAAATAACCAGCTACAAACTGCGCTTACTTTGTTGCAATCTGGTCGCGTTTCATTGATTGGATCTATCCTCAATTTACAAGATCAGCCCACTCTTGGTCAGGAGCTCATACGACAACTGAAACGTATATCGTTCCTCCCTAAAAGCTTCAAGAAAAAGCTCGAACAACAGATTTTAGCCAGCAGTTTTCTATCGCAATCAGCGTAATAATTCAGCTCAACCTCAAATCAGGTTGAGAGCGATTTTAACAACGATAGTTAGGGTAAACGTAATGACGTTCAGAACCAAAACAATATTGGGTATCGCAGTTATCGAGATCTCTCTTTTAATGTTTCTTGTATTTAGTTCTATGTCTTTTCTTTCTAAATCCAATGAAAAGCTACTGATACAAAACGCTACATCGACAGCAACTATGTTTTCTCATGCGATAAAAAATGCCGTTCTTTCACAAGATATCGCGACGCTTGATGCTCTCGTTAAAGACTTCATGAATATCGAAAGCGTCAGATACGTAAAAGTAGTTGAGAATGGTCAAGTCCTTGCGCAAAGTGGTGACAATGCGCTGTTGTCTAGACCAATGAAAGTAGACAATAGCCTAAGTTCAATAACAGACAACGTATTTGATACTCGAATCTCAATAGAAAGCGGTGGTAGCAACTACGGTTATATCGATATGGGGTTCGAAACCTCAGCGATTACCACGATGCTGGACAATGCCAAGACGTTTATTATTGCGATTGCATCTGTAGAAGTTCTACTTGTGGCGATATTTTCTTTCATATTAGGTACTTATCTATCAAAAAACTTAGTTCGACTGACTAAAGCCACCAAAACACTCACCAACCAAGGCCCTGGTTATCAAATCCATAAAATATCAAATGATGAATTTGGTAGTTTAGCAACTGCGTTTAATGAAATGTCGAGCAAATTGAAACTAAGTTATGACGCGTTGGAAAACGCAAGGTCTGAAGCAGAAGATGCCTGTGAGTCCAAAGGACGCTTCTTAGCCTCTATGTCACATGAGATTCGCACGCCAATGAACGGGGTATTGGGCATTTTATCATTGCTAAAAGAATCCAAGCTTAACCAAGCACAAACCAAATTAATAGATACCGCAACAGAGTCAGGAAACTTTCTTCTATCCATCATCAATGACATTTTAGATTTCACCCGAATGGAGTCCAATACCTTGTTGCTCGAACACCAGCCTTTTGAAATTCATAAGTGTTTTAACAGTGTCGTTGATAGCTTCTTACCCGCAGCCAAACAAAAGAATTTGGTATTGCATTGCAAAATCTCAAAAGATGTTCCGCCACTTATGAAAGGCGACATCAATCGAGTGAAGCAAATACTGCATAATTTAATCGGCAATTCCATCAAGTTTACTCAACAAGGCAGCATTACCGTCGTCGTAGACAGTAAAAACATCAACAATCATCGTACTCAAATTACTTGCAGTGTTATTGATACTGGAATCGGTATTAAAGAAGACGAGCTTTCTTATATTTTCGATGAGTTTACGATGGTCAACCAAACTTATTCTCGCACTCAAGAAGGCTCTGGATTAGGTCTGGCGATCTGCAAACGCCTATGCGAACTCATGGATGGCGATATCAAGTTAGTCAGCAAAAATGATAACGGCAGCACATTTACCTTTACCATCAATCTTGAAGTAGCCGATAACGCAGATCACACAAGTGAAAATAAGCATTTGGCAATCGGAAAAGATTTGAGCCAATCTAAAATACTAGTGGCGGAAGATAACAAAGCAAATCAACTGGTTATTCAGAATATGCTTCGGAACATCGGCATTGAAATTGATATTGCAGAAAATGGCACGCAAGCTGTTCAGAAGGCTTTAGATAAAGACTACGACTTGATATTTATGGATATATCTATGCCGGGGATGGACGGTATGCAGGCATGTGAAGCGATTCGCAATTCAGATCAAAAAAATAAAACCAACATACCTATTGTTGCTCTGACCGCTCACGCTTTAACTGGGGATAGGGAAAAATTTCTCGCTTCTGGAATGACTGATTACTTGCCTAAGCCAGTTAGGCTCAATCATGTAATCAGCAAAATTAGTCTTTGCATTGGTAAAAGCCATTCTGAAATTAGAGGCTCTTTCCCGCAAAAAACAGAAGCACAAATTCAAGGATCCACTTCTAACACTGCGAGCTCAAATATGAATCAAGTTAGTTACAGCAATGATCTAGTCGATGAAACGATACTAAAACAGACAATTGAGGACACATGCGTTGAAGTCATGCCAGAACTCATCGATCAGTATGTCAAAGAATCAAAAAGCAGACTTATCAAAGTGCGTGAAGCAGCTGAGTCAAAAGATGCCGAAACTTTAGAGTTTGAATCACACACATTAGGCAGTACAGCGTTAGCACTTGGCAATCGACAACTGTCCAATTTAGCAAGAAAAATAGAAACTTATTGTTTAGAAAACAAAGAACAACACGCTTTCGAACTTGTTCCGGATCTCATTGAGCTGGCAGAAAACTCTATTCGAGCTTTACTTGAAAGAAAAGCACTAGGATTTGACGCATATACTCGATCTACAGAGTAATCTGACTTACTATCGGCTGATATGTATATTGGCTCATAAAAAATTATGACAATTACAAGGATGTTATTCTATGGCTGCAAAAGTATTACTTGTTGAAGATTCAACATCGCTATCTATCTTGTATAAACAGTACGTAAAAGATGAGCCGTATGACCTGTTTCACGTAGAAACAGGCAAAGAAGCAATCAATTTCATTGAACGTAATGTTCCCCAGCTGGTTATTTTAGATCTCAAACTGCCGGATATGTCTGGTGAGGACATCCTCGACTGGATTACTGAGCAAGACATTCCAACGTCTGTCATTATCGCGACTGCTCACGGTTCTGTCGACGTCGCGGTCAACCTACTTCAAAAAGGCGCAAAAGATTTTCTAGAGAAACCAATTAAGGCAGATAGATTAAAAACATCCATTGCTTTGCATCTAAAACAAGCGAAACTGGAAAGCCTCGTAGAAGATATCGAAAGCAAGTTGGATCGACCAAGATTTCATGGTTTCATTGGTTCCAGCCTGCCAATGCAATCGGTCTACAAAATCATTGACTCCGTAGCTCCGACCAATGCAAGCGTATTTATTGTTGGAGAAAGTGGTACAGGTAAAGAAGTCTGTGCTGAAGCGATTCACAAAGAAAGCCAACGCAAAGACAAACCTTTTATTGCCATCAACTGTGGCGCGATTCCAAAAGACCTTATGGAAAGCGAAATATTTGGTCATGTTAAAGGAGCATTTACCGGAGCAACAACCGATAGAAAAGGTGCAGCATCTCTAGCGCATGGCGGTACGCTTTTCCTTGACGAGCTTTGTGAAATGGAACTGGAAATGCAGAAAAAGCTGTTACGCTTCTTGCAGACCGGAACCTTTACTCCTCTAGGTGGCAGCAAAGAGCTTAAAGTCGATGCCCGAATCATTTGTGCAACCAATCGAGATCCCTTAGTTGAAGTAGAAGAAGGTCGCTTTAGAGAAGACCTTTATTATCGAGTACACGTTATCCCCATTGATATGCCGCCCTTGCATGAAAGAGGAAATGACATAGCGACTCTCGCACTGCATTTCCTAAAACAATACGCCAAAGAAGATCGCAAGAAGTTTACAGGAATTAGCCGTGATGCTGAAAGCGTACTTAAAAAATACCACTGGCCAGGCAACGTTAGACAATTGCAGAACATAATCCGCAATATTGTGGTGTTAAACGATGCTACAAAGATGTCAATGGAGCACCTTCCGGCTCAACTCACTAGTGGTAAGAAAAGCGTCGCATCAAAGCCTCAACCTCAGCAAACAGTTGAACAATATGCAGCTCAACAAGATATCGTCGAATCAAAACCTGAATTACCTATAGAGGCAATTTCCAGTCAAATCAGTACCAACAACGGTGCTCCAACCGCTATTCGACCAATGTGGCAAATCGAGAGAGAAACCATACAAAATGCCATCGACCATTGCGATGGCAATGTGCTCAATGCCGCGGTATTACTCGAGTTGAGCCCCTCAACGGTATATCGCAAAAAACAAGCTTGGGAAACAGAAGATGAAAAAAATTCAGCCTAGCGAGATATGGCTCGTCATCGATAGTTTAAGGTTCGGTGGCATTGAAACCCATACATTGGAATTGGCTAAGGGGCTTATTTACGACAATAAACCTGTCAGAGTAATTTTATTGAAGCGTTATGCTGAAAAGCAGCTCTTACTAGAGAAATTAGAGGACGCGCAAATTCCATTTGCGATACTCACCGATATGTTTAAAGGCAAAAACACCTTGTCGGCATTGATACAAGCGACAAAAAAGTACAAACCCGCAGTCCTGCACGCGCATGGCTACAAAGCAAGTATAATCTGTAAGATAACCAAGTCGCGCCTTTGTCTACAACCCCTCAGACAAATTTCGACTTACCATGCCGGAGAAACACCAAGAGGCAAAGTGAAACTTTACGACGCTATTGACCGGTATACGATGTTTATGTCTAACGTCAGCTTAGCTGTGAGCCACAAAATTCAAGAAAAATTGCCTTTTCATTCCACTCACATGAGAAACTTTGTTTCGTTCGACAACACCACTTTAAGCTCTGGAAAGCAGATCGCCTTTGTTGGTAGGCTCAGTGAGGAAAAAGCGCCTGACCGCTTTATCGAACTAGCGAGATCTTTTCCAATTGAGAATTTTCATATTTATGGCACCGGTCCAATGGAGAATCAACTAAAGCAATTAATGGAGCACTCCGCCAGCAATATATATTTTCACGGACACCAAAAAGACATGGATAAAGTTTGGGGGGATATTGGCATTTTAATCATTTGTTCACGTTTCGAAGGGTTGCCCATGACCGCTCTTGAAGCTATGGCTCGAGGAGTTGTAGTGGTCGCACTAGACGTTGGTGATTTGAACTTACTAATCAAAAATAGGTTAAATGGATTTTTAGCCGACAACAATGAGCAGCTCATTAAGTTGTTGTGGGAGTGCTTAAAACTTCCAATAGACAAAAAAACAGAGCTGAAAAAAAATGCTTTAAATACCATCGAACGCTCTTATTCTAGACATACTGCCATACAACAGTTGCTTGAGTTATATGGCACAAATTCTCAAAGTAAGAATGCGCCAAAATTTGATGTTCAAAACTGATTCTCAATTTGAGAATCAGTCTTATAAAATCCCACCAAGAAAAACAAAACAATAAATATCAATAATTTATACCAAGATGGTTATTGGCATCTAGATTGCAATCTCTGTTTCGTACACGCACAAATGGAGATTGAGCAGATGAAAAAAGCCCAAAATGTTCTCATAGTTCACTATGGTGGAAATTGGATTCGTGGCAGTGAGCGATGCCTTTTAGACTTAGTTACTAGCATAGACAAAACAAGGTTTAATCCGACGATTTGGACCAATAATCAGAGCTTGCATTTTGAGCTGGGCACATTGGGTTTTCACTGTGAACTGGGCGATTTTCCTGTTTTATTAGGATGGACAGCCCCAAGATGGAATGTTTCTGGCTGGAGAGCGTTAATTCGCCAAGCACGTACATTTATCGATAAACACAACATAGACCTTGTGCACGTCAACAGCGCTGCTCCTTGTCAATGGATGATTCCTGCAGCAAGGAAAGAAGGAGTTCCCCTTGTTACCCAGCTTCACTCAGATTATCCAGCTCGTGATAGATTAACTCTTGGTTTACATCATTCACCGCATATCATCACGGTCAGTCATGCTATCAGCCAGCAACTGCTTCAAGATGGTTACCCCAATAACAATTTGTCTGTCGTACATAACGGTATTAACACCAACCGCCTGTCAAGCCAGCAGCCTCTAGATGTGAAAAAACAGTTGGGGTTAGACGAAGATCAATTCGTATTTGCAACTGTCGGGTCACTCATCCATCGAAAAGGATTGGATAGAATGTTTTCCGCTTTAAAACACGTTCTCACTGATAAACCGAACACCCACTTGGTTGTCATTGGGGATGGAGCACTAAAGCATCAGCTTGAACAGATGGCAGACTACTTAAAGATTTCCCGTAACGTACACTTTGTAGGTGAAAAAGATAACGTGTTCTCATGGCTACAAGGGTGTGATGCTTATGTTAGTGGAGCAAGACGCGAAGCATTCGGCTTAGTTTTCATCGAAGCAGCATTAGCAAAATTACCCATTGTTGCTCCTTTAGAGGGTGGAATTACAGAAATTTTATCTCACGAAGAAACAGCCATTATGTATAAAAATTCTGGTGTACGCCCCATTTATCTTGCAATGGACAAAGTAATCTCAGATAAAAGCCTAGCGACTAGGATTTCTCAAAATGCACATCAACATATTGTCGATAATTATCAAATATCGATTAATACCAGCAAGATTGAAAGAATCTATACCTCACTACTGACAAGTCCTGCACCTGTCAAAAGATCTTGGTTAAAAGGGCTAAGTCCAATAAAAACTTACTTCGCAAATCGATTAGCGACTGGGAGTTAAACATGAAAAGCACCCCTGTTCATAGCTTGCTTTTTGACCCGATTTGCTTCAAAGGAGGGTCAAAAATAGCGACCTTAGAGGCGATGTTAGTCTGCCAACCACAAAAAACTCAATTTACGATAGTGACTGCAGATCCCCAATCTTGGCACCAGTCGAGTGTGCATAATATAAACGTCATAAAGCTCCCGACCATCAAACTATTGTCGAAAGCTCAACATGGAAGCGCATATTGGCTAAGCCAGCTTGTTTATTTGATTACACTTCTATGGATTGTCTGCAGAGTAAAAAAAGTCGAGAAGCTAATTGGAGCTTCAGGTCCTGGCATCGATATGCCCATTTATTTACTTGGTAAACTTCTGTCGATAGAAATTGTTCAGCTGATTCATGGACCTGTTGGAAACTCTCGATCAATTGGATATTGCTTGACCCAAGCACATACTGTTTTCTATTTACAGTCAGCTCTACCGTCAATGCTCGCCGCTCTAGATAGTTACTACAAGTCAAAACTCGGCAACATCGACGTAAGTAACCTCAGCTCTTGGGTCTCATCAAGCAGCAATTTTGTCGAATTTGTAAACGGCATTCATGAGAAAAACTGGCCAACACACTGTCAGATGGTATTACCGACTCTATTTTGGTGTGCATCGTTACTCAAGTGGAAAGGTTTAGATAGCATGATTGAAGCAACAAAGCTCATTCATTCGACGCACCCTATCACAACAAACGTATGTTTTATTAGACCAAAAGATATTTCTCTTCCAGTGTCTCACGCCCCTCAAAATATCAGTCATTTCAGATGGTTTGAAGACCCTGATTGTCTAGATAAGATTAGAAGCAAAAGCAACATTTTCGTATCTACCAGTGAAAACGAACCTTTCGGGTTGTCTATTTTAGAGGCACTAGCGGCGGGAATGTGTGTCATCATTCCTGACGACAATTCATATTGGTCACGTCATCTCACAGATTTTGAGCAATGCGTTAAATACAAAACTGGTGACAATGTCTCTCTATCTGCAGCAATTTATCTTCTTTTGAACGACCGACGTTTAATGGAAAACCTCAGTCAAAACGCAACAAAAGTTGCTCAAAAATACAAAGCAGAAAACGTGTATCTTCCTATAGCACAGTGTCTCGAAACTCCTGCGGACAAGCTACATATGTCTGGGGTTGGTGCTATCAGCACAGAGCGCTCATAAGGAGATGACATGAGTAAACTGGACCTTACCCCATTGAAAAGTATGAGTATCTATGCAATCAGCCTCTTCCTTATGAAAGGAATTTCTCTGCTGATGCTTCCTGTTATGGCGAATTACTTGTCGCCGTCTCAATTAGGAGAACTTGAACTACTTGCAACAACAACAGCATTTTTGTGTTTGGTTGTCGGTCTTTCCATGCACGAAAGTTTGTACCGATTTGTCGGCTCGATAAAAAGTAATACAAAAAAACTGAGAAAAACCGCAACGATATATTATTCATGTCTAATTATCTCTGCCATTGTCGGTCTATCGCTGATATTGATCATTCAAAAGCTCAAGCAACAAGTAGACATGTTTACGGAATATCAACTGATACTAGTCGTGCTTGTTTTGCTTTTTGAGAGCGCCCTAGCCATCAGTACTGCATGGCTGAGAATGCAGGATAAAGCGATGACCTTCTTTAAAGTCAGCTTGTTTTGCACCCTTCTCCAAGTTGTTTTGATTCTTGCTGTGTTAACAAATAGCCCAGAGGTAACGCTTGTATTTGCTGTTGGCGTATTCAGCACTTTTATTCAGTTTTGTGCTTTACATGCTATTAATCGATTACAGTTTATCCTTCCTGGGATAGATGAACTAAAACAATACTTTATTTATTCACTACCTTTAATGCTTTCGGCCGTTGTCGCGTTTGGCCTCAATGGTGCAGAGCGTTGGTTAATTGCTTACAACAGCTCCCTTGAAACATTAGGCCTGTATGCTATCGCCGCCAAGTTTGCTCTCGCTATGTGTATTTTGGTGCAACCATTTGGCATGTGGTGGATGCCTAAAAGATTTGAAACTATCGATCAAGAGGGTACGAGAAAAGCGGCTTCAATTACCGAGTTCGGCATTATGTTTATTTGTGGTTTGGCAGTACTCGTTGGCGTCGGAGCCCAAATAGTAATTCAAGTCACGCTTCCTGAAGTCTATATCGGCGCTTGTTCACTTGTGGTTGGTACGATTTTAATGGGTATGTTGAAAGAAGTATCCGATCTTAACAACATTGGCCTTCTATATAGAAAAAAGACTCATTGGTTACTCGCAATCAATATCACCAGCACTGGTATAGGTTTAGCTCTTAGTTGGTTGCTAATCCAAGTTGGCGTCTGGGGAGTGATAGCTTCAATAATATCTGCACAAACTATACGTTTGATATTGGTTACCTATTTGAGCCAAAAAATTTGCCCATTACCATATCACTACACTCGAATAGCAGTATGCCTTTTCTTGACCGCTTTAATACTTACTTCAACCTTGTTATTTAGCTCCACAACTAGCTTGGTGCTGCTAGTTTTAGCTTTAGTGTTTGGTTTATCCATCATTGGTTTGCGCTTCAATCGAGAATTATTGGAGCAGTTTTTTGGTAATCGCCGCCCAAGGTTAACCTAGGAATAGATTATGACCAAAGCACAGAACTTATTTATTTTCATTGCCCTATTTCTAATTGGTACGGTTTGGTACTTTGCACCACATCCCGCTGTGGTTGTCGTTCTAGCTTGCCTACCTTTAGGGTTGATGTTTGTGCTGAGCCAAACCTTCTGGTTGGTAACACTTTTTGTGCTGTTTTCATTTTTTAGAATTCACGAAGCCATACCTGCTCTTTATTCTTTGAAAATTCCTTTGCTTCTCTCAATGGGTGCACTATCTGCGTTGCTTTGGCATAGCGTAATTAGCAGAAAACTCACTATCTACTGGCATCATTCCTTAACTTGGCTGGCTGTGTTTTGGGTATTAGTGATTCTGGGAATTATCTTTGCTTCCAATATAGGCATGGCAATAAAAAGCTTTAAGGAAATCTACTGGAAAATCATTGTGATGACTTTAGCTATCACATGGCTAGTAGACTCCGACAAAAAGCTTGGCCACATGTCCCTACTAATAGTCTTATCCGGACTTCTCATCGCTTGTGTCGCACTATTTAATTCAGTCAATGGTATAGGGCTTGTTGAAGGCACAAGGGTAACCATAGGCCGCGATCTCGGTTCTATGTTAGGCGATCCCAACGACTTATCTCTAGTACTAATGTTCCCTCTCGCGTTTTCTATCGGCTTGGCGTCGACGAAAGGAATACGAAAGCCCGTTCGATGGCTGAGTTTTATTGTTTCACTCACACTCATGGCCGCTGTAATCGCGACACAAAGCCGAGGGGGCCTTTTGGGTTCACTCGCTGTATTTGGCATTTTTGCTATCAAAATGATTCGTTCTAAAACACTTTTAATTTGCATCGGTCTCATTGCCGCAGCTATTTTGTTTGCAGCAGCAGGTATATCCGATAGGGCTTCTGGCGGCGCAGCGGAAGAAGGTATCGATGCATCAGCCATGGGACGACTTTATGCCTGGGAAGCCGCCATAGGAATGGCTATCGACAATCCATTCACTGGTGTGGGACTTAATAACTTCTATGCGAATTATTATTTCTACAGTCCCCATTGGGATGGACTCAATCACGCCGTGCATAGCACCTGGTTTGGTGTCCTGGCTGAGACAGGCATTCTAGGTCTGATTATTTTTGTTAGCTTTATTGGCTCACTGATTCGCACTTCGAGAACGACATTGAGAGCGCTATCTGACACAAGCAAAAACTACTCTCCTTACCTTATTGCTTCGGCAAACTCAGTGTATGCAGGGCTAATGGGCATTATCGTATCAGGGACTTTTCTTACTCAGGGGTTTAATTGGCCAATTTACATCCTTGCGGCCCTCACTGTCGCAGTAGCGAAGCTTGAGCAAATTCATTGTCAAAATGAGAATCAATAATACACCCACCCCCCTAAACCACACTAAACAATTGAAATATATAAAATATTTAAGCTGGCACAATCATTGAAATGATATGCATAAATATCAAAATAGGATGAACAAAGATGCTGGCAGGACACCTCAACGATTTTAAATTTTGGCTAAAAAACCATCCCAATAGTTATATGAGACACGTTTTTCTCATATTGAAAAAAGCCCGTAGCCTCGAGTTACCTACGCCAAAATTTGTTAATAACATTTTGTATTTCGTCTACAAAGCCTGCTCCAACTTTATCACGACGACTTCGAGGGTATTCTTTTACACCCCAGCGTTCAAAGGTCGACTTTCTCAATATGGGAAGCGTTTGTATTTGTACGGAGGCATACCTTTCGTTTCTGGGCCGCTAAAAATAGCGCTGGGAGACGATTGTCGCATATCAGGACAAACCACATTTAGCGGACGAACTTGTTCTCAGTCACCGAAATTAACGATAGGTTCAAATGTCGACATCGGTTGGCAAACCACAATAGCCGTTGGTCAAAAGGTCATTATCGAAGACAACGTGCGTATTGCAGGTCGTGCCTTTCTATTCGGCTACTCTGGCCACCCTATCGACGCAAAGAGAAGAGCATCTGGTGAAGCAGATGACGATTGGCAAGTTGGTAACATTATATTGCGTAAAGACGTTTGGCTTTGTACCAACGTTTCTATCAAGCATGGTGTGACTATCGGCGAAGGCACTATCGTGGCTGCAGGCAGCGTCGTTATCGAAGATCTTCCCCCTTTTGTCATTGCAGCGGGTAATCCTGCCAAGGTGATTCGTTCAATACAATCTGAAGGTGACAAGGAGAGTCATTATGCGTGATCTAATCGTATTTGGTGAAGACTTTGGTGGCTTGCCATCGAGCACTCAACACCTCGTCAGCCGTTTGTCCAAAACACGTCGTGTGATATGGGTAAATTCTATCGGTTTGCGAAAGCCAAGGTTTAACGCCAATGACATCTCTCGAGCATTTAACAAGATTCTTGGTAACAGCAAACGCGGTTATCAGTCGAAGCAAGTAGAGCCGAATATTGAGGTGATCAACTTGAAAACGATACCTGCACCAGAATCGAAAGTGGCAAGAAACCTAGCTAGAACGGCCATGTTGAAGCAGCTAAGGCCCATTTTAGCTACGCGAAAAATTCACAACCCGATATTCTGGACTTCTCTTCCCACAGCGGCTGACTTAGCAGGACACCTAGGTGAGCACTCTGTTGTCTATTATTGCGGTGATGACTTTTCTTCCCTGGCTGGTGTGGATCACCATGTTGTTGCGGCACACGAACAACGACTAACTAACAAAGCCGATCTTATTTTAGCGGCCAGTGAAAGCCTGTGTTCCAAGTTTCCGGAAAGTAAAACGAAGTACGTACCACATGGCGTCGACCTAGATTTATTCTCTAAGAAATCGGCGAAGGCAGTAGATATGCCATCATCGGGAAAACCTATAGCTGGGTTTTACGGCAGCCTCTCAAAATGGCTGGATTATGATCTCATTGAACAAATCTGTCACAGCCGAGCAGATTGGGAGTTTGTCTTCATCGGACCAAACGAGCTAAATGGCTATCCACTACCAAAACTAAACAACATTCACTACTTAGGGCCTAAACCACATCGAGAGCTGCCAACATATAGCCAACACTGGGATGTAAGCTTGATTCCATTTAAGCTCAATGAACAAATTAAAGCCTGTAACCCACTCAAACTCATGGAGTATTTGGCGGTAGGAAAACCAATTATTGCTACACCTTTTCCAGCCCTAGAGGCTTATGCAAGTTACATTAATGTTGTCAACAATTCTGAAGAGTTTTCAGAAGCCTTATCTCGAGCAGCTGGCCAGACGAACGGTTTTGAGGAATTAGTTCTCAAACAAAGCTGGGACTCACGAGCTAGCTATGTGAGCAAGCTGTTGGAGGAACTATGAGTGAACTTAAATATCGACTGATCATTATTCTATGTTCGGCTTGGAGACGTCGCTACATGATTGTTTTGCCAATATTGGTACTACCAATTATCGGTTTTGTTATTGGCAAACTCGCGCCAACAACTTACCAAGCGCATACCAGTATGTTGATACAAGAAACAGCCAAAATGAATCCATTCTTGGAAGATATAGCTGTGTCGACAATGTTGAAAGATAGACTCAACGCACTGCGAACGCTATTGAACAGTAGACACGTTTTAAAGTCTGTCGCGCTGGAGAGAAAGCTCATCACAGAGGACATGACACCTCTAGAAGTTGAACGCGTTATTCAAAAAATCTCTTCTAGTATTACCGTTTCTCAAGCGGGCAAAGATTTTCTAAAAATAGAGCTAAGATCAGACAAAGCAGAAGGTATGAAGGAGCTGTTGCAGTCGGTGAGCGATCACTTTATTGAACAGCTTCTAGCTCCAGAGCGCTCTTCTATCAAAGACTCCAGTGAGTTTTTAACCTATCACATTGAAAAAAGAAGAAATGAACTGGATATTGCCGAATCAAAGCTTGCTGATTACAAAAACCAAAATGCCGACGTGACACCAGAGATGCAAACTCAAAGTTTAGCAAGACTAGCATCTTTGAAGCAAAACTTGGCAGAAAAAGAAGCGGAGTTAGCTGGCGTTGAAAAAAGCTTAGGCAGCCTTGATGAACAGATGTCGAAGACAAACCCGGTAGTCGGAAAAATTGAAGAGCAAATCATTAATATCCGCAGTGAGCTGACACTACTCCAAGCCAAATACACAGAAAACCATAGTGCAGTACAAGCTAAACAACGGGAACTAAACCGCCTTGAAAGTGAGCGCGCATTATTGCTAAAAGTTGAAAGGCCAAACCTAACCAGTGATAAATTATGGGACATCGCTAGTAGTACGTCTATTTCAGACTTTTCAGAAACTCAGCCTCTACTCGTTACACAATTGCACAGCTTGCAACTGGTCAGAAGCCGATTTGAGGCTCTGAAAGAAGAAACAAAAAGCTTAACAAAGATGATTGATGAACTCGAAGCAAAAGCGAACAATTTTGGTGACAATGCCAAACAGTTACTGCGCCTAGAGCGCGACGCTAAAATAAAGAGAAGGCTTTACGATGAATTGATTGAACGATATGAAATGGCTCAGTTGACCGGCTCTTTAGGGGTCTTTGAACAAAATAAGCGCGTCAAAATTATCGATTTACCATATACTCCAAGCGCGCCATCTAATTTACCCATTGTCATCTTTGTTATTGCTGGATTATTTGCAGGAGTTGCCTTTGGTTGCGGGCTTGCGACACTGTTTGAGCTGTTTGATACTTCAATTCGCCGGCCGGATGAACTTGTTAAAATTACCGAGGTCCCTGTTATCACTGTCGTACCAAAAATAACTCAGTAGATCTCTTTTACCATTTTAATGATAACTGAATAAAGCTTGATAGATCGCGGCACAACTGCAGGAATAGAATATACTGAATATATCTTAGACTTTTTGTGATTTTGGTATGGAAGCCTTCAACAAGCAGTTGTTAGCAATAAAAATAACGATTCTAGTTTCACTACTAATTTCCAATATACCAACTACTCTCGCTGCGATTCATGAACCTATTAAATTTTGCGGAGATGGTGGTGGCTGGCCTCCATATACCTTCAAAAAGGGTGGTCAAGTTGTCGGGTACGATGTCGATGTACTCAATGCTATCTTGAAGCCACAGAATATTGATTACACCATTTCTATGCCTTCGTGGAAGCGATGTGTTGAAGGCACTAAAGTCGGTATTTATGATGTCGCTGTCAGCGCCACTTTCAGCGACGAACGCGAAAAAGACTTTATATTCACTTCGCCATACTACTCTCTTACCCCAGTTTATGTTTACTCAAAAAAACTCTTTCCACACGGCTTGAAAGTGACAAGCCCTAAAGATCTTGAGAATTACAATATTTGTGGTGTCTATGGCTTTAATTATGATGGCATGGGGATCAGCAGTGAACACGTCGATCGCTCAGCCAAATCTTTTAACCAATTGGTCATGAAAACTGTCGCGGAAAGGTGCAAATTATTCGTGACTCACTATGAAATAATGATTGGTTTCAAAATCGAGCACGGTGTCGACTACCTGTCTCAAGGTGTTCTGGTTACTAAAACAATTCCAGGAGCCCCTAGTAATGAAAATTTCATGCTGATATCTAAAAAATATCAACACGCTGAACAGCTGAGGCAACTATTAAACAATGGTTTCGCGAAATTACGACAAACAGGTCAACTTGATAGGTTTTTAAAGGGGTACGAATAACCTCTAACTCTCTAGTATACATCAATTAAATTGCACAAAAATACGATCAAGAAAATATTTTCCATTTTGTATTTCATTTAGATTCTCAAAATCATATTTAGTTATCCCATCTCAAGAAACTCTCAGTAACTAACTGATAATCAATCATTTTAAAAATTGGCACACTTCATGAAATAACAAGTAAAACTTATACCTTTTACTTGATTACGAGGTTTTCATGAAGCAAAACGAAATAGTGAAAAAGTTTAGAATTATTCATGTCGTTCAGCATTTGGCACCGGGTGGCATAGAGTCGTTAGCACTCGATCTCATTCGCTTTGCTCCATCCAACGCACATGTGATAGTTCTGAGCCTAGAAGGCGAAAAACAGCAGGCTATTTCTAACTGGCCAAAACTCCAAGCTTATAGCGAAAACATTATGTTTTTGCAGAAAAAAGCAGGTATTCAACCTGATATCATCATGACATTGGCTAAAATATTTTCCGCATTACAGCCGGACACTGTTCACACACATCATATCGGTCCACTTCTCTACGCTGGCGCAGCCGCAATCATTAGTGGCGTTCCTTGTCGAATTCACACTGAACACGACATTTGGCACCTAAGCAATAAAAAGCACGTGAAAATTCAAAAGCTCGCATTAACGGCAGTAAAACCAATATTAGTTGGTGACGCTGATTATGTGAGCAAGGCGCTCAAGTCACAGTTTGATTACCACAACACCGTCACTATCAAAAACGGTATCGATTGCGAAAAGTTTAGGCCTGGATGCCAACAAAGCGCGAGAAATAGGTTTGGCCTACCATTGGCTTCGACGTTAATTGGATGCGCTGGACGATTAGAGAAAGTAAAAGGCCACGACGTAATGATCAAAGCGTTGGCTAGGCTGCCCTCAAACATGACTTTGGTTGTCGCAGGCAAAGGAAGTGAAATGGATGCATTGAAGGCGTTGAGCAAAAAATTATCTGTTGAGGACAGAGTGATTTTTCTTGGCTTAGTAGAAGACATGGCAACGTTCTATCAAGCTCTAGATTTATTCATCTTACCTTCTCGAATGGAAGGGTTCCCGCTTTCTTCACTTGAGGCTCAAGCTTGTAACATTAGAACCATTGTCTCTGACGTGGGTGCATCACGAGAAACCTTATGTCCTAAAACGGGCAGACACTTTGAAGTCAATGACTCTGCACAGCTAGCAGAAGTTGTATTCGAAACACTCCAATCACCACTAGCTTATATGCCAAGAGAGTTTGTGTTGGGACAGCATGACGTTAGGCACATGGTGGAAGCTTATCAATCAATTATGTCGGAGGCTTCATCATGCTAGATATTACTTTGATCAGCATTTTTGTTGTTTGCAGCTTTTTAATTGTTTATCACCATGCGATATACCCGCTGTTTCTTTCTTGGTACTCAAAAAGGAATCCAGAGAACCCAGTAGCTATAAGTAACAGAGGTTATCGACGTCATTGCCAAGATAGCTTGAGACCGTCTATCACCATTCTCGTACCTGCTTATAACGAGGAAAGGTGGATCGCTGACAAAATTCGAAACTTGGCCAGCCTTGACTACCCGACAAGCCAACTAAAAGTGATTATTGCTTGCGACGGTTGCACTGATAAAACAGCCGAAATAGCGCAAGCTACGATACAAGAAGCATCTTGTAGTGACACATTTTTTGAAGTTCATGTCCATCGCAAGAACAGAGGAAAAGTGGCGTTAATTAACCATCATATGAAAAGCATCAAATCCGACATAACAAGCTTCAGTGACGTATCAGCTTTAGTTTCTATCGATGCTCTGCTGATTGCTGCTGAACACTTCAAAAATAGCGATACAGGAGCGGTCAATTCTAGTTATCAGATTTTAGAGTCGGCGAACCAAGGAGAATTAAATTACTGGAAATACCAATCCAAGATTAAGCAACGTGAAGCAACCTTAGGATCTACCTTAGGGGCACATGGAGCATTTTATTTATTCCGCACACATTTATTCGAGCCTTTAAAAACAAATACCATCAACGATGACTTCGTTTTACCAATGCAAATTGTAAAAAAAGGCTTTTGTGTCAAACATGAAGAAAGAATGATCGCCTTAGAATTAGAATCAACTGATCAATCAAATGACTTTAAACGCCGAATCAGAATATCTGCTGGAAACATGCAACAGGTTATTAAACTTGCTGGACTATTTAATCCAAAATATAAAGGTGTAGCGTTCGCTTTTCTGTCTGGAAAGGGATTGAGGCTCATTACCCCATATTTGATGCTAACGTGTTTGATATGTTCTGTCGCACTCGCCTCCCACCCTATTTTTTTAGTCGCACTGCTACTACAGGTAACTTGCTACCTCATCGCGCTTACACACATTTTTATTCCATCAATTGGTGAACTAAAACCTTGCAAGATCCTCGCGTACTTGATTACCGGACACTATGCGAACTTTGTTGGAGGTATCAGATATCTACTGGGAATGGAATCAGGACGTTGGACAAGAATCAATCAATAAGGAACATCATTATGAAAAACTTATCAATTCAACCTACATGGATAGCAAAACGCTTACTAGACCTAATTGGAGCGACGATTGCAATCTTATTATTGCTTCCTGTTATGCCATTCATTGCCATCGCAATAAAAATAACTTCGGCTGGTCCCGTGTTTTATAAACAACTGCGAGTGGGAAAATCAACACCAAGCAAAATGGTCCTGTTCGAAATCATCAAATTTAGAACGATGTACCAAGATGCAGAAGCCAGAACAGGAGCTGTTTGGGCAACCGAAGATGACCCAAGAATCACGTCTGTTGGTCGTTTTTTACGAAAAACACGACTAGACGAAATACCTCAACTATTTAATGTTATCGCTGGTGACATGTCTCTTATCGGACCAAGGCCTGAGAGACCAGGATTTTACAATAAACTCGAAACAGCAATTCCTTATTTTGCTGACAGAACTTATGGCGTTTTACCCGGCATTACCGGCTTAGCACAAGTCAATCAAGGCTATGATACATGTATTGACGACGTGAGAAGAAAAGTGGCTTTCGACCATAGCTACGCTTTGTCTCTTAACTCACTAAGTAGTTGGTTTTGGACCGATATGAAAATTATCTCACAAACTTTAATGGTGATGGTAGATGGCAGAGGTCGCTAAAAATCTAGTGTCAGCCCATGATTCTCAATACAACTCATGGGCCGACACTCTAAACTAGGCAAACTTGGTTGGAGCCCAACTCAGAGAGCCTTCTATGAACGTCGCTCTAATCCAAGGTTGCTGGTCATCTTGCATAGCAGCCTCTCAAACAAAGCTATTTCATCAGCAGATAAATCACCAAACATTTTTTCATATATAACATCATCTATTGCTTTAACTTTTTCACGCACTACTTCACCATGCGGTAACAAAGAAAACAGATGACCTCGCTTATCTGATGGATTTGCTACTCGTTCTAGCAAGCCATTTTCGATCATACCCTTTAGCAAGCGCGTGACTTGCCCCTTATCTCTTTGTAGCCCAACACTAATTTCATTTGCAGTGCATGGTTGCTTGGCATGAATAAATTTGAGTAGCCGGACATACATAGGGGGAATAATTTCAGACTTTAGATTTAAGTGAGCACCAGCTAACTGCTCATGTACTTGAGTGGCAATGCTCTGCTTCAAAGCCTGTCCAAAATCTACAATCATATCGAGAGTATCGACTTTATACATACACTTCCTCATCAATCTTGTTGACAGAGTCAACAACTTTGTATTATGTTGACCCTGTCAACAAAATGTATTGTTACTATAAACAAATTTAGATAGTAGTTCACGTCAGATAGACAATTTGTCTACTAACTAATAAGGATTCAAAATGAAAATTGATAAAGACGAAGCTAAGAAACATATGGCAAATAAATCTTTTATTCACCACTTGAAAGGAAAAACAATTGAGGTTGGACTTTACGCTCTCTCAAACTCAATAAAGTTGAATAAACCCGCTCCAAGCAAGCTACCTATATGGACTTTAGAAAACGAACAAACTCAGCTGAGTGACGTCTTTGAAAAGTTTCATCAAGAAGGGAAAATGGTAGTCCTCAATATTGGCAGTTTTACTTGCCCAGTTTGGAGAGAACGCCAGCAACAGCTGCAAAACCTATGCAGGATCTATCAAGACAAAGTAGCATGTGTAACTGTGTACGTTAGGGAAGCGCACGCAAATAATGAATGGGCCCTAGATATGAACGAGAAATCTGGTATATCTTATCCCAAGCCTACCAATAACTCTGAACGAGCAGCTATAGCAAGACGAGCTAAAAAAGAACTAATGGCTGAGGATGCGATTGTCTATATTGATGGTGAGCAAAACTTACTCAATATAGCCTATGCGGCCATTCCTATTCGTATTTGTGTGGTCGACTTAAAAGGTATTCTTGTATTTCGCTCCCAAGGAACCGGGCCTTTTGGATACGATCCACAAGAAGTCGCAGAGTTTTTTGAAAAAACATTTGGAACACGACTCCACTCTAAAAAAACCGATTAAAAGAAAGCTGGTTGACATTGATTACGGCTCACATCAATGTCAAGTCTAGTACTAAAGATTTTGTGAGCATGATTTTACCTAACTCCACTTTCTTATCATGTTTTGCAAGTCTTCTCCCGTATAGGGTTTGGTTAAAATATCATTCATACCACACTCAACGCAGCGTTCACGTTCTGAAAGTGTCGTTGCGGCTGTGAGTGCAATAATGGGTAAATCATATCCTTCTTGTCGAAGGTGTTCAGTTGCTTCGAAACCATCCATTTCCGGCATTCGACAGTCCATAAATATCAGGTCATAACGGTTGTTTTTTACTGCTTCAAGAGCCTCTAAACCGTTTGTAGATATATCAGGCTTTATGTCTAATTTTTGCAGCATTTGATTGATAATGATCTGATTCATCCGAATATCATCGACAACCAAAATAGACAATTTATCAATACTCTTTAGAATCTCCGCTCGATCGGTATCAACTTCTATTTCACCTTCTGAAACTTTTAAAGGCAATGATATATAAAAGGTTGTCCCAACGTCTTGCTCACTCTCGAAAGAAATCTCCCCTTTCATGAGTTCAACAAGATGCTTACATATCGCTAAACCTAATCCGGTTCCTTCATGATGGCGATTGCTCGATATGTCCGCTTGAACAAATGGATTAAAAAGATTCTTTTGCGCAGCAGCAGAGATTCCAATACCAGTATCCTTTACCTCACAGCAAAGGCTTCCTTGCTCCCAAGCAAAACTTAAGTTTACACTGCCTTTATCAGTAAACTTTATCGCGTTTCCGACTATGTTAACTAACACCTGACTGACTCGCTCGAAATCACCAATGAAATATTCAGGAATAGTATTTTCCATTTCTATATTGAATTTAATTTGCTGTTCTGCAGCTTTTATTGAAAAGATTCCCTTGAGCGTAGATTCAAGCTGTACCCAACTAAACTTACTAGGGATCAACTCCATCATATCAGCACTCATTTTACTAAAATCGAGTAGATCATTAATGATTGATCTAAGTAGAGCTCCGGAAGATTTCAAGTTGGATAAGTAATTTTCTTGTTGTTGGCTCAACGATGTTTCAGATAGCAATTCAGCACTACCAAGCAAACCATTTAAAGGCGTTCTTAATTCGTGATTGATCATCGCAACAAACTCTTTAATCGACTTTTCTGAGTTTTCGGCTCTATGGCGCGCTTCGATAGTCGCACTGATCATTTTCTGTCTACTAATTGCACTGCAAAATAACTCTGCTACCAACTCCATTTGATTCACGATAAAGTTTTTGCTTATCTCTCCTTCCAAAGAAATATCAAAAAGAAGCTCTCCGACAAGCTCTGCATCAATGATAATAGGTATATGTAGTATCTCGTCACACCAGAAAACAACGTCCTTATGCCCTTCTAGCTGCACAGTGAGTTTATTTAACAGCTGACGGTCTCCATATTCACAGACCCTCAAACCTTGCAATACTTCTGGGTCGATTCTTAAATACGTTGCTGAGATAACCTCTGCACCTGACAAAGTGGTTAAAAAAGTGCGAATTTGTGTTTCATCAACTTGGTTAGATAGAAAAGACCGACCAAATTGGATCAAAGTTCTGTCGATCAGCTCTTCAAATTCAAATTTCTTTAAGTCACTGAGTGTTTGATTTTTAAGGTGCCTTAACGCCATCTCCAAGTGTTGATTCGACTCATAAAGTTCCCTTGATTTATCTTCTAGGAGCTTCTCAGCCTCTTTTCGTCCAGCCTTTTCTCTAGCCAGTTGTCGCTCAATTGGTGACTTATTTGTCATACGACACCTACACTACCGATAAATAAAATCGAACATGGCTTCCGTCAGATGACTGATTCGACATTTTAATATCTAACGTTTGATTTAATTTGTCAGCACACCCTTGAACTAAGCCGAGGCATACATGAGACATACATCGAGCACTATGGTAATCAAACTCTAAGTTGGATTCTGTCTCAGATAAAAAGTTGAATTTGGGTGGGTTTGCATCCGGGTAAAGTTTTTTCACTTCAATATGGATATAGTTTTCTACTTGGCGTAAAAACTGAAATGTAGTGTGGCAATCTGATATTGGTGCATTGTCAGGCAAGCTGTTATACAAGTTCATAAACACAGCTCTTCCAAATACTTGCTGTAGATCTTCTGCTGACGTTTTTGTTAGCTTGCTGAGTGACACAATTAGGTTGACTAGATCTTTGTGGCTATAGCTCC
Organism: Vibrio sp. A37; assembly: GCF_059777565.1. Lineage (NCBI taxonomy): Bacteria > Pseudomonadati > Pseudomonadota > Gammaproteobacteria > Vibrionales > Vibrionaceae > Vibrio > Vibrio sp. A37. The sequence continues at coordinate 599,795 of NZ_JBLNLI010000001.1, read as the reverse complement.
CTACTGACGTATACACACCAGCATCACTCGATATTTCAAGCATTTCATCCAGCACTTCGATGCCAAATTCACGCTCAACTAATTCTAGAAACTCAGTAAAAATGATTCCTTTCATAAGGTTACTCCAAACCTATTAAACCGTAGAAACTCTTGGGTAAAGTATCAATATAGTTGACTAACTTTACAATTGGATTAGTGCATTTTCACGCAATTACATTTCAAAAAAGAATTGTCGGAGTCTAACTAACCGTTAACTGGACAAAGAGTCCAAGAAAAACCTTACGCCAAGGCTAAAAACAATATCGGTGGAATTACTCATGTTATAAATGTTCTCAGTTGCAGACGCTTCAAACTGGGCAAAATCCTTTAAGTAGTAGCGATATCCCAAAACTACCTCTTGCGACGCTTTAGTAAACTCCTCGTCATGTTCTAGCATTCCCTCAAAGCCATGATATTCCAGCATCAACTCGTGATTCTGTAAAAAACGATAACCATAACCTGCAGCCCATGCACCAGTAAATCTTTTTACTGGCATCGTCCCAAATATATGTTCATCCGAGGAGTGCAGTGTTCCACCTAGTGTTGCAAAAAAAGAACTTGCTCCATAAAAGATCGAATAGTTGACTTGGAACCCTTGATCAAAAGTCGAAGCTGCGAACGGTGAGTTATTAACTTTGTTGTAATACAGCGTCGCCCCGATTGACAGAGCTTGACGTGAAGTACGAAATGCCTGCCATTGTAAGTAGCCATGTATCGCACTAACCATGATTTTGTCGTCAAAGTCGTTGATGTGAATGTTATACGTGTTGCTATCGATATTGTTTTGATGCTTATCTTCATCCTGACGACCATTTTGCGGAATATCGACAAAGTCATGAAAGTCAATGGTTAATGTATCAAGATGATTGTTGGCGGACCAAGCTAGTTGATATTTTAGTTCCGCACTCCAAGAATCACTGACGCGCCAAGCTATGCCAGATACTACCTGATTTTGATAGTAGTCCAATTGGATATCTCGACCTTGAGCCCAAACACTTGCTGCACTACCAATAAAAAACACTTCTGCTTCATCAACCAGCTCTGCCGAGCGTAGCTGGGTTGTTAAGGTAAGAGCCTGAAATGGTGAGGCCGGATAAGTTCTAAAAGGAGAAGACTGACGTGAAGACTTACACTCCGCTTGTACACTATCCTCTTCGCAAATTGAGAGAGCACCAGCAAAAGAAAAGCTTGGAGCAAAGATATAAAGCGAGCTGAGTCCCCAGCTCAGAAAGTATCTATTCCTTGATTGTTGTTCCATCTAAAACCTATTTGATTCCAGAATGTTAAGACCTCATATATTTATTTAAATTCTAGAGCAATACTCAGACTTTCATAAAACTTTAATAACAACTGTGAGATACGCCATGCATGAAACTTTTTACAGTGTGAATTGAGTACTGCAGCTAAGCCTTATCGACTCGCACTACTAATATTAATATGACACTGTACATTTCAGATGAAGGAGAACACTGAAGAAGTGTCAAATAAAGCGTTCAAAGCAGCAAAACGCTAAAGTTCCATACACTCTAGCAACACTAGTTTTTGAATAGATAAGTACTATAGGGATCATAAATGTCAGAACATACTTGCGAAATATGCTTAGCTACACATTGCAATGATGCTCAGTGTCAACTTTTGACCAAACAGAAGGCCAAAATGGCTCCTTTTATTTATCAAACTACTTATGGAAAGCTTGAACGTGATCGGCGTAAAGCTCAGGCTCTGGTTGAGGCTGAGAAAGTGAAAATAAAGGAACAAGAGCGTTTAATGAAGAAAGAAAAAGAGCAACTGTTTAAGGAAAAGTGCGAGACTGTCTTCGAACAATCTCTTGATAAGATCGAAGGAGCAACGAGGGCAAATACTAGCCTCATAAACATCCCTAGTGGTATTAAAGAAATATCCCCTGTTGAAGAAAAAACACGCTCTAGCTACATTGCACACTTAAAAAATATCATTGACGAAGCTTTTTCTAAAAACATTTTAGATATAATAAAAAACTCATACGAATCTGAAAAGTTATGCGAATCCGAAGACTTATTCAAAGGAAGAGTATGGTTACAGAATGTCTCCGAGAATGTTTGTGCTGTGTGTAAAGGGGGGTGCTGTATCGGTGGTGGCGATAGAGCATACCTGACCGTAGAAACTATAAATCGAATAAGAAGTCGTTTTACACTGATTACAAAGAAAGAAGTATTAGAGCAATATATTTTTCATATAGCTAAAGACTCTGTAACCGAATCTTGTATTAATCAAACACCCACTGGCTGTGCACTTCCTAGAGAGTTACGCTCTGACACTTGCAATAATTACTTTTGCAAATCTTTAAAAAACTATCTTTATAACGAGCCAGAGAAAAAAGTGATCGCCATTCAAAGTCGCCCTCCTAGTCTTGAGGAAGTGGCCACTATACCAAGTAGCTTTCGTTGTTTTACGACAGAATCAAATGACATAATTGACGTGCTCTTCATAGAAGAAAATAGCTCTATAAAGGTTACTTGAACTTCGCCCAAAAGGGATCAAGTCCGTCATCACGAGTCGACATCGAGTTCATATTTGGTTTCATTTTCTGCCAAGTCCGCAGCGGTGATCGTTGCAACATATTCTCCCTCTGGAACGATAAAGTGGAAGGTATACTCATCGTCATTTTGACTGATGTTGGTGGGCATGTAATTGTTTTGCGTATCTTTCGAGACAAACCGTGCAATCACCTTATTTGGATTTAGGTTAGCATCTGAAATACTGGCGTATAACTCAACGTCATAGCCAACATTGCCAGCCTCAGCAATGGTTTTGTAACTGACAAGACGAATGTCTGGCTTTTCAAAATCCACATAAACCATGCGACTGAGGTATTTCATATCATCGTAGAAATATTCCGTCGATTCCCTACCAATAGCATCAATCGAAGAGATTTTCAGCGTATATTGCCCTTGTTGCGAGCTCTGGAAGTTCCAACTGCCTTGCGCTGAGCCAAGTTCAAAACTTCCTGATTCAGTGATATCGCTACTGCCACCTGATAACTCAATGGTGTAGCTGTCCGCCCCAACGACGCCTGAACTCGCAGTGTCTATGGAGTAATCTTGAGAAGGCGCCTTGATGACTAACGCGTCACCCACAGTTTCTATATTTTGAAACAAATTCAGTGTCACCTGTGGCGCTGAAATATCGATGGTGCGCGTACTCATCACTTGGTGGCCAACCTTGTCGATTGCGGTGATCTCCACTTTAACGCTTGATATCCCTTCCAGTTGAGAGCGTTCAACCTCAAAACTCGTCAGGTCACTTGCGTTCTCTTTGACAATCTCCTCTAGGGTCATCTGATCATCAAGTGTCACCGCGTATTTCACACTAGACAGACCACTACTAGCATCTGAAATATCAAAGCTAAAGCGGACATGTGACTCACTATTGGTCTCTACACCAATCAAGTCACCAATTTCAGGAGCGCGGTTGTCAACATATAGCGAAATACTATCACTAGCAGACGTCCCCCAGACATCAATAACCTGAACACTGTCATTAATCGCAGCCCCATCTTCAATATTTGGAACAGGAGAGATGACCTCAATACAGCGGTAACTCGCATCGTCTTCACAGGGTTGACCATGCAGCCCCTCCGTTAAGATCTGCGGTATGCCACCCACATTCACCTCAATGCTAGAAACCTCCGAGTTATTATACAGTTTATAACGTAAGCCTAAGGTGACTGGATTTTCGTCAATATAACCGTTACTTGACGCCGAGGAGCTGTAAATAGCCACATCTATGTTGCCAGAAGGCTTAATCAGTTCAATAGATTGAGAGGTACTGTTGCCCGCTAAATCGGACAGATTTTTTATCGTGAAGGTATGTTCGGTGTCTGTCGCTTTAAGAAGATCACTGTATATTCCCTTATAACTACATCTAGTGGTGTCATTCTCTGTAAAACAACTATCTGGATAGAACTGCTGATTACCATTTTTTTTATCTAAATAGGGCAGTTTCGATTTATCTGAAATATCTACTCCAGATAGATTGTCACTGTAGAGCAGATCAAGTGTGAGCTGTTTCTCCCCAGAGTTACCTTCCCCTAAATTGGAAAGTTGCAATAAGTAACGCTCGTCTGTATCTAGTGTTGGTGGATCAATATCCACCATAGAAAAACGGAATGTTTGTACCGACTCTAAGGTATTCGAACCAACCGCTTTGGTGATAAGTACAGGGTCGTCAAAGTTGTCCAAAAAAGAGAGAGTACAACTTGATAAACTGGTGCTGTTTACGTAAGGACCATCATCTTGCGGAATACCACTTCCTTGATAATCATTTCGTACCCAGCATTCTAAAGAAGTGACGGACAGTTCTTCACTGGCTACAGTGAAATTCACAGTAAGGGAAGTATTCGCGATGGTGCTGGCAAAGTCACTCGATACCTGCAATTCAATCGGTTGACGCTGAATATCTAACGTAGTTTTGTCTTGCCAGTCCAACTTGTCGGACAGATTAATGTATTGGGTGCCATTCCCTGCACTGAACTCTAAAACGAGCTGACCATCTTTATCGAAGTCTTTTGCCTGAATAGTCGCAACCCAAACTCCATCTTGCTCACTTCCAGAATCCAATGTGAACTTTGATGTTTTACTCGCTCCTTGTTCCCCTGAATAATAGTAAGTGACTTGAGGATCACTCACTCCACTGATATCCGAAGCGGTAAGCGTCAGCTTTAAACCCAAATCCGATTTAATCACTTGGCTATTGGCTATTTCACTGCCATCAGCATACTGAATGCTAAACTCAGCTATTGGACCATCTCGGTTAACTTGTACAAGAAACTCTTTGGTACTTGAGTTTCCACGCACATCGACTGCTTTAACCAGTAATAACGAATCTTGCTGCATATTGGAAAGAATGACACTGCCTTGATTCAGTGAACTGCCACCATAGGAACTATCTGGCGGTGTATCGCCTGTGTATATCCAGTAGCGAGTCTGACTAGTATTGACGCCCTCTTCTGATATTTTGCCATCACTGTCTAAATCGTACGTTTCAACATCAAATTGATAGTTACTCGCGTAATAATCACTGCTGTCATAACCCGAAAGCTCAATAATCGGACCATCAAGATCAAGGACAAATGGCGACAAAGATACGGTGCGTGACTCAAATCCATTGACGTCGATAGCCTTTAACTGAAGCGTGACTTTTGTGGAATTGGAGATATCTATTTTTTCAACATCTGAATCAGATAACGTTATACGCAAAGGCTCATCAATGGCTGGTCCGGAGTGAACAGACACCACCTTAATCGGTGTACTGGCCCCTTGTTGCAGCACCTCCACACTCTCTACTCCACTGTTGTCCTTTAACGAAGCAATTTGGATAGTGAATTGGCTACCCATCACGTAGCTCTCTCCCGTACTGCTATCGGTGATTTCCGGTGAGTCCAAAGTGAGCTGTGGCCCTTGATTGTCGACATAGAGTTCATATCTGGTTTCATTTTCTACCATGTCCACAGCGGTAATCGTTGCGGCATATTCTCCCTCAGGTACTGTAAAGTGGAAGGTATACTCATCATCAATTTGGCTGACATTGGTGGGCAGGTAAGTATTTTGCGTGTCTTTTGAGACAAACTGCGCAGCCACCTTATTGGGATTTAAATTGGCATCTGAAATGCTGGCATACAACTCAACATCGTAGTAGCCATTGCCAACCTTAGAAATGGTTTTATAGTTAACGAGACGAATGTCTGGCTTTTCAAAATCCACATAAACATTGCGTCCAAGGTATTGCTTATCATCATAAAAATACCCTACCGATTCTCTGCCAATGGTATCAATTGAAGAGATTTTTAGCCTGTATTGCCCTTGCTGTGAGCTCTCAAAACTCCAACTACCTTCTGCTGAGCCAAATTCGAAATTGCCTGATTCGGTGATATCGCCACTATCACCTAAAAGCTCGATAGTATAACTAGCTGGCCCTACAAACCCTGAACTCTCGGTTTCTATTAAATAATCTTGTGGGGACTCCTTAATAACAATAGAGTTGCCGACAGTTTCAACTTTTCTCAGAGAGTTTAGTGTTATTTGCGGGGCAGAAATATCAATGGTTTCCGTGCTCGTGTTGTCGTGGCCAACTTTATCGATGGCTGTTATCGACACTTTCACGCTTGAAGTGCCCTCAAATAAAGAGCGTGCAAGATCAAGATACTTAATCTCATTTGAGCCAATTTCGAGGCTTTCTTGGATACTGGTTCGGTTATCAGGAGTTATGACGTAACTGACAGACTGAAGGCCACTACTGAAATCCGATATATCAACCCAAAAGCGCACTTTAGTATCATCATCATTTGATGTTTCCACAGTTTTAATTGCACCTATTTCTGGAGCGCTATTATCGACCTTTACTGAGATGCTATCGCTCGCTGATACGCCCCAGCCATCCTCAACCGTAGCGCTAATGTCGATAGTTGTTCCATCGCTTACTGTTGGAACTTCCGAGGCCAACTCAATACAACGGTAACTTGGGTCGTCTTCACAAGGTTTCGCGTTTGAAATATCGGTGAATGTGTGAGGGAGACCCCCGACATTCGTTTCAATGCTATAAAGTTCAGAGTTGTCATACAGTTTGTAACGCAGACCTAACGTGAGTCGGTTCTCATCAATATAGTTGTCTCTCGCTAATGGGCCAAAAATAGACATATCTATATTACCAAATGGCGTAACAAGCTCGATAGTTTCCACTGTATTGTTCCCGGCTAAATCAGACAGGTTTTTAATCGTAAATTTATGCTCCGTTTCGCTAGGTTTGATAAAATCAGTGTATACACCGCTATATGTGCATTCAGTGATTTGATTGGAAGTCGTACAAACACTCGGGAAAAACTGCTGCTTGCCGTTAACCTTTTCTAAATACGGTCTTTTTGACGGCTCACTTACATCAACACCTGCAAGGTTGTCACTAAAAGGTATAGAAAACTTGAGCTCTTTTTCTTTACTAGCGCCCTTCGTAATCTGTCCAGATTGCAGTTGATAACTCTCGCCAGTCTCTACTGTTGGAGGATCAACATCAATCATTGCAAAACCAAATGTTTGCACGGATTCAGAACCATTTGAGCCAATAGCTTTGGTAATAAGCACTGGCTCATCAAAGTTATCTGTTACGTTTAAGGTGCAACTCGATGGGCTAGCGCTTTTCACATATGGGGAGCTGGTATCTGCTGGCGAATCTTCACCTCGATAACTGTTACGTACCCAACACTCTAAAGATGCAACAGAAATAGAGTCATTCGCTAGCGTAAAGTTCACCGTCAGGGAGCCGTTGGCAACAGTAGTAGCAAAATTGTTCGGCACTTGCAGCTCCACTTTTTGCCTCTGAATGGATAATCTCGCTTGATCCTGCCACTTCAGTTTATCTGACTGTTGGATATACTTAGTCTCGTTCCCCGCGTGGAGATCTATTATGAATTGACCCTCTTCAGCAAAGTCCTTTGCCGGTATGCTCGCCTCCCAAACACCATCTTGTTCAGTTCCAGAAGCGAGCGTAAATTTTGTCGTTTTGCTGTAGTCCTGCTGTTCCGAGTAATAGTAAGTTGCTTGGGGTTCATCAACACCACTTATATCTGACGCTGCAAGAGTTATTTTCAAGCCCGTGTCTGACTTAGTCACTTTGTCGTTTTCTAACTCACTGCCATCTGAATACTGAATGCTATACTCGCGCTCGGAGCACTTAAGTTGACTTGCACTAGGAACTCTTCGCTGTTGTCATTTCCTCGAACATCAACCGCCTTAACCAATACTTTGCTATCTTGCTTCAAACCAAAAAAAAACAACTTTACCTTCATCCAGTTGGCTACCACCATAGGAAGTATCTGGAGGTGTCTCACCTGTGTAAATCCAGTAACGCGTCTTGTCCGTATTCACTGCTTCTTCTGAATTTTTGCCATCGTTGTTTAAATCGTATGTATCGACAACAAATTGATAGTTGCTGGCATAGAAATCATTACTGTTATATCCCGCTAACTCGATAATCGGCCCATCACGGTCAAGTAAAATTGGAGACAATGGCACAATATCTGATTCAAAACCGTTGACATCAGAAGCCATTACCTCAAGTGAAATTTGGTTGGAATTAGATGTATCTATTTTTTTTACATCAAACCCAGATAGAGCAATATCTAAACTTTTATCGGTTTCTGGACCAGATTTAATGGACACTATCTTGATAGGTTCTTCGTTACCTTGTTGCAGCACCTGAATATTATCTACCCCGCTGTCATCCTTCAAAGATGCAAGATGAATAGTAAACTTCTCTCCGACAACATAGCTCTCTCCTGTACTGTCGTCTGTTACTTCAGGTGTCGATAGGGACAGCTCTGGACCCTTGTTGTCGATTTTGAACTTGAAGTTGGCCGTGTCTCGGTTGGGTGGATAAGCACTATCTTCTGCGGTGAGAACAAACTGGTTTTCATCACCGTATTTATAGTCATCTTGATAAAGTTGGATAGTTAAATTAGGGAAGTCACCTTTTAAGCAAGTCCTATCAATACCTTCTCCACATGCCGGCAATGTCTCTGTCGTATTACCTGCTCTTTTTAATTTAACTTCTAAGCTTCCTGGGTCACTCAGTTCTCCCCAATCAATAATACTGTTCGGTGACCACTCTGCATTGCCACCTAGCCAAGTGGCGGTTCCTGGAAGATTAAACACTGGCACCTGTGAATCAATATTGACACTAAAGCGAGGCGCACCGCTAGTGGTAGTTTTTACGCTGTTACCAAGAAAGTCTTCCGCCTCAGCATAAACTGTCCATTCGCCATCACCACTAATATCTTCGTCTGCGGGATAAATACCATCACAATCATCTTTGCAGAGAATGACTGAGAATTGGTAGCTGTCATTGGTTGTAAAATCATCTGGGTTAAAAGAAAAACGCTGATTGTTGTTATTGTTATTTACAAAGATCAGCCTCCTTTTGCTGACGTCATCCCCCACATCATCCAACACATTGAAGGTCAAGACACTTTCTACATTGCCATTTAAATAATTAGACCCCGGTAACGTAACCCCATTTGGCGGAATAAATTCAACAGCTGGGTAATCGTTATCGACATAGTAGACAAGTTTTTCATTTTGGAGAGCGTTACCTTTTTGATCTCTCGCATTCACATCAATGACAAACTCTGCAATACCCGCAACGCTTGGGTCAGTCGTGTTTAAGCTAAACTGGTAATTTTTCTCATATGTAGTGTTCACGCTTTCTTCTGATATGACAACGTTAGATGCCAGCGCATTTTCAGGAGAATGCTTGGTTTAGTAACTCGGCAAAAACGTGGGGCCATTGACACCGTCAATAATGCCAGATGGATCGGTAAGAGAAAAACGAGAAGTGAAAGAGCCTTTCACCCACATCGTTGAGTATCCTTTCTGATAATAGGTTCCAGAAATGATTTCTCGCTTTAGCTCTGGCGGCTGGGTATCAATGCTTTGACCTTCTTCAACAAATAGCGCTTTCCCATCATATTCAGGGTTTGCTTGAGCAATTTTATCCGCATAGAAGAGCGCGACTGGCTCTGATATTTTGTACGATCCTTTTAGCAATTGATAATAATAGCCAGCCAGATCCTGTCGATAAGTATCTTCACTGATTTGGTAATCGATAATGCCAAATTGTTCACCCACCTTTCCACCGTTACCATTTGGTGTTCCATCCGTTGATAAATCCACATAGAACGCTTTGGCGAAGTCGAGCGAGTTATTGTTTTCATAAGTTTCTGCAGAAGCTAAATCTGACAACGCTTCAGCAAACAAGCGATGTTGATAGACTTTTGAATCAAGCTTTATCGAATTGTCACGACGCAGCATCTCATTGGTTGCATACTCAGTTTCAACTGGGTTAAAGCCAAAAAATGAGCCGCTTACGAAAACATCTCCAGTTTCTCCTGCTAATGTTTTGTTTACTTCATCGAGAATCTGCTTCGCAACACTTGGACTTTTATTTGACGTTTGATTCCAATAATAATCAAATAGCCCAGTCTGATAACTGGAAAGCTCAGTGATATAAATGGACTGCGAACCTGTTAGTTCAAAATATGCCCCAAAGTTTACTGAGCCAGAGCTTAGGTCTACGTTGGTTTTTGAGTCTTCACTGTCTTTCCACTGATAGTAGTAGGCATTGCTGTTAGCGGAAGTTGATAACCGAATCCTCATAAAGTTATAACTTGTATCTTTAACAAGTAAAGGGCAAGAAGCCACATCACGTGCTTTCTGATCAGGCTCTTCTTGTTGGACAGTGCTGCAGCTGGCTAAACTCGTGAACTTGTTGTTCTCGGTTAACCCTTCCAGCTGAGCCGAAACGCCTATAAAAGGGCTAACAACGGTAATAGTCGGTAAATCAAAAGTGGTACGAAAATAGATTTCTTTTGTCTCGCTTTCATTACCTGACTCATCGATAGTTTTGAAAGTGAGTTTCTGGGCAGCATCTTTCGTAACATTTGCAAAACTGCTACCAAGTATATCCCTAGTTAGAGGGACATAGTAAACCACCCGATCGACTTTCTCTTCAGATATGATGGTCTCATGAGGAATGGTATTACCCACTTTAAAATCGCCACTACTAATACTATTGAGCGGGGGCTTACTTAAATAACCACTACCCGAATCGATAGAATAGGTTACCTGCAAGTTGACTCGATCAGCGGATGACCCCGATAAACTTTCACCATCGGGATCACTAACCACCACTTTGATGTAAGGGATTTCGTTTTCTTGAAGAATAGAAGGGGAAAAGTTTTCGAAATCTAGAGAGTCACTATAGATATTACGTATGTTTTCTTTGGCGAAAGTATAATTTATCTTCAAATAACCAGCGTTATTTTCAACTGCATCTTGTGGGTATGTATTGTCGTCAAATATACCTGCAGAAGTAATCCCATCATCATCTACAAAATGCACAGGTGATGGTGAATAGGAAAACTCTTGAATCGGGTTAGTGTTGTCTATAGTAACTGTATGTTCTTCAGACTTTTTATTACCATAAGCATCTTCAGCAGTAACGTAGAAATAGGACACTTCGTTCGAGAATTCTGCTTTATCTCTTGTTTTTCCTTCAAATTCACATTGATAAACGGAGTTGACGATACGTAAATTTTTACACTCAGTTTTCCGCGCCGCTTCACTTCCAAACTTAATCGACACGACATCAATACCCGGAGAATTGTCTTTTACAATTCCGGTCAAAGTGTAGTTCGGCTCGTTGCTAGAGATAGTTAACTTAGAGGTAAACTCAATCACAGGGGCATCATTGTCCCAGAAAAACTCTATACCTTTGTTAGGGTTCGGCTCAAGTTTATTGCCAATAACATCTACGCTTGAGAATACTAGCCAAGCCCGTAAAATGCCTTCATCGTGTTCGCTTAACTTTACTGTATTTACATATACGCTAGCAGAAGTATCTCGCGTGCCTTTTTGAAAACTATCTAGGTTAAGTTGGCAGTACCCCTCTCCCATACTGTTGACTGGACATTCCACTAACTCACTTTTCTGACCGCCAGTTTTTCCATATACAAGATACGCCGCAATTGACTGCACGCCGACGTCATCTTTAATTTTCAATTCAATTTCATCCGCTTCACCAGCTAGAATATCTGTGTCTATTCGAGTAATTTCAGGAGGGTCAGAATTGATTGGCTTCTCTTCTCTTGGTGGTACCGCTCCACCACCTTCATGTCCGGGAGTGCCTTGCTGGTTAATCTTAGTACTAAGTTCTTCATAATCACCAGGGGGAGTGCCAGAGACATTTAGGTTAGGATCATTAGCAACAATCAATATATGTTTTGACATTGTGTTCGTATACAGCTCACTATCAACCTTCGTTGTACCAAAAAACAGTTGATCTGGTATCCCTTTCGAACTGATTTCATATCCGTCTAGTTGCCCCGTAGCAGCAATATCACGATATTGAATGTCTGCTAGATTTATTGATGTATACACTTTCTCACTATCTGGACTGTCAGTCTTCAGATCATCAGCAACTGAAGAATACGCCGTAAGTAAAGCCCCATACTTGTGACCATCCGTTGCCTGACCACTTTGCCCACCGCTGGTAATATCAATAGGTGTCGTGGCATTCACATCAAAACCATACATGTCATCTACAGTCGCTAATGCCTGAGTCACCGCAGACGCCGCACTGGCTCCTTCTTTGGCTATTTTATATTCCGCTAAGCCTGTTGCGATGTTGGTTAGCGGTGTCACCATTAAACTTTGGCTGACTCCCTCGGAATAGTTGACAACGCTATCCAACTGGATGGTTTTTCCATTGTTATCGGTGACGATTTGTTGCGATACCGGATCTTTGTATGCGCCACCCTGCGCGCTAACAAACAGTGGCATAGAGGCAGATTCAATGTCAGCAGAATAGTTACCAAAAGCATCCGTTGTGGTTGTTGCCAATAGCCGCCCTAATTTCCCATCTTGGAATTCCCAAATATAAACGGTTGAGCCTGAAATTGGCGCGTCATAAACGTTACCACTAATGGTTCCAATTGAGCGAGATTGAGGAGAAGAGTCTCCTTCCCCTCCTCCGCAAGAAGAAAGAACAATGGCAAGAAAAATATAACCAATCCATGAGGCAGCACTTCGCAAGATATCCATATATACTGACGCTATGTAATTTTTGAACCGATTATATTTTTCAGCTTTAAATTATCAACGTGTTGAAATTTATGTAATTATGGATAGATTCACTAGTGCTTTAGGCGAAGTGAATATTGTAGTTTGAGTGAATATTATCAATTTTGTTTTCTAGAAACTAAATTATAGCTTTATTGCAGAAATGAATTTATACAATTTAAATTAAAACACCTGCTCTAAAATGTATTTGTGTTAACTCCGATAAACTTCACTTACCTCTCATCTTTCGGTGAATCCATCACCACCATAGTGGATATAGATTTCACCCATTTGCATTCACCTAATACATCGGAGTGAAAACGTTTATACGCGGATAAATTTTCCGTCTCCACTCGGAGAAGGTATTCGTTCGCACCAGTAATGTTGTGGCACTCCACCACCTCTTTTTCAAAACGCACATGCTCTTCAAAATCAAGTTGCGCTTTTTTAGTGTGGCTATTTAAGCCAATGGAAACATACGCGGCAAAACCGATTCCAAGTTGACCTTTGTCCAACACCGCTCGATAACCTTTAATCACCTTTTTCTTTTCTAGATCTTGGACTCGGCGTAAAGTTGCCGAGGGCGACAAACCCACCGCGTTAGAAAGCTCTACATTGGAGATTCTTCCGTCAGATTTAAGTTCATGCAATATTCTTTCGTCAAACTTATCCATATATTAATTTTATTGCTCAATTTACCACTTTAACTGCAATAAAAGCACAAAATTGCTCTAAGTTCCAATTACCATGGAAATACAACATGAACAAACACAGGAATACGATTATGGATTTAGGTCAATTAGGCGCTATCGCGCTGTTTGCATTCGTCACCACTTTCTCACCCGGGCCAAACAACATCATGTTAATGACCTCAGGAGCGAATGTCGGTTTTATCCGGACGATTCCTCACATGCTTGGTGTCGTTTTTGGGTTTGCTTTCATGGTCATTTTGGTCGGTACAGGTTTGACAGGTATTTTCCATGCCTACCCCGTCATACACCAAATATTAAAAGTTATTAGCCTAGTCTACTTATTGTATCTCGCCTACAAAATAGCAACCAGCAAACCTAGCCAGAATAAGGGCGATTACAAACCCCTTAGTTTTTTAGGCGCGGCAAGCTTTCAGTGGGTAAACCCAAAAGGTTGGGCAATGGCTCTCACCGCTGTTAGCGTTTATAACTACAGTGCTTCTGTGTTTGGTTTAATGATTATCGCTTGTGTTTTCTGCGTAGTGAATTTGCCAAATGTAGGTTTTTGGACGGTGGCAGGGAAGAATTTACAACGATGGTTAAATAGCCCCGCTCGGGTGAGAAACTTTAACTGGGTAATGGCAGGACTGCTCGTCGCGTCAACCCTACCAATGATGTGACCTAAAAAATTCTAGAGCCTGTTTTTATTATCTACCTTGTCATTTTTTTACTTCCTTGTATAAAAATCAACTATATACTTAATGCCATAAGTAGCAATGTCAGCTTAAATAAACAAGGAAACAAAAAATGGCACTCGATCTGAAACCCGGTCAAACATCCATCAAATCTAAAGCTGCTGTCGCTTGGGCAGCAGGAGAACCTCTTAAAATGGAAGAGGTCGACGTTCAACTACCGAAAAAAGGTGAAGTATTAATCCGCATAGTCGCATCTGGTGTATGTCACACCGATGCTTTCACGCTATCTGGCGAAGATCCTGAAGGCATCTTTCCCTCGATTTTAGGCCATGAAGGTGGTGGCATCGTTGAAATGGTTGGCGAAGGAGTGACCAGCGTGGAAGTCGGCGATCACGTGATCCCTCTATATACAGCAGAATGTGGCGAGTGTAAGTTTTGTAAATCAGGCAAAACAAATTTATGTCAAGCAGTAAGAGAGACTCAGGGCAAGGGTTTGATGCCCGATGGCACCTCTCGCTTCTCCATCAATGGTGAAACCATTTATCACTATATGGGCTGCTCGACTTTTTCTGAATACACCGTCTTGCCAGAAATCTCTTTAGCAAAAGTGAGTAAAGAGGCACCTTTGGAAGAAGTTTGTCTACTTGGCTGTGGAGTCACAACTGGCATGGGTGCGGTACTCAATACTGCCAAGGTAGAAAAAGGCGATACTGTTGCTATTTTTGGTTTAGGGGGTATTGGCTTGTCTGCAATTATCGGTGCAAGAATGGCCGGGGCAAGCCGAATTATTGGTATTGATATTAACGACAGCAAATTCGACTTGGCAAAACAGCTGGGGGCAACTGACGTCATCAACCCAAAAACAATCGATCAACCTATTCAAGAATACATTGTCGCTTTAACCGATGGAGGCGTAGATTATTCGTTTGAGTGCATCGGCAATGTCAACGTAATGAGACAAGCTCTGGAATGCTGCCACAAAGGCTGGGGAGAATCCGTTATCATTGGTGTTGCTGGTGCGGGTCAAGAAATTTCCACTCGCCCATTCCAACTCGTGACGGGTCGAGTTTGGCGTGGCACAGCGTTTGGGGGGGTTAAAGGCCGCAGTGAACTTCCAGGTATCGTTGAGCAATACCTTGCAGGTGAGTTTGGCCTACAAGAATTCATCACGCACACCATGAGTCTAGCGGAAGTGAACACTGCCTTTGACTTGATGCACGAAGGTAAAAGCATTCGTTCTGTTGTGCATATGGACAAGTAACATAACTTGGGTAGCCAATACGCTACCCACTTTAACGGTAAGGAAGTTCTATGACCGTCAATGAAGTAAATCGAAACAAAGTGTTTGGCGGCTGGCATATCCAGTACACTCACGAATCCAGTGTTCTAAACTGCGAAATGCGTTTTGCGATATTCATACCGCACAACGCGACTCAAACGAATCCTGTCCCTGCCATTTATTGGCTTTCGGGACTTACCTGTAGTGATGAAAATTTTATGCAAAAAGCAGGGGCCTTTCGCAAAGCTTCTGAGCTTGGCATCGCAATCATTGCTCCGGATACCAGCCCCAGAGGAGAGTCAGTTGCAGATTCCGAGGACTACGATTTAGGCCAAGGAGCAGGCTTTTATCTTAACGCCACTCAAGAACCTTGGGCGACACATTTTCGAATGTACGACTATATCGTCAAAGAGCTGCCAGATTTGGTCGAGACAAACTTTGCAATATCAGATATCAAATCAATCGCCGGGCACAGTATGGGAGGGCACGGAGCGATAACTGTTGGGTTGAAAAACCCTGACAACTACCGTTCCATTTCAGCTTTCAGCCCTATTTGTCACCCAATAAAGGTACCTTGGGGACAAAAAGCGTTTAACGCCTACTTAGGAGGTGATCAAAGTGCATGGTTTGAATACGATTCTGTGGAGTTGCTAAAGCAATCTCGCTCTTCACTGCCCATTTTAGTTGACCAAGGTGATTTAGATGCTTTCTTAACTGAGCAGCTAAAACCTGATGCTCTAATTGAAGCTGCCCACCAACATCATTCACCGGTAGAAGTTCGCATTCAATATGGTTACGACCACAGCTATTATTTTATTTCTAGTTACATCGACGAACATATACAGTTCCATGCCAAATATCTATTTGCTTAAGTCGTAACCGAAAAGCCAGCAATGCTGAAGAAGTAATGCTGGCTCAATAACGAAATCGCTAGAAAAAATGACTATAATCGAGTTTCACCTTTGGAAAATCAACGCGCCATAGCTCTCTGATTTGCGTTCTAAAACTGTGAGGTACTGGTATATAACCCAACTTAAGCGCCTCTTTATTACCAGACGTTAGTACCCAAGAGCAGAATCGCAATATCGAAGAAATCGAACGCTGATTTTTAGCGTGTTCAGGAACCAACATAAAAGTGGTTGCAACAATTGGCCAGCTCTCCGTTCCGGGTAAGTTCACCACTTTTGTTAACATACCTTGTGTATTTTCTGAGATATTTACCAACGCCGCGTAAGCGCTTAACATAGTCGGTGATACCGCCATACCATCGTGATTAATCAATTCAGCTTTTTCCAAATGCTGATTTTGTGCATAACGATCGGATACATAACCGATTGAATACGGTACATGTTTGACACTCATAGCAAGCATTGAGCTTAGGCGCTCACCAATAGAGTTTGCTGGCAGGTCAACGAGCTTTAGAGTGCCATCATGTATGCTTGTCCACTTGTCCGAAACTTCACTCAGGTAGTGAGAAAAGGCATAAGTAGTACCTGACCCAGTATTACGATACATCAATACAATTTTTTTATGTGGTAAGTTGATTTCTGGATTCAGTTTCTTAATTGCAGCATCATCCCACCAAACAATTTTCCCCAAATACATGTTCGCTATAACTGGACCACTCAAAATAAGTGCTTTACTCTCGCCCGGTAGGTTATAAACAATATCGACCATGGAAACCATCATAGGGAACTGAACCCAATGATGCTCGCCGAGAATCGTTTGACTGTATGGCATGTCCGTAAGCGCAAAATTACTATTGCCTTTTTCTAAGTTGTCGACGCCAACTCCAGAACCAGTCGCGATGTAAGAGACTTGGTTCCCTGTTTGCGTATGATAGCTTTTAGTCCACACCAACATTGCAGGCTCTGCGATTGAAGAACCTGATCCCGAGACCTTTACTGTCGACGCAAAAACAGAGTTAGATATAGATAGTGCAAAAATAATAAAAAGTATTTTTACTATTTTATTTGATAATAGTTTTTTCATAGCCAATATTAAATTAGGTTTTATTTATAATTAATATATTCCGTATCGTTAACACCAAAACAAATCCATTTAAATTAGTTGTTAGCGATTCTAATTACTTTTAACCACCAGTCAATGCTAATACAAAAACAAATAACGGAGCCCTAACCACATCAACAACAGTCATATAAGTGAAATTATTTAAAGTGACTAATAATAAAAAGCTGGCGCCAAATTACAATGGTACCAGCTACTGAAAATTAAGAGTTATTTATTGGATAACTATTTCAATTTCTACTGTATGATATTTCCGAATGATGGTTAGGAGGATCAATAATATGAGCCTTTTCTAGTTGTACAGTAACAAACTGCCTCAAATGTACGGATTCTCCTGCTAGGCTAAGTGACACACCCACGACTAAAATACACGCGGCTAACCATATACCGAACATCAACATGGGTAGTCTCTTGCCTTGCCACGCTTCTCGTTGATTAGAATTACTTTGGTTGATATAAGACATTCTCTATACCCTTACATGGAAACAATCTTTAATGGCACTTTAAACTTGTCTTGAGTTTTTAAAGCAACAATAGGTAAATTGCCTTGAAAACGATATTGGATCTTCATCCAAGTTACGTGACTTTGTTCCAGTATCTGTTTACTTGTTGGAAAATCCTCAGGCACGAATGTTACCGCTCCATTTCTAAATTGAGTTAAAAAGTTTTGGAATCCGTTTTGCCCTGGATAAGTCTTACTCAATTCAAATCCGTTGAAGCGAATGGTCAGTTTGGTTTGGCCGCAACTTGCTGGCTTCCAATCAAACAGCTTCGTTTGCGCATAGTTATAGTTCATCAATTGCTGTTGTTTGTCAGAACAAGACAGCACCAGTTCTGATTCATACGGATGATTGGTTGCATCAGGATTAACTCCCATAGGCATAGCTTCCACTATCACCTTGTAGTCATCTTTCAAGTCTTGCTTCAAGTATTCGCTTTGGTCAATAAAGGTGAAGAACCCTCGTGAAAACGGCAAACTTGTCCCCATGAAAGACGCAGGAGCCCACCCTTGCGCACCCATTTTTATGAACCCTTTGCCAGGACCATGAATAAATGTGTTTAGCAGTCCATTTGGAGAAAATAACTTTCTTCTTTTGTCTTGCGCAGACATATACTGCAAAGGACCATACACTTGAGCTTCCCAATCTGATTGCAACTGATTAGCTGCTAGAAGTACGCCAGTGCGTAACATAAATTGGAAACTATCCGAGTATATTGTGCCACCATTGGCGTAAGCTCCGTTGGACTGCAATAGCTGTTCCAATCGGTTCGCAGCATTCGAGGCTTTCAGCTCAGGGGAGCCCGCACTTGGATTGACAAACAAAGCACTGATACTTTGGAACGCTGTTGCTTCGTTACTAATGTGGTCCAGTATTTGACTTAGTGCGTCTTGGTAGTTTGCATACAAGCTCGCGCCTTTTTCCAATTTCTGTTTAAACGCTGGATCATCACTGGCCAACCTAGCGGTATTGTTCCCAAGCATTTGACTGCCCTTGCCAAGCAAGCTGGTATTTTGCTTGCTGTTCCAATACTTATTCTCAATAGCTTGAGATAAATATAAACTTTGCCACGTACTAGAATTCACTAAGTTCCCAAGTCCTCTCAGCTCCGATAAAGTGGCCTGTTGAACTTGACTGAACGGGTTGCTTTGATACGGTATTTGGTTCGCGATTTGTACTCTATCGCTAATGTTTAAGCCTTGGGCTGTTGCTGGAAATTGTTGGTAAAACTGCACCCAATGAGCGACAAACTGACGAATGTATTCATGTTTATAGCGATTTATTTGAGAGCTAACCGGCGCATTTCCACTATCTTGTAGTTGAGCTAAGAACTCATCGACAAACTTTTTCCCTTCACTTGTATATGACCCTGGAACAGAAATGTCAGTGCCATTTGCTAACCCTGCTTGCCAGAAACTAGAAGCACTCACTGATTGAACTTGACTAGAGTTTTCTATCCATGAGTTTAACCAACGAGAAAGTGGATGACGCATCAAGGCTATTTGCAAGTGGTGCTGGGTCTGCTTGAGCAAATTCTCCAGCTGATCAGAATTATCATTCCAGCGAACAAAGTCGATAAACATTTGCTGAGAATCAATCTGACTAACAAATCCAAGAGGATCAAAATGATAGTTGCTGATTTGAGCATGCCCTTGCAGCGGTAAGGTCGCTTGAGAATTCATACCCAGCTTAGCTTGAATCTGGCTGATTCTCCATGCTAAATAATCTATGCCATTCCCTACTTGCTCAGTCGCACTTTGATTTGTACTGGTAATTTCTTGGTACAAAGAAGGGTTTATATTGTCAAGTAAATAGCGACTATAAGAAGCGACATACTCTTGTTTAGCTAAATTTAGCCCTTTGTTAATCCACAAGTCCAAGCCCAATTTAGACAACAGTTGATGACTGCGTCGCGCCTTATGAATAGCAATTTGAAGAGCTTGTAGAGTGGATCTTTGTTGTTCGATTTGGTCAAACGTTAAACCACTTTTGGGAGAATCCGTAAGATTCTTCACATTCTGCATTTGTTTGGTTAGTGAAGCATAGCTTTCATGAGTTTGTACGTAATCTAAACTCATACCACCGACAGCAAAAAACATCAGCAATAGCAAAACAGTAATTGATAAATTACCCGTCCATTTCCTCCACTGCATAAATGGATTACTGAATTGATAAACATGCCTATCATTTGGCAGCCAACGAGAAAATAGTTCGTTTAAGAACAACCCTTTCAGGTGGTGTTTAGTTTCACCTGAATCACCAGTAATATTTGCATGATGCGCTTGTACAACGACTGGCTGGTTGTTGGAAAAAATTGCCGTTGGCGTCATGTCATAGCCTACATTACCTCTGGAATTACTCTCTTCATTTGTCGCTAATGAAGGAATGACCGTAGGCAACGGAGACGCTTTAGAAAGAGCCGAGCTTAAGCTTAACCCCCTAAAATATATTGGCTCATGATACGGTGTGACACCGAAAGCACTCTCTGCAAACTCAGTCAACGCTTGGTGTAAGTTTTCTATTTCACGTGCAAGCAATAAAGTGTGTGCTGGAAGAGGAGTTAAACCTTGCAACTGCTCAAGCTGATGAGTGAGCAGTTGATCGCTAATATGGGCTAGAGCTCTTGAAATAACCTGCTCTGGTGGTATATCCCGCTCTGAGTTAATACAACCAAATAACTCCTCTCGTTTCGAACCCTCTAACTCATTGGCATACTCTTCAAAACCATAGATTTGATCGCATTTAGTCAACATTAAATAAACTGGGATCTGTGCTCCCATAACTTTCATTAATGTATCGAGTTTCAAGCGAAATTGACGCCCTTTTTTCTGTAATTGGCTGGTATCCAACGACAACAGATCCGAAACGCTTAAGCTGACCAAGAGACCGTTAATTGGCTCTCGTCTACGAGCTTTAGCGAGAAGAGTGAGCAAGTGTTTCCATTCGGTTTCATGACCGTTATCGTCGTCACCGAAATATTTACCTGCTGTGTCAAGAAATATACCCTGTTCAAAAAACCACCAATCACAATGAGCTGTTGTGTGCCCTGATGGCTCTCTTAATGGGGCAAGAACACTGCTAAGACCACAGTTTTCAAGAATTGTAGACTTGCCAGAGCCTTCCTCACCGACTACGAGATACCAAGGAAGAACATACAATGGATGTCCCTGACGCTTAAGCCGAGATGACTTTAATTGCTCTAGCGCTTTAGCCCAACGCTGTTCTAGTTCATTACATCGCTGACGCAAAGCCCATTGGCTGGTTTCAATTGCTTCTTTGTCATGCTTTACTACATGCTCAACAAACTTTCTCTCGCGATACCTAAGAATATAACGCCTTAACAAATAGATAGCGCAAACAATAGCAGCAATACCGGATAAAATAACCGCGCCAGCCCACCAAGGCCACTGCTCTAAATCAACCCAAAAAAATACCGCGGCACTAACCCCAGCGATAAGAACTAATAGCAAAATAAGCTTCAAGCTGCTCCAAAGCCATTTACGTTTAGAACCTGACATATTTAATTTTACCTTTAGCCAATCCAACCCATTAACTGGGCGTTAAGTAACGTTTGATAGAGAAAGTACACACCTGTAGTGAGGCCAAATGCCACAACAATTAAACCGAGGCGAAATGGATCAATTAGCCTCCATGCTGGGCTTCTCTTCATCATTTTTTGTATCGCGGTAGGCTTCAATATTTCACTATTGGTTGGTAATAGTGGCTTGTCAGCTAACAGTTTTTCACTCAGCTTCAAACGAATTTTTTGTAGTTCACTGTTATGAAAGTGCGCATATTTTCCACAGAACCCCATTCCCAAACAGAATGCGTAAATAGATAAAAGCTGTATTTGATGCTCGCTTTTTGCACTGCTACTGTGATGCTGGAGGCGATCAAAAAATTCTTCTCCACCTATATGTGTCTGAAAGAAGTGCCATTGCCAAGGATGCCAGTGCCCTTGTGTCCCGAGTGGTGAGCTCAAAATCGCTTCATCTACCCACACAAATACGGCAAACCTGGCTTCGTCAATAACTTGCTTGGCTAAACCTAGCTGTAAAGCCGCAGACTCCGCATCCAGTCGAAGCGTCTCAATAGTATGCTTCCAACTCGGTTCAACAGAGGGCTCTTGTGTCGTGTTTGAAAATGGTTGAGGAGCATGCGTACTATTTAACGTAATACTTGCTGAATGATCGTCATTGAGTGTTGATGGGTCAGCTTCAATAAGCTGCCTAACAGCCGCCATTAAAGGCTGGAAACATTCTAATAAGGTCATAATTATCCTCGAGTGATAAATAATTGCATGTTTGACTGTTCGGGAGCGAGTCCACTCACACCGATACTTTGGCTATCGACGACTTGCTTCCACAAAGGTGAACGACAATCCAACTCGCAATAAATGCCATCTTCTGCGCGAGGAAGGCCCGGCGGAGTTTCATGCTGAACGATAAGCGGTATGCCCGAGACCGCACGAGCCATTAAATTTGGTAATTGAGTGCTAGCACTTACCTTGATTCGACTTGCGAGCTCAACATATTGACTAGAGCTAAAACCAGAGATCCACAACCAATATCGATACTCGCCCTGCAGCGCACGCTCTGGTAATTGGGTGTGCCAAGCACCATGCTGAGATTCAAAACGCAAAGCGTACTCTGGACCGACAACAATACTGTGCAGCATTTGGGTGAGCTGTTGCTGGCAGCAGTCAAACATGTCATGCAATTCTAAATGATCGTACGATGGCCAACGCTCAACACCTGGTTCACCAGACACACTAAAATCGGTAACAAAACTGCTGAGTTCAGCTAATATTTCGCTAAGCCCTTTCCATGCTTCCCAAGGTGACAAAACCGGCGATTCAACCAAGCACTGAATTTGGCAGGCGCAGCGATTGAGTGAACGCATAGCTAGAGTTAATGTTACATCACCGTCTCCAGAGGCCATTCGCCTCGCTGATGTCG
Source organism: Vibrio sp. A37 (assembly GCF_059777565.1). Classification (NCBI taxonomy): domain Bacteria; kingdom Pseudomonadati; phylum Pseudomonadota; class Gammaproteobacteria; order Vibrionales; family Vibrionaceae; genus Vibrio; species Vibrio sp. A37. Next base: position 576,963 of record NZ_JBLNLI010000001.1, on the reverse strand, counting down.
GTTTCTTAAACCGCTCAAGTTGCTTCGCTCTAGAGACCAGTTGGTCAAGCACATCACGAAATAAACTGCGCATACTCGGCCATTTATGTAAATTAGTCACAGGCGGTAAAAAGCGTTCGCTGAGAAAAACGCGTTGACCATCTCTTTCTAATCTCGCAATTGGAATTAAATGGTAGTCACCAGCCACATCAAGCTCATTTTCCCAAAATATTTTCATTACATATTGTAAAGGCTTCACTTGCCCAGTGGCGCCATCGCCATAAAGATCAGCCACCTCTTGAGGGTTGGACAAAGCCGCATAACGACTGCTCACATCGCCCATTTCAGCAGAGTCATGGACTTCAGTGACATTATTTCCACTCACTTGCCAGTGTTTCAAACCTAAATAAACTGGGAAAGATTTGCCTGTTTCCACCCAATCCTCTTCAAATTGGCGGCTCGCAATCACTGCGTTTTCATTGAGTTTGCACAAACTGCCATCTGGGAATAGCACCTCACATTTTTGGACAACAAACTGTTTATCGGTTAAAGCATTTTCACGAATGTCCAACGACACCACGCCCCAAGGGTAATTTTGCGTTAAAGCGCGGGTTTGGCTATGCTGCCATTGGTGAAACTGGCTTTCTAATTGAAAGTGCTGAGGCTGCAACAACAAGCCTTGATGCCAGTAAAGGGGCTGATTCATGCTTTTGTTTCCTCTTTAGGCTCTGTCGCTTTCTTGGCCTTTGTAGAATCCCCTTTCCCTTCAAAGCCAGTTTCAATGAGTTGTCTTCCTAAAATAAGTTGCATCGAAAGCTTTCCTGGCTTGTACCAAGTTGTTTTCCAGATCATGCCTTTTGTTTGCTTATCAATTGGGATATCAAAAATTTTGGCCACTTTATCAGTCATTGGGTTCGCGTAACCCGCCACTAAACCTACAGCCTTAACCCCTTGATATCTTGGAAAATCAAGTGTATTGGATTCATTGGGCTGAACAAACAAACGTTGACTATAAACGACATTCTGGTCAAACCCATTACATTGAAGTAGCCGATTAATACCCGCAGTCGTTTTTTTCAGCTCTTCAAAACTGGACTTATCTTTCAGCTGATAAAAGCAAAGCATCAGAGCATGGGACTGCCCATTGTAATAGTTCAAATGAGGATCGGCTTTAAGGTTCAGCTTTACTGCATCGGCTTGCCAATCCCAATGAATCTGACTTGGATCTTTAACTGGTACTTGGGAAATACTTCCGGCCGGTTGAGGCTCAGAAGAACAACCGACAAGCAGCAGTGCTAAAGCCCCTCCTAACCACGCAGCTATATTGCGAAAACGAACATGCATGTCCCGCTCCTAATTAACTTTGAATTAAAACTTTTTGGTTTGATGTGGATGCCTGATGCATTCCAACAGAGTTCGGTGAAATACCATTTTGAGCCGTCATATTACACATACTCACAACTGGGGCGTTCCCCATCATTGTTTTGGTACTTCCTTGAGTGTTTTTGCTTCCCATATCATTTGGGCCTCCCGATGCCACTCCCATTGCCACCGGAGGGCTTGTAGACATACTTGTCGCTGTCATCGTCATCTGGTTTGTAACGGGAGTTCCACATACGAGGACGTTAATCACCGTTGTCGTTGGAATACTGGTAGCGCTAGATGCCATATTTGCACCCACCATTGGCACTGGGCCTGTGGGCGAAGGCACCGCCGTTACATCAGGAGTAGCAACAGTTACGCTGCCTCCTGCATTGATAGCAAAACCTGGCATCAATTGTTCTCCTTACCATTCTGCATTGGAGGGCTACTAACCCAAGTGAATTTTTTCACCATCAAGGTGCAGATTTTTTTCAGCATGATGAAGCGTGTTCTGTGATTGAACCACATAGTCTTTTTCTATTAAGTGACGGCTAGATTTAGTTTGCTTCTCTTCATGTCCCGTGACTTTTTTGGACTGCATGTTAAATCGTTGAAATACACGATCTGCAACTTGCTCTATTTGTTTACCCACCCAACTCAATTTTTCAATATGGAAAAAGCTTCTTAGCCCTGAAAAATGAGACAGTTGAGCATTCACATTCGCCTCTTTGACATCTACGTTAATTTTTTCTGATGTCATTTCTGTTTGTTTAATGCTGCTTAAGGTTAAATTGGTTTCAGCACTTAGAGTCATTGTTCCCTGAGTTTTTACTTCTAAATCACCAGGAACTTTTAGCTGATAAGCCTCAATACTAGAACGTTCTAAAACTGACAAAATAAAGGCTTCCGTTTCATTTCCGCTCCATAAAACCCGATCGCCTATGTTGGGTTTTAGCAAGCAGCTTGCCGCGACCTGAGCTCCTACCAATCCAGATTCACTTTTAACTTGAAAACCACTGGTTAACTCATTTAATACCACCCCGGATTGCATCTGCCAGGCTTGTTTATTGTCTAATGACGTTGCCACAAATTTTGTTGCCATCATAATGAGGTCCTTATATCTGATTCGGCTAGCGCCTGTTCGATTTCTTTTTGAATAGTCACTGGCACTTGCCAATCTTCCGCTTTTGAGCGCATTTCATCATCCCAGCGAGCCCCCAACTTAATGCTTCCTTTCCAATTGGCCTGCTCATGCTTGATTTTGTGGAAGTCACACAAACTAAAGTTTGCTTGAGTGAGTTCGGCATAAGATAAATCAGAATGAGAGAAATTCGCTTGCTTACAACTGCAATGATTAAAACACGCTCTCTGTGCATCTAAGTTCGTCAATTGAGACTGAATGAGCGTTGCGTTCGACATATCCGCATCGACTAACTTCGCACCATCAAAGTTTGAGTTGTTTAGATTGGCGTGAGTAAAATTTGTGCTTCTTAAGTCTGCGTTAGTAAATGCAGTGTTAGTGCCATTTACGCCAGACAGGTTCGCTCCAACAAAACTAGACTTCATAAAGTAGCTCATCTCTAGCACGCAAGAACTTAGGTTTTGCCCATCAAAGTTACATTCATTTGCTTGCATTGAGCTGAATGTCGTACCTTCGAGCAAACATTTCGAAAGGTCACACTCTGATATATAGCTTTTAGTCAGCACAGCTCGACTAAAGTTTGCTTGGTCGAAACACACACCATCAAAGGCAATCTTTTCTATAAATAAATCGGAAAAATCGCAATATGTTAAGTCGCAATCTTTGACGATTGAGCCTTGTATATTGGCTCCCTGGAACCTAGCTCTCTCGCAATTGCTATCTTGGATAATCGAGCTTTCCCACTTGGCTTGAGCAAGCTCCGCATTAACCAAAGAACACTCGGAAACCATGCCATTTTCCATCAAGGAGTGAGACAAATTAGCGTTAGTCAAATCACACTTAATGAGCATCACATGTGTCAAATTTGCATTGTCAAAATTAGCGCCAGTCAATATGCAACTTTCAAACATCCCATGAGTCAAGTTGGTATCTGATAAGTTAACTTCCGATAAATTGCAGCGAAGAAAACGAACTTCTGTCAAATCTAGGCAGCTCATATTGCAACCTGACAAATCCCTGTCTTCAATGAATGCGTATTCCCTTAACAAACGTTTAAACTCATTTCTGTTCATCGAAGAGCTCCAGCTTATGCTTTAATATCGTGGCATCGACATTGACGTTCTTCAGGTTGGTATTCCCTAACTCAATTTTTCTAACATCGGCGCTATAGAAATTACTCAGATATAAATCAGCGTGTTGGAATTGACTACGGAATAACGTTGATTGCATACCATTCACCGCTTTCAAAGAGGAAGATTGAAAGTTGCCACGCGTTAGCTGCGCACCGCTAAGGTTTGCACCGTCAAGAAGAGCATGATTTGCATGAACACCATCGATAAACCCACGATAGAAATTGCTACCTCTTAAGTCCGCGTTATCAAAAACCGCCTCTTTCACCAAGCAATTTGAAAAGTCAGCATAACGCCCCTTCGCTTTGGTTAGATTTGCCGGACCAAACCTTACACCATTTAATTGTGCGCGATCCCATTGCGAGTTTTCACCTTTAATTCCCCAAAATATTGCTTTCTTACCTTTACATAATCGTAAATCTGCATCTCGCAATATTGCGTCATTAAACACAGCTTGATCAGTCAAGCTACGCTTCATGTCGGCTCCCGTAAAATCTGCTTCTATGAATACACCGTTACCAAGATCTGCATGGCTTAAATCCACTTGAACAAAACAGCTTTGATTCGCCATTGCGCTCGCCCAAACTGTCGAAGATAATTGAGCTTGCGCCAGGTTGCTTTCAACCATCGTCGCGTGAGTAAAGTCTGCAAATCGGCCATTCGCCTTAACGAAGCTGGTTTTAGTTAAAATCGCATGATGAAACTGAGCCTGAGTAACATTCGCATGTGTGAAATCGGCTTCGTCTGCTATTGCGTCCTTAAACTCACAACCAGATAAGTTGCAGCGACTAAAATTGGTTTTGATTAAGACCGCTTCTTGAAAGTTGGCACCGGAAAGATCAATACCAGACAAGTCAAGATCTGATAAGTTTTTCTTTTCAAATGAAAGCCCTGCTGCATAACGATATATAACGTCTTGTCGCGATAACTCTTGATAATCCCTATCTTCATCCTGTTCTAATTGACCTTGAAGCTCTTTGGCTTTTTCTTTTAAAGGTTCCATTTCGGTCATCATGGACATCATTTTTTCTTCAAACTGTGCAAACTCTTTCTTGTCGATCATTTTATCGATTGGGACGTTTTGCTTCTCTGATGCGCTATCTAACTGCTGCTTGATGTCCGAGAATCGTTTTTTAAGATCGGCCACATCGTCAGAAAACGGGTCTGGCCCGGCTTTGTATTTTTCCTTGGATTCGGCAAACTGCTTCTTTACGTCACTAAGATACTTATCATATCTTTCCGAGTCAGGCCTCGATTTCATTCGGCCTGCGAGTTCATCAAGTGCTTGATCCATTTTAAAACCGACAGGGTCTTCATGCTCCAAAGGATTGAACCCAAAAGCTTCAACGGCTTTTTGATCGGCATGGGCCTTCATTTGGCCATAAACTTGCTTTGGAGCAACAGCTTCATCGCGCGCTTTACGGTGTTGTTTCTGAAAATCACAAAGGTGTGCGTATAATTCAGAAGAAAACTGCTCATTTAACCAAGTTAAGGGGTCAATTTCCTCTTGATGAAAGCGAACTATCTCTATATCTCTCGGATAGTAAAGTGGCTTGATGTGAGTGAAGCGTTTTTTCCACTCCGTTAGGTCTGCGTTCGATGAGCAAGCTACGTAAACATAGTCAGACTCTTCTACCGACATTTCTACGTCAGGATCTAGCTGATCACCTTCGTCACGCATGAATACAATGTCGATGTAGTCTGCAAGAGCTTGGGCCAATATCCATGATGAAACCAAGTCAGTAACGATAATTTTTGCTGGCGCCTCAAAACCTGAGAACCATCCCATCTCTTGAGAGCCAGGAATCAAATAGTCATTATCTGGCGTATATAAGTCACCCGGACGAATAGTGATGGCCTTTATCTCACCCTCTTGATGTTGCATAAACACCCAACCTGGACCATAAACTTCTCTATCCAATGGTGATTCAAGCTGCCAGTGTTCAGCGATTAGCGGTGTTTCTTCAGGTATCCATCCAAGTAAATACATTTGAAAATAGAGCTCTCGAAAGCCTAACGCTTCCAATTCTTGCTTCTGATCTTCAAATTTTTTCATCATCAAGTTTTGATTTGCTAAATAGACCAATGATGAGGCTTGGTCTTTCCATGTGTGCTGAAGTTCAAATTGGTTACCTAGCGACTCCAGATCACCTTTCAGCTCTTTCTTTTTATCTTCAGCACCTTCCGGCAAAACCGGAAGCTTACCAGAGACTTCAGCGACCTTGGTTTTCATGTCGGAAAGGTTTTTAGCATTTTCTGCCAATTTTTCCTTTACCCCAGCCAACTCTTGCTGACCTTTTACAACACTGGCTTTTACCTCTGGGTTTACCGGATTTTTTTCTAAATGCAGCTCCATCTCAGCTAGCGACGCAATTCTGTCATCGAGCTGTGCCATCATTGTTTCATTAGTCTTCGCCATACTGGTTTGCGGAGTCGGAGCATTACCTTTGACTTGATCTAATCGAAACTTCATATACTTGGGCGCATCTTCCATCAGCTTTTCCGCCTTGGCAATATCCGCTTTAGCGTCTTCCAACGGAGACATATCTATACCAATTTGCTCCGCCATATATTCTGTTGTCTGCGCTCTGTCAAACAACTCGACGTAGTATTCTATTGGCCGAGACGTGCTACCATATGGCTCCTCAGAAAGTAGCACTTCTTTAATATCTAGACCTTCCTCATCATCAACCGCTGCACTACCATGGAATAGCAATATGCCAGTATTGGTATCCGGAAACATCCAGAATGTATCGCAATCCAGTGGAACTTCATTCACGACCAAATGCTCGTCAACGGTACGCCTTAGAAACGCTCTTGGTTGGAAATAAGGGATGTTTCCTTGGATGGTTTCTAACTCAGGGTGCAAGTTAACGAGAGCATAAGGTTCACCACCTTGGAAATACCCCTCAAACTGCTGATCTTCAGGTGCAATATTATAAAACTGTGGGTTGAAGTCTCTTGGAAAGTTTGGCCACGCGGTACGCTGCCACTCCTCGTCATAAGTCCCTAAAAGCTTTTGCCGTTTCGGTTGCATGATGTCGACTGGCATGTATCCAGCAGGTCGGGGCTTTGAGCTCCACTCTGATTGAGACTCACCCGGATAATAGATCCCTGCGTGCAACAAATTCTGAGCATCATCCACCTTTTTAGGTGGAGAGATACCGTGAGGGTTCAATTGCAACCCTTCACCACGCACTGCATAATTCCAAGTGATTGGCATCTGCTCAAAACTTAACGGATGGGTAAGACTCAAGCCATATTTGGACTGAGTCCAATATCGCTGCCCTAACACATCCAATGCTTTATGTTGCTGGCCGACTTGAGCCGCTACTCGGACGGCAGATCGCGCTTTCTCACCGGCGTAAGCAGAACCACACACCAGCCATTCACCTTTAACCTTAGGCATTCCCATATCTAGCGGCACATCTCCGAGCAAATCGATACACCTTTGCCACAGCTGTTGCTCACTTAGACGCTTACTAGGATCGCAGAGATCAAAGCCGTAAATCGCAGTGATAGCTTCCCTTGGCTTACCAGCCAAAACAAACGAGTGAGTTAATATCCCTTGATTAAGAGACTTGATAACGCGCATTATTTCTCCAGACTTAACGAGGCTTCCCTCGTAACAGATTCACGTACTGTACGACAGGTTTATGAAGGATTTATTACTTATGGCATTCGCTCTAACATACTGTTAAATTAATAAATTTAGCGAATAAATCCCTTCAAACTCTTGTCATTTAGTTATTCGAATAAAACTACTATTATCTTTGGACGAAAATAGAATCGTATCGCCGCTAGAACCATCCGACATCGAAATTTGTGAGCCACCCGGTGATTGCATAACATAAGAGGTACTGTTCTGATCGCTAACAACACTCTGATTGTTCGGATTGGTTACTGCACCAACAATAACTGGACGACTCGGATCGCCGTGTTCAAAGGCCAATTTCACTTCTGTACCATGTCTGAGAGGAAAGTGCATACCCCCAGCAGAGTCGCTGTAAGGAGTGAGCAAGCGAACTCTATGAGACGCTTTTCCTGCATCTGGATTACTTAAATCGAAGTGAAATTTAACTTTATAACGCCCTTGACTGTCCAAGTCTTCTGCACCAGCGGCATCAATTGTCGCGTTAATCACACCGTGTATGGTTACCTTCGGAGTACGCTCTTGGCAGCGATATTGATACTTAGAAGGCAAGCATTCGAACTCGTTCTCATAAAAAATATCGTTTTCTGCGCTCCCGGCCTTGCCGCGATGCATCACTTTAACAAACAGATAATCTTCATCTGCAGCTTCAAGAAAATACCCAGTGAGTGAGAATGTACTACCCGGTGCAATTTGCGGATCGCTCGCTTTTCCGTAGCAGAGGTGGGATTCTGCTTTTAGCTGATCTGATTTTAACTTAGAGCGAAAATTGCCTTCTTTCCTAGAACTAAAGGCACCACCATAGTAGTACTGTTGCCCGACACCTTCACTATCAACGGAAGAGACACCTTCTACTTCAACATCGGGTTTTTGATAGTTATAGTTTTTAAGTAGGATATTCTTTGGTAGCGTTTTACATTGAACATTAAATTCGCTAACCGTATTAACTTTATCTGTATATTCGAGGCCCGTTGGAGGGTAATAGCGTAGGGTTTCTGCAGGCAGTTTCTGATGAACCATTTTGTTATCAGTGATAATAAGCTTTTCAGCCCCATCCTGATACTCGAAGTAATAGTACAGTCCATATAACTCCATCAGGCACTTGAGAAAGTGCAAAGTAGATTGATTATATTGAACGACAATTTCTCTTTCTTCGTACTCTTCGCTTATTTTCATTTCGAAAGGGATTTGAAGTCCTGTTCTAGGCTTAGAAAGCACCTGCTTAATCACATCAACAATTGTAATATGGAGGAAAACAGCACAATTGATTTCTTCAATCAGCCCCCAAAAAGTAGGACGAATAGTCACACTGTAATAGTACTCACCATTGACAAATTTGAGTGCTGATACCTCAGAAACCATCCCGCCAATCGTACGCTCACGCTCTGAGCAAATAGTGAACTCACATGATTGCCATAGCAAGCTATCGAGTTTTTCAACTTGCTTAGAAGTGCTCACTTCAAGCTCAAATTTATATTCGTTTGAAAGCTCTTCTACACCATAGAAGTTGGTTATAGAAAACTTATTCTCTATTCCAGAAATAACAAATTTAGATAGCTGTGGCATGATCTGGGCTCTCTTTAGAATTCTTCACTAGTGAATAGCGGCACACATACCGCACCGGTTTGCTGGCCTAAACAAGCATCGAACCCGAGCAATGTACCCTCTAGGTTTCCAAGTACACTTGGCATAGTAATGCTGGATTCCGGCCAAATTTTCATCTCGATATCGATAGGCTCAACTAAATAATGGCTAAGTAACCGCTTCATCTTATTAAATAGGTATCCACCGGGTAGCAACCCATGAAACACCTCTCTTTCATCTGTACTAACGTGCAGAATACAGCTTCCACTGTAATCCAAAATTTTTGTTCCAATATAAGCATCATCGCCCAAGGCGTGGTTGCACTCTCCCAGCGAAATAAGTTGATCTTCAGGAATAGTCTCCCATTTGGGCACCAACTCTTCTACGTCCACTTTCGCACCTACGGCATCCGCAATCATATTACCCAATCCCATGGCTGAGCGCGGTACCTGGCTCAGAATACCGGCATATCGAATGAGCTCTTGGGCATTCTGATCGTCCAATGGGGAGAAGCTTACTCCAGCCAAACAAAGCAAACGCTCCAAGACTTGCGATTTTTTCTCTTCGACTATTTGAGGAAGTAGGCGATATTTACTCCAAGCTTCGAAGTACTGATCGAAAAAAACCTGATTGACAATATCTAAAAAATCACGTGATTCACTGCTATCATACCGAGCTTCTTCAAATAGCTCTTCGGTATAAAATGTCGGCAACGGAGAAGCTGCGCCATATAACCCCATAAACGTCGCAGTGAGCTGAAAATGATCACTCTCACCTTTCAACTCAACCAATTCAGCTGGCTGAAAAGCCAGAGATAACTCTGGCCTAGTGCGAATACGTTGTTTTACAAAGTCGTCAACATTCCCACCATTTTGTGCTTCTTGCCAACGCAGTAAACGGACTGCTTGAACATGAGAAAAATGTGCAGGCTTATTGTGTAAATGTTCAACTACATCAACTGACGTTGACCGACTTGTGGAGGCCATTGATAGCTTTCCTTGGTATTCATGTTTTCAAAAGTTAATTGGGTAAAACAATTAATTGCTGAAAAAGATGACAATAAGTGTTTCAACACTGCGCTAAACACAAACATATCCCCTTTTCCTGGAAATCCATCAGGGTTTAATGCAACGTTAATGTCGACTCCAGAAATCAAAGAGCCTTGAAAAAGACGCCTGCGACGCTGGCTATGTAACGCTGCAATAGAATCCGCACGTTTGGTATTAGCCTGTACTTTTGAACGGTCGCGACTATCGGTAAATATGTACAACTTGAGCAACGCCATTAAGTGTTCTGGATCGCTTAATGTCAGTTGGTTTAAATACAAATGTGAGATAAGGCGCCATAGTGTGTTGTCACCAAGCGGTGGCTCAACGGGTTTCGTCGGAGTGAGAATGTTTTTAAACGTCGCTTTCTCAGGTGACGTCTCCGTTGCTTTACATATATCACCATACTGAATTTGTTCAGCAAAATGCCCATTTGTACAACGCACTGTCACACTCAGTGTTTCTTGCTTGAGTGATGAACTCTCTTTGGGATAGGCTACAGATAAATATAGAGATGAACCCTTTGATATCTTATTCAGCTTTCGGCGGAGAGAGTAGACTGGAATATGTTCCGAATTAGGATTAAACATCTCAAATGGGCGATATTCCCTCGCCGTCACAGTGCCTTGCTGATACCCCACCACTCTATCCAGTGAATATATTTGATCCTGAGCACGAGAGGCTCGAAGCTTGTACTCGGTTTTTTGGTGATCGAGAATCACTGAATCTGCTTCTCCATCGAATAAATTAACCGCTGGAATACAGTGCAGCTCAACATGGTCCTTGTTAAACGCTGGCAGTTCTTGTTGAGTTTGAACAAGTAAGTCGATACTAAATTGCTGATTTTCGCCTTCATCTCCCCAGCGTGCAAAATCAACCAAATCAAAAAACAGAAACTTTTGCGGCAACATATAGTATTCCTGCAACACTCTAAATGCAGGAAAAGAATTGGTGGGATAATCGAGTAAAGGCTGCTCATCTTTATCAATAAGCGGCTGAAATTTCTTGCTACCAATATAAGATGAGCCAGTTGGGTAATTGACTCTTACGTCAGTGATATGCTGGCAAAGAAATGCGTAGCGATTAGATGCCTCTGCATACGATCCCGCCAAATAGAAGCGCAGCGAATCTGGTCGCCAATCCTTTAATGGCAAACCATTTAAGGTAAAGCTGATTCGAAGGCAAGCTTGTCCCGCACTCCCGTGCAACCATTCGATTCCATCAATGGTTAAAGGATGCAGGTCCAAGTCTGCACAAGTGCTGAATGTACAACTGTGACCGTCAACTGGATTGGAGTTGATCGTCGTGCCTTTTTTAACTTTAACGATCTCTGAAAGACTTGCCTTTGGTGTGAACTGCATGATAGTCGAAGAAGGCAATGGACGCAGGTAATGTGGGAATAGCAGCTGAGTCAGTCCATGAATCAACTCAGGAAAATCATCGTCCAACCTTTCTTTAACAATTCCAGATAAAAAAGCAGTACCTTCTAGCAGCCGCTCTACATCGGGATCGGCATTCTGCCCCGCTAGCATTGGCGCTAATGCAGGGTGTTTTTGCGTAAACTCTTTGGCTAGATTTCTTAAGTAACCTAGCTGTTCTCGGTAGTGTTGATTGATCATTCGCGGTTATATCTCATCGACGCGAATACGCCCATCAGCACCTAATACAGTTTCAAATGCAAGAGCGATTTGCTCTCGCTCCACGTCGACGTGTGTATCAATGTGAAATACCATTCCAAGAGGATCACTTTGATTCGGTTCAAATATTACTTTTACATCTGAGACTCTTGGCTCGTAACGCTTAATAGTGTCAATAATGATTTGTTCCAGCGTTTTGACGTCTCCAACCGCTCCGCCATATCGGTAGCTATTGAGATCAGGCATTCCGAAGTCTATACATGCCTGTGCACTCCCTTGCTGAGTGTTCAATAACTTGACTAAATAGTTACTGATACACATGCTAAGCTGCTCTTTATCAGTTTCTGATTTTATAGGTTGAGGTTTGGAACAATGACGAACACGTTCTAACAGCCGACTCGCGTACATAGTTAAGCTCCTAATAAACGTTGGTGTTAAAGGGGCCCAAGGTATAGAGCCCCCTAGTGATATTAGCTCTGTGCAGCAAGCGTATCTTTGTGCTCGAGATTACCTTTTTTCCATGTTTTGGTAATATTCTCGAAAGTCCAAGCAAGGTTGACACATAACGGTGTTTCAGCGTTTTCACGCTTGGTTGTATCTTCAAGAATTAGCTCTTCACCACAAATTGTTGCATTGGTGTATTCAACTGTGAAAAATACAACTTCTTTGCCATCTTCGATACGAACAAAATGGTGCAGGATGTCTAGCTGCTCACCAGAAGTCGCACATTGGAATAGACCTGGAGTATGAGGGCCTGCTTCTATAAGAGCGTGAGTCGCATCGTAGAACCTTTTGCCGTTTGGCTTACCAGATTGGCTATCAGTTGGAACCATTAGGTTAGACTTTGTTGCAAAGCATCGTACCCAATCTTTTAGAGAAGCATCGACCTCTGTATTCTCACCTTTTATTTCTGTGCCATCGACGGTTTTAAACTGAATATAACTATTGTGTGCCATTTTGATATTCCCTACATTTGATTTAGTTAAAATGACCTAGTGGTAAAAACAGCTGCTCATAGGTCAGTTGAGCAGCCAAGACAATTACTCTTTATCTAACTTACCTTTTAGGGATAACGTGAACGATGCTCCCATATACTTAAAGTGAGGTCGGGCGTTAATGGATACTTGGTACCAACCAGGATCCCCTGCTACATCTTCAACATTAATTTCGACGCCTTTAAGAGGACGACGGCTTCTTACACTTGCTTCTGGGTTTTCCATTTCGGTGACATATTGTCCCACCCAAGTATTTAGCTCACGCTCAAGCTCTTGCCGATCTTTCCACGTACCGATGTTTTCTCTCTGTAGCACTTTTATGTAGTGTGCTAAGCGATCCATTATCATCATGTATGGCAGCTGAGTTGAAAGCTTGTAGTTCAACTCGGCCTGTTTTCCTTCCTCAGAGCTGCCGAACGTTTTCGGTTTTAAACAAGAGTTAGCAGAGAAAAATGCCGCATTGTCACTGCCTTTACGCATTGTCATACCGATAAAGCCTTCTTCAGCCAGCTCAAACTCTCGACGTTCAGACAACAATATTTCCGTTGGAATCTTGGTTTTGATTTCGCCCATGGATTCAAATTGGTAAAGGGGTAAGTCTTCCACTGCGCCGCCACCTTGCGGGCCGATGATATTCGCGCACCAACGGTATTTCGCAAAACTGTCTGCTAAGCGGCTGGCGAAAGCAAATGCAGTATTGCCCCAGCAGAAGTGTTCATGGCTTTCACTGACTGTCTCAGTGTAATTGAAAGACTTACATGGCACGGTGTCTTGACCGTAGGGCAAACGTAGTAAAAATCGAGGCAAAGTCAGGCCAACGTAACGTGCGTCTTCACTCTCACGAAAGCTCTGCCACTTCGCATAAAAAGGGCTCTCAAATACGCTTTGTAAATCTTTTAACTTAGGTACATCTTGCCAATCATCTACACCAAAGAACTGTGAACCTGCAGCGGCAATAAATGGCGCATGACACATCGCAGATACACTCGCAACATCTTGTAGAAGTTTGATATCCTGTGGGCCTGGACCAAAGTCATAGTTTGAGATAATGGCACCGTATGGCTGACCACCAAATTGACCGTATTCGTTTACATAAGCCAGTTTGTATAGGCCAGAACGCACAACCTCTGGGCTATCTTCAAAATCATCTTGAAGATCTTGCTTGCTAATGTTGGTCATTTCGATGCGCGTATTTTCGCGAAAATCGGTTCTATCCACCAAAAACTTCAAACCGCGCCACGCACTTTCGACTTTCTTGAAGTTTTCATTGTGAAGGACCTCATCAACTTGCGCTGATATTTGTTGGTCCAAATCACCAATAAGCGCATCGACTAGATCTCCAGAGATCACCGCGCCTTGACGCTCAGGCTTAACTAAATCTTTGATTAATGCCTGTAAGCCAGTTGTAGCGACAGAATACGCATGCTGGTCTGGATTCATTTTTGAAGCTGCAACAATCTGATCCAGCAAAGTGGCATTGTCTACAACTTCTTCTGTTTTTTCTGCTACTTGTTGTTCAGCCATAATATTACTCCGCCGTTTGCTCTTCTGCTTCAATACCTAGCTCTTTTAAAAGAGCAGCTCTAGATGACTCATCTTGAATCAAACTCTGCACTTTCTTGCGAAACTCTGGGACGTTGCTCAAAGGACTCTTAAGCGCTTTTAATGCATCTCTAAGTTCCATTAACTTAGCTATTTCAGGTATTTGGCGAATAATTTGGTCTGGTTCAAAGTCTTTCATGCTTTCGACTTTAAGGCTGACGGGTAACTGCTCATCCTCTTCTGCCCCAGCAAGTGTTTTAGGAACAGCAAATTCTAGGTTCAGTCCCTGAGCTTTTAACACATCGTTAAAGTTATCCTTGTCAACGTTAACAGGAACTCGATCTTCAACCATGCGCTCGTCTTCGGCTAGGGTAAAGTCACCCACGACCAACATTTTCAAAGGTAACTCCACTTCCTCTTTGGCATCACCTGTTGCTGGTTTATAGACGATATTTACCCGCTCTTTCGGGGCAACTGAGCTTTCTTTTGCCATTGCATTTTCTCCGTAGAAACAGCCTATTGGGCTGCCTTAAAGTATCTGATAGCGATCTCTGGATCGACCGTATACATTTGATTTAAAACTTGTTCTGCTTCATCAACTTGGTTCGTCGCTAAATAGCATTCGTACATCACTTTGTGGGTATTAACGACCAATTGTGGGAACCACATGTCCAATCGATATTCTTCAATCTGCTTTATGCGAGGCTTAAGCTGAGTGATTGCAAGCCGCTCATATCCGCCTTGCTGAAGCAGCTGAGCCATTTTTATACTGAGACGAAATTGGTTCTGGTGACTCTCACCAAGTGAAGACTCGTTCAGAAAACGAATGGCCTGTTCCAATTTATTTTCTGTGAATAGTTTGTTCGCTTTGAATTCGAGCTCACCTATATAATCAGGCTCTTGATCAGAGCTAGTAATCGTTAAACTCTTGAGCCAGTCTTGAGTCGCCATGTTTGCAAACGGAGTCCCATCGCTAAACTTTAGCAACTCGATTTCTGGTAAACGCATCATCAGCATAGAGCATGCCTGCTCTATTTCTCTCACAGCCCCTTCATAGTCTGGCCCTAAGCTCGCTAGTATCTGGCAAGAATCGTAGCTAAGGTCTAGCCAATATGGATTATTAGCAACTTTTAATTCGCATGCCCTCAACCAAATAAGTGGATCACTTGTCTCCTTGGCTGACTTCAGCACCATCATAGTTTGGCGAGATGGCGGACTGATCTTGGTTATGGCTCCGTCATTAGGAGGAAGTTCAGATAAATTCGACCAAGCAGCAATGCGCGATAATCGATAGCTAAGCCCCGCTGTGGAATCTTCTTCATACAGTTTTTCAGCACCTATGGCTAGCTGGCTTAACCCAGCAGATAGCAACTCTCTAGAGGCTTTATCATGTTGATTTTCATCGCTAATTAAAGGCACATTAAAACTGGGTGAATGAGTCTCTGCTCGAATCAAACCTGTATCTTTCACTGTAGATTCTATCGCAGTCGCAACGTGACTGTTGGTCGCACCTTCATCTAGTTTCTCTGTAATCTGTTTTTCCACGCTGATCTCAATTGCGCCTTCAGCTTCCGGATCAGCTGGCAAGCTTTTCTGCTCTGTTTGGAATTCTTGCTCATTCGTTGCCAAACACGCTACCGCTGGGCTATCTTCTTGCGCAACCAATGGAATTCTGTTCAATTGGTTAAGCAAGCCTCTCATGACAGGGGCATCGTCGTACTCTTCGACTAATGCGCACTCCAAGTTTTGAATCGCCTCAGTTGCAGTTTGAATATCTTCAGCTTGTACTTGTATTCCGGATTCTACGAACTTTTCTGCCCAGCGATTAGTCCAATCCAGCCACCACTGAATGGCATTGATACGTCCGCGAACCCGTTTTTTTGGCGGAAATGCATTTTGCCAAAAGTTTACCGTCAACTCTTTGAGTAAACTTGCTCCTTGTGCGATACCTTTAACATCGTCCAACTGGCAACGAGCTACAGCTAAATAAGCGGCAAATTGAAAATGCTTACCATAGTTTGCTAGTAAGTTACGAACTTCCTGGTCTACGACTTGCCAATCAACAGCGTCAGGCCCTAAGTCCATTGCATTAAGTTTTGCAACCTCAAGCAATGTAGACTCAGATTCTGCAATATCTGATAGATTAACGCCTGCAGGCGACTCCCCTGGAATTGGGTCGACTCCTAGCATCGAAATTATGTCGTTCAAGACTTCATCCTTAACTTAATATTTTATGACTTTGAGTACTGTCAGTTAATGAACTTATTATTTATAAGTCGAACCGAGTCATTTTCCATTGATAACAATTTATTATGCTTTATATGAACTTGATTATTTATGTAAATTCAATCAAGTAGCGGTGCAAAATGCTATCAATGTAATATTTCAGTTTGGTGATACTTATATGAAAGCTATGTAATAGCCTATTAATAGTGATATCATTTATACAATCAAATAGATAGAAATTAATTTTCTACAATCTTTTGATTATGCTTAGGCGATCTGGTCATTGCAGATCTATCTTCTGAGCTCAAGTTGAGAGCCGGTAATTAAACTGGAATTTATTTTCTGTCTGAGCACTACGTCTATATGCTCCGATATAACCTAAAAGCTATTGTCTTTATTAAATATTACAGAAATATTAAATGCAATTGTTTATTCTACATTCGATTAATTATAGGTGATTACATCATACTATTAGAACTATTAAAATTAGCCAAAAGTCGAATAACTACCGCTCCAATAAGAAGGACTGGCTATGAAATCATTAACTATTAGGGAAAACTTACTAGTTTAATGAGTGATTCATAGTGATTAATCACTATTTATTAGCAACTTAGTATCATACAAAAAGTGTATTCACTTTAAATTGAAACAAATTGTATTCTATAAAGTGTTACTGATATTTTGAATCGAAAGCATTAGGATTAAATATCACACGTGGTAAAAGGATATATGTTTAAAAGATAATTAGCACACAGCTAAGATTCACAATTATTATGAGTAAAAATAGTGTTACAAATAAGATAAGACCTAGAAAGCTATAATTTTATATAAGAATTAATAACGATTATCCTAAATTCAATCGCCTCTACTCTAAAAAGTGCAACGCTAAGCACCACCATCAAACACCGACTGGCTAACTTAAACATGAAAATATTTAAGCCCTCTGACTTCTTCTCGATTTGAGGAGGCGGCTCCCCACATAGCAACAAAACAGGATTAATTATTTGTCATATATTGATAAATCATTGCTCATATATGATATTGTTCAATAATTAGTAACAATAAATGGTAGCTAGTATGATTGACGTGAACGATATGCTTGTCTTTGCCAAAGTCGTTGAAAAAGGCAGCTTTACCGCCGCAGCTGACTCTCTTGGTACTCCAAAGTCCAATATCAGCCGGAAGATAACCAGATTAGAGCAAGAAGTTGGAGTAAGACTACTCGAAAGATCCACTCGTTCACAAAGGTTGACGGAAATAGGCCGGCAGTTTTACGACTCTTGCCGAAGGATTAAGGACGAACTTGAAGTAGCAAACCACACTGTTGAGTCGCTGCTTGAAAAGCCGGTAGGTACACTTAAAGTTTGTACATCCGTTACCGTTGGGCAATCTCTCCTATCAGGTTTACTCTCTGGTTTCTGTCGCCAATATCCGGACATCAAATTGGAAATGAGCCTTACCAATAGACGAGTGGACGTTATTGAGGAGGGATTCGATATCGTGTTCAGAGTCGGAAAATTAACCGATTCAGGATTAATATCCAAAAAGTTAACCACATTAAATTTGAGGTTGTATGCTTCGCCTGAATTTGCGAAAAAAGAAATTAATGTGCCAACTGACTTAATTCAGTGTCCTTTGATGCTCATGAATGACAAAGAGCGCAGACCGATATGGAATTTTGTTTCGGGTGATTTAAAGCAACAAATTCACTTCACCCCACACGTCCAATGCGATGATTTTTCCGTGTTGAAAAGAATGGCGATGCAAGGCGTAGGTATAACAGAGCTCCCCGAATACATGGCAGATGAATTTGTCAAACAAGGGAAGCTTATCCACATTTTACCTAAGTGGAAGTTCGAAAGTGTATCCCTGTATGCTTTATATCCTAGTAGGCGCGGTGCAACCCCAAAGCTTCGAGCTTTGCTAGAATATCTTAGTAATCATTTACCGAAAAATAATTGAGTAGCTACTAGAGCATATTAACTGAGTCTCCAAGCAACCTTACACTAATCCAGTTGCTTGGTTTCCCCATAAAAGGGCTCTCATTTATTGAACACAAAAATATATTGCATCATACGACATGTTAATTCGGCCTTCTTTATTTTGATCGGTTAGCGTGGAATAGTTATCGAACCAATCATCAATAAAAAAACCCCCATAATGTTTGCTGTGCGGTAACCAACCCTTAATATAATCTTTAAAGCTTTCAGAATTTGAGAACTGACGAGTACGTGGCTTTTGCCATATGTTGATATCGGAGAAACCAGCTTTGCCCAACAGGACTCTAAAGCTCGTTAGAGTGTGAAATTGGTATGGATTAGTAAAGTCTTTTCTTTTATCTCTATATTTAGCTGTGTTCTCAAGCAACTCGGCAGCTTTCCACAACTCTTCACACCTCGGGTATATCACTCCCAAAAATATGCCTTTTTCATCTAATTTATTCTTTATACGAGACAAAACACATTCAATATTTTTAATCCAGTGCAAACAGTTGAAGCTGGTAATAATAGAGTATTTTTTATTAATTTTATCTATATTTTCTGCGTCAATATGTAAAAATTCCACCTCTGGAAAACATGCTCTTGCATACTCAATCATAGCCTCAGAGGTATCAATCCCCGTTGTTTTTGCGCCAAGTCGCCTTATACAATCAGTAATTTTCCCATCGCCACAACCAACATCTAACAGAGGTTCATTTTTAAAGTCTACCCCAAGTGATACGATCAAACTCATGGCTTCAGATGCTTGAACAGATGAATTTTTATTATAAAATTCAGCATCTTGAAATAAATTCATAACCTAATCTCTTTATTTATCACCAATATTTTTCAAATTGTAACATAATAAAAAGTAATCATATAAGTGCTAATTACTATTAAGTTTGTATGAAAAATGAAAATTGAGTTTTTTAAAATATTGAACAAGACTATAATATAAATTCACAATTAAAGTACGGCATACTCAAAATATAATCATGTACAAATAATACCAACAGGATAAAATAGATAAAATTGCTACCAAACTTAGGTTATTCCATATGAAAAGCTTCCCATTTACATTCGGTATTATGTCAGCACTGCCTCAAGAACAAATTAACTTGCTTGCTAAGTTAGAAAACAGCACTCAATTATCTCCAACCTTAGTTAAGGGATATATAGGAGAGCACTGCGTAATTGCTACATTATCTGGAATGGGAAAAGTGAACGCTTCGGCTACTGCTCAAATGCTTATTTCTAAATTTAATGTAGATGCATTGATCTTCACCGGCGTAGCGGGCGGCTTAAACCCTGACTATAAAGTTGGTGACGTAATCATTGCCTCTAAAACATTCCAGCATGATTTTGGATACGCTGGTGAACAATTTACGATGCGTGCAGTAGGGCACTTACCAGAAATTGGTTTAGGCTCAGAAGATGCAGATCCTAATTTCGACCTTAGTCAGTTTTGGGCAAGTGAAGCACTCGATAAGATTAAACAGCACGCCTCTATCTTCAGCGAATCTTTTGCCGCTGTAGAAGTAAATAATCAAAGCTACTATCCAAAACTTTTCCTTACTGGCACAGATGCTACTGGTGATGTATTCATTGCCAACAGCGAAAAGAAAGTGCAATTAAGAGAATTAGGCGGTGACCTAGTAGAAATGGAAGGTGGAGCTGTCGCTCAAGTTGCAGCAAACAACGAGGTACCATGCATGATCATTCGTGCAATATCTGATGCAGCCGACCAGCAAGCAGAAATTAACTTTCAAACCTTTTTCGAACAAGTAGCCAGTAACAATGCATCACTAGTTGCAGAGCTTGTAAAAGGTATTGACTTTCCTATCGTTTAATAAGCGTATGTAGTCATTCAATATAGATCATTGGCTTCAAATGATGCCAACGCCATTG
This sequence comes from Vibrio sp. A37, assembly GCF_059777565.1. Classification (NCBI taxonomy): domain Bacteria; kingdom Pseudomonadati; phylum Pseudomonadota; class Gammaproteobacteria; order Vibrionales; family Vibrionaceae; genus Vibrio; species Vibrio sp. A37. The sequence goes on along the minus strand of NZ_JBLNLI010000001.1, from coordinate 556,782 downwards.
ATTAAATAATCGATGGAATTTGTATTATTGAAGCCTTTTTAGAGGTGTCGATACATGACTCAAAGCACATTCCATCAAGAAATAATCCAATTAATCGAACAGTGGGAAATAGAGAAACTCTGTAGTCACTATGTCAAAAACGAGTTCCTATGGCATGTAAAAGGGACGGGAAAACTCTCTGCAACCTACACTTCCCAAGAAGAGTATTTTAAAAACGCTCTTAATCGACTAAGCCTCCATATACAAAAAGAGGCAACCATATCCGTCATTGAAAGTTACAGTCTTGGTGAAACATTAATCCTAGAGCTAGAAGGAAAAATGACGACTCTTTCTGGTAAGCCATACCACAATCAATATTGCTGGATAGTCAAAACCCGTCAGTCTAAAATTATATCAATTACCGCTTACCTAGACACACTACTACTAGAACAAGTGATAGACGAATCAGAGAGTGCTGAGCAAATACAACCCGACTAGATATTGGTTTGCATTGTGCTAGCCATATGCAACAAGTGCATAAGCTTATAACTGGAGCGTATGTGGCCCATCTGCTATGTTTTTTGCAAAATTACCCTCTTGATAAATACCTATGAAGTTAAAAGATTTACTTTCTGTAATTGCTATTCCTTTGATTCTCACGGGCTGCTCTGCAATTTCACTTAACCCACAAGCTTCTAGCGTTGTTGTGTCTAATTCTCCAGCAGCTCAAAACTGTCAGTTTATTCGACAAGTTAATGGTCATCAGGGGAATTGGTTTACTGGTGGTTTAACTTCCGACGTTAACCTTACCCAGGGCAGTATGAATGATATGCGTAATGAAGCGGCTCAAGTTGGAGCGAACTATGTCCAAATTATCACGAGCAATAATTTTAAAGCTCCAATGGATGGATTAACAAGCTCGTCAATCACAGGAAATGCCTATCGTTGTAGCGAAGTACAACCGACAAATTCAAATACGCAAGTCGCCACAACTTCCCCAGCGAGTCCTAGCAAATCAGGCAACACGATTATCTATATAAACAAGTAGCAGGTAAAAGGGCTATTCTATGAAAGCCCTTTTAGTTTCTCCTCTTCACGAAGCGTCAGAACTTCATATCCGGTTTCCGTGACCAATACAGTATGCTCCGACTGCGCCGATAATTTTTTATCACGCGTCACCACGGTCCAACCATCCTTTTTCGTTTTGGTTTTAGCCGTTCCTTGGTTAATCATAGGCTCAATAGTAAAAGTCATTCCCGGCTCTAGCTTAACCCCTTGATTAGGTAACCCGAAATGCAATACTTGGGGTTCTTCATGCATTTCCCTGCCAATTCCGTGACCACAGTATTCTCGAACAATGCTATAGCCGTATTTTTCCGCAAACGACTGAATAGCATGACCGATATCACCTAGTTTAGCTCCGGGTTTTACTTGCCTGATCCCCTTCCACATCGCCTGATAAGTGACTTCCACTAATTTTTTAGCGATTGGGCTAGCATCGGGCATAACGTACATTTTGCTAGAGTCGGCTATAAAACCATTTTTCTCCAAAGTAATGTCGAGGTTAACGATGTCCTTTCGACCAAGTGCTTGGTTCGACTTAGGTACTCCATGACAGACAACTTCATTTATTGACGAGTTAAGAACGTATTGATAACCATACTGCCCTTTACTTGCTGGTCGGGCATTCAACTGATTAACTATGAAGTCTTCGACTTTCTCATTAATCTGCATTGTCGACACATTTGGCTTAACATAATCATCTAGCATCTCAAAAACACGCGCGAGTAACTGCCCAGATTCACGCATGAATGCAATTTCCGACTCGGATTTTATAGCCACTCGTTTATTCACGTATCACTCCAACCAGATCAGATACATTATCTGTAGACACCTCTGCAGACTGCATCAGATGCGCGACTATTTCATTAAAGCTTAACTGAGGGTGTAATTCAGACAGCATTCCTATTTTGATCCAAAATTCTGCCTGCGAATTGATTGAACGAGACATCACAGAACTCGCCTTACGGATTTCTTCATGTAACTCTTCCGAAATTTTAACAATACCCATAGATACACAACATATACAAAACGTATACGGAATATATAACTTTAAAACTGAGGTTTCAACAAGGAGCTAGTAAAAAACAAATTTCTTTATCTTATCTTGTTGCATCTTATCATTAGTCAATTTTCTTCATTTTGATTAATAAGTATAAATAAATTACCGCCTATCCATACGAATTTAAAATAATCATGGTTATTTTTACGAAAATAAAGATAGTTTTTACTAAAACCACAATATTTTCTCATCTATATTTATGAACTCTTATGTTTCATAAATGAATTATAAATATCAACAAAACATGATATTTACCGCAATATACATCAAAGTTAAATAACAGAACGATCAATAAAGCCTTCTACTTATACTTATGTAAATAAAAAATTTATTAATTGTTAAAATTTTGTATTGTAAATTGTTTTGTGCATGTTAGCTTAATAACGCAATCACGTTAAAGAGATCGGAACTAATATATTTATTTAAGGAAGATAAAATGAAACTATTTAATAAAATTGGTGTTGTATCTGCTATCATTTTCTCAGGTGCAACTATGGCCGCTGCGTCAGATAATTCATCAGAAGCATCTTATTGCATTAATAATGGCGGTACAGTTGAGACCATGGTTGCTAAATATGGAAATGACATCGATGGTTTTGAAAAACAATTTTGTACATTTACAAAAGATAACGGATTTATTGCAGTCGGTTTGGATGCTTATGCCTCAGAAAAACCAAATATTGCAGCAACATATATTAAAAACTTAGGGCCAATTGAGGAATCATCTAGCCTTTGGGAAGGAAATTATACAAATCCTTCAATGAATGTATGTATGAATTTAGGTGGCTCAACTATTACTTATAGTGTGGTATCTGGCGGGTTTACTAATAATTTGGGAGCATCTGATATCTGTACGTTTGGTGATGGTTCAATGGTTAGCGCATGGTCACTTATATATATGGAAAATGGTCGTACAGATTATGAGCAAGTAAAAAATACTGTTCGTTCTGAGCCTATAAGTATCATGTATATACCTCAATAAAAAATAAATGAGGGTGTATAGTCACCCTCATTTTTTCGGTAATGAAGATTAAACAACCACACCAGTTCGATCATATAAATATTGATTTACTTGACGGATATAATGCAGCTTGAGATAGCACTCAAGATGATACTTAGACTTAACGGAAAACTTGCGTCTTAACTCTAAAATAGCAGCCTCAACAGTTCTTACCGAGCGATTTGTTATCGTCGATATTGTTTTAGAATCCATCTCTAATGCTATTAATTTCAAATAGTTAAGTTGTGTTCTTGTGAGACAGAAACGATCCTGCAAAATTTCGAATGGGGAAAAGAATTCGCATTGACGTTCATCAAAATTAATTTGCTTAATAGATTTTAAATTAAATAATACTTCTAAGTCAGCCTGATTAAAAGTTTTATAAAAATAGAGAGATAGGTTATGAAATAAGTTAAAGTACGAGCTAATTGGGCTGTTGTATTTATCTTCAAACAAAAAATAGAAAGAATCCTTCGCGTGACCAACATCAAACTCTAAAACAATACATCGAATATGTTCGCTTAGGCCAAACTCTTTTATATAAGCATTACGCATCGACTCGGATAACTCCGAAAACCGATCATAAATAGGGCGAATTGAGGACAAGTTCATTGTAGGCTCTTCAAATAAGATACCTAATTTATATAATCCAAATATCATATCTGGTCGTAAAGAGACACAAGTCAGTTGAGAGTGGCGATCGATTCTAGAAAATGAAAAGTTTACGATATTGAGATCAGGTATAATTGCATCCAAGATATCTTGCATTGCCAAAGAACATTTAGATAGCATTCCTTTATTTTTCTCTAATACATCGATTTCACGCTGCGCTAAATCATTAGAGTTTATTGCGATATTAAACCTTTCAAGATGTGTCATACTTACCTACCACTTATATTAACTAAAATACAACCAACACCTCTCCTATAAATAGGCCCTAAAATCTAGAAGTCCATTCTACTTTTTAGCTTAAGCTCGCTGCAATTTACCGTACAAAAAACTTTAAAAATAACACTGTATATGAAGCATACTAGCGGAAACCTGTTGATTAAGATATAGGATTCGAACCAGTGGGGCGATATAGTAGGTAAAATGAATAGAACACGAAATACGTAGTGACTACCAATAAGGTGTTGTACTTAACTATTTCAATTTACTTTTAAATAAAATAGAGTGAATAGATATTCTATTATTTCATATGGGAAGTATGTTACTAAAGATTTAAGTATATAAAAAAAAACAATAAGTATGCCTTTATCTAAAATTCTACTTTTCTACAAAGTTGTACTTTGAGAGCAAAATATAGAAAATGTTTCTAGTCAACATTGATAGGGGCAATGAAAGACTTGTACAAGCCCCCAAAGAATATTTGAATTAAAATTCATACAAAATGACTAAAAACCCAAAATAAATGCTTATATTCAAACCTTCTAGATTAGTTTGAGCATATCCAGTTAATAAAGCTTTTTTAAGCCTTCTTTCTCTGCAATCTCGTCTAATACCTCTGGTGATATGTCCAAACCAGCGTGTTTGATCATTGCCTCTCCAATAGAATCCAGATGAGAACTATCTTGCCAAGAGTCTGATCTCCATAGTTTGGAGCGTTGCATACATTTAGGGCAATGGATAAATGCGCTTTCAATATGTACAACAATTGCAAAATCAGGAACGTGACCTTTTACTTCCATACTTTTAGTCAATGTTTTATCTGTAACGATTCGAGCTTCTCCGCTCACTCTCAACGTTTCAGTCTTGCCTGGTATTATAAAAATAATGCCAATTTTGGGATTTTCTAGAAGATTTTGAAATGTATCTGCGCGTCGGTTCCCAGGGCGATCCGGAATAGCGATATATTGTGAATTAATAATTTTTACAAACCCTGCTGGGTCTCCTTTCGGAGAGAGTGATTGTCCTTCCTGTCCTGAAGTTCCGACAACGATAAATGGGGACTGTTTTATAAATGACTGACACACGTCGTCTAACTGACTCAACACTTTATTTTTTACAGCAGGTGCAACTTCCCCAAGTTGTTGACGAACTTGATCAAATGATTGTACTACACCTTCGAAATCAGAAAATTTATCCATTTTTGACATACCATTAAGTTAAATATATGAAAAGAACATAGATATAATAGGCTATGAAGAAAGTTAATATCCTTTGCAACGAGTGGGATCAAATATAATAAAACCCATCTCAATAGTCACCTAATAATATAAAATTTACTAAATATCATGATTTATATTAATAATATATTCATCGAAGTTGTTGTTTACATAAGAACATATTCTGTGTGGATTTTATACCTGTACTGATAAAGCCGAACGAAAATAACAACTGCTCTCTAATGAAATATTGAGATGTTTGTCATTTCCTACTAGGTTTGAGAAAGGAAAATCGAAACAGTGAATACGTATAAAGGTTGTTTTTATGTCAGTTCGCGTAAGCATATACGCTTGCCTTTTGTCTCTCTTGGTCTCAATGACTTCCTATGCAAAAGAGCCCGTTGTATTGGCAACTGGTGAGTGGGCACCGTATCAATCACAACGCCTTAAACACGGTGGCTTTATCACACAAATTATTGTCGAAGCATTTGAGGAACAAGGTTATAAGGTAGAGCTAAAGTATATGCCTTGGAAGCGCTCGGTAAAAGAGACGGTTGATGGCAATACCGATGGCACATTTATATGGCTTAAGACTGCAGAGCGTGAGAAGCTGTTTCACTACTCAGATCCAGTCATCGCACTCACCAACTCATTATTCTTTCGTACCGATAAATCCTTTCAGTGGACAGAAATTTCTGATTTGTCAGAATATCGAATCGGCGGCCTACAACCCTATTCTTATGGTGTCGATGAGTGGGAAAAACGAGGTGTCTTAAAAATTGAACGAATTTTTATTCCAGAAAAAAATTATCAGAAACTAATGCTAGATAGACTCGATCTTGTCATTGAAGATACAGACGCTGGTATGGAAATCCTTCACAAAATAAACTTAGCACATAAAATTTTTCCTCATCCCAAACCCATCGCCTTTAAACAATACTATTTAATAATTTCAAGAAAATCCCCACGCGCTAAAGAGCTCATTGAAGCATTCAACCAAGGCTTCAAAAAAATAAATTCTGACGGCCGACTCAAGAAATATCGTGAAGCTTCAAGTCGAGGTGAGTATATCGTCGAATAATATACTCAAAAGCTTTTTGAGCTTGGATAAAAACAACATAAGCCACAGATCACATTTTCACCCAATCACTTCAATTTAATTCCGCAAAATACAAAATTTGAAGAATTAACCTAATTCAAATATCGATAAACTGTTTTTAAAATGGAATTAACCTGTCGTTAACTTCATGAACGGCGTAATACCGTTGGCCACTATAAAGCCTAGGAGCAATTGTGAAAAAATTCCTTATTCTTTTTACTGCCCTATTCCAACTCACAGCTTGTTCCCCTGGGAGTAAACCACAAGCTCTTGGAACATTAGAGCGAGATCGTATTACTTTTACTGCAACATCGAATGAAATAATTCGGGCGCTCCCCGTGCAAGAAGGCAGTGCAGTAAAAATTGGCGAAGTCCTCGTCCAACTTGATACTAAAAACCAACAAGCTGTGCTCGCACAATCGATTGCACAAGAAGCACAAGCTCGAGCTTACCTCTTGAAGTTAACAAACGGTGAGCGACCACAAGATATTGCTTCAGCCCAAGCCAATGTATCTCTTGCCGATGCGCAGCTTACAGAAGCAGAAAAGAGTTATAAACGTACTTATGAGTTAAGAAAGAAAAAGTTGATAAGCCAGTCTGATCTGGACTCAGCACTCGCAAATAGAGACTCCGCAAGAGCGAATTATCGCTCTGCCTACGAGGAATTTGAAAAATTTACTGCGGGATCGAGGCCAGAAGATGTGGCTCAAGCGAAAGCTGAGCTTGACGCTGCCATTGCTGAGGTATCGCTGGAGAAACAAAAGCTTGATGAACTCACTGTGGTATCTACTCGTAATGGCATCTTAGATAACCTTCCCTACAACTTAGGAGAGCGAGTTCCCACTGATGGAATTGTTGCTGTGGTTCAGGCCAACCGTATTCCATACGCGCAAGTCTATGTCCCTGAAACCTACCGCACTCAATTTGTCCCAGGCAAAAAAGTTACCGTTCATGTGGATGGCGTTAAGAAAACTTTTCAAGGCACGGTTCGTTGGGTTGCTACCGACCCGTCATTTACTCCTTACTATGCGCTGACTGAGCAAGATCGATCTCGTCTAATGTACATGGCAAAAGTAGACTTAGGAGATTCCGCAGCAAACCTTCCTTCAGGTATCCCCGCTCAAGTTGATTTAGTTAAGGATGACCAATGACCGAATACGCCATTCAAGCCCAAAACGTTGTAAAGCGTTTTGGCGAGTTTACTGCGATTGAAGGAATCACTCTCAACGTCCCTAAAGGGAGTATTTACGGATTTCTCGGTCCAAATGGTTGTGGTAAGTCTACAACTATTCGAGTGCTCACTGGCCTTCTCACGCCAACAGAAGGCTCTGTCGACGTTTTAGGGTTGGAAATTCCTCGTCAGTCTGAATTACTACGCCTAAAAATTGGTTATATGACACAAAAATTTTCTCTTTATGAAGATTTAACAGTTGAAGAAAACTTACAGTTTATCGGGCAAATTTTCGGAATGGGCAGAAAGCCCTTAACTAATCGTGTTAATGAGCAACTTCAAACTTATGGATTAGATCAACGCCGCAAGCAAAGGGTCTCTGGCATGAGTGGAGGTCAAAAACAGCGCCTCTCCCTTGCCGCCGCAACCATGCACAACCCTGAATTACTGTTTCTTGATGAACCCACATCTGCGGTTGATCCGGAAAATCGGCGTGAGTTTTGGGAGCAACTTTTTGATCTCTCCGATCAAGGCACCACGATACTAGTCACCACTCACTATATGGACGAAGCGGAACGTTGCCATCGGCTAGCAATTATGGAAGCTGGTCTTATTCGAGCAGATGGAGAACCGTTATCCTTAATGGACGAAATGGGGGTCAATATCGTGGAAATCAGCGCAGATGGCCTCCGAGCACTGAAAGAAGCATTACTTAAAATGCCTGAAGTGCGTTCTGCTGCTCAGCTAGGTATTCGTTTAAGAGTTTTGATTAGTCGCGAGGTACTTAATCCTATCGCTTGGCTTAAAGCCAATTTCACTGGGCTTCAGCAAGCAGAAATGAATCTTGCTCGGCCAAGCTTAGAAGATGTTTTCGTATCTGTAACAGGGACGGGAAGACAATGAATTCAATTAACCGAATTAAAGCCGTGGTAACCAAAGAGCTGAGGCAGTTGTCTAGAGATAACATCACTTTTGCGATGGTTGTAATGATTCCTCTTATTCAATTGTTATTATTTGGCTATGCCATTAATACTAACGTCAGAAATATTCCTGTAGCCGTCGTAGACCAAAGCCAAAGCGCAGCTGGCAGAATATTAGTGGAATCAGTTCGCGCGACACAGGTCGTCAATTTCGTGAAATACTACGCCACTCCTAAAGAAGCAGAACAAGCAATTCAAGACGGCGTCGTTAGAGCAGCTTTGATATTACCAAGAGATCTCACCCAAAGAGCCGTTCAAGGGCGAGTGTTGGGTCAGTGGATAATAGACGGCAGTGACACAATACTAAGTAGTGCTATCATGGCCCTACAGAATATGCCAGTGGGGGATACAGCCATTGAAATACGCCCCTCACAAACAAATACATTTGAAATGACCTTGTTCTACAACCCTAGCAGTCGATCCGCCGTTAATACGGTGCCCGGGTTACTGGGGATTATATTAACAATGACAATGATCTTGTTTACAAGTACCGCCATTGTTAGAGAAAGAGAACATGGAAACCTTGAACTGTTAATTACGACACCGGTTAGCTCATTTGAGCTCATGGTAGCGAAAATAATTCCATATATTGGAGTCGGGCTTATTCAAGCAACAATCATTTTAGCGCTCGGACACCTTATTTTTGACGTGCCGATCAATGGTGCATTATCACAGATTTTCTTGGCAACCTTGTTATTTATCGGCGCTAGTTTAACCCTCGGATTAGTGATTTCTACTGCCGCAAATACTCAGTTGCAAGCCATGCAAATGACGTTCTTTATCTTGTTGCCCTCAATACTTCTTTCTGGGTTTATGTTTCCCTATGAAGGTATGCCCGTTGCAGCACAATGGATAGCAGAAGCCCTACCAGCTACGCACTTTATGCGCATGATAAGAGGAATTGTATTACGTGGCGCGGACTTAATTGGGCTGTGGAAAGACACGCTATGGATGGTTGGATTTATGATTTTGGGTCTTGCTTTTGCATCACTTCGATTTAAGAAATCTTTGGACTAACCCACACTTCCATTTGCTTAAAATGCCAGCAGCAGCGCTGGCATTATTTTTTACATTTTCAACATGGAAAATTTAGATTTTCTGCTCTAACTTTTAGGAAATAAAACAACAAATCAAGCTAGGGATCCGGCGATGAAAAACTTCTATTACTTTAAGTTATTCGATACCACCGAACTATTTATTTTTTACTAACTTTCTCAACTGCTATAAACAATACCGAAGTATCCATGCGCCCTAAGCCTTCTTGTTGAAGCTGGGCGTATTGTTTGTCGACCTGCTTTACTAATTGCAGATCCAAACCCAACCTTTCCGCTTCATCTAAGCAAAAGCCCAAATCTTTTCGCATCCAATCAATGGCGAATCCAAAATCAAATTTGTCCTCTGCCATTGTTACTGCCCGGTTTTCCATTTGCCAAGAACCTGCAGCACCATGCTTTAACGTATCTACAACTTTAGAAATATCTAGGTTGGATTTTTCAGCCAGAAGTAATGCCTCACTGAGCCCTTGCAATACACCAGTGATGCAAATTTGATTGACCATTTTGCAGCGTTGGCCTTGACCATTTTCACCCAGTAAAGATATTTGCTTCGAGTAGGCTTCAATAACCGGTGCCACCTGCTCAAATACGGAACTCTCCCCCCCGCACATCACAGTTAAAACTCCATTTTCAGCCCCAGCTTGTCCTCCTGAGACAGGGGCGTCAATGAAGGTATTCTGTTGTTTAGCACATGCGTTTGAAAGCTCAATAGCTAGCTCCGCTGAAGTCGTTGTGTGATCGACCAATACCGCACCTGTTTTTAAACCAGCGAGAATACCATCTTCACCATACACTACGCTTCGCACATCATCATCATTACCAACGCAAACAAATACGACATCACAATCTTCTGCTGCCATTTTGGGGGTTGCTTGATACGCACCTTGGTACTCTTCAATCCAACGTTGAGATTTCTCTGTAGTGCGGTTGTAAACCGTGGTCTGATAGCCGGCTTTTTGTAAATAGCCCGCCATTGGGTAACCCATAACCCCTAAGCCAATAAATGCCACTTTTGTGATTGTCATTCCTCTACTCCCAACCGTTACTCTCAAACTTCAATTTTATTAGAAGGCTAAGCATAGCAAGTCAGGTCAAGCTTGAATACTGTTGACGCTTTACGCAACTTATTGGCAGTATAGGCTTGTGTTACCCATTGAAATTACTAGAGCTTGAGAGAATCAAGGTAAAGGATACATGAAATACGTTTAAATGGAGGATGGTTTGTCACATACAATCGATTTTGGTAAAACAGCGAAAGACTATGCTACTCATCGTGAAGGATTCCCAGCCGAACTACTTACTCGTTTGAAACCATTTGGTATCGGGTTACCGGGTCAACATATTGTTGATTTAGGAACAGGTACTGGAACTTTAGCCAGACAATTTGCGCAGCAAGGCGCTCTTGTTACAGGGGTCGATATTGCACCTGAACTCATCGAACAAGCAAAACGACTCGATGAAAAAATGGCAGTCTCAATTCAGTATCAAATCAGTGATTCTGCGTCACTAGAGTTCGAGAGTCATTCTCAAGATGTGATAACTGCGGGTCAATGTTGGCATTGGTTCGATGCAGCAGCAACGGCAAAGGAATGTTTACGAATTTTACGACCAGGAGGGACAATTGTAATCTGTCATTTCGATTGGTTACCATTGCCAAATAATGTCGTTGAACTGACAGAGTCGTTAATACTTAAGCACAACCCAGTCTGGAATATGTCTGGAGGGAGTGGCCTCTATCCTCGTTGGCTATCGGATCTCGCCGAGGCAGGCTTTATTCATATCGAAACATTTAGCTTTGACTTGGATGTCAAATACAGCCATATTGACTGGCGTGGTCGTATTCGAGCCAGTGCTGGAGTGTCTGCCTTCCTCAATGAGTCTGCCGTCAAGCAATTTGATAGTGACCTTAAAACATCACTAAAGAAACACAACCCCGAGAGCATTATCCACGTGCCACATAGAGTGTGGGCTGTAGTAGCAAAACCCCCTACCAATCAATAATGAATCATAATGATTTCATCAACTCTATAAATAATATTTAGATTATTTTTAATAAATAACAAGAACAATCGACTTACTATATTACCTGGGTATAGTAAATCTAATTTATAATTTAAATAGTAAATATAAATAATACTATTGACTGTTAAGCAAGTCATAAAATATGGGTATTCAATGCCCATATTTATTCTTCTTGATACTTTATAATCTTAGAAAAATAACTATTAAACAGTCCAGTTCGCTAAATGGAAACTATAACTAAAAAACCAGGCAGGCCAAGTGGCTCAAGCAGTGATGTAAGAGAAAAACTCATCTCTTGTTCTATAGATCTGTTCCTATCTATGCCTTACAAAAATATAACCACCCGATTAATTGCAAGTAAAGCTGGAGTAAGCAGCTCACTCATTCGATACTACTTTGGAAACAAAGATGGGTTATATGAGTCGGTAATTGAGTCTATATTCTCCCCACTTTATATCCCGTTTGAAAACATGTTGAGACAAGCAGACTCTTCATCCTTATTTGACTTTTTTGTAACGTTATTTGAAGAACTAAAGAAAAACCACCAGCTACCAAGATTAATATACCAGGTTATCAATACACCTGAAAATGATAGAAATAAAGAATATCTCAATAATACGATAAAGTGGTTTACAAATAAGGTTGACGATGAGTTTTTATCAAGACTTGTTAAAAATAAAGTCATTAGACAAGACATCAAGCCAGAATTTTGCACCATATCTTGGATTAGCTTGATATTAAGTCAATTTTTATTTAACCCTAAATTTTTTGACTCGATAAAAGACAGTCATTCTAAAGAGCAATATTTTTCTGATCTTATTCAACATAATTTAAGTGTTATGCGACATGGATTTATTGAATAGAACCATCTCCGCTCAGTTATAAACTGAGACACAAAACATCTAGGCTTAAGCTATTTGTATGAGCTTAAGCCTAGATAATAAATATTTGATTAATGAGTCTGACTCTCGAGTTGTGCAAGGCTCGCGTCAGTAGGATGACTATCCTGCTTTTCAGAAGTTTTGATACCCAACGTCTTGCACGCTTCTTCTCGAGTCATATTTAGATGATGCATATACAAAGCAATTGCGACTTCCCAACTGTTATCATTCATAAGTGTCCTCCCTATTCATTGACCTTAGTGGAAAGCCTTGCTTTTACATGTATCACGGCTTAACTGTCTATCTTTAAAGTAATTGCCTAATGTTTGGCATGCCTCTCGATGGCTCGTATCACGTTGAAACATGTAATTGGAAATAGTCATTTTCCAAAGGCTATTGGATATATAGGCTCCTAGGTTGCTACAGTTCATGGCGCTCTCCAAAAAGTAAATCTGGTTATTATTTTTTAAATTAGCTCCAACTTAGAAATATATTCCGTTATAAGACCAAATAAAAAGAAACTATAATAAATATACACAAACGTTTGTTTACGAAGGAGAGTTTACATTATTTTTGAGGCTAGCATACATATCGAATAACGAAAACACTGTTCAATTTTAATTTACTAATATATCCAAGATTTGAGCAAATATCAGTGATTATTAAAGTTTAGGTTATACTAATATACAAGATATATATACTATGAATTCATCATATTTTAATTAAGTGACAAACTCAGCCTAGATACTATAAGAGTAGAATACTTGTTTTGCAAACCAAGCTAATTTGAAAACAATTCGGTACTTGACATAAAATATACAATAAAGTACTAATTATACTAAGTTGTATATTCTATTCATCACTTGAGAGGTAAACTATGAACGGACAAAATCAGGTCATTCCCCAAGAAACGGACAAACCGATTGTTCTGGTCAGGGAAGAAGTATCAGCGTTATTACCAAAACTCGATACCTTTCAATTGATGAAGTCTCTATTTCTTAGCTTGAGCCAAAACACAGCGATTCAACCCCCGCAATCTCTCACTCTTTTTCCAGAAAATAAAGGGGACTTCATTACTTACCTAGGCGTACTAGCAAATGAAGGCGTATTTGGATCTAAGCTCTCTCCATATATCGTTGACAGCGATAAATCAATCATCACTGCATGGAGCAACTTAATGTCAATGTCAACTGGGCTTCCACTACTACTGTGTGATTCGAGCCAATTAACTGTAGAACGTACCGCTGGAACAACAGCAGTTGCCATTGACTATCTAGCGAAACAAGATAGCCGCCACCTAGCTTTGATTGGTAGCGGTCAAGTCGCCATAGCTCACCTAGCACACACTTTGAGGTTACGTCAGTGGCAAACTATTCGTATCTATTCTCTTAACATCAAGAACAATTTCGAACTTATCTCACAGCTTCATTCACTTGACCAACGAATTGAAATCGTCGATTCGGCTCAACAATGTGTCGACAATGCTGATGTCGTGATGTTGTGTACTTCCTCAGCAACACCCGTTATTGACACGCAAGATATCAAGCCTTCTGCACTTGTCACTTCAATAAGCACCAATGCTATTAATGCTCATGAGGTAAGCCCAGAATTTTTAAAGATTGCTGATGTTTACTGTGATTATCAATTCACAACGCCCAATAGTGCTGGCGAAATGTTACTCGCCAATAAATCTTTCGGTTGGGATAATAAGGAAATTAAGGGAGATTTATCTCAACTTGTCGCTGAAAATTGCCCGCTTCCAGCTTATGATAAACCTATCTTTTTCCGCTCAATTGGACTTGGATTAGAAGACGTCGCCATGGCATACGGTATATGGCAACTTGCAAAGGAATCATTATGAAAATCAGAGAATTTGGCGTAGAAATTTGGATGAACGACTATGAGAATACATGTCGTTACAACCTAGCCGAAACCTGTGTAGAATCACTGACTGTAGAGCAGTTGTTAGATTTGTCTGGTAAACGAGACTCTATTTTAGATGAGCTCTTACCGATGAAGCTCACCTACGGTGCAATTGAAGGTTCAGATCGACTAAGGGACAACATCACTCAGCTCTACAAAAACCAAAATCGGGAGAATATTCTCGTTACTCACGGCGCCATTGGAGCAAATGCTTTGATCTACTCTACTCTGGTTTCTCCAGGGGATCGCGTTATTTCCGTATTACCGACTTATCAACAACACTACTCTATCCCAGAAAGCTATGGTGCCGATGTTCAGATTTTGCCTTTAAAAGAGGAGAATCAGTTTCTTCCCGACTTGAATCAACTCAAATTATTGCTTAACGAAAATACTAAGCTTATTGCCATCAATAACCCTAACAATCCGACTGGGGCATTGATGGATGAGACTTTTTTACAACAACTTGTAGAATTAGCTCGTTCATATGATGCGTACATTCTAAGCGACGAAGTGTATCGAGGTACAGATTCACACGGAGATGGATTTACAGCTTCAATAGCCGATATTTACGAAAAGGGTATTGCGACTAGCAGTATGTCTAAAACCTTCTCACTCGCGGGATTAAGATTGGGCTGGATTGCTGGACCAGAGGAAGTCATTCATTCCGTTTGTATTCACCGAGATTACAATACCATTAGCGTAGGAATGCTGGATGATCATTTTGCCTGTATCGCGTTGGAAAATAAAGAAGCGATACTTGAGCGTAGTCGAGCAATTTGCGAAACCAACCGAGCCATCCTTGATGAGTGGATAGCCCAAGAACCAAAGCTATCTTACATAAAACCCACATCAGGGACCACTGCACTACTGAAGTACGATTTTGACGTACCTTCAAAAGAGTTCTGCATCAAGCTACTCGATGAAACCGGAGTTATGCTGACTCCAGGGAGTGCCCTAGATATGGAAGGTTATGTCAGAATTGGGTATGCAAATAACAGCGAAGTCCTATCAACTGGGTTAGAAAAAATTTCTCAGTACCTGACACGCCTCTAATGAAACTCCCCCTAAAGTAGCTGTGAGTATTCCATGTCTTTTGTAAGAAATATGAGGCATGGGACTCTCTCTAATAACGCGCTAATACTCACCTATCCAAGCCGATTTTCACACAAGATTAACGCAGGAAATTTGCAGTTACTATCTCTACGCCCAAACCGACAATTGTGATATATATCCAACTACAATCAATATTATACTAAAGTATACCAACATTTAGAGAAAAAATAGAATATTGTCCTGCACTAGCACAGACTTTTCGGGCTTATACCAAGCTAGATACGATAAACCAGTAGGTGTATCATGTCGCGCTTTCGCTGATACTTAAGGCTAGTTTTGAAGAGACCATATGAAAAATACCAATAAATCGTCTCCCTAGAAACTCCCATTACTTTCATCCGAAAACGTGCTGTTAGGAGTGGCGTACAAACGCTATTCCGCTCAATTAGCAAACTCAATCATATGTAGGAACCGTTGTCTCGGTACAAACCGTTCCTAGCGCTTTAAAAAATTAAGCGTCATCAACTCAGTAGGTTTTAGTGTGAGAATAAAACGTAGTATCTCCCCGATTGCTTTACTATTTTCTTCCGTTAGTGCAATCCTCGGCTCCGGCTGGCTATTTAGCGCATATTTTACCTCGCAGTTAGCAGGTCCAGCTGCACTACTAGCTTGGATAATCGGTGGAGCAACCTCCATCGTCATTGCCTTTGTATTTGCTGAACTATGCACGGCATTCCCTGTCACCGGATCGAGTACTCGAATACCTTTACTCAGTCACGGGACACTAGTCAGTTTCGTTTTTTCTTGGGTTATTTGGCTCTCCTACATGGCACTAACTCCTACCGAAGTTCAAGCGGTTGTCCAATACGTCGCATTTTATTTTCCTAATTTAACCTACGCTCAAGGAGGATTAACCTCTCAAGGTTATATTGTCGCAACTGGTCTAATGTTGGTAGTGAGCGCTGTTAATACTTACTCGCTTCATTGGCTTATTCGAGCAAACAACGTTCTAACTTACCTAAAGCTCATCATTCCAATTATTTTGTCTTTGGTCATTTTGGCTTATTTCCACCAGCCTTCTCATATTGTTCACAAAGAGGCGGGCGGATTTGCACCATTTGGAATGCATGGCGTTTTTGCTGCCATCACTTCTGGCGGTATTGTTTTCGCTTTCACAGGATTTAAGCAAGCCGCTGAATTAGCAGGAGAAGCGAAAAATCCAGCCAAAGCATTGCCTATTGCTATTATTGGTTCCATCGTTATTTGCTTAATCGTATTTCTTCTTCTTCAAACAGCGTTTTTAACATCTATGACTGGCCACAACCTTGCAAATGGATGGCACAACTTAAATTTAAGTGGAGCAATGAGCCCGCTGGCAGCTACCTTGCAGCAAGACCACCTGACTAAGCTGTTGCCTTTACTATACATTGGCGCATTAGCAGGGCCACTAGCTTCAGGTTTAATGTATTGCAGCAGCTCGAGCCGCTCACTTTTCGGCATGAGCAAGAACGGTTATTTACCTCTTTCACTTCAGCGTATCACTACTCATGGCAACCCTATTACTGCCATTATGGTGAACTTTGTCGTGGGAATGCTGATGTTCGCTCCATTACCAGGATGGGACAAAATGGTCGGTTTTTTGTCTTCACTGATGTCTCTAACGTATGCCATTGCACCTATTGCACTACTAGCATTACGTCGACAGATGCCAGATATCAAACGCCCATTTAAGCTTCCTTTCACTCCAGTTTGGTCGTGGCTTGCATTTTATATTGCAACACTAATGTCTTATTGGAGTGGCTGGGAAACCGTATCCAAAATTAGCTTAGCCTTAGCGATTGGATTAGTGCTGTTTTTTGGTTATCACTGCTTCACTGAGCGAGGACGATCTTTCAAAATAGACTGGAGAGAATCTACTTGGATGTGGCCTTATTTTATTGGATTAACACTGCTTTCTTATATTGGTGACTTTGGCGATGGGAAACACTTGCTGCCATTCGGCGTAGATTTGATCGTTATCGGTATATTCTGCGCACTCATTATGATGCTCGCGCTGCACTACCGCCTCCCTGACGCTAACACGAAAAAATATGTCAGCACATTTACCGAACATAGCTTGTCCAACTAAGAATAAAAGCAGCTTGGGATAGCAAAGCCCATACTTTCTCAAGCTGCGCGTTGCTGTTCGACACCTAAACAACCTTAAGGTGTTAGTCGCTCAGAGCTATCGTTCGCACCATTCAGTCATTATCAATGGCATATATAAAGTGATTGAACATAAATCTTCATTATAAATGCTGAGAAAATAATATATGATACTAATAGAAAAGTATTAGAAAAGGAAGCAACATGTCCAAGACAATTCTAATCACTGGTGCAACAGATGGCATTGGAAAATTAACCGCGACTAAGTTGGTTGCTGAAGGTCATCACGTATTAATACACGGCCGAAACCTCGAAAAACTGGGAATAGTCGAGCAAGAACTGAAACACTTACAAGCTGGTACGTGCGAGAGTTATTGTGCAGATATTTCAGTGATAGAAGAAGTCATTACGTTGGCAGAGAATATCCGTCGCCACCATTCACATATTGATGTGCTGATAAACAATGCCGGCGTTTATAAATCCGACTCCCCAATAACCGAAGACAATCTGGATGTACGCTTCGTTGTTAATACTATTTCACCCTATTTATTAACAAAAGAGTTGCTACCGATTATGGATGCAACTAGCCGAGTGATTAACCTCTCTTCAGCGGCTCAAGCCCCTGTCGATATTGATGCTCTACTTGGTCGACGTCATATAGAAGAACCATTTAACCCTTATGCACAAAGTAAACTCGCTATTACAATGTGGACAAAACATCTAGCCCGCACACTTGGAAATGACGGCCCGGCTTTTATCGCCGTAAACCCAGGTTCTCTTCTTGCCAGTAAAATGGTGAAAGAAGGGTTTGGTGTGGAAGGAAAGAGTCTTAATATAGGTGCCAATATTTTGATTCGTTTAGGCTTAAATCAAGAGTTTTCCCAAGCTTCAGGTCAGTATTTTGATAATGACATAGGCCAATTCACTGAGCCCCACCCAGAAGGTTTAGAAGCGAGCGTTAATGAGGAGCTAGTTCATTCAATGGATGCATTACTGCAGCAACTAAACACACATCAGTCTGCTATCGTCTGATAAGTTTTGGCCTAAACATTTATAATTGCTACAAAATAGGTATCGATTATGCAAATACAGGCAACAGTAAACTACCATGTTCAAAGCAATGTCCAACAAGCTTATCAAATTGATGTGGATGGAGAGAAAGGTAAGCTGATCTCTCCTGAACTCATACCTACCGAAGTCACCGTTTATGACGTGCGTGATATTGGTATGCCTTCATTTTTCAAAGACAGTTTAGAGTTTGTTGAGCACCTTTCTTGCGTCGATAATTTTGATAGCACTCTAGGCTGGGAAATTGAATATAACCAAGAAGTCACCAAGCTGCTCCTTGAAAGGTTATCTGCGAAAGAGGTTATTGTGTTTGATAATACTGTTCGCATTGATAAGCCATGCTCTGAACGCCAACCCGCCCGCAATGTGCACACAGACTACAGTAAACGTGGTGCGCAAAAGCGACTAATTAGCTTAGTTGGACAAAACAGAGCAAAAGAATGGCAGCAAGAGCACTTCGGATTCGTGAATTTATGGCGTCCAATTCAAGATGTTATCACCAGTGCTCCACTAGGTTTCTTGCAGCCTCAAACGGTAAACGAAAATGATTGGGTCACACTGGATCTTATCTACCCCGATAGAACTGGGCAGATTTTGGGCCTCGTTTACAATGAGTCTCACCGCTGGACTTACATGTCTAACATGACCCCAAAATCAATCGCTATCTTCAATATCTACGATAACCAAGGTCTCGATGCCATTGGCCACAGCGCTGTCGATATCAGGTCATCAAATCCGATTCCGACAATACGACGAAGTATTGAGACAAGGACCTTAGTGCGCTACTGATTTTGAAAAAACAATCGTTCACTCGATAACGACACGGGTAACCTAATTCAATCATTCTTTAAACAAATCCAAACTTCGTTGTAAAAAGCTTACTATCTCATCAATTTAAATCTTAGTAGGCTATTGGTATTCCTTTTTCCACGTGTTATAACGACTCGCTTATAGAGCAAACTAACCACAAGTATTCGAACTACAAATCTAATACTTAAACGTTGGAATTATGTATATGCATATAGCCAGAAATCACTCAAGCTCCTTAAGGTTACCCCTATTAGCCTTCTTTGTTTTGATTGCCATGTTGCCTCCATTCTCCACGGATATGTATCTGCCATCATTCAGTGAAATACAAACCACGATGCATACCAGCTTTTCGTTGTTGCAACTCAGTTTGACATTGTTTTTGTTCGGTTATGCCTTCGCCCAGATTGTGTTTGGACCTTTATCTGACCGCTATGGACGCAAACCCATTCTGGTTATTGGAATGGCTGTGTTTTCTGTGTTCTCGTTGTTGTGTGCGTTCGCGATTAAAATCGAATCATTTTTGGTGTTTAGAGCTGTTCAGGCTCTGTCTGCTGGAGCGGGTGCTGTCATCACATATGCCATGATAAAAGACTTATTTCCTGAGGAAGAAAGGCTTCGTTATTTAGGTGTTATCTCTGCTTTAATGGGAATCGCCCCCATAATCGCGCCACCCATTGGCGGATATTTAGCGACCATGCTGAATTGGAAGGCGATATTTATCGTATTAGCAATAATAGGTTCTATATTAACGGTATGTGCGATTATTTTGCCAGAAACCACACCTAGAAAAGTGAAACTAAACCTGAAGCAGCTTGGCGAGTCCTATAAGGATCTACTTGGTAATACGAAATTTATGACCCCAATTTTGATTGGTGGTTTTGCGTTTTCTGCCTTGTTCTCATTTATTGCGAGTTCTCCTGATGTCTATCAGAACCTATTTGGAATTGGAACAAGAGACTTTGGTTACTATTTTGCCATCAACGCATTTGGGTTCATGTCAGGAAGTTTTTTTGCTGCAAAATGGGGTGTGAAGTATTCTCCACTTCGTCTTTGTCTCATTGGAGCCCAATTGATTGTACTTGGCAGCCTCTCTCTGTTTTTATCTTATTGGTTTTGGTCAAGCCTATGGGGAACAATTATATCGTTATTTATAGCAACCTTGGGTGCCGGAATCGCAATACCTTCCAGTATCGCAATTGCAATGAGATATATTGAAAAAGAAGCAGGTCAAGCTTCATCGTTAATTTCATTTATTCAGTTTTTTATGGCAGCACTTGTGAGTATGATTGTCAGCCATATCCACTACACTAGTATTCTACCATTAGCGGCTATGCTGCTAATTTGCGGTACTATTGCTTTGGGTTTATGTTTTCGTGTTCAGAAATCTTAGACATCGAAAAGCGCTCAACAAAGCGCGGAAGTTAAACTAGCACTTACCATTTTGTAGTGATCGTCCTTGAAAAAGTAGAGAGGCACTAGTCGCCTCTCTATTTGTAAATCAAAAACTCACATACTGTAAGCCGTTACATAATGATTACCTAGTCACTCATTGGACTGCAGGGCTTCACAACTTATTGCATCTTCAGCACTATCCACACTCGCTGGAACGTAACGGATTTCACCAAGATTGAACTCTACCGCTTGCTCGCTATAAAGTAAGAAAGCAGTATTAACATTGGAAAAATTCATACCCTGTTGTTCAAAGCACTTTAATGGCACCTTGATAGTTGTCCAGTTCGTGTCATTTTCTGAAGATGCTGCTGGCAACAGGCCACTAATGTTCACTTCACCTTTGCATGGCCATTCGCAGTGCGTTGAAAGTATGAATGAATTTGGCGCTGCACTTTTCATATCAATATCAAACTGTAGTGTTGACTCGGCATTGGTATAGCTTGAATGATCTTTTCCTAGGCCATCGATGGTTTGCATGTAAACTTGTGCTGCTGATTCACCAGAAAAGACAACATTGATAGCATCTTGTTGGTGCTTGTAGTTAATTGGCGTGGTGGTTATCGAGCCTATTGATGTGACACTACCGTTAGACACAGATTGACCGCTCCAACCGTTGTCAGCACCACTGATGTAGGCACTGAACTCTCCAGTAGACAGTCGACCATATATTTCTAGGTTATCTGTTGCAATACCATTATCTGACTCCGTTTGACCACACCCATAATCTCTAGGATCAAGTGGTATCTCATTTAAATCAGTGTCTACATTCAGCCGACTGCTCTTACCATAAGATAAACCATAACCATATGGAAATAAGGGCTGATTTTCACCGTCAATGTCCTGTTCAAATTCTGGGGTTTGATAATCCGCAATATTGGGAGCGTGGCGATTGATTGTGGTCGCACACTTTTTCATCGGCCAAGAATAGGAAAGTCTACCTGTAAAGTCCTTGCCATTCACATTAAATAAAACGTCTGTGATACCGCCAGCTTCAGTGCCTGGTAACCACGCCGCAACAAAAGCATCTGAATTATTTATCTCTTCATTGACGTACAAAGGCCGTCCAGAATAAAAAACTGTCACAACCTGAAAACCAGCCTTTTTTAATTCTTTGATCTTGTCTAAGTCAGCCGAGTAAGTTGACTTGATTGATGAAAACTCTAATGTTTGCGTGCTTTTAATATCCCCCATCATTTCTGCATAAGGGTCTTCCCCGATGACAACAATAGCGATGGCTCCTTCAGGAGCGAGAGAGGCTTCGGTGTAAACATTTTCAGCACCAATTTGCTGTGTTAGTGCCGTCAACATGGTCGACGCACCCGGAAAATCAGCAATGGCATTTTCACTACCTTGCCAAGTTAAGCTCCAGCCACCAGTCTGCTTTTGAATATCATTTGCAGCCGAGCCTGCTATTAAATAACTCTGCTTTTTGTTTAGCGGTAAAATACTGTCATTATTTTTTAGCAACACCAACGACTCACTCACAGCTTCACGAGCCAAAGCTCGGTGCTTTTCTGAGCCCAAAATGTCATCTCGTCCAGCAAACTCCCTTTTTGAGGGTTGTGGTTTACTCCATAAGTTAGCACGCATTTTCACGCGTAATATTCGAGTTACCGCATCATCAATTCGAGCTTCCGGTATTGTTCCATCCTGAACCTGCGCGATCACGTTGTTATAAAAAGCTTTCCAATCACTGTTTGCGGTGACCATGAAAACATCATTTCCTGCATTTACTGCTGCCGGGCAATTACTCGCAGAACAACCATTAATTTCAGATTGACCATTCCAATCCGTCACAACTAGGCCATCAAATCCCATTTTATTTTTAAGTACGTCAGTAATGAGGTATTTACTACCATGAATTTTATAATTGTAATCACCACTTCCTGTATGATCGTAATTCGCTTCATTGTGCCAAGAGTTAAAGGAAGACATAACGACTTGCGCACCAGCGTTTAGGCCAGAAAAGTACCCAGTCGCGTGAATATTTCGCAAATATTCTTCACTATAATGATTCTCTCCTCGGTCTTCCCCGTCTAGTGTTCCACCATCGCCAACCCAATGTTTTACATTAGATATGACGTTTGACTCACCTTTTAGACCTTTTGCACCACCTTGCAAACCCTCTACCATTCTACCTGCATATTGATAGATGACTTCTGGGTCCTCAGAATAACCTTCATAGACACGCCCCCAACGGTAGTCTCTAGGAGCAGCAACGGTTGGAGCAAAAGTCCAGTCTAGACCTGTAGCAACAATTTCTTTAGCTGTCGCTTCGCCGATTTTTTCAATGAGATCAGGATTATGTGCTGCTCCTAAACCAATATTGTGAGGAAACACCGTTGCACGATACACGTTGTTATGACCATGTACCGCATCGGTTGCCCACATAAAAGGAACTCTAAACCCCCGGCCTTGATACGCTTCTTCCAAAGCCAGATAAAACTCATCTGCTTCAGCTACCCAGTCTTCAGCCGTTGCATATTTGTTGTCATTTGGCCACGCACCACCGCCATTTAATATTGAACCTAGCTTATACTCTTTAGCTTCTTCAGGTGTCACTTCAGTCAAATTAGGCTGAACCATCTGACCGATTTTTTCTTCAAGTGTCATTTGGGACAAAATATCTATAATTCGACTTTCAATCACTGGGTCTTTCTTCACTTCACTGTTTATTTGAGGCCAGTCATCGAAATAAGGAACACTAGATGAATGCTCCCCGTGCTGATTCGACTTGGCATGTAATGAATAGCTGACGCAAGCTGCAGCCAATATCGTTAAGCTTGAAACTGCTGTTTTCTTAAGGTTCATATTTTCTTCCTAGTCATGTACTTCAAAACTTCCCTATTTAGATATTGAATCGAGCTAGTTCTACTTGAGTGAATTGTTTACATCAGAACTGAATCCACAAGAGAAACCGCTCCCACAAAAATCATATATAAGCATCAGTCTAATCATCGAAAATCGATAAATTTACGTGAGAATTTTGATATTTCATTGAATTGGTTACGATATCCGCACTGAATATTAATTACTTTCAATTTTTCAAGCAGCGAGCCACATCACACTTTATGAAACCGCTCCCGCAAATTAAAAATATCGGAAATGCAGATTAGCAACACGTTTGCTGTCCGCTACTATTCCTTATAAACTAAGGCTAAGCAGCTAATCTCATTACTAATCCCAACGCATCAGGAAGTAACGATTGTCTACAATTAAAGACGTATGCAAAATTGCAAAAGTATCAAAGTCCACGGTTTCTAGAGTTCTGAATAACCACCCAAGAGTATCTGAAGACACAAAAAAGAAAGTGTTAGAAGTGGTAGAAAGGTTGGGTTATAAGCCAAATATTTCAGCACAAACTCTAGCTTCCAACCGCTCTAGAAGCGTTGGAATGATTGTGGGTAGCCTCTCGGGGCCCTTTTACTCTTGTTTAGTCAGTTCAGCAGAAGAAACCATTCGCCAACATGACCTCTACTTGATTGCGACGAGTGGAGAAAAATCGAGACAATATGAGCGGGATGCAGTTAACTTTCTGACATCGAAACAGGTCGAAGGATTAATTATCTATGCTACCCACCTTCAAGACGATCAGCTCATAGCGATCACAAAAAGTCATCCAGCAACGATACTGTTAAATCGCTACATTCCAGAAGTTGCTAACCATTGTATATACGTAGATGATGAACTTGGCGGCTATCTTGCAACAAAGCACCTTATTGAATCTGGGCATACAACAATAGGCTGCATTACAGGCCCATTAAACCAAACAGATAGCAGAGAACGATTACAAGGATATAGGAAAGCACTCGCCGAGTATGGCATCGAGTATAATCCAAACCTCATCGTGGAAGGGCGTTTTGATATGCACGAGAACCAAGCCGCCCCTAAAAGATTGTTAGACCGAAATACAGATTTAACCGCTATTTTTTGTCACAGCGACCAAATCGCACTTGGTGTATACGATGTCATTAGAGAAAGAAAGCTGACTATTGGAGACGATATCTCTGTCGTAGGCTTTGACAATAGTGCTTTTTCGGAACATTTAACGCCAAAGCTAACAACTATCAATTTTCCTACCCAAGAAATAGGGATACTCGCAGCCAAAAAAATCATAGATAATATTCTGCATAAAAAGTGCATATCTGGTAAGAAAGTCATACCAGAATTAATCTCTAGAGATTCTGTAAAGATAAGGTGCAGCTAGCTCCGATTGCGTATCTCGCGCAAATAGTTAAAGACCGTCGCTCTGCCCATATTGAGTACATTCGCAACATAATCGGCAGAGCTTTTCGCGTTAAAGGCACCTTCATTAAATAAGGCATTAACCAGATTTTTCTTATCTGTTCGCGACAGAGTCGATAATGTTAGACGGTTATTGGCTAACCAAGTATGAATAAAGCTATTGATTTTTTCTTGCCAGTCGTCGTGAAACAACTTCTCAGGTTGTGGGATAAGTTTCTTGACTGGCATAAGGGTTTCTAACAGTGCTCTAGCCTCTTCTACTGGGCCAGTATTCATATTGATACACAACATACCAATAGGTTCCATTTCCTCATTGCGAATCACTACGCTGGTTGAACAGATCCGTTTTCCGTCCCAATTAATTTTTTCGTAAGGACCGATGACGTTCTCTGTTTGTTCAAAACTCACTTCATCTAGAGCTGAAGGGTCACCAACCTGACGTTTAGACAAATTATTTGCAATATAAGCGACTTGCTGTGAAACCAAATCATGAATGATGACCTCCACGTAATCAGAAAAAAGCAACGCTATCCCATCAGCTACACTTGCATATCTTTGCAAAAGTAATTTGGCATTTTGTAGCTTTTCTTTTTCGGCCATCATTATCGTCCTATCGCTTGAGGTTAAGAGTTCCGCAACTGTTTCGTCGTTTGATGTGCAATGGTATCGACACTGGCTCCATTTTCAATGAGAAATTTTTCAAAAAGCGGTAACAATGGGCCTAAGCTCTCATTGATAGTATCTCTTACCGTATCAACAACAACTTGCGTTCCTCTTTCAATTTCTATATTTACTTCGTCGCCATTTTGCTTATGTTCAAATGTTGTCACCCTTCTAGTCTCAGGGATTAACCAAACTTCAAACCATTGGTTTTCCTTGTCCACCTCGGCAACCGTCAAACTCGCGCCATTAATTGCAATATAGCCTTTGGAAAAAACATAACGTTTCCAATTGTCTGGCAAAGCAAATCGAATACAGTAATTGTCCTCTATTTGACGTATGTCCGTTAGTTTGGTTTTAAAATCTACATGGCCTGACAGTGGGTGCCCACCAATCTCAGCTCCATCTTTCGCTGCTCTCTCAACATTGAGCCAATTGCCTTGTTCAAACTGGCTTAAAGTAGTGATCAACAAGCTTTGTATCATCACATCAAATTTGACAAAAGTTGGAGATAAGATTTCTGTGACTGTTAAGCAAACACCATCAACGGCAATGCTAGCTCCTATTTCAAGTTTGTTGCAAAAACCTTCTTCAAATTGAATTTTAAATGTTCTAATACCTCGACAGTCTTTCACATCAACAAGTTTGGCGACAGACTGGATGATTCCTGTAAACATCTTAAACTCCTACATTTTCAAGAACCATGAGACTAACATTACTCCATTAATTCAGAATGTTAGAAATCTAAGACTTCCCATTTAATAGAGAACTATAGAAAACTCGAGAAACATTTCACTGTTAAAAGCTGGGAAATAGTAACGCCTTCGTCACCAACTAAGTTTCCGTTAAAATAAACAAAGCTCTACATCAAATTAATAATGTAGAGCTTCAACCTTAATTAAAGTAACGCTAGTCGACTTGGGTCAACGAAACTCCCTCCTGCTGGTTTGCAAGAACTTGGCATATGATCGGCCGTAT
This sequence comes from Vibrio sp. A37, assembly GCF_059777565.1. Lineage (NCBI taxonomy): Bacteria > Pseudomonadati > Pseudomonadota > Gammaproteobacteria > Vibrionales > Vibrionaceae > Vibrio > Vibrio sp. A37. Next base: position 530,034 of record NZ_JBLNLI010000001.1, on the reverse strand, counting down.
TTAAGGTACATACATCAACACCAGCTCCACTAGGTAGATCAACATACATTCTCGTCCCTGCCGCATTAACTGCGATTCCCCAAGTGCGCCAATCCATTACGTTACTGAATTTGCAATTTGAGAAGGAACCATCGGTATTCACTTTACATGTTTCTATACCTAAATCCGTAGCAAGATACACAAAGTGACCATAGTTTGAAAAGGCTGTGTCATATATTATCCCTTTATCGTCTTGGCTCGATTCTGCACTTAATGGTGCGACTGTTCCAAAAGGTGTAATCGCCCCTTTTGATACATGTCGTCCCGAAACATAAAGCTTTGTACCAAAAGGGTTGGTAACCACTTTATGAATGGGCATGAAAGTGGCCTCTCGATGAGTACAGTTTTTTATTTGATCTGATCCATAAATGTCAAAATCAGGATGTTTATTCACTTGGCATGTATATAAATTATCGGCTTTAGAATCGACACCACTTGCCTCAGTCGCTACGTAAATTGACTTTCCGGAAGGGCTTAAGGCTACTGATTCCGATAGAGGAAAGTGCGCTATGCCATAGCAATCTTCCAGATCGCCAGTATTCGCATTTATTCTGCAGTCCGTCATTTCACCATTATTTCTTGTAGAAATATTAGCGATAAACGCGTTCATGGTATTTCTATCTACGGCGATGTCCCAAGGCTCCGAAAAATCGTATTTGGTTACTCTACAATTCGCGAGCGTTCCATCAGATTTGTTGATATCACACACTTGCACACTACCGTCACTAATTCCGTCATAACTGGTATTGTCGAGAACATATAACACATTTGGCGTGCCCTTATTTACTTCGTTATTGATAGTTTTAGCATTAGTTAAAAAAGGGAGAAAAAATAAAATAATTGCTGAAAATACCAATAAAGTTCGATATGAGAATGTTTTCATCATAATCAACGGTCCATTAATTTAGTTCATTATTATTGAGCCGCTATTTATACACTTATTTTTTATGATGTTAAATATATATATTTAGAATGGTAAACTGTAATATTTTCATGACCTTGCAATGAAAAGCAATGTTAAAAATAGAAGTGAATTTTATTATCATTAAGAAACTTTACTTATTTGATTATTCTTTTCACTTGAGTAAATTGAGCGTCATAAACTTACTATAGGGGTCAAGCATATAATCAGAAAACGGTTCACAATAGCGAAAGCCAAACTTTTCATACAAGGTTCTTGCTGGTTTGAAATAATCAGGAGAGCCTGTTTCTAAACTAATTCTTTCAAATCCATTTTTTCTTGCGTAATTAATGGCATGGTTAAGTATAGCTGTCGCCACACCTTTATTTCTTGCAGAGCTGGATGTTCGCATTGACTTTAGCTCGACATGGCTAGTATCAAGCCTTTTCAGCGCGACGCAACCCAAAAGCTCATCTCGCACCCAACTACTGAAAAAGGTGATACTATCTGCTTTTAGCGACTCTAGATCTAGCGCATGGGCACTTTCTGGAGGGCTTGTAGCCCTCATATCGCTCAGGTGCTCTTCTAATAAAGCGACAACTTTTCCATCTTCTAAGGTATCTATTCTAATTTCCATTAATCACTCCAGTACTGCTTAGCTTTGCGTTATGTTAATTCCAAATGCTCGCCAAGTTTTGATAATCTGTATCCGTTTGCGCGTGGTAGACAACTAAACGGCCGCATGTATTCGCAGAGAAATTCCACCAAATCTGCTTTTTGAAATTAATTAAGCCCAGTTCAGCATGCAAAAACTCAAACTCCGCTTCATCGCAATATCGCACCGATTTTTCATTCCAAAAATCGCTGAACGCTTCCGAGATAGACTGAAATCGTTCAACTCTTTGCCGCAAAATATGATCATCTGCTCTTGACGCTGACATCGCTCGAAGCACTGCAGCCATACGTTGTAGATTTACATCCAAAGTATTCGAATCGGTTATCTGCAAAAACTTTTGCCAGTTAGGATGCGTGATAGTGAGATAGACGTAGTTGCGTTCATCTTCTGATAACGAATTAAGATCGACACCACACATACGTATATAAGACTGATTACATGCCAGAATATCAAAGTAGTCATTGATAACAATTGCTGGAAATGGATCGAGTTGATTCAACATCCTTCTAGATTCCGGAGATATCTCAAAACATGGCTCTGATGGAATATGGTGTTGTTGAGTGGCTAAGGTTTTGATGTACTGCTTCTCAGATGGGTTCAAACGCAATGCGTCACTCAACGCGGTTAAACTGAGATCAGAGATCCCGTTTGCTTTACCTCTCTCTATCTTGCTATACCAGACTGTGCTCATTCCCGCGAGATCCGCAACATCTTCACGACGAAGCCCTGGTGTTCGGCTACGAATAGGGGTAGGCAACCCCATCTCTTCCGGAGCCAAGCTTTCTCGTTTTCGGCGAAGAAAATCGCCAATCAATTGATAATTATTATTCGCCATATTTATCCTGATACTCTTTATACGTGTCTAAGACGTTTCTTGATACAGATCACGCAGGTTTCATAATAACGATTCATTTCGAATTGGTATAGATCTCAAGGACCTATTATGAAATCTACTAATAATTCACTCAGTACGTTTGCTTTGGTACTGCTTGTTGCAGGTCAATTACTTCCTCAAATTGACTTCTCAATTGTTAATGTCGCTTTAAAAAGCATTGGCCAGTCTCTTCACACAAATGATATTGGATTGGTACTCATTGTAGGCATCTATGGCCTTTCTTATGCTGCGATGATTGCCACAGGAAGCCGACTCGGAGACCGATACGGGAGAAAGCGGCTATTTATAACTGGTGTCGTCGGATTTGGTATTGCATCTATCATATGTGGATTGTCTCAAAGCCTAACACCTATGCTCATCGGTCGCCTGCTTCAGGGGGTGTTTGGCGCATTATTGATTCCACAAATCCTCGCTATTATACACTCCTCTTTATCTGGAGAAAGACACAGTAAAGCGGTAGGTATTTACACATCAATCGGTGGGTTATCATTTGTCTTGGGTCAGTCTTTGGGCGGTTGGTTAGTGTCTGCAAACGTTTTTGATCTTGGTTGGCGACTGACGTTCTTTGTCAACATTCCTGTTTGTATGTTTGTTTTGCTGTTTGGCCTTAAAGCAATACCAGAGTCTTATACAGATTCCGTACCTCATATGGACATTGATGGCATCACCCTCTTTACGCTTTTTCTATCGATGCTGTTAATTCCAATCACACTGGGAAGTCGTTGGCCGCTATTATGGTGGTTAATGCTCGCTGTCGCTCCCTTAGGTTGGAAACTATGGAATCTTGAAAAGCGCAAAGAAGCACAATCTCTGCAGCCTGTATTTCCTCCGTCACTGTTTAAGACGCCCAATTTTTTAATTGGAGTCATATGTTTGGTAGGAGTAGCAATGACATTCCCTGGATACGTTTTCGTCACTTCTCTAACCTTGCAAAGTAAATTAGGTCTTACCCCTCTTCAATCGGGGAACACGTTTATTTCTCTGGGGCTGATGTATTTTTTCGGCAGTATTTTGAGCAAACGTATTAGTAATAAGATTCGCAACCATCATTACTACCTAATTGGGATCTGCTTTGTACTAGTGGCATTTTTCGCTACGATATTCGTCATCTATTTGTATGGAAATCAAATAGATGCATGGGATTTAGTTCTCGCCACTGGCTTAGCTGGTTTCGGCAATTCTTGTTTAGTCTCAAGTGCATTTAGAATCGCTTTATCAAATGTTAAACAAACACAAGCAAGTGAAGCGAGCTCTGTACTGAATACCGTCCAACAAAGTAGTTTCCCCATCAGTGCTGCTATCGCAGGCACAGCTTTGAACACTACTGCCAATTATGGAGACGTCGTTTCCTTGATTTTTCCCTTAGCTGCTCTCAGCTTTATATTGTTAGCTGTAGGAGCTGTTATTCTTAGGAGACACAAGGCGAGAAGCGTAATTGTAATACCAATGCCATTAATTAAGTGATCAGAAATTTGCGCAGAAAGAATCGTTCAGAACGAGGCAGGATTTTTATAACTAGTTATTCTAATTATGAAAATTCTAACGCTGTGCTTGGAGATTTTAGCCAGCAAGAATGATTAAATAATTGATGGAATTGGTATAAACTTGGCATAGCGTGACTTTTTCAAGCCGTAGGTTTCGTAGTGAATCTACGGCTAATCTTTCACCAATACGTTAGTACCAACAAGATATTAATGGAGCATAATATTTTAAGAAACCCCAAGCACTGTTGAGTACTTATGTATTGTGTTGTGTTTTACCACCTTTGCAGTAATACTCAGGAATGTAAGCGACATTTGACATGCACTCTGAGTAGTTTAAAACATCATACGGTTCTGCGGCAGACATCTTGCTAGGTATAGAGTTTGGTTTCTCCGTAGAGTATTCGTACCTCGCTAGGAACGCAAAAATCAGGATTGCCGCAAAATAACATATAACGAACCAAGTAATTTTTTTCTTCGCTTCCATCTTAATTTTTCCTTTATGTTATCACTAAAAATCACCCTAGAAATACAAATCAATAATTAAAATATATAATTAGAGCAAGCATAATGAACATTGAAATAAATTCAATACAATGAAAACCATATATCATAGCCAAATAATAAGTGGTTATTATCGTTGTTGCATTATTAATGAATAAAGTGAGGGAATATCAATCACCTTCAAAAACAATATATTATTTCTTTCAAGTAAAATGCAAATTAATAATTAACCATAATTAAAAAAATTGATAATAAGTTTTTATAAAAAATCAGAGAAGAAATTAATATCTATGATAGGAACTGGAACGAGTATATTTACTCTATCATGAGGGTTCAAAGAGCTACTTGGCGAGAACACTTTTTCGAGGTACTAAAGTCGGCTCTAGCTGCACAATTGTTGGTTCCACAATCTCTTTTTCTAACCTTTGTAATAGAGTACTAACCGCCGCCTGTCCTAATCGATATTTAGGCTGATGGATCGTTGTCAACGCTGGCGTCATGTATTGCGCGATGTGAATGTCGTCGTACCCGATGATCGACAGATCATCTGGGATTCGAATCCCAGCTTCGTTGGCGGCGTTTATCGCCCCCATCGCCATCATATCGTTACAGACAAAAATAGCACTGGGCAGTGGTCCGCTTGCATGCAGTGTTTTAAATGCTTCATAGCCACCTTTGCATTCAAAATCGCCCTCAACAATCCAGTTGTCATTTAACTCTATATTATTTTCTGCTAAAGCCGTTTTAAAACCATTAAATCGATGTTCAGCAGGATGCTTTAACAGTGGCCCGGTAATACAGCCAATATTTTTATGTCCATTTTCAATTAAGTAATTTGCGGCCATATAACCGCCGCGATACGAATTATCTTGGATCTTGTCGCATGCAAATGACATTGGCCCCCAGTCCATCACCACAATTGGAATATCTGGATAGCGTTCTAGCCCAGCGATTTGTTCACCTTCTAAGGTAGAACACATCAAGAGCAATCCATCGACGCGCTTTTGCAGCAAGGTATCGATGGACGCTTTCATGCGCTGGTTATCGCCTTCGGTGTTACAAAGAATGAGATTGTAGTTTTGTTGGTAGCAACTGCGCTCGACACCTTTCACCACTTCTCCAAAAAATGGGTTGGTTGAAGTGGTAACCAGCATACCTATCGTTCTAGTTCGGTTGATTTTCAAGCTTCGAGCCAATGCCGAGGGAGCATAGTAATTGAGCTCTTTAGCGGCGTTATTGACTCGCTCAGAGATCTCTTCACTTACATAGCGAGTTTTATTGATCACATGGCTAACCGTCGATGTAGACACACCTGCGAGCTTAGCAATGTCCTTCATCGTTGCCATATTGGATCCTTTTATTGATCTTGTTGGAAGTCTTCAACTTCCACGCGAGTTGGAATCGAAGTCTGTGCGCCAAAGCGAGTAACAGAAATAGCAGCTGCAGCGTGAGCCAACTTAATTGCTGATTCTAAAGACATATTTTCTAATAGGCCAGTAACTAAAGCACCATTGAAGGTGTCTCCCGCGGCCGTGGTGTCCTTCGCGTCTACTTGGAAACCAGAAATCAATTGGCCAATACCTTCTTGACTTAACCACACACCTTTGGCGCCCAAGGTGATTAACACCAATGGAATGCCTTTTTCATGTAACACATTTGCAGCAAGTTGCGCTGACGAATCATCAACGACAGCGATACCAGTCAACACTTCAGCTTCTGTTTCATTCGGAGAAATGATATCAATACTAGACAGCAAACTATCCGAAAGCGCTTGCGCTGGAGCAGGGTTAAGAACAACTTTAGTCCCGCTTGCTTTGGCAACTTCAGCCGCTTTTTCAATTCCATCTATTGGCGTTTCTAACTGCATTAACAGATAGTCAGCTTGGCGAATGCTATCAAAGTCAGTTTCAATGGATTGGGCAGTTAATTTGCCATTGGCTTCAGCAGAGATGCAGATACTATTTTCACCGTTTTCAGCGACCTGAATCATCGCGATACCAGTCGGACTATTGGCTTGCATCTTTATGCCGGCAATGTTGATGCCTTCGCTCTTAAAACGTTTTTGAATATCCATGCCAAACGGGTCGTCACCAATACTGGCAATAAAACCCACATCCGCTCTCAAGCGCGCGGCTGCAACGGCCTGATTGGCTCCTTTTCCGCCAGGTATCACCTGATAATTTGCACCGTGCAGTGTTTCACCCGGACGCGGAAATGAAGGGACTTGGAGAACATGGTCAGCATTCACGCTACCCAACACGACTAATTTATTCATACAACTTCCTTGAGCTGAAGCGGAAAAGATTCACTTGGATTTACAATGTAAACGTGGTTTTCTGCTCTTTCGCACAAGCGCTGTGGAAAGAGCAGAAGTTTATAAAAAGCGAATTATTTAGTAATAATTTTCAAAGGTACCGGAATGTTTTTCTCAACTTTCTCGCCCTTTAGTACTTTGCTTGCCGTCTCGACGCCAAGTTCGCCAATCAACGCAGGTTGCTGTGCTATGGTCGCCGCCAGTTTGCCACGCTCTACTGCGGCAATGCCATCTTTTGTGCCATCAAAACCAACAATCAGGACTTTTTTGCCTGAAGCTTGAACAGCGCGAAGAGCGCCTAACGCCATCTCATCATTTTGTGCAAACACAGCTTGAACATTTGGGTGTGCTGCCAGTAGGTTTTCCATGACGTTTAGACCTTTTGTTCGGTCAAAATCTGCTGGTTGGCTAGCGAGTAAGTCCATATGACTTGCTTTGACTGCTTTCATAAAACCTTCACCGCGTTCACGAGCAGCAGAAGTGCCAGCAATACCTTCTAGCTGGATAACTTTTGCGTTGTCGCCTACTTTGCTAACGATAAATTGACCCGCCATTTCACCGCCTGCCACGTTATCCGAAGCAATATGACTCACGACATCTCCACGACTTGCACCACGGTCAAGAGTGATCACAGGGATGTTAGCTCGATTTGCCATGCGAATTGCGTTTGCTACCGCATCAGAGTCTGTCGGGTTAATCAAAATGGCTTTTACACCACGTACCGTCAGATCTTCTACATTCGAAAGCTCTTTACTTGGGTCGTTTTGTGAATCTAAAACAATAAGCTTGTAACCTAATTCCTTTGCTTTCGCTTCAGCGCCATCTTTCATCGAGACAAAAAATGGGTTGTTTAAAGTGGAAAGTACTATCGCTATCGTATCTTGAGCGTGTGCCGCCACTGAATAGAACGAAGTCAGTAGTACCGAAAAAATAAAAGTAATCAATTTTTTCATTATGTTGTCCTTTGTGTAGGGTGGCCTAAAAGTAAGCTCTCAAGCCGTTTTCGAGCTGCTATTTATTTTTGTTGTCTACCAAGACGGCCAATAGAATGACCACTGCTTTTGCAATCATTTGGTAGTAAGAGGAGACGTCTAGCAAATTAAGCGCATTGTTCAAAAAGCCAATGATCAGAGCACCAATCAAGGTCCCCATGATTCGGCCTTTTCCGCCCATTAAGCTAGTACCGCCTAAAACAACTGCAGCGATCGCATCTAGCTCATAACCTGTACCAGCTGTTGGCTGTGCTGACGACAGTCGAGAAGTGACAATAATGCCTGCTAACGCAGCCAATAAACCGCATATGGCATAAACGCCTATCTTCACGCGGTCAACGTTAATTCCAGAAAGGCGAGTTGCTGATTCATTACCGCCTAGCGCATAAACGTACCGGCCAAAGCGAGTGTGGTTGAGTAAATACCAAGCTGCAGCAAAAACAATAACCATCAGCCATACGGGCACAGGGATGCCAAGCGCATAGCCTGTACCAAACCAAGCAAACGAGTCTGCGGTATCAGTGAATCCTGTAGAAATTGGTCGTCCTTCAGTAAAGACCATAGTGACACCACGAAGAAGTGTCATTGTAACCAGAGTGGCAATGAACGCCTGCACTTTGCCTTTAGCGATAATCACACCACTGATCGCTCCCAATGCAGCACCAGCAAGCAACGCTGTAGGCACAGCAATGAGAACCGGCACTTCCAATGCAATCAGGCTAGCGGCAAACGCGCCACAAAGCGCAAGCACCGAACCGACACTTAGATCTATCCCTGCAGTTAAAATGACTAATGTCATACCAACAGCAATGATGGCATTAACGGACGTCTGGCGCAGAATGTTCAAGATATTGTCGACGGTGAAGAAATTTGGATTCAAGAACGAAACCACAACAATCAAAAGTAGCAAGGCGATCAGAGACTTTTGCTCAATTAGCCACTCCTTGCTAAACAGTTTCTTTTCACCTAGTTCTGCAGACTTGCTCATCGCTTTACTACTCATGCTGCTTCCTCATTCACTTTCTTTCCGACGGCGCACGCCAACAACTTCTCTTGGTTCGCTTCACTTGCATCAAACTCACCCGTTATCCGACCTTCATGCATGACTAAGATGCGATCACTCATGCCCAGTACTTCAGGCATCTCTGAAGAGACTAAAATAATGCTCATCCCTTCTGCTTTAAATTTATTGATTAGCTGATAAATCTCTTTCTTCGCACCAACATCGACACCACGGGTCGGCTCATCAAGAATCAATACATTCGGCCGGGTCATTAACCCTTTCGCAATGGCGACTTTTTGCTGGTTACCACCAGATAAGTTACCGATAATCTGATTACGGTTTGGCGTCTTGATGTTGAATAACATGACGAAATCATCAACAGCGAGCACTTCTTTACTGTGCTGGATCTGCATGCCACTCGATAATTTGTCTAGCGCGCAGAGAGACATGTTCTCTTTCACCGACAGCCCAAGTACTAAGCCATCTCCTTTGCGATCTTCAGAAATATACGCAATACCGCTAGCTAATCCCTGTTGCGGGCTGGTAGGTTTAATTGTTTTGCCATTCAGTTCAATGGATCCACTTTCACTAGGAAGGGCTCCGTAGATCACCTTCATTAACTCCGTACGACCAGCGCCCATCAAACCAGATATTCCCAGTATTTCGCCCTTGTTTAGGTGGAAGCTGACATCATGAATACCCGAGCCTGTTAATCCGGAAACCTGTAGGCAAACCTTGCCGTGTTTGGCTTCAATTCGAGGGTATTGCTCTTCGAGTTTACGGCCGACCATCATTTCGATTAAGTGGTCCTCATCGGTTTCGCTCACTTGGCATTGATTGATAAATTTGCCGTCACGCAAAATGGTAATGTCATCGCAAATTTCAAATATCTCTTTCAAACGGTGAGAGATATAAACAATGCCACAGCCTTGATCTCGAAGCTCATTGATCACTTTAAAAAGCGATTCCGTTTCTGTATCAGTGAGCGCATCGGTAGGCTCATCCATGATGATAACTTTCGATTCAAACGAAAGTGCTTTGGCAATTTCCACCATCTGCTGCTCACCTAAGCTCAATTCACCCAATAGGGTTTTTGAACTGTGCTTAACATTCAAGCGCGCCAACAATTTGTCAGCTTGACGATACATTTCGCTCCACAAGACGCGGCCAAATGCACCGGTAATTTCGCGGCCTAAGAAAATATTCTCAGCAATAGTTAACTCAGGAATAAGATTCAACTCTTGGTGGATAATACTGATGCCTGCATGTTGAGATTCACGAGGTCCTTTAAATGAAACAGGCAAACCTTTGTAGTGAATGCTGCCTGCATCTGAAAAATAAATTCCAGTAAGAACTTTCATCAAAGTGGATTTGCCTGCGCCATTTTCGCCAAGTAGCGCCATGACGCGGCCTGAATAGACATTGAGGCTAGCCTTATCCAACGCCTTTACACCGGGAAAAGCTTTTTCGATTGAGTCCAGTTGTAAAATAGCTTCCGTCATGTTTCGTCCTCAACCGCGATTAAAATGCTACGCCAGCTATGAAGATAACGTTAGCATAAGGTGTACATTCTCCAGTTCTCACTAACGCTCGGCTTTTGTGTGTACGAGTTTTAAATGCTTCGTGGCTAACATATTGGACGTCAATTTTTGCCCCACTGCGCTGCTCTTCACTTTTGAGTTCCGCGATCAACTGCTCATGTGTACCAGGGCTTATCTCGGCAAACTCACTTGCCAATACCACTGCTTCAATTTGCGACTCGCTCAAGATCGCTTGAACAGTTTCAATAAACCCCGGCACACCCCGCTTTAAAGCCAGATCAATGCGTTGACGCTCATCAGAAATAGGAAGGCCTGCATCACAAATGGTGATTTCATCCGTATGCCCAAGCGTCGCCACCAAATAAGACAGCTCTGAGTTAATAAGAGAGGACTTTTTCATTTCTAATCTACCAACACCCTGCTACACCACACGCGCTTTGACGTGTAAAAAAACCCATTCAATCTATTGCGATTTTCACAATAAGAAAACTCATCGAAACGTTTCGATGAACATCCTAACGCCAAACAATTGGTTTGTATTTAACCAGCTGTCAATGTGTGATATTGATCTTTTATTTGAGTTATTACCCTAAAATAAAGTTGATGAATATCACTTATAATACGAACGATAGAGATGGCTTTGTATAGACCTATGGAATGTTGAGCCTTGCAAAGGCTGTTAATAATTAGTGATGGTTGTCGTGAAAATGCATAGGCTTAAAGTGATTTGTTCAGAAGCTGCTAAAAATAAGTTAATTACTCTAACTTTTTGGTTCTACTTAAATGAATTCAAATACTAGTATTCGAACAAAGGTGCTTCTAATCATCGGTAGTGCACTTATTCTACTTGTTGGTGTCGCTATTTTCATTTCAATAAAACTCCAAGCTACTTCGACTTCTTTTGCCGAGTTGGAAGCGAGAGAGGTTCAACAAACTCAAATTGCTCTAAAAGCAAATATCGCTTTTAAGCGGCAAGTACAAGAGTGGAAAAATGTTTTGCTTCGAGGCGCTAACCCAGATCAGCTGAAAAAATATTGGAAGCAATTTCAGGAACAAGGAGCATTAACATCACAATTGGTTGAAACACTTCACAAGACGATCGGTGATGTGGAACTTAAATCATTTGCAAACGAGTTTTTAACTGCCCATAAGAAAATGATGGATTCATATTCGGAAGGCAAACAGAAATTTGTCGCATCTGGATTTGATTCTTCTGTAGGTGATAAAGCAGTCAAAGGAATGGATAGAGCTCCTTCAAAGCTACTTGATCAAATTTCTGAAGCTATAGAAGAGAAAGGAAGCACTAAAGCAAAACAAATAGTCAGTGACGCTCAGTCTGCGATTAAAGTTAGTTATATATTAATCATTTTCTGTTCTCTGCTCTCTTTAATTGTTAGTTATATCTACCTAACAGCCTCTTTTATAAATCCTCTAAAGAGCTTAAATAAAAGAATATATCAACTTTCCAATGGTCATTTAAACGTCAACTTTAAAACCCAGAAAAATGACGAATTTGGAGAGTTAGAAAACAATGCTATGAAGTTAAAAGAGTTTATGGTTAGTACTGTAGCCGCTCTAAAGCAAATAAGCCAAGAACTGAACTGCGAATCCACTGACTTAGAAGATATTTCGAACTCCATCAATGAGATGACAAAAAAGCAGAGTGATATTACTGAAGAAGTGGCAACTTCTACCACCGAGATGGCTCATTCTGCAGAGGAAGTATCTAGAACTGCATCGATATCCTTTGATTCGGTTGTTCAATCCGACAGTACCCTTGAGCAATCCTCACAATCCATGCACCATGCAAAGAATGCTATCGAAATCCAAGTAGAAGAAATTTCAAAGGCAGCGGAAATAATACGTATTCTTGCAGAAGACAGTAGCAACGTCGGTAAAGTCTTAGACGTGATTAGGGGTATTGCAGATCAAACAAACCTACTAGCGTTAAACGCAGCTATTGAAGCCGCAAGAGCGGGAGAGCAAGGGAGAGGATTTGCAGTGGTTGCTGATGAGGTGAGAAGTCTTGCTCAAAAAACCCAGGATAGCACGACAGAAATTGAAGAAATTCTTGAGAAAATAAAAGAAGGCGCATTAAGCAGCGTTAAAGCGATGGAGATAAGCCAATCCAAAACAGATGAAGTAGTGCTTAAGGTCGAAAAATCAGGAGCATCTTTGCAAGAAGTATCTGAAGCAATATCTAAGATTAATAATCTTAACTCTGAGATATCAACGGCTTCTAACGAGCAGTCTCAAACAGCTAGTCTCATCGCCAATCAAATGGGAGGCATATCTGACACTATCGTGAGTTGTGAAGGCATGGTTCAAAGAGCAGTTTCTATAAGCAACAAGCTAAAAAATATTTCCAATGACTTTCAAACTCAAGTCAAACAGTTTGAACACTGAGGGAAATAGCGTCTGAATTCTACGTGATACAGAGGGATCTCATTCAGAACGATTTCTGAAACTATTGTTGGGGCAGCTTCGTGTTTCACTGCCCCAATAAATTGTGTTTTTATATGAACAATTTACAAAGCCACTTGCCTTTTAACCCCAGCTTCTCTGGTGAAGTCTTGATCATGACTTACGAGAATATAACCTCCTCGATAGTTACATAGAGCCTGCGCAAGCATGGCCTTTGAATCGATATCTAAGTGATTGTCGGGCTCATCAAGTAGCAGCAGTGGTTGGTTTGGTTGATGGCTAACAATCAGCATTGCTAACTTCATCTTCTCTCCTCCACTAAGCATATGACCGAGACGAAAGACATTGTCGCGACGAAAACCAATCCCTGCCAGCAAGGTTCTGGCGTCACTTTCATTCACTCCCTCGCAATGTTCTATTAAGTTTCCCAGCAAAGAAAGCTCTGGGTCAATCACATCAAAGTGCTGGTCGAGATAATACCTTGGTATATTCACTTGCAGTTGTCCACTTTTAAGAGCCAGTTCATTTAACAGCGTTTTCAATAACGTCGATTTCCCGCATCCGTTATTACCGATAAGGTGAATCTTATCGTTGGCAGAGATTTCCAATGTTATCGGGTCCGCACGACCAAAAGGTAGAACCGCGCGTCTCATTGAAACGACGTTTCTCGAACGGTTTGGGCCATCTGTAAAGTGCAGCTTTTGCCCTTCTAATTGCTCCTTTCTCTTTGTTAGTTGCTGTACTTTCTCTTGCAGGTGAGCATGCCGAAGTTGTTCGTTTTTGTTACGACTAGAGGCATTCGCGGTGGCTTTGTCCTTCTTTTTATCGAGTAACACCTTTGGCTGGCTACCACTTTTTCGGAGCTTATTACCCTGAGCGGCTCTTTTTTCGGCTTTTTCACGATTGAGCTGTATTTGTTTCTCCAACTGCTTTTTCTGCTTGCTAACACTGGACAACTTTCGATCTACGGCTTGTAACTCTGCTCTTTTCTGTTCGGCATAAACATCATAGTTGCCACCAAACACTTGCAAACCGAGTGTAGAGAGCTCCCAAGTCTCTTCCATCTGACGAAGCAATTCCCGGTCATGACTAATGAGTAATATCGCCCCCTCAAATGTACGCATGGAGTCAATCAGCCATTGCTTTGCTATCACATCAAGGTGATTAGATGGCTCATCAAGAATGAGCAGCTCGACGTCACTTTCAAATAGTTGCCACAGCTGTAACCGAGCCAGTTGACCACCACTAAGAAGTGCGCAAGGAAAATCAATCTGAGCTGGTAGCCTCATTTGCGTCAGCTGCTCAGCTAGTTTATTGGGATAATCCCATTGCTCACCCACTATATCGAACCAATGATCTGAACAATCACCGGATGCGATCTCTTTTAGAGCTGTCAGTACTTCCTGTTTGCCCAAAAACTGAGCGATAGAAGTTGTATCCGAAAGTAAATGCGAAGGTTGTTGACGATATACTGCGAATGATGTGGGCAATTTTACAACTCCGGCAGAAGGCGTTTTCTCCCCGCTGAGAATTGATGCGAGCACTGATTTACCCACACCATTTCGCCCAACCAACCCCACTCGGCGTTGAGTCATGGAAAACGACAATTGCTGAAATAATGTCTCGCCATCATCAAATTGATAGCTGATGTTATCTGCTTGTAAAATTGACATAATTTGTCTCCTGTATGACAGGGACAACAGTCGTAGCCTGAGATAATAAAGGGATAAAATTCATGCAGGCACTGGTTTTCATCATTGCAATGAAAAAAAAAGTGGCTGCAAAATAAATATCGGAAAGTGAGCTACGCCTACTAACCCTGTAGATCCAAAAATAAAATGAAAAATGGATGACAGGTTTAGTTGTTCATGTTGGCGTAACCTCATTGAGAAATGATGATGGAATGCTAAAGCAGTTCGTGCCTTTTAGTCAAGCAACATGGCTTGGCAGCAACTATTAGATAATGAGTTAAAAATATAACACTATACAAATATAAACCTCATAAAGTTACAATAATAGGACATTAAACATCTAACATTTCTATGACCACCTCTCAAAACTATATCTTATAATGTTTTAAAATAACCACATTAGACACCAATAATAACTATAATGTTATAAAAATAAAACATTGAGTGGTAAGCATGACATATTCTCTAATGACCGCCTCTGCGCTAGCTGAACTCATCGGGGATCGCCTGCGCCAATATCGGCTGAACAACAACAAATCTCAAGAAGAGATCGCTGAAGCAACAGGACTGACAAGGCAAAAGGTAGCTAGAGCAGAAAATGGTAAGGCCACTCTGGAGACAATAATGTCAGTGCTTATTGCACTGGACATAACCGATCAACTTGATACCTTCCTTCCCCCTACTCCCATATCCCCTATTCAATTGGCCAAGCTCAAAGGTAAGGAGCGGGTGAGAGCATCAAGCCCAAGAAAGAAAGAAGATAAAGATAAAGATAAAGATAAAGATAAACATACTCCAAACGAGGAAGATTTAGGATGGTGAAACAATTCATTGAAGTTCACTACAATGAAACAATGGTTGGCGCAGCCAGCTACGATACTGAAACTCAGCAAAGCGCTTTTGAGTACGATAACAAGTTTGTCGATTCTGGATTAGAACTATCACCACTCATGATGCCTTTGGCAAAGAAAATTTATACCTTTCCAAACATAGACTTTGCTACCTTCAAGGGATTATCTGGTTTGCTTGCCGACTCATTGCCAGATGATTTTGGTAACAGCGTTTTGAATGCCTGGGTCGCTCGTAAAGGTCGTTCACCGAGTAGCATCACTCCATTAGAGCGATTGCAGTACACAGGTAAACGAGGAATGGGAGCACTCACTTACTCTCCACCAAGCCATGGCGCTGATTTTGAGAAATCCAAAGAAATTACGATCAGCTCATTGGTTTCTGTTGCACAGGATATTTTGAGCCAGAGAGAAGGGTTCGATGTTGCGTTAGATCCCCAAGGAAACGCAGATCAAGAAGCAATGCTTGCTCTTATGTCTGTCGGTATGAGTGCAGGTGGTGCCAGACCAAAAGCAGTTCTAGCGTTCAACGAGGACTTCACACAAGTTCGCTCTGGCCAAGTCGAAGCTCCCGACGGCTTCTCCCACTACCTAATGAAGTTTGATGGCGTAAGTGAACACAACGAGAATAAAGAAACCTTTGGTGATCCCCTTGGTTACGGAGCAATGGAATATTGCTACTATCTGATGGCGCATGAGCTTTGTGGCATCGATATGATGCCAACGCAATTGCTTAATGAAGGCAATCGTCGCCACTTCTTAACCAAGCGTTTTGATAGAAATGGCAATCAGCGAATTCATACTCAAACCCTAAACGCGATGGCACATATCAGTTACAAAAGAGGTGGCGAATACTCTTACGAAGAACTTTTTGGCGTCGCAAGAAGCCTAAAGCTCAAAGCAACCGAAGCTGAGCAGCTATTCAAGAGAATGTTGTTTAATGTTGTCGCGCGCAATCATGACGATCACTCGAAGAACTTTGGTTTTGTGATGAATGATGAAGGTAAGTGGGCTCTGGCACCCGCCTATGATATCGCCTACTCATATAGACCAGACAGTCGCTGGGTAGCACAGCATTGGATGACGTTAAATGGAAAACGCGACAACTTCACACGAGAAGATTTCTACGCTTTTCGCAAACTCAGTCCAAGGTTCACTAAACAGATGATTGACGCCACTATTGATGAAACTATCGAGCATGTTTCTCAATGGAGAAAGTTAGCCACAGAGCAAGATGTACCTAAATCTCTTATCAATGAAGTTGAAAACAATCTACGTATGCACCTCTAAAACTAACTTGTATCGATTATCTTATTGTGGTGGCCTCACCCATTTGAGTGAGGCGTGCTAAAAGATCCACTTATTGTGGCGCTCTCCTGCCCCAATTTAAGTTACACCTTAAACTGGGATACTAGATTGTTCAGATATACAGAAGACTCTCTCACATTATCGCTTGAAGATTTTATGCTACCAATCGCGTTGGTACTCTGCTCGGAGCTATCGCTGATTGACACGACATGAACATTGATCTCTTTGATCACCACCGACTGCTCCTCTGTCGCTGTCGCTATTTGGGTATTGAGATCAGAGATGTGGAGTATATTGCCAACAATTTCTTCTAGCGCCTCGTTGGTCTTTTGCGCCGTTTCCACGCCCACCATTGCTTGTTCTTTGCTATTTTGCACCGAGTTTACCGCAGTGGATGCCCCTTCTTGCAACTCATTGATCATATTATTGATTTCTTCCGTTGATTCACTTGTGCGTTGAGCCAACCCTCTCACTTCATCTGCCACGACTGCAAATCCACGTCCATGTTCACCGGCTCGAGCGGCCTCTATCGCAGCGTTCAATGCTAATAAGTTAGTTTGTTCTGAGATACCTCGAATCACGTCAAGCACACCGCTAATGTTGTTGGTATTCTCAGCAAGAGTTTCTATATTTGCAGCCACCGTTTCCATCTCGCTAGCCATGTTGTTGATCGCTAAAGTAGAGCTGTTGACTACCTCTTTGGCTCCTGTGGCCCGAGTTACTGCATCGTTCGTGGTTTGAGCCGCCACATTGGCATTGCTTGCAATTTCTTCAATAGTGGTGCCCATTTCAGTGATCGCCACTGACACTTGATGCGCCTCATCCCGCTGTTTATCAGAAGCAAGCTTGGACGCTTCTGCCTCTTCGTTTACGGTTTCTGAAGACTCTTTTACTGATATAGAAGTTTTAATTACATCTTTAACGATACCTTGAATATTGGATACAAAAGAGTTGAACCCAGATGCCAAAGCGGCTATCTCAGGAGCCTGCTGCTCCGAAACTCGACTGGTCAGATCGCCACCACCTTTACCAAACTCAGTGAACGTCTCTGCCATATTACTGATTGGCTTAACCAACTTACCGGCCAAGAAGTAGCTGACAATAGCAAAGAAGATCGTCGTGACAATAAGAATAATGACCAACAGATAGGCACTGCGCTCAACGCCACTTAATAGCTCATGTTTTGGCACTTCAGCGACAACATACCAGCCTAGGCTGTCGATATAACTTGTCGATATCACCAGATCACCAGACGTCGTCGATGCATAATCTTGCTTATTCAGTAGAGAACTAATATTAAGGTTTGGAAATAAATCACTAAGACTTGATTTATCATTCAGGGATTCATCGTGATGGACTTTGACATTGCCTTTGCCATCAACAAGAAATACGAATCCAGATTGCTCAAGTTTAAAGCTATTGAGATAATTGACCATCGCATCAAACGACTTGGAAACACCAGACAATCCACGGCCATTGACTTGTTGATAGTTGACGAATATATCGACATCTTTTGTCGTTTTACTTCTGTACACACTCGATAGTTCACTATCTCCACTCGCTTTAAACCTAAAAAACCAACTGTCTCTTTCTGGAGTCAAGACTCTCAGAAAGCCATCTTGGTTCCAATACTTCGCGGTTTCTCGATCTACAAACGAAGCGTTACTAAACCCGTTCGCTTTTACGATATTGCCTAAATGCTCGATAATTAGCTTTTCAGTCGCTGGATCAGCACCGTTTTTCGACCATTCAATAAAAACCGGGTTTTCAGCAATTGTCCTTGCTACGATTTTCATCTCTTGTATTTCAGCATTAACCGAGTTGCGAATACTTTTTACCAAAGTGGGCATTTCACTATTATCCACTCTATCGATCATGATGTTTTTGCCATTCAAGTAAGCCGTGTAACTCACTATGCTCGTCGAAACAATGACAGCAACGAGTACCGCTAACATAATACGAGCTTGCATCGATAGGTTTTTCATCCTGAATTCCTCAAAAATAATCCTTAACTCTACTCAAATAAAAGTAGCATATAGCGGCAGAAGTCACTGGACAGCCGTTAATCGAGGATATTCACAGGAGAAAATAATTGAACTGTAGTCAAAAAACCTTTACTAGATGTGTGAACATTACTTTTACTTGGCCAAGCAAAAGCACTTAGTTTTATACCCACTTATCTCATATGAATTGTATATGATTTCTTATAGATCCCTAGTGTTAAAATGAACTACATATATGTTTTTAAAAATAATTCTATACTTATACTCAACGTAGCAAGATGTAATTGTTTTTATTGTTTAAATCTAACAATTAAAAGATTATAACTCTCATAATTAAGTATATTTCCCTTATGTCATTAAGATAATATTTGAACAATTAAATCTACCATATTTAAATATTATATTTATTTAATTTGTACAAAACACTCTCCACCGAGCAATTTAAAAAAGATCATTGTTTACGTCACTAAGCATATGATAATAGAATGACTGGAGGTAATATTTAGTCATATTGTAATAATTAAAACAAAATAAACATTGAACTAATATGTTTAATGGATAATCCAGAGGTAAAGCATTCAACTTGATGCACTTAGTGTTAGTTTCAATAAAAATCAATAGGTTATTTGGTCAGTTCGATATTTAAACATATTTATGCTTTTAAGTATAAAAGTAACTAATAGGCTATGTTCGGTATATGGATAATGAAAATTGGGAAGTGGCTATTGTCATATATATGCTTCACCTCAATATGAGTAGAGAGCAGGCATGCAAGGCCCTAGGGATAGGATATAGAGACCCCATCATAGATTAGGGTAGAAAATAGAACATCAATTAACTGCAATCCAATGAATTAAGGTATTCATTATAAGTTAAAGTTCCGAACGAGTATTTTATTACGAGTAAAGTAAAACTTTAACATTTTATATCTAAATGATTGGTGCATATTTACATACTACTAAAACAATTTGTTATTTGGCTTAAGAATTATATTCCTGGGCTTGACTCCCTCCTTTTTGTACAAGGCAGTTCTAAATAAAAGGAGAAGCCTAGGAATCTTTTCTTCGCTAAGAGGTATTATATTGTGGAAAATAAAAACGTTTTCGTATTAGGAGCTTCAAGAACTGCATTAGGCTCTTTCGGTGGTACTCTTTCTGGTATTCCTGCAACTGAGCTAGGCGCTACTGTTATCAAATCCCTTCTGGAACAGCAGCAAATCGATCCTAGCCACGTCGACGAAGTGATCGTTGGCCAAGTACTTACCGCAGGTTGTGGACAAAACCCTGCACGTCAAACAGCCATTGCCGCAGGTATTCCTGAGCATTCTTCTGCTTTAACTATCAACAAAGTCTGCGGCTCTGGCCTCAAAGCACTTCAGCTTGCTTACCAAGCCATCAAAAACGGCGACGCAGATCTTGTGATTGCTGGCGGCCAAGAAAATATGAGCCAAGCGCCTCATATTCTTCCTAACTCACGCAATGGCGTAAAAATGGGTAACTGGACGGCAGAAGACACCATGATCAAAGACGGTCTATGGGATGCATTCAATAACTACCATATGGGCACAACTGCCGAAAACATCGCTAAAAAATACGATATCTCTCGCGAAGAACAAGACGAATTTGCTTATCAGTCACAAATGAAAGCAGCAAAAGCCTTGGAAACAAACCGTCTAGCCGACGAGATTATTCCTGTAGCTGTACCTCGTAAGCGTCAAGAACCTCTAATGTTCGCTCAAGACGAGTTTCCACGCCCCCAAACAACGGTAGAAGGCTTAGCTAAGCTGCGCCCAGCGTTTGATAAAGCTGGCAGTGTAACTGCGGGTAACGCTTCTGGTGTAAACGATGGCGCTGCAATGGTCATTTTAGCTTCTGAAGAAAAAGTAAAAGAACTAGGTCTTCAAGCAATGGCTCGTTTGGTCAACTTCGCAACTGTTGGCGTTGATCCAACCATCATGGGGACCGGCCCAATTGAAGCTTCACGAAAAGTTCTAGACAAATCTAACTGGAACCTGGACGAGCTGGACCTTATCGAATCTAACGAAGCGTTCGCAGCTCAAGCTATTTCAGTCAACAAAGAAATGCAATGGGATACCAACAAAGTCAACGTTAACGGCGGCTCTATTGCATTCGGACACCCAATTGGCGCATCTGGCGCGCGCATTTTCGTCACTTTGGTTAACGAGCTTAAGCGTCAGGAACTAAGCAAGGGATTGGCAACATTGTGTATCGGAGGTGGTATGGGAATCGCTGCCACTGTCGAAATGCTTTAACCAGAGCCCCAAACCACCTACAGATTCTTTCTGAAACTCACATTTGATGTCGTTTGAATATCACTCAAACAATTTTTGCAATGGGGCGAAAAGCGTCCCAATTGAGGTAACTATTATGTTGAAATCACTTGAAACCTTCGTAGAAATCGCGAAAAGCAAAACCGTTAAGAAAATTGCTGTTGCTGCTGCGGAAGATCGTACTACTCTAAAAGCCCTTAAGCTTATCACTGAGCAAAAGATTGCAGAGCCAATCCTAGTTGGTGACAAAGATAAGATCTTCCAAATCTCTGAAGAAGTAGGTTTTGATGTTCACGGATTTGAAGTCATCGATGAAAAGAACAAGAGCAAAGCATGTCAAAAAGCAGTGGCACTTGTAAAAGAAGGTAAAGCTGACGTTCTTACTCGCGGCGCACTAGGTACACCTGAATATCTTCGTCCAATCCTTCACCGTGAAACTGGCCTTAAGAAAACGAAATTGGTTTCTCAAGCGGGCTTTGTTCATATCCCAACTTACCACAAAGTATTTGCATTCACTGACTCTGGTATCAACATCGCACCAGACGTAAACGAAAAAGCGCAAATGATTCAACAGTGCGTCAACGTATTTCACAATGTTGGTGTTGAAAACCCGAAAGTTGCTGTTATCGCGGCTACTGAAGGCGTGAAAACAGCAATGCCTTCAACCATTGACGCAGCAATCTTGACTCAAATGAACCGTCGTGGCGGTATCAAAGGTTGTACTGTTGATGGCCCTCTATCTATCGACCTAGCATTCAGCAAAGAATCTGTTGAGCATAAAGGTTTGGATACCGAAGTGGGCGGTGACGTTGACCTTATCCTACTTCCAGACATCAACGCTGCGAACACTTTCTACAAAACAAGCACATTCCTAGGTGGAGCGAAAGCAGCTAGCTTTATCATCGGTACTATCGCACCGGTTGATTTCCCATCTCGCTCTGACTCTGTTGAAACTAAATACTACGCAATGGCTTGCGCGATTGCTCAGTGTGCTGAATAACAGGTAGCCCTATGAAAATTCTAGCTATTAACCCTGGCGGCATGTCGACTAAGATTGCTGTCTATGATGATGAGTTTTTAATTCTTGGTAAATCTATCGGCCATTCAATGGCTGAATTAGAACCTTTTGAAACGATTGCAGAGCAAAAAGAATACCGTAAGAATTTGATTTTAGAAACGCTCAAAGAGAATGGTATTACGCTACACGAAATCGACCAATTTGTTGGTCGTGGCGGTATGGTACGCAACCTACAGAGCGGTGTTTACCGTATCAATGAAGAGTATCTACACGACGCAACAATCGGCCTAAATGGTCAGCATGCCTCTAACTTGGGCGGTATCCTAGCACACGAGCTAGCGAAAGAAGTCAATGCGAGCAAAGAAGCATACACTGTCGATCCTGTAATGGTCGATGAGTATGACGACATCGCACGTTTATCGGGTATGTCAGACATCTCACGTGTACGTAGCTTCCATGCATTAAACCAAAAAGCAGTGGCACGCCGTTACGCAAAAGAGCACAAAAAGTCTTACGACAAGATTAACCTTATTGTTGCTCACTTAGGTAGTGGCGTAAGTGTTGGCGCTCACAAAGCGGGTCGCATCGTTGATGTTAACTCTGCACTAGGTGGCGATGGACCAATGAGCCCAGAGCGCGCAGGAGGTATCCCACCTCTAGCGCTTATCGATATGTGCTTCTCTGGTAAATATACGTATAAAGAAGTCTACAAAAAGCTTATCGGTGAAGGCGGTGTCTACAGCTACCTTGGCACAAAAGACATGATGGAAGTAGAAAACCGTCATAAAGAGGGTGATGAGAAAGCGACACAAGTTCTTAAAGCTATGGCTTACCAAGTTTCGAAAGAAATTGGCGCATGTGCAGCAGCACTAGCAGGTAGTGCGGATGCAATCATCCTAACTGGCAGCATCGCTTATTGCGGGCCAATGGTTGATTGGATTGGCCAACACACTGACTTTATCGACGCCAAATTAGTGGTTTATCCAGGTGAAGATGAGATGCAAGCACTTGCTCAGGGCGTAAAAGATGCGCTTCACGGCGAGCGTGAAATCTTAGACTACTAATTAGCCAAAAACGCTGAACTCTCAAGGTTCAGCGTTTGTTTTATCTTTGGAAATAATCATGACAGAAAAAACGTCTCTTCCATTTGGAATGCCAGTTCAGCAAGGTAATCCAGCTTATACCGTCGCTCCAAACCGTTTCGTTGACCGCGAATACTTCATCATCACTTACGAAACCGATCCTGAAGCACTAGAGCGCATCTTACCACCAGGCTTAGAAGCGCCAGAACCGCTCGTAAAATACGAATTCATGCGTATGCCTGACTCTAGCGGTTTTGGTTCTTTTCATGAGTCTGGCCAAGTTATCCCTGTGACTTTCGAAGGTCAACCTGGCTCTTACGTACACTCTATGTTCCTTGATTGCCACCCACCGATTGCAGGTGGTCGTGAGATTTGGGGCTTCCCTAAAAAGCTAGGCGCGCCTAGTTTAGAAATCGACGGCGACACACTGCTAGGTACTTTAGATTACGGCAAAACTCGTGTTGCAACAGGTACGATGGGTTTCAAATTTGAAGAGCTAGATAAAATGGCTGTTCAAGAAGCACTAGGCGGACAAAACTTCCTAGTGAAATCTATCCCTGACGTAGATGGCACACCCGCTATCTGTCAGCTTGTGCGTTACCAAATGACAGATATCAATGTGAAATGGGCGTTCACCGGTCCTGCTGCACTTGAGCTTCATGCTCACGCAATGGCGCCAGTTAATGAATTGCCAGTTAAGCGAGTTGTTTCAGCTAGCCACTTTATTGCTGATCTCACCCTACCTTACGGTGAAGTTGCAATCGACTACCTAAAGAACGAACGATAAGCAAATTTGTAGTTTAGGGAAAATAGCTTGAAGTACAACTCTTCCCCCCTATAGGAACAAAGTCGTCTCTTCATTCTGCCCTAAACTACAACCCTTTTATTATCGACGTCGGTTAAATGAGTTCTCGCAAAGCAGAGACAACCATATTGTGATCATCTTCTTGCGGCAATCCAGAAACCGTCACCACCCCTATCAACCCACCAGATTTAAGTCGAATCGGAAATGCACCGCCATGAGCACAGTACTCACGTGCGTCGATATGAGGCATACTTTCAAAATCTCGATTTTTTGATGCATTGTATTGCCCTGAATAGTAGGAACTATGGCCAAAGCGCATCACCGATTGGCGCTTTCGTTTTACCCAGTCCTGATTGTCGATTGAAGTCCCTAGCATCGCGTGGCTAAACAACACTTGCTCAAAAGCATACACTTCTATTGCCACAGCAGCCGATTGACTCTCTGCGGCTTTCTTAAGCGCGCAGCCTATCTGCCACGCGGTTTCATGATTAAACTCAGAGAAAACGAGCTGCTTCTCTTGTTCAAGTAACTCTGTTAATTTTTCATTCATGGCCATTACTACGCTGTTTTGTTCACTTTGACGGTTTGACCCAAGCGGCTACTTTCCATTGCCATCTCAATCAGACGAATACTCCAAAGCGCATCTTGAGCGTTCACGGGCGGTTGTTGACCTTCTCGAATGGCTTGGGCCATTTGAGAGAAGTAATTTTGATAACCACCCAGCTCTGTAGGCACTGTTTTTGATTCTTCTAGAGTATAAAAAATGCCAAATTGTTCGGCGGCTTCTTCGGACCAAGTTGAGTTATCAGGCTGTACCCCGGCAATCAAACGCTCTTCTTGAGGATCAAGTCCGCATTTCTCAAAGCTGCCTTTGGAACCTTTGACAGTAAAACGCTTATTGGGGCCCGCACTAAACAGGTCGCCATGTAAAATGGCTAAATGATTGGGGTAATGCAAAACAACATGGAAATAATCAACATTGTTCGAGCCTTCACGCATCACTTCACATTGAGCGGTGACCGCTTCGGGCACACCGAATAGTGTCACTGCTTGATCAATCAGGTGAGAGCCTAAATCGAATAGAATCCCTCCCCCAACGGCAGCTTGTTCACGCCAGCGCTGACGTACAGCTGGACGGAACCTGTCGAAGTGGGATTCATAGTGTTTCACGTCACCAAATTGTCCGTCTTCAATCATCTTTTTAATCGTTAGGAAATCACCATCCCATCGGCGGTTATGATAGACGCTCAGCAGCAAATTTTTATTTTTTGCTAATTCAATCAGTTGCTCACCTTGTGCTACCTCTGTAACAAAAGGCTTTTCAAGAATGACATGTTTGTTGTTTTCTAACGCCTTTTTAGCCAAATCAAAGTGCACATCGTTGGGTGCAGTAATAATCACCAATTCCGCATCTGAATCCACCAGCAGATCATTAGAGTCGGCAAAGCACTGTGTTTGTGGCCAGTCATTTTTTACTTCATCTAACTTGCTCGTGCTGATTGCTGTAAGCTCAAATGCCGGCAAAGAGGTAATAAATGGAATGTGGAAGGTCTTGGCTGAAAATCCATAACCTATAATCGCGGTTTTAATTGCAGTTGTCATACTTTAGTTCTCGTTAATTGGTCCGTTACGATAAGATCGATATCGTAGGATTTTATAATGTGAGTGATGTCTTGGGGCGGCGCTTGATTCGTTACTATTACGTCGACTTCTTCCAATTCACACACTTTGAAAAAGTGTTGTTGGCCAAACTTGCTGCTTTCACATACTAGAATGACCTTTTCCGCTTGAGTGATCATCGCCTTCTTAATTGCAGCCTCTTCTTCACTGGCGGTAGAAATGCCAAGTTCAGAAATCGCACAAACACCAATGAATGTCTTGTTGACGTTGTACTGTGCCAGCTGAGCAATCGCTGTCGAGCCCAGCATCGCACGATGAAAAGCATTAAACTTGCCGCCAATAAAATGAAGAAGGATGTCTTTCTCGTCCTCTAAATGGGACAAGATATCAATTGAGTTAGTGACGACAGTCGCAGGCATTTTCATGTAACAAGCCATCGCAGACAGTGTGGTGCCTGTATCCATAATAATGAAATCATCAGGCTCGATTAAACTCGCAGCCACCCGGCCAATGTCTTGTTTCTCAGGGCTAATAGGTTTGTCTTTATAGGCGGTAACGTGGCTAGTTACTGGTACAGAAATCGCCCCACCTCTAATCCTTTCAATTCCTTGTAGTTGAGTCAGTTTAACCAAATCTCGACGTGCGGAATCACGCGAGATCTCATATCGCTCACACACATCGGCTAAGGTAATTTTCTTTACTTCAAGCAGCCACTGCTGCATCGAGAGTAATCTTTCTTCCTGTGTCATACACTCAAATAGCTTACATCCACTTAAACACAAAAGTGATTTTAAGCAATTTTAAATACTATTTCACCAACTTTTTACCCATTGCATATAACTTACTGATTTTTAAATTCGAAACTAGGGCTGTTTATCACGCTAGAATGCTGTAGCGTCGAACTCACTCAGTACCCGAATTAGTGTAAAAATAGGAAAGAGAATGAACAAATCATTTAAATGTATGCTGCTTACAATAGCATTCATACTTTCATTCAATAGTTACGCCGATGACTTTAAAAAAGTAGCACTAGTCTCGGTCTCAAGTATGTATGACCCAGGTGACATCAAATATATAAACCAATCACTTGAATCAAAAGGCTACCAAGTGACTGACAAGTATTTGAACCAAGAACCATCCGATCTCGGCTATGTAAATGTCGCTAGTGTTAGAGCTCAAAACTTACTCAATGCTATGAAAGACAACAGTGTAGATATTATTTGGTTCGTTCGAGGTGGCGCTGGAGGCGTGAATATTTTACCCATTTTAAGCCAGCATATTGAAGAACTAAGAAAAGCAAAACCTAAAGTTATTGTTGGGTTTAGCGATGTGACAGCAATACATGATTTCGTCAACAGTAAACTCCACTGGAAGTCTATTCATGGTGTCGTAGCAGAGTTCAACAAAACGATATTTTCGATAGAAGAGAAGAATGGCCGAACCCTATATGACCACGTCAACGAAAACCAAGAGATACCCTCGGTTAAAAAGATAATGACCGATGGCGTTCACTACAAAGGCGTTATAGCGCTAAATACAAAGGCGAACGTATCGGGCACGTTAATTGGTGGGAATCTTGCCATTTTAGATGCAACAATTGAAACACCATACCAACCTAACTTTCGCGGTAAGGTCCTAATGATCGAAAATACTGGAGAAAGCTATCACCAATTAGATAGAGAGATGCATCACCTGCTTATGATGCCTGCAATTCATGAGGTTAACGCCATCGTATTTGGCCAATTTCATCCAATTGGCGCAAACTTTGCGGACAGGTTGATCTACAAAAAAGTCTTGCTTAACTTTGCCCGAGCATTTAATAAACCCGTTTATTACTATCCGTATTTTGGCCATGGAATCGTCAACAAGCCATTTATACTCGGTGGAGAAGCCAAAATCACATGTAGCAAACAAAGCTACTATTGTTCCATCGATAACTTTTCTTAGCGTTCATAACTTACCACTAAAAAGGCCTCGTCCGCATCATTTTGACGAGGCCTTCAGCAACGAATACCAATCTGGAAAAATCATTGGTCTGCGAAGTGAAATACGCTGGAGCAAACATACATGGGCAAGGATGCCCATGTTTAAGCGCACAGGATGTCTTGAGCGGTTTGTGGAAGCTTATTCATTTAGCTCATATGCTGACTTAGAATGGTATAACGTAGATTCAGATGCGAATATGGATAAATTCATTCATCAATAATACGGCGAGATTTCCAGTAATGCTTTCTCCAATATACATTGTTCAAGCTAGAGATAATCACCCCTTTGCTGGTCGAAGCATTTAAGAATTTATCATCTTTTAGATAAATACCAACGTGGTGACTAGACCAACCCGTCTTGAAGAACACCAGATCTCCAGCAATGAGGTGATGCCTTGAAACTGGTATACCTTGGTGAGACTGAGCTTTCGTTGTTCTCTCAAGATGAATACCAAACTGCGTCTTAAACGTTAATTTTGCAAACCCCGAACAATCAATCCCATGACGTGAGTAGCCACCGTATTTGTACTTAACGCCTCGCCAAGCGTCATATTGCGCATATAACCTGTGCAACACTTGTGACTGGCTATAGTGTTTAGCGTGATGGGTTGTAGAGTGATGATGAGCAGGAGGCGATTGAACCGTAGCACAAGAGCATAATAGGCTTGTGAATACCACTAGGATGATTTCTCTTTTAAATGCGGTACTCACTATGGCTCCAGTGTGTGGTTGTCAGTAGAGCTATATTCGTTCACATCATACGGCGAGTGGAAAAGCTCATGGTAAATTGGCAATGGCTGAATTAATTCAAGCCACTTTCAGTATTCAAAATAGCAGAATTTAGGGCGTGTTGATGCTTCCTATCTTGCAAAAAAGCCTCGTCAAAATAAATTTAACGAGGCTTTAAGGTGTGGATGCTAACCTATATCGATTGTATGACTCCCGCTTTGGCTATTAGTAACCCTGAATCTATCAAGCATGCTGCGGCATAGCCTCCCGCTATTTCCTCATCTTTTGAAACGACTAAAGAAGCATAGAAGATTCTAGAGAGATAAGAGACAACACTACTCGTCTCGCCAATGATCGCAACACTACGAGGTTTATCCACCCCCTTTGAAGCCAGTTCAACAAAATGTGCAATGGTAAATACGACTTGTGGCATGGTAAGAATCGCATCAATTATTGCTGACACCTCCCTTTCATCGGCGCCTTCACCTTGGATATATCCTTGAACTTTACTGCTAAATAACCCCTTAAGCATCAGTCTAATAGCGGTGATAATACTGCTGCCTTTCGAAAGGCTCGAATCAAGCGGATCATACGAATGTATCGCTCCTGCCATGGCTGACGCACCGCCTCCGATAACCGAAAGCAGCAGAGACGGATTACCGAATGGGTTATCTCCAGAGTCTTCCAATGCTTCTAAAGTACCAACAACTGAGTTTATACCAGTAGCGATAGCCGCTCCCCAATAGGCCAAAACCAAAACCGGTTCTACGCTTGCCCCAGCACCTGCACCAAGTTCATTGGCCGCTTCCACAGACTGATTTGACGCGCTGAAACCGTCACTATTGAATGCAGCCATCGAAGACGAAGATTGATCACCCATTAAGTTTTTAAAAACGTAGGATGGAGTGGAGACCGTGGCCTGACTGGAAGGTTGGTATAAACTGACAACCTGTTCAAAACTGGTTGCGTCAATCAGAGCCTTGGTATCACTGGTGTCAGGAAACAAAGTCTTCCCCTGTATGACTTTGTAAATCATAGTAACCGGAACCGCGACTACCCAACTAAATATCTCCAGTACTGAAGGTAGCGATACGCCAAAGTCTTTGAGAATGTCTGATACCACCGGAATATAGAGCGGCGTCGTTAACACACTGATTAGGTCACTTTCCAACGACATCATTACTTTGAGAACTGACGTAATGACATTTTCCGCGCTCTGCAAGCCACTATCGAGAACTAAGCCACTTAGCTGCTTCAGTATGGACTCCGGTGTAGAGCTGCCAATATCGCCAACTAGTGTTTTAATACCTGCTCCTAACGATTCGGCAATATGTGCTTCTGTTTTTACCAAAGCCAGCAAGTCTGACAAGGCGGAAGGGATCGAGTCAGTCGGCTTTTCAATCGACAAAGATGCACCACCCATATTGTGTTGCAAGTGGTGAGATAGAAAAGAGTTGGCTGAAGTTGAGTATTTATGTGGCTCAGATTGGTCTGAGAGAGGGCTGGTAGCAATAGCGTCAAAACTTGGAAAGTTCTCTCCTGACCAAGACTGGATTTTATCTTGTAGTGTCTGAAACTCCGACTCTACCGCAGATTCAAATTGACCCAACTGATTAACCTGATGCTGCATAAACAATGACGTCAAATTGTAGAAAACATCCTTGGTTCTTTTTATATCATTGAGGTCAAACAAAAACTGCAAATAGTGAATTAACTCTTTAACATCAGACACTACTTGTTTAAGCAGCCACTGACCAGCACTCACAATACTTTCTGCAGAGTTCAGAGCAAAACTGTATACACTACCGGCGATATTGACGACAAAGTTCCAAACGTTGCTTGCCTCTTGCTTAGCCACATTCACCGTGTATGAAACACCTGTTTCCAGCCAGCGGAATAAGTCACCAACATCATTCAAGGCACTCTTTCTGCCGGTAGAAACACTATTTAAGTTCGTCGCAGTAAAAGCTAGATTGACTCCTTTATTCTGAGACAAGTACGCTTGAGAAAGCTGTCCCATGCCTTTTGCAGCGGTTTCTATTAGACTCGAATCTGTGTTGGATGCTAATAAAGGTTTCGAGTCACCGTTTTGATACTGAATTTGTGCACTCTTTAAAGAATCAGTCGTGTTTAATTGAGCCATTTTTTTGAATGGCTTATCCATTGGGTTGATGACGATATTAGTCGCCGAAGAGTTTTCAATTGTTAGGCTAGTACCATGAATATTATCTACGGTTTCAATAAATGTAATCACCCCTTGGGCGTCTGTTTTTAGTTCCGTTGGCGTGCAACCCAAGACGGTGTATAGATTATTGACAAAGAATGCGGTTCTAGCGCTTGCACTCACTTTAACCGAAAAGTTTGCTATCGGTTGTTGGCTCGAATCGGTCACTTGAACACGAGTCGTATAGGAATCAAACGCAATCGCTTTTTCTTTTGGTGCAGAGGGAAGCGTTATTTTGTATTCTTTCCACTTCCCCGATTTTCCACACTTTTCTAGCTTTGAGAACCCACTGGCCCCTGAGCAGAAAATGGTATTGCTGCCATCTGTTAAATTTACATAGGGCGAAACCATGTCCACCCCCTCTTTTAACGGCACAGGCTTTGACCAATTCCAAGTTCGGCTAGCACCTTCAGGTAAGCTACTGTCGTATGAACTAGACGTATAGAAAATCTGATTTGCACTATTTATCCCCCACACAGTCAAAACATTATCCTGCAATGTCGCGTGCAGGTTTGACACCCCGCTAAACATCACATCGGATAGGAGTAGGCTAGCCTGATTGTTTGAAGTTAACCTTGAATCAAAGTAATAAAAACTGCCCTTTGCTACCACTAGCAGATCTGTCGAGTTATCAGAATGACCATTTCGAAATGCGGCCATCGACTCTGGTTGGATATTGTCAGGTAGAGCAAGTAAATCAGGAGCAGGCGTTCCGCTACCAAACGAGTTCCATAGCGGCACATATAAAAACTGTGTGTCTCCGTTTATCTGCCCAAACGTATAGATTCCGTCTGTTCTACCTCCTGCTTTCCTGCCAATACAACTCTGGTAAGGCGTATGAACGGACAAAGTATTTAAATCTGTCGGCAGAGCATGAAGATTCCACTTAGTGTTGCTAAACGGCAAGATATAGTATCTTTCAACCAGAGGATTCGCTGCATTGTTGTTGCTAATATCAACGACTATATACTGGCCATCCAACGTTTCAGTCACGTAAAGCTTCGATACATCTAATGGCGATGGCGCATCAGTTTGGTAATCGTAGGGGCATGCCTCCCACTTAGGTGCCGAAACCCAAGAAGTATCTGTTGATGAGTTCCCCAGACTAATATAAAGCGTGTCAGAACCGTTCGATGTCACCACCATAGCAAGACAAATCTTTCCAGTCTGTTGGTTTTGCGCAACGGACATTGTCTTAACTTTTGGGATAACACCTCCCGGAAAATCGAGTTTAAGCTGCTCAGTACTAACATCGTGCTTTTCCCAACCTTGCGCAGTTTTACCTGATAGCTCCTGAGTCAGCCAAAATACACCGTCCGTACCAATAGAAAACAGTAGGGAATGGCCATTACCATCTTGCAGTACTTCAAAATTCTTATCTGCTTCCATAATGGATGCGCTTACATAGTTGCGCATTAGCTCTGATGAATAAGAAATTGTTTCGTTCATAATCATTCTCTTAATTTTTGGTTGTTTTTAAGCGCTTACTGCTGCGGATCGAGATAAGTCAGTGAGGAAACTAAATCTTGATTGTCTGAGAACTGGACATTGTTATAAGTAAACGTTCGACCACCAGGGAAAACAAAAGCATCGATATCACTAATTGGCAGATCGCCAAATCGAGTGCTCGCAATATTCTTAGCCCAATTTTGTACGTCAGTGGTCATATCATTCACGCCACCTTTCCAGAAACTGAAAGAGCTTCTATCGAAGTTAGAGTTGTCTGAACGCTTCGGAGTAAGCGCGACTGCCAATTTGCCATGCTCGTCAACAGAAAGTGTGTATGTGTCAGTCAGGGCGATATCGACTACGTTCCCTTCCGCGTTGTTGGTCAGCAGTTTCACCTTGGTGTAAATCGTTAAATGCTGATCGATCACGATAGTGTTACCAACAAACTTCACGTCTGCGGAATACGATGTATTCAGAGTCATAGAGCCTTGTGCAAATGCCCAATCATACGCATTGTGTGAATAAGAAAGCTGCAATACTGTCTCACCTGTTTTTGGATAGGTAATCGCTGGCTGCTGGTCGGGCGTGAGAGAGAACTTGTAGGTAGGCCCGCCAGTAACACTGACGTCAGATTTAAGGCAACAAGGCATTGCTTGTGCAAGAAGTCTCGTTTCAATCCATTTCACCAAAGTATTTCTGTTGATCGCCACAACACCATCAGATTGCTTGGACGCATCTAAAGATAGCCAGTCCCAATTAATACCTGAATAATTGGCTGGTATCGGCTTTCCACCCGGTACTGTACATAGGTAGTTCAATGTACTTAACTTAGGATCTGGCGTCTGTTCACCGCCTGCAGTGAAATAGTCAAAAACCATCTCCATATTTCCGATTGATAGAGTACTTTCACTTGCCATATTGTTGTGTATGGAATAGCCCACAACAGATAAGCCTTGAGACTTTTCATCTTGCTTGATGACGTTTTGAATCATACCCGCCGTAAAGTGATTTTGGATATATGGCGGCCAATTGTTGGTCGGCAAGTGAGTGAGCACCGCATTGGTAAAGTCGAAAAACAATTGCTGGATACTAAAGGCGCCACCGCTCAAATTATTTAATGCATCTTGCACGTTTTTCGGTGCGTTACTGCTTGCGACTGCTAGCTTGCTGAGTGGTACCCTGACTTGCAGACCGAAAGACGATTGTGATGGCTGGGTAGAATTGGTAAAGCCTGTCAAACCTCTTCGGCCGTACTCTGTATAAACAACCGTAAATTCTGCAAACAACAAATTGAAAATAGCGGTGTTGGTATTGTTGGTGTCTTGCAAAACGATATAGGGCAAAGTGTTTTTATATGGCTGTTGTGGAGATCCCGGGATATTCATTTCCGAAGGAAGACCAATTTTCATTTGAATACCATGGTCAAACTGCGAATTGATGATATTGGTGATATCTTGGTTTTCTGCCTGCCCTTCCTTCCAGCTATTCACTAAAAAAGGGTTAGTACCATTTGTTCCACCTTCTTCACTGGATTTACTCATTAGGTCTTCAAGTGATATCGGATCAAATTTGTCACTATTATCTTCTGCGGTCCAACACAAAGACATAGTAGGAAACTCAGTTTCAGCCAAGTATTGGAACATCTTTGAGTTAATAGACTCTTCCGTTACTGCTACGACAAAATCTAAAGGTGTAATTGAAAGGTTTGAATCTTTTTGAGCCATGGTATGTACCTTTATGTTTAATATAATTATGTTGTCGAGCTGCCAATAGACAGCATTTGTCCGTCACTTCATTTTTTAATGAAGCTAAATTAGCTGATAAATTAAAATCTGAACTTAAAAGCTAGCTACTTGTGAGGTTTACTGGAATTATGTAACCCCCTCATGTTCCTTCAAGGCTTTAAATAGATATAGGTCTACCCGTAGTCGTATCGATTCGATCTAGAGAAGGACCACTATATTGATTTCTCAACATGTCGATAACGCTTGCCCCATACACTTCAAACCACCAATCACCCATTTTCTTTAATTTGGAAATGTTCTGCTGCGAAATATTATCCATTTCATCACTTGGTGGGTTTGGTAAGTCATTTTGAGCTCGCATGTCTGAGTTCACTCGAATATAGTTGCCGTTTTTTAGTATGGTTTTCGCTTGGTAGGACACCACCATCTCGTCGGACAATAGATCCATAATATGTCCTTTGGTCATCCAGCCTAAGATCCCCCACTTCTGTGAAGCTGCACCGTCTATTTGTTGAGTTCGATATCCTGTTCCAATGGACAACACCTTGATGTCTTCCAGTGGAGTTTCTGTCCAGATAGCTTTAGCCTCAGCGACTGCACACATGGTTGGGTTGTTTGCAGTTACTCCACCATCCACTAACCATCTTCTGTCTTGATTGATTTCCATTTGTTTGGTTGGAAAATAGGTAGGTGCAGCACTAGAAGCATCAGCGATTTCAAAACTGGGAATAGAAGAGTGGGTTGAATCACTTGATTTAATCACTTCTGGCCTTCTATTCGCCAGATCGTAAGTCACCGCAAGCACATGCTTACCCGACTGAACATGACCTATCTGCGCGCCACCGAGCTTTTGCTTCAACAACGACGTCTTACCTGGAGCGGTGTACTTCGGACCGTTTAAACCGTCAAATTCAAATAGCCAATTATTTTTTGCAAATATTTCCTTAGCATTTTGGCTACCGTAAAGCTCATTAATCGCACTTATTGGCATATCAGTGGTTGCCAAGGCAAGCGCAATAATACTTCCAGTACTTGTTCCAGCATATAAGTCAATACAATCTCGAATCGATAAATTGAAATCACTTTTTAAAGCTTCCTCTACGTGAGACAGAAATTGCGTAGTAGCAGCTCCACGAATACCCCCACCATCGAGGGAAAGTATTAGTTTAGACATATAAAGCCCTATTCGATTATATTAAAAATAAATCAATGGATAATAAATAAGCTCAGACTTATTTATTAATGATCAATAATTAACCAGGCAAAAGTTAATTCCATAAAACAATACAAACTTAAATAATTTCATTTGTAAATTGAACGTCATAAAAATGCAAAATGGGAAATAAACTCAAAAAACAGAAGATAAATTAAACTTGCATATTATATTTATGAAATATTTGCAGAACAACGAACTGAAAATTAAGCATAAAAATACAGTACCTCATATTGAAATATAAGTATCGAATATTTCTATTATGATTTATTTATCCAGAATAATTTTTAATTAATACTCCAACCTTAATGCTATTGACAATAGATAACTAAATGAGCGACAGCCCAGGTGTATAAATATTGAACTGTCACAAATGAATTAATTATCTAGTAAGAAAGGTATCACTGAAGTATTAAAGGTGTCTGGCTTTTCTACAAACATAAAATGGTTACCCCCATCCTGCTCTTCGAATACAACCAATTTCGAACCAGAGACTTGTTGTTGCATCCATTGATGAGATTGCCATGGATGTAGACTGGCTCTACCTGTAATAAACAATGTGTCAGGTTTCAGTTTACCCATGACATCTCTGAAGTCCTGACAAATGTTATTTAAATATAATCGGCTTGCCGCAAAACCTGGAATATCCATACACTCAAGTAAAAACTGTTTCTGACTTTCAGAGGCATATTTTGTCGTCATTGCATTAATGATATTCATTCCTATTTCTTCAGGCTCTGAAGTGATAAATTGGTTGGTAAGTTGATGTACTCCTTCTGCTGAATAGATAGCACCCAAATTCATCTTTTCATTTTCATCCCATTCTGGGTTAACTAATAAAACTGGTGGTTCATCAATGACCACTAGCTTAGACACTCTTTCAGCCCCAAAAAGGTCGATATAATTGTAAACGATGGCAGCTCCTAGTGAGTGAGCGATAAAATGGGCTGAGTCAGCATTTAAATGGGCCAGTAAATCCTCTAAGTCTTTTGCGAAGCGGCTTACCCGATAACCGTGATCTGGCTTTTGGGACTTCCCGTGACCACGCTTATCCAAGCTCACAACTGTAAAGTACTTGCTGAATTCTTTTATCTGAAAGCGAAATAGTTCTGCGCTAAACCCTCCTCCCGGTAACAGAATTAAAAGAGGTCCTCTACCTGCTTGCAGGTAATGCAGTTTAACTTGATCATTGGTATAAAAATATTTTGATTGCACTTCTGACACTATATCTTTCCTCTTATCGAGCATACGCTTAAAAATATCGCTATCATTACTCTAACAATAGCCTTTCATTGCTTGGCCTGGAGGGCAAAACTCTGAATGATGGTGGTGATGCTTATTATGATGATGGTTATGATGGTGATATCCATCATCGTGGCCATCAGAGACGCCTATAGCAAATGGAGCTGGATAGATTGTGCATCCACCAAGAAACACGCCAAGTATTACTATTAACACAAGTTTTCTCATAGATTCTCGCTAATACCTTATCGAAACTCTTAAATAAAATTGTCTAGATTGATTCTTGCTAAAACAGTAGATACCTTGTTCTCAAGTCTACCTTTATTTTTTCATCTATATTTTATTAAGCATTAATTAATCGAAGGATTGAATACTGCGGTAACATAAAGATTTGTCTGTTCATTAACAGACAATTCCGTGTCAATATAAATAAAGTTGTTTAAAAATTTTGCTATATGCTTATTTTAAAGATCACCATACTGAATATAGCACTCTCAATTACCGTCTACGGTTTTATAAAATTATAAAACTTGTGATTTATAATTTTGTTGTTAGAACATTTCCGAATTACACTAAGTACATATGGAAGTGTAGGTAAAATTAACATTGGATCATAAGTAAAGGATTGAGTAGATGATCTCTATGACTACAAAAAAACCAGTATTGAAATGGTTGATGCTAACATACATTTTTATTTTTATTTTCTCTGCCATCGCTCCGATATCTCGTGCTGTATGGTTAGCCGAAATACTGCCTGCATTGGGAATATTGGTACTCATTGGAATCATTTCTCGCCGATTCCAATTCTCAAATACTGCTTACGTGCTCATGTTTATCTGGTTGGCACTGCACACTATAGGTTCAAAGTATACCTTTGCGGAAGTCCCATTTGATTGGTTTAACAACATGATTGGCTCAGAAAGAAATAACTTTGACCGAGTCGCTCACTATTCCATTGGCCTGTATGCCTATCCAATTGCCGAGTATTTAATTCGCAGAAATCTAGCTAGCGTAAAACTGTCTCTGTTATTTGCTCTATTCGCAATTATGTCGTTAGCCGCAGCGTATGAAATTATCGAATGGTGGTATGCCGCACTTGCCGGTGGAGACGAAGGAATTGCATTTTTGGGTTCACAAGGAGACATTTGGGATGCGCAAAAAGACATGTTAATGGATACGTTGGGAGCGTTAACTGGGCTAGTTTTATTGGTATTTCAGCGTGGACTTTTAAGCAAATAGCTCCACAAATATGGAGCTATTTAAAACGCAACGAACTATTCACAGGTGAGCGTATAAACATGATCTGTCAGTTTGTGGCCACCGATTTCATAACATTCAGGCACTACCTTAGACAAATTAAAGCCGCATTTTGTCAGCACTTTCTCTGAAGTAACATTGCCCTTTGTCACCAACGCAGAAAATGATCCAACATTTAATTCTTTCTGTGCCCAATCGATAACCGACTTTAAGCTTTCTGATGCGTATCCTCGCCCCATAAAATTCGGTAGAAAAAGATACCCAACTTCCGCGTGATCATTGCTCAACTTAAACCCAGTAATTCCAACTACGTGACCTGTTTCAATTTCTTCTACAACCAAGCTTAACCACCCCTGATGATATCTGTGCCAAATTGGCAGACGTGATTCAAATTGCTCCTTAATCTCAGCTTCAGATGGCTCATCCCAACACCATTTAATCACTTGCGGGTCTGTTTTTAATCGCTTAAACAGCTCCCAATCCCCACGATCAATTTGTCTCATAAATAAACGGCTGCTTTTTATAAACATAGCTATCATAACTCCTTGATATGTAGTTATATACAAACTATATAAGCTCAGCTAAAAGTGCAACTTTCGCTCAACAGCTGCTGTATTAGAAATTAAAGATCTTTTGAGGTGATTTTTTGTAGCTGTATTGTCGCTTATTTCTACAAGGACGTGTTAATTTCGTGTGGTCATCTACACGCCCTAACATAATCTCCTTATTACTTGTATGCTTGAGTGCCTATTCGCTACGCTCATCTTAACCTTCTCCTAAACTCCCTTAGGGATGGAAGAGCGGTTCCTATTATACCGCCTTACTTTTATAGCCACGGCACAACCATATTAAATACAGAAATCTAAACCAGCGTCGCTCCTTTAAATGAGCCAATCGGAGCAATGCTGTCCAGCTGATTTAAGGTCTCTTGGCTTAGCCTAATTTCTAGCGCTTCGAGATTCTCATCAATTCGTGAAGTTTTCCTACTACCTGGGATTGGAACAATGTTTTCACCTTGTGCAACCAACCACGCTAACGCTAGCTGCGCCGGTGAAACATTCAATTCCTCAGCTATGTCTTTAATTTTTTCTAAACGCTGTAAGTTACTAATAAAGTTCTCCCCTTGCATTTTGGGGTTGTTATTACGAAAATCACCTTCCGCTAGCTCTTTGACTTGGCCAGTTAAAAAACCCGCTCCAAGTGGAGACCAAGCAACAAGTGCCGCTCCAATACTCTTTACTGCAGGTAGAATCTCCGTTTCTGCTTCCCTCCGGAATAATGAATATTCATATTGAACTGCCGCAATCGAATGCACTTGGTTCGCGCGAAGAACGTCATCTGCCGTAACATTAGAAAGCCCTAGCTGTCTTACCTTGCCATCAGAAACGGCTTCAGACATTACCGAAACAGTCTCTTCTAATGGGATGTTTGGATCGAGATAATGAGCATAGAGGAGATCGATTTGCTCTACCCCTAACCGTATAAGACTATTGTCGATTGCTCTTTTCACGTACTCCTTTGAACCATTTATAGTCAGTGGAAAGCCCCAACCTGTGTCGAGCTGACTTCCTTTTATCCCCTCTTCAAACACAATTCCAAATTTAGTCGCCACATAAGGTTTTTTGTCGGCTTTCAAAATAGCCTGATTGACCAACTCTTCATTGTGGCCAGCCCCATAGGCATCAGCAGTATCAATCATCATATTGCTATTAATGGCATGAACTAAGGTATCGACTGCAGCAGCATCTTCACTCGGTCCGTAGTAACCTTCTAATACCATTGCACCATAGCCAATTTGCTTGATTTTATCTTTTTCGGTCGAAAACATAGGCTCTCCAACAATTCATACTAATTAGTAAAAGTAGGGTCTGTAAGTAAATCCTTAAACTTACATTCAAGCATGAAATGACCGGATTGCAATTCGACCAAATATCGAAATATCGAAATATCGAAATATCGTTAGTTCAATTTAATCAAACCATCTTTCTCCATAGGCACTGCTATAGTCTGGCGTCGCTATAATTTCTGCTAAGTCGGTAGTGGGAACTAGTGGGCCAACAACCGTCTTGTACGGCATATAGCCTGCCCAAACTG
Organism: Vibrio sp. A37; assembly: GCF_059777565.1. Classification (NCBI taxonomy): domain Bacteria; kingdom Pseudomonadati; phylum Pseudomonadota; class Gammaproteobacteria; order Vibrionales; family Vibrionaceae; genus Vibrio; species Vibrio sp. A37. The sequence goes on along the minus strand of NZ_JBLNLI010000001.1, from coordinate 490,661 downwards.
GCAGGTCCAGATCTTCTTTATCATCACTGACTTCGTTATTGCTAATTTTCACTGAAGCTTCGCTAATTGGGATTGTCAGTAAAGTCGTTGCGGCCAGTTCTTTGTCACTGCTTAGCCTAACCTGATTAGTTCTACCTGGTGCGATGTGTTCTATAAAATGATTGAGCAGACGATCTTTATCATTTTTGTTCGCGACCTCTTCGAAACTACCAAACACCACCGCAGAACGATAATGTGCACTATGATGAAACGCTGAACGTGCTAGCACCCAACCATCAAATAAAGTAAACGTCAGACAAGTCTGCCCTCCCTTTTTCAGCTTACGCATCAATCGGCTGTTGTTCGCGCCATGGATATACACATCATTGTCGATTCTCCAAGCCAACATAGGAATTACAATAGGACCTGACTCTTCTTGAATCGCTATGTGGGCTATCAAGCTTTCATCAATGATTGAGTAAAGCTTTTCAATATCATCAACCGCTTTGTGCTGCGCTTTTTTTATTTTGCTTCTATTAGTACTTGATAGCATCGTGAGTCCTTATTTTGTGTGTCTAAATTGCAATCTAGCAATCAATTGGTACTTTTGTTAGAACCACTTTTGACAAATATAAAGATCCAGTTATGAGTTTAATCGACATCGGTGATTTGCAGTTACCTAATCAAAAAGCAGCAAAACACACACTTCTTTTTCAGGCTATTCGAGCAAAAATTGTTGACCAACTCTGGCCTAAAGGTGGCAAACTGCCTTCGACAAGGAAGCTTGCTCATGAAATGGCACTAAGTCGAAACACAGTGACAAGTGCCTACGAGCAATTGATGGCCGAGGGATACATTGAAAGCCGCCAAGGTTCTGGATTTTATGTATGTGTTGAACTCCCTGAAGCCTATTTGCCTTCTTCGCACAATCCAGATTCAAGCGCACCGTTGATAGAAACAAAATCACGGGATGAACCGTTTGCTTCAGGTATTCCCGACTTCACTCAGTTCCCGATGAAAAAGTGGCAACGAATATTGCAGCGCTATTCGGCAAGATTACAGTTGATGGGCTCTCAAGATATCCAAGGCAGTATCGAGCTTCGCCGCGCGTTATCAGATTACTTAGCCACCAGCCGGAGTGTTAAGTGCAATGCAAACCGAATTATAATTACTAGCGGTGCTCAACAGGCTCTTTCTATTGTTTTGATGGCCACACTCAATCATTCGGACTCCATCTTAATGGAACAACCCGGGTATACACAAATGAGCAAGATCGTAGACCTTCTCGGGCTCAACCTTATTTCTGTTCCCGTTGAACCATTTACCGGACTCGATATCAACTTTGTAAAGCAAAGAAGCGCCAAAGCTCTGTACATTACGCCAAGCAATCAATACCCATTAGGAACGACGTTAGATACCAAGCAACGTTTGAGTTTGATTGAATGGGCTGTAAGTGGAAATAGGTGGATCATAGAAGATGATTACGACAGCGAGTTTCAATATGCTCACCGCCCCTATACCAGTTTGCAGGGTTTAGCAGGTCAAATGGGTAGAGATGAGAATATCATTTACGTTGGCTCGTTTAGCAAGGTCATGTTCAATAGTCTCAGACTCGGCTATCTTGTCGTACCCAATGCGTTAGTGGATAAGTGCTTAACCATCAAGGACGCCATGACAGGTGATTCACCCGCCCACGTTCAGTCGGCTTTGGCGGATTTCATTCAGGAAGGGGATTTGATAAGACACATTCGAAAAATGCGTCGCCTCTACAAGCTCAAATACCAAGCTATGTTAGATGCAATAGAAGTTAACTTTTCCAATCAAGTCGAGGTGATCAGCCAAGCTGCGGGCATGCACGTTACTATTAAATGGCGACACGGTATCGATGAGCAACTCTGGGTCAATCGAGCGTATCAAGTTGGAATCAATATACGCCCAATGAGCTACTACGAGCATCAAACGAATAAACGTCGAAACTGGAATGGTGTGATATTGGGTTTTGGTAACGTGGCACTTGATGACATCCCTGAAAAAATCGCAGCACTTGCGAAGTTGTTCCGCCAGTAAATGTTGCCAGCTATTTATTCTTCCAACGACAAGCCAACAACATTTTTGTAATTTTTATTCGAAAATTAATGTAAATCAATTACAGAAAATTATGTTAAAAGCATAATCAAAATCTCTGCCAAACTTAACTTGGCATAAATAAAAATTATCTAAACTATGGTTAGAATAACGCCAAAGTAGGTAATTATGTTACACATTCAAAAAATTACTACATGCCGATGACGGACTAGTAATAGGGAGATAGAGAATGTTTGCAGATCCAATTAGAAAATGCAGCAACACATCTTTACGCATTAAAAACCTTTTAGACAACAACCCGTTAAGTTTTTTAATTAGCTCAGCAATGGCTGGAGCTTACGTTGGATTAGGCGTCATTTTGATCTTTACTCTAGGGAACCTTGTTGACCCTTCAATGCGCTATCTAGTCATGGGAACTACCTTTGGGGTTGCATTAACATTAGTGATCATTGCTGGCTCTGAGTTGTTTACCGGTCATGCACTTTACTTCACTCTAGGCGCGAAAACTGGACAGGTAAGTTGGAGTGATGCAGCTAGAGTCCTGCCTTCTACTTGGATTGGCAACCTGCTAGGTTCCGTCATTATCGCAATTTTGTTTATGAGTACTGGCGGGGGAAAACTGTTACCAGATGCCACCAGCCTGCTTCATCAAACAGCCTTGGCTAAATCCACTACCCCAGCGATGGCGTTATTTTTCAAAGGAATGCTATGTAACTGGTTGGTTTGTCTGGCTATATGGATGTGTCAGCGCGAAACAGGTGCCAGCAAGTTTATTGCTATTTGGTGGTGCTTACTTGCTTTTATCGCCAGTGGATATGAGCACTCCATAGCGAATATGACCATTTTCGCCCTGTCTTGGTTTGGGGAATCCACTCAAGCATTTACTCTATCAGGCGCAGCACACAATTTACTTTGGGTAACTCTGGGCAACTTTGTGTCGGGTTCAGTATTTGTCGGTCTTGGATATTGGTACGCGACGCCAAAAGAAGAACGCCCCAAAGTTCATGCTGATGAAAGCAGCAAGCTAACGTTAACAACGCGCACCAGCTCATAGAAACTAATCAATATTTTGTATATTTAAAAAGAGGATGACTACTTTCACTCAATAGCCATCCTCTTCTGATATATGGCTCTTCTCCGTTATGAAGTATGGATATAACGCGCAATCTGCCATGAGATTCAAGTCACATCTTCTTGGTATATTTGTAATACAATACCACCAAAATAACAAAAACTCTTATACCCCTGTAAACCAAGGAGAAAAAATGTTGGCTCGAACTACAAAACTCTCGGCAATTGTTTCAGTACTGGCACTATCGGCAACCTCATTGGCATACGCAAACACGACTACTCCTGCAAACCAAGCAGCCGTGAATGTAAAAAACACAGCGCAAAGCGTCTACTTAAATCCCAGTAAACCACCATCAAGCAACTTTGACCTTGACCAGTGGAAGTTAAACTTACCTGTTTCTGGCAACTATTATTTTAATGTCGACAATGACCCTAGTTCGGCGGAAATTTTACCTGAATACATGAAGGACTATCCAAGCATTACCCCTCTCAACGAAGGCTTTGAGGATAGCAATTATTTTTACACCGCTACCGATGGCAGTATGGCCTTTAGAGTTCAGCTGAACGATCCAAACGTAGCTGAAACCACCAACACGAAATACGCACGTTCTGAGCTTAGGGAGCTGTATAACTGGCAACCTGGCGACGACACATCAACGGCTAACTGGACACCTACTGGAAGCAATATCTTAACTGCGACCGTAAAAGTCAGTGAATATTACCCACAGACGCCAAAAGTCGTTATTGGACAAATTCATGCCAAAGATTCAACCAAAGCGTTGGTCAAACTAGAATGGCAAGGGCCTGACAAGCCACTTAAGGCCATCATCAATGAAAGCCCTACTGATGGCAATCCTTTCAGCCTAGAGTTCAACAATGTTGGTCCTGTAGGCACTAACAAATTCAGCTACAAGATCGCTTTGGTCAACGATACCGTTTCGATTACTGTCGACTACGGAACGACTTCAGAAACCCAATCGGTGACATTTGGCAAAGACAACATGAGCGCTGACTGGGAAAACCAAGTTTACTACTTTAAAGCCGGAGATTATGCGCAAGTACAACCCGGTACAGATGTAGACGGGACGTTTGTTGTCAATATCTACTCCCTATCCGTAGAACACAGCTCGTAAATAACTTGAACTGACTAGGGCGCACACGTTGACAAATACTCATCGAAGTGCCCTAGTTGTCGGTGGAAAATACAGATAATTGAACTCCGACATAAGATCATTTTTTACATACTTAGAAGGTATTTAAGGGAGCCGCCCAAAAAGGAAATGATCCGCTCCAGTAACGTTCACGCTTTAGCCTGCCCCTGCGCTTGTTTTTTTAATTCAGTAGGATGGATATTACGTTTTTTTATTGTTTATCTAGGTCCTATCTTCAAGTCTCTGCCCTAAAATACCAAGCGGAAGCGAATTTATATACGAACTTTAACACTAACCCATTGATAACCCGATTAATTGTATATTATGTTTTTTTCAAGGACTAGAGAACCACATGCCAGACTTGAAGTGCTATGCATTAACTTGGAATACCGCGAATATAAACCCACCTAAAGAGCCAGCGGAAGAGCTAGCAAAACATATCAATTCACACAAACCTCACCTTATTTTCATTAGCTTGCAAGAGCATGAACGTTCTTGGTCTCATGAGTTTTACTCTGAACGCATTCGTAAAAGGTTAAAATATCTATCACCAAAGCGCAGAAGATTTGGTTATTCAACCATCGTTTCGGAACAGTTTTCAGTATGTACTAAACCTAATGCGTTCCTAATACCTAGGTACACACACTTTGCAGTTTTAATCCGTGACGATTACAAGCTGATGAGAAGAGCAACTGGGAATAGACGTAGCCTAATTGAAGTACTCAGAAAAGGTTGCGTACGGCATGGATCTTTTTTAGGTATCACAAAAGATACGCGAAACAAAGGAGGACAATATGCCCAGCTACGCGTCGGAACTACACCATTAGTCGCTATTGGTGCCCACTTAGACTCGAACTTACAGAGCAATCGAGCAGAAGAAGTTAGAGCATTGTGTGACGCAGGTTGCCAAGGACTCACCGAGAAACCAACACTGCTCTTTTTAGGTGACCTCAACGAACGCTTAAGTGCTTTTCCTGGGGATAAAGTATTAGAAAGCCAATTAAATGATAGAAGAGCAAAACGTTACGAAGATGCTTTTATTCAAGATAGGGATCCTCTGTCAACTGGCAAAGTGGCTCACTTCGAGGAGAGAGGTATCAAATTTGAACCTTTAAACCAATTTACTTACCGAGAAAACAGAGGTAAAACTGGACAAGTCAAGTATAAAGCCAAACGAGGGGGTAGCCCAGATGCTGGCGCTCTCGACAACATCGGTATCCGTGATCCTGAGAGGCGTATTCAGTCACTTGAACTAAAAGTTCATCAGTTCGAAGATAGTAGTGGCAAACAAATCAGCGATCACAACGCTGTTTCTAGAGTCTTCAATTTTCATTTCGATACCCTGTGACTACACGTTACTCAACTCGGGTTCAATCGGATGGGCACCAGTAAACTGAATCCCGTCTAAATATTATAAGATCTCTTGAAAAGCTATATTAGCTCGAGATCTTTTTCCCATGAGCAATACGCATTGGCGGAGTCAATTCAGCCAAACATGTTCTGGTAAAGCGTATATTGCTTGAAATCGGAAGCAAATAGTATTTTTCCTTGATAGGACTTTCTAAGCGCTTTGATCGTTTCAATTTTGTCGAGTTGACCATCGAAGAAATGAGTCAGTATAGCGACTGTGGGGTTAGCTTTATTAACTAATCGGTCACCAAATGATGGGCGCAGGCATTAGATGGCCGATTAGTTTGTAGCAATTGTTTCGTGTTGGTAATGAGGTGATCTTACAACCTAGCCGTCTTAAATATAATGGCTGCAGTATTAAAGCTTGCAAGCACTTCACAGGTTATGAACGTACCTAGACCCCATTTTTCAATTCTTGCAATATACTGTTCAACAGTACATACATCTCCGTAAGGCACGTGAACCTGAGGGTCGTTACGGAAATCAACGATATCTTTAATCGGTACTGTCAATCCTTGCGCTCTTTCAGCTAAGTGATAAAAAATCTCAATAGGATCATCTGGCTCACTAGAAATAAATATGATAGTACTCAAAAGCTCACCAACGCAGTGCCGAATGAGGTTTATTAGCCACCAACGCGGCCAGAACTTGCCCTTGTTACCGATATGAAAGTCCGGATTCTTGAGCTTAATGGCCAAGGGGATCATCATGGTACTAAAAGCAAAAGAACCCACCACATCTAAAGTAATCCCTAATCTAGCCACGGTGTCTAACCCCCCTTCTAATAAATTGTGCGTGGTAAACCATAGACATCGAGCAAGGTTTATCGTCGCATGAATGTTGGCAAGTACACACATACTAATTTCGGTAATCTGGGCAATATTCGACTCCCACTCTGAATCTAAATAAGCGACTAGCAGTTCCGCTTCTGCTATTTTCCGGTGTTGATCGGCGTACCAAAGGCAATTAAATATATGAGTGATGGCATTGCCATACCATCCCATCGCTAGACCAAACGCATCATAATCAATGCCGTCACTGGTGAGTACTGGGCGCTCTACCGAGACCGAATCACGTTGCTCGGGCATCGGAATGCTTGGAACTGTGGTATCCGTTTCTCCAGTCGTCTTGCGTTGGAAAACCCAGTAAAACACACCGAAAATCATCCCACTGAGTTCAGACAAACTGGTATGTATAGAGAGATCGATATCAAATAACCCAACGAAAGCTGTCACGTAAGGAATTTGGATTTTAATGAATGATTGACTCCAAGCCGAATGGGCCGCTTCATGTACCATGGTTATGACGTCTATCAATAGATCAAACGTCCATTCTATTCCTTCATAAACGCTGTCTTTGATATCATCCAGTATGGATAGGGCAATATCAGGCCAATGTTCGAATCCATCTCCAAGATTTAAAATGCTGTCAATAATATTTGCAATAACATCATCAGCTGAAAGTAACTCTTTATAGGCACCAGTCAACACTTTCTCTACGACAGCTGTTGGATCATAGTCTAAGTCTTCAAACAATATCGGGCTGCTTACTTCAATTGCCTTATCCACAAACGATTCGACCGCTTTGACTATCCAAGTGAATATTTTCAAAAAATCCTGCACAAATGGGTCGTTCATGATGCCATTCATAATCCATGATATGCCTTGGTTCATGATATTAACTACTTTCTCTCCAACACCATCACATGGACCTTGGTAGTCCGTGAATCGTGTGCTATTCGACATACGTGTTGTGACCAAATTCTGCAGCTTTTTGACATCATTGACAGCCTCGCCGGAAAGCTGATAGGCGTAATCGCCTAAATCTGTCATCATCGTTTGCGCTGAGCTGATACAACGTTTAACTTGTGGCAGATGAACGAGTAAGTCAACAATGGTGAAAATGACGTTAAAAACTTGATCAAGTGGACAAATTTTCACGTACACTATTGACATTAAATCAACGATTTGCTCTGCCGAAGTTATCACCCCATCGATGGCATCAAGCGCTTCATCCAACTCATAGATCCCTAAAGAGTGCAAAAAATCTTCAGTGATTTCAAACGACGCTTTCGTTGCATCTATAGTCAACTTTATCGCTGCAGCTCCAGTTAAAAGATCCTGCACATTCGAAATAACATGAGTAATATCACAAATCCATTTTAATGCCTTGTTCCAAAAACCCGTGAATTTTTGCTCAGATACACTGCCCGAGGCAATCACAAGGGCACCGTTCTCATCAAACGTAAAACTGGTGGCACTATTACTAGACGAAGTCGCCGCCAATTTCGCTGAATCAACAATATGCAAGGTCATTAACGGATCAATTCCCCCCTCATCCGCAGAATACAACCCTGATTGAACCGAGTCAGCGTCTTCAGTTGGGCTTGTTAAGTTAATAATAGCCGAGGCAAGAGCGGCATTGATGTTTTGAATGGAAGTGTAGCAATCTGCGCCAGAAGCTTTAGCTTCTGGCGTAAACTCAAGATTTTGTTTTGTCGCTTCCGTTTTTATCGTCGTAACATTGTTGTAGGCTGTATCATTTAAACGAGCGGTTGATTCTTCAGCAAGATTAATGTCAAACCAAGGCGAGGTGATACCTGCACCACTTGGGTCTTGAAGTAAAGCCGCATCGCTGCCAGCTTCTAAGGTGCTCACATCAATGATTCGAGCCGAAATCCGGCAAGCCAAACCTTGCTCTTCAGCCAATATACTGATACAGAACGAGCCGTCACATTGCGTGTCCTTGATCAGCGCAGATTTGGTTCGACTGATGTTATAAGCTCGACCATCATTCACAATCACTCTCATAGGAGCAAAACCACGAATTTCTAGGTATTGGTCTTCAGTCAGTACCACATTAGAACCATAACTATTAGTCGGCGTGATCTTGGCGCTATAACACTGTTTTTCTTTCTGTGATGCTTCTAACCCCATGGCTAAAGTAATGGGTGAAGTGACCCACGATTTTTCAACCATTTTGTTATGAACGGATACGACTTTGAATTTCTTCGTGTAGATATCCTTCTTCATTGCCAGGTATTCGGCTGATTCATTGAATCGAGGTGTACACTGAATATTGGAGAAATTATTTCCCATAAAAAAGCCACAGTATTCAGAGCTTCCATCAGCGTTTCCACCACTAAAAATCATGGAACACTCTAACTGCGGAACTTTGCCGTACTTATTGAAGTTATAGGGTTCGTTGCTTGTAGAGCTAAAATACGCACTGAATACGGACGCAGTGTAAGGAGTAGAGAGGCTTTCTTCCACTTTTTGCCTAAACATCTGCAGATTCCCATCAACATCTCGAGCAAAAAAGGTAAAATGGCCATATTTACTGAACCCACCCGTCAGTTCTTGTGGATTTGAAACATTCTTCAGTATATCTGGGGTATAAATACGGCGATGGCCAATCAACGCGCCATCGTTTTTATCAAACGCCAATAAGGCCACATAGGTTTTGTCTTCTATTGTTCGGCATATTGCTATCTTGATGATGGCTTCCGTTTCAACTTCATTTTCTGTATCAGCGTAGAGCCAAGCGGGTGTGGTTGCAATGTCATAGCAATTGCATATCTGTCTTAAACGTACACCAATGTAGTTAAGGTCTATGCCCTTCGGCTCAACTAAATAAGCTTTATCTAACGACCTAGCTACAAAACTGACGCTCGTTTCATTAAATGTCGTGGAACCTTCTGGTCCATTAGCTTTTACAGTGTATAAATAAGAAGATCGCGGTTCATCATAAGGTCCTGCAATATTGAACGTATATTCTCCAACATCATCAACACCAACATGAGTCAACGATGGTTTATAATCATTACGATTAACAGTAGACGTATAACAACGGTATGTTGAAATCTGATGCCAACCGCTGATGGTAATAATATAGGTAAAAGATACCCCATCTGGGCATAAAACCAGAAATGTTTGGCCGTTAATATCGGTGTAAGTATCCACTTTTACCATTCGACCGTATATTTGGTTTGCTTCAGCGAGAGGTATGATCGTCCAGTCAGAGATAGAGTAGTCGTCCCCTTTTAAACTCGGGGTCGCAGACATCCAACGAACACACAAATAATTTTCGTTCTGTTTATTTGAAGATCCTCCAACAAAAAATGCTTGAACGCCCAACATTTTTCCAGTGCTGGCATCAATACGGTTATGCAGCGGGTGATGTAAGCTTTTTATATGCAACTCCGCTCCATCTTCTTGTGTCAATCCAGCTTTGAATTTGGAATATGGTATAAAAGAGCGAGAGTAATTCCCGCCATAATTGTCATTATCTTCGTCAGAATTGACCTCATTGTTGTGGGTAAGAATTTCTAGACCAAAGCTTGAGGATTTACTGTCGTTCTCATAGGTGAGTTTGGCAAACTCCATCCCTCCGTAATTGCAATCAGTATCGATAAAAGTCTCTTCAGTGGGGTTTGTAGACTCTAAATTACTTTGGACTCGTAACTGTCCGTAATTAAAGCCTTCAAATGCTGCAATTTGGGTATAAGTATTGTCTGAGGAGCTGGGAACATAAGGTTCATAGTTAGTGTCAGAGACTATTTTAGTGTAGAACTCAGTGCCATAGGCCAATCGATAGGCGGTCACTTCCCCTTGAATATCCGCCGAGGTGATACCGAAGTCACTTGGGTTACTTGCGAAGTCGTTATTGAGCATGCCCCAAGCACTGGGCATCATTCCGCTATTGACCAACGCCCCCAAAGCGGCAAACTGGCCACTTTTGACTAAAAATGTTCGACGAGAAATTAAAGCGTCAAAACATGACAGCTCTTTTTTCTTTAACGATTTACTCTTAAGTACTTTATCCATAGTTATACAGAGCTTATTGCGTAAACTCAGTAAAAAGTGTCCGTTTCTATCATTACAAGCCATTGTCATTTATCCTTAAAATTAAAGGGGACCGATCCCAAAAAAAGGCAAACAGAATATACAAAGAAAATTAAATTAATAAACCAACCAAGATCTCATAATAATAATTAAATTTTTAAACAACTAACCAATAAGAACATTACCTATAAATCTAAAATAGATTCATGTTTCTTTTGTTTTCAATTTTCAAAATCCATTTTTTAAATATCGAATTTTTAATAATTAAATACAATTATAGATTTATTGCGACTTATGTTTATTTTTATACATAGGTAATGATAAGGCTTTAAAATATGCATCTGAGACAATTTTTTACTCAAAAGGCCTAATAAAAATGCATGTTTCTTTTTTCAATTTTCAAAATCTACTTTTTAAATATAGAGTTGTTAACCATTAAATACAGTTATAAATTTCTTGCGACTTATGTTTACTTTTAGATACAGACAGTGATAAGGCTTGAAAATATACATCTGAGACAATATTTTTACTCAAAGGACTCGATGAAAATGCATGTTTCTTTTGTTTTCAATTTTCGAAAGGAACTTTTTAAATATCGAATTGTGAACGATTAAATACAGTTAGACTTTTCCTTCGGCTTATATTATTTTTAGTTAGAGGCAGTGATAAGGCTTGAAAATATACAGCGAAGACAAATTTTTTACTTAAGGGGCCTGATGAAGACACCCAAATGTAATTATTGTTCTGGAAGGTCTGGTAACGCTGAAATGTAAAGGCCAAGCAAGAAGTGTATTCATTGAATACTTAAAAGAATATCAAGAAGTCCGTTTCTAAAGGTTCTTTTAATACAGTGGTGTACTTATGAAGACTATAAATTACAACAAACATTGCTTGATATCGGAAGCAAATAGTATTTTTCCTTGATAGTACTTTCTAAGCACTTTGATCGTTTCAATTTTATCGAATTGACCATTGAGGAAATGAGTCAGTAGAGCGACTGTGGGGTTAGCTTTATTAACTAATCGGTCACCAAATGATGGGTGTAGGCATTTGATGGCCGACTAGTTTTTACAAGTACTCAAATTTTGAGGACAGCAGTTCTTTTTCGGGGAACTTACATCATTGCCGACTTAGCCATCAGAGCTATAGTATTGATACCGACAAGCGCTTCACAGGTCAAAAACACGGGTAGTCTCGTTTTTATAATCTGTGATTCAAGTTTGTCGACTTGTTCCATAGTTAGCATGGTCATGTTAGGGTCGTTAAAATAATCGGTCAAATCTTTAATCGGTACTGTTAACCCTTGCGCTTTTTCAGCAAGATGAAAACAAATCTCGGCAGGATCGTCTGGTCCACTAGCAAAATATAAGATTGAGCCCAGCAGTTCCACTACGCAGTGTCGAGTGAGATTTACAGTCCACCAGCGTCTCCAGAATTTGTCCTTATTACCGATGTGAAAATCTGGATTTTTAAGCTTTTTCTTAAGGGGAATCATAAAAAGACTAAAGAAAAAAGAGCCAGCACAATCTAAACCGACCCCTAACTGAGCTATGGTGTCTAGCCCTCCTTCTAATTCATTGTGTATGGTAAACCATAAACATCGAGCTAAGTTTATCGTCGCATGAATGTTCGCAAGTATACACATACTAACATCGGTAATCTGGGAAATATTAGACTTCCACTCACTTTTTACTACGCTCTCAAGTAAATCCCCCGCAGCCAAAAGTTTCCGGTGTTGATCGGCGTACCAGAGGCCGTTAAATATATGACTGATGGTATTGCCATACCACCCCATCGCTAACGCAAATGCATCATAATCAATGCCGTCACTGGTAAGTACTGGACGCTCTACTGCAACCGAATCACGTTGCTCGGGCATCGGAATGCTTGGAACTGTAGTATCCGTTTCTCCAGTCAACTTGCGTTGGAAAGACCAGTAAAACACACCGAAAACCATCCCACTGAAGTCAGACAAACTGGTATGTATGGAGAGATCGATACCAAATAACTTGACGTAAGCGGTCACAATGGGAATTTGGATTTTAATGAATGATTGACTCCAAGCGGAATGCGCCGCTTCATACAACATGGTCATGACGTCGATCAACAACTCGAACGTCCAATCAATTCCTTCATAAATGCTATCTTTGATATCATCCAGTATAGATAAAGCAATATCAGGAAAATGCTCGATATCGGCACCAAAGTTTAAAATAGTATCAATAATTTTTGCCAACACGTCGTCGCTCGACAGCAACATTGAATAGGAGGACGTCAACACTTTCTCTGTAACAGCTGTTGGGTCATAGTCTAAGTCTTCAAACAGTATCGGACTGGTTATTTCGAGTGTCTTATCTACGAGCCATTCGACCGCTTTGACTATCCAAGTGAATATTTTCAAAAACTCTTGCACGAACGGGCAATTCATGATCGAGTTCATGATCCTTTGCATGGTTTCATCAAGGAAATGAATAATATCCGCGCCAACCCCATCACAAGGACCTTGATAGTCCGTGAATTGCACATTTTTCGGTAAATGCGTTGTGACCAAATTCTGCAGCTTTTTGACATTATTGACCGACTCGCTTGAAAGCTGATAGGCGTAATCGCCTAAATCTTTCATCATCGTTTGCGCGGAGTTGATACAACGTTTAACTTGTGGCAGGTGAACAAGTAAGTCAATAATGGTGAGAATGACGCTAAGCAATTGATCAAGTGGACAGATCCTTACGTACACCATCGACATTAAATCAACGAGTTGCTCTGCAGACGTTATCACCCCATCGATGACATCAAGCGCATCATCCAATTCATCGATCCCTAAAGAGTGCAAAAACTCTTCAGTGATTTCAAACGACGCTTTCGTTGCATCTATAGCCAACTTTATCTGCCCTGCTCCAGGAATAAAAATAGTCGCCACATTCTTGATAACATGAATAATATCACAAGTCCATTTTAGTGCTTTGTCCCAAAAACCAGTGAGTTTTTGCTCAGATACACTGCCCGAGGAAATCACAAGGGCACCGTTCTCATCAAACGTAAAACTAGTAGCACTATTACTAGATGGAATTGCCGCCAATTTCGCTGAGTCAACAATATGCAAGGTCATTAACGGATCAATCAACCCCTCATTCGCAGAATACAACCCTGATTGAACCGAGTCAGCGTCTTCAGTTGGGCTTGTTAAGTTAATAAGAGCTGAGGCAAGAGCGGCATTGATGTTTTGAATTGAAGTGTAGCAATCTGCGCCAGAAGCTTTCGCCTCTGGCGTAAACTCAAGATTTTGTTTGGTCGCTTCCGTTTTTATCGTCGTAACATTGTTGTACTCCTTATCGTTTAAACGAGCGGTTGATTCTTCAGCAAGATTAATGTCAAACCAAGGTGAGGTGATACCCGCACCACTTGGGTCTTGAAGTAAAGCCGCATCGCTGCCAGTTTCTAAGGTGCTCACATCAATGATTCGAGCCGAAATCCGACAAGCCAAACCTTGCTCTTCAGCCAATATACTGATACAGAACGAGCCATCACATTGCGTGTCCTTGATCAGAGCGGATTTGGTTCGACTGATGTTATAGGCTCGACCATCATTCACAATCACTCTCATGGGAGCAAAACCACGAATTTCTAGGTATTGGTCATCAGTCAGTGCCACATTGGAACCATAGCCACTGGTCGGCATGATCTTGGCGCTATAGCACTCTTTTTCTTTTTGAGATGCTGTTAATCCCATGGCTAAAGTAATGGGTGAAGTGACCCACGTTTTTTCAACCATTTTGTTATGAACGGATACGACTTTGAATTTCTTCGTGTAGGTATCCTTCTTCATTGCCATGTATTCGGCTGATTCATTGAATCGAGGTGTACACTGAATGCTGGAGAAATTATTTCCCATAAAAAAGCCACAATATTCAGAGCTTCCATCAGCGCTTCCACCATTAAAAGTCATGGAACACTCTAACTGCGGAACTTTGCCGTACTTATTGAAGTTATAGGGTTCGTTGCTTGCAGAGCAAAAATACGCACTGAATACGGACGCAGTGTAAGGAGTGGAGAGGCTTTCTTCCGCTTTTTGCCTAAACATCTGCAGATTCCCATCAGCATCTCGAGCAAAAAAGGTAAAATGGCCATATTTACTGAACCCACCCGTCAGTTCTTGTGGGTATGAAATATTGTTCAGTATATCTGGGGTATAAACGCGGCGATGGCCAATCAACGCCCCATCGTTTTTATCAAACGCCAATAAGGCCACATAGGTTCTGTCTTCTGTTGTTCGGCATATTGCTATCTTGATAATGGCTTCCGTTTCAACTTCATTTTCTGTATCGGCGTAAAGCCAAACGGGTGTGGTCGCAATTTCATAGCAATTGTGTATCTGTTTTAAATTTTTACCAATGTAGTTAAGATCTATGCCCTTCGGCTCAATTAAATGGGACTTATTGAAACTCCTAGAAATAAAACTGACGTTCGTTTCGTTGAATGACGCTGAATCCTCCATTCCATTATCTTGCGCAGTAAATAAGTAAGATGATCGCGGTTCATCATAAGGTATTACAATATTGAACGTATATTCACCATTGTCATCGACACCGACATGTGTTAGAGACGCCTTTTCATCTTTATAATTTATTACACCTGTGTAGCAACGGTACGTGGAGAGCTGATGCCAACCACTGATGGTAATAATATAGGTGAAGTCTCCCTTCTCAGGGCATAAAGCCAAAAATGTTTGGCCGTTAATATCAGTGTAAGTATCCACTTTTATCATTCTACCACTCGTACTGCTTACATCAGCGAGCGGTATAATTGTCCAGTCGGAGATTGAGTAGTCGTCCCCTTTTAAACTTGGGGTTGCAGACATCCAACGAATACACAAATAGTTTTCGTTAATTTTCGTTGAAAGCCCCCCACCGACATAAAAAGCTTGCACACCCAACATTTTTCCAGTGCTGGCATCAATTCGGTTGTGCAAAGGGTGATGTAAGCTTTTTATATGCAGCTCTGCTCCCTCTTCTTTTTTTGACAACCCGTATTTAAATTCGGAATACGGTATAAAAGAACGAGAGTAAGCCCCACCATAATTATCGTCATCTTCGTCAGAATTGACCTCATTGTTCTGGGTAAGAATTTCTAGTCCCCAAGTTGAGGATTTGCTGTCATCCTCATAGGTGAGTTTGGCAAACTCCATCCCTCCATAATTGCAATCGGTATCGATAAAAGTCTCTTCAGTGGGGCTTGTAGACTCTAAATTACTTTGGACTCGTAACTGTCCGTAATTAAAGCCTTCAAATGCTGCAATTTGGGTATAAGTATTGTCTGAGGAGCTGGGAACATAAGGTTCATAGTTACTATCAGAGACTATTTTAGTGTAGAGCTCGGTGCCATAGGCCAATCGATAGGCGGTCACTTCCCCTTGAATATCCGCTGAGGTGATACCAAAGTCACTTGGGTTACTTGCGAAGTCGTTATTCAGCATGCCCCAAGCACTGGGCATCATTCCGCTATTGACCAACGCACCCAAAGCGGCAAACTGGCCACTTTTGACTAAAAACGTTCGACGAGAAATTAAAGCGTCAAAACATGACAGCTCTTTTTTCTTTAACGATTTACTCTTAAGTGCTTTATCCATGGTTTTACAGAGCTTATTGCGTAAACTCAGTAAAAAGTGTCCGTTTCTATCATTACAAGCCATTGTCATTTATCCTTAAAAAAACCAAAAGGGATCGGTCCCAAAAAAACAAAAAAAATATATATATAAAATAAAATCAATAAATCAACGAAGATCTCATTATCAAAAATTAAAACTTCAAAGCAACAACCAAACCAATGGGAACATTACCTATAAATTGTAAATAAAAGTTACAGGTATTATTTACCATCAAACAAATAATATTTATAACGATTATCGTTTAGCTACAAAAAAGAACCTATTAATAAATAAAATAGAAAATCAATTAACAAATAATAAAAATATATCAATCAAATCTTTATTCATGAGTTCACTTATGTGGGGGGCTACTAGGGCAGCACTTTCTTCTTTGCTGTAACACTTAAAACAGCAAAAAGTAACATAAACATAATCGTGGTAAGGAAAGAAGAATTAGGTCGTGGCACTATCTCATCTAATGCAATTTAGGATGGCATGATTATCGGACAAATTTAGATCTTTTTAACTTATTGTAAATAAATAAATATTTTCATTGTTTTCAATTTTCAAAAGCTACTTTTTAAATATCGGATTGTGAACCATTGAATAAAATTATAGCTTTCTTACCACTTATATTGTTTTTAGATAGTAACAGTGATGAGTCATGAAAGCATGCAGCGAAGACAAATTCCTTTACTCAAGGTGCCTGATGAAGATGTCCAAATCTGATTATTGATCTAGAAGGTGCGGTAGCGCAGGAATTTAAAGGCCAAGAAAGAAGTGTACTCATTGAATACTTAAACGAATACAGAGAAATCCGTTTCTAAAGGTTCTTTTAATAAAGTGGTGTACTAATGAAGACTATAAATTACAATAAACTTACATTAATCCTTGTCATTGGAGTTGTTATATGGGTTATTCCTCACCCTGAAGCAATCAACTCAACCACATGGCATCTGTTTTCGATATTTATTACAACAATATTGTTGCTTATATTACAACCTATTCCAATCGGTGTATCGGCTATTTTAGCGCTGACCGTTATGCTTGCTACTAAGACACTTAACGAAAGCCAAGCATTTAGCGGATTATCTCATCCAGTAGTGTGGTTGGTTGCTTCGGCATTTTTTATATCAAGAAGTGTTGTCAAAACTCAGTTGGGTACAAGGATTGGCTACTACTTTATGTCTAAGTTTAATAGAAGCTCTCTCGGGTTAAGCTATGGTTTTGCGTTGACCGACCTTATTCTTGCCTTTGTTATTCCCTCTAGTACCGTAAGGTGTGGTGGAATTGTCTACCCACTGTTGTCTTCAGTATCGAGAAATTTCGGAAGTTCTCCAGAGCAAAAAACGGAGAAGTTACTCGGTTCGTACTTAATTAAGTGTGCTTATCAGGTGACTTCAATAACAAGTGCAATGTTTATTACAGCGATGGCTGTAAACCCTCTCATTGTTAAATTAGCATCAAACAATCAAGTGGAACTTAGTTGGGGAGATTGGGCTTTAGCCGCGTCAGTACCAGGTATATTGTCCTTAGTCATTATTCCATGGGTAATATATAAAATTTCTCCACCAGAGGTTAAAGATACGAGTAAGGCTAAAGATCTCGCCATAGAGAAATTGCATGAAATGGGCAAGTTATCGAAAAATGAATGGATTGTGACGACTACGTTTGCAATCCTTATTTTGCTATGGACAGCTGGCCATGCATATTTAGGTGTTGGAATAACCACAACGGGATTTATTGGATTAGCGATTTTATTGTTAACACAAGTGTTGACTTGGGAAGATGTGTTAAAAGAAAAAGCCGCTTGGGAAACTATTGTGTGGATCTCAACGATCATAACGATGGCTGATTTTCTTTACTCAGAAGGTTTATTTGAATGGATAGCTCGACTTGTAGAGTATAGCCCAATAGATTTACTCTCTTGGCCAGAGGCATTTGGCTTGTTGGTTTTGGTATACATATTTTCCCACTATTTATTCGCTAGTATTACGGCTCATATAACCGCTTTTTATATCCCGTTTCTTGCAATAGCTATACATATGGGAACGCCACCAGCATTAGCCGCATTTTCTTTTGGTATAGCAAGCAGCTTAATGGGAGGACTTACCCATTATGCAGCTGGACCAGCACCTATATTATATGGCTCAGGATATGTATCAGTTAAATCTTGGTGGAGCGTAGGGCTTGTTGCTGTGATTGTGAATATCATAATATGGTTCAGTGTAGGTGTTATGTGGTGGAAAGTATTAAATCTTTGGTAATATCTACGTTCATAAATTCTTACCCAAAATTGGATCATGACTCCAAATCGTTGATATGGTCCAACCCAACACAAATCATTTATAACTGTCGTGATGCACAGAAAACTACCTAAGTTGCCATACAAAGAGTATCTGACCAATACATAATTGGTCAGATACCTTTCTCAGCAATATTAATAGGCAAGATGGTTCAAGGGAAATAGAAGGCAATGCCTTCCGTCACTTTATCACTTTGACACTATCACAAAGCCGCGATGCAGTTTGCTCTCACTATCCAGTCCTGTCGACATCGCCTTGTATAAGTCTTTCGTTTTTATCCAAGTTGGTGGATATTTGTATCTTGAAACATCCATCAACAAGAAGCTGTCATTTTTCTTGTTATACGCCGCCAATGGAGAGACGTGACCACACCCTTTTTCTCCTAGATAGGAACGACAAAAATTCACCAAGATAAAGCTATTTTTGCTCGAAACGTTTTTCTCAGCAATTTTTCTAAACTCAGATTCACTGACTTTATTACCATACTCTTTCGTGACATTCACATCATAAGTTGAAAGTGCATTGGCCATTTGGTCTAAAGTGGTTCCATGCATATTCACTTTGGTTGGAGTTATGTACTTCATCACTGCGGGCGTAAAAAAGTTATTCTGCGTGACTAAATCATACGGCTGATAAATGGCTGAAATAGGCTCTTTGACTTGCAGTGCATTCAACACCATGGCAGAACTGGCAACAGCACAATATGTTAGATTTTTCTGGGTAACAAAATATGGCATTAAATACCAAAAAGCAGTCTTGTGTTCACTCTGTTCAAAAAGCTGCTCCCCTTTTAGGGTGTTAATTGCGACTAAGTTGTCAGGCAACGGGAGCGGCTTTGCAAATGCGGAGATAGAAATTGCCCATAAAAATAATATACATACAGTTGTAAAACGCCTTGTCATCAGTTCCTCACTATTATTAACTAGCCAATTCACGATTCAACACATTAGGTGAACTTGCGTTGATTTTCTCGTGAGATTATTAAAGTCTGTTTTATATGTGTAAAATTAGACAAGTTAAATAAAAACTAATGATTTAACGAAAAAATCACAAAAATAAGAAACTTACAGCTGAATATGGCCCTGTTGAAAAGTTGACGCACTGGAGCCTGTGTATGAAACTTACCCGAAAATCAGGAGACCTTGTGTAACAGAGGTAGAGAAGGTATCGGGACAGGCACTGCTATGACTGCCCAGCCTCTTTAATTCGATGCAAACACAAAGCGCAAACTTCAATGTACTCTGCCAAGGGTGGAGTACTCATTGCCCATTTATTTCAAATTGATTAGCCTGCTTACTAGTACATACCTTCTATGTAACAATAGCGCTTTGAGTTCAATAGTCAGCGAATACGCAATGAAATTTAAAGCAGCTATCTTCGATATGGACGGTCTATTGCTTGACACCGAGCAAGTCTGCAAAACAGTATTTGAGCAAGCCTGCCAAGCTCTCAACCTTCCTTTTTCTGAATCCGTTTACTTGAGTATTATTGGATGCAACTCTAAGCGTTGTGAAGAAATCCTTACCAAATATTATGGCCCCAAGGATTATCTCGCGGTACATCTTGAATGGGAAAAACGCTATAACGCCATCGTGCTACATCAAGCTATTCCAGTAAAACAGGGGGTTTTTGAGCTTCTTGACTGGCTAAGTTCACACCAAATTCCCATCGCAGTCGCAACTTCAACTCAGCGTCAGATTGCGGAAACCAAGCTAAAACTGGCTGGGTTAGAGAAATATTTTGTCAGTTTAAGTACAGGGTGCGAAGTCACTCACGGAAAGCCGCATCCAGAAATTTATTTCTTATCCGCTGATAGATTAGGCGTCTCGGTGCAAGAGTGTTTAGCTTTCGAAGACTCAAATAACGGCATTAGAGCTGCTGTTGCGGCTAACACTATCGCGTATCAGATCCCAGACCTTGTTGAACCTACCCCAGATGTTATTGAGCTAGGGCATAAAATCAGACCATCTTTAACCGATGTGCTAACTGAGCTAAAGAATCGACACGATTAATTTTGCAAACACTGACTCTATAATCTGATTTCAACCACATTTTCTGACCGCAGATCACTGATGCGGTCATATCTACCTTGAATTACTTTTGTGATGAACATCCCAAATATAAAACCTTAACACTTGAAACATGCGATTAACATAACGATCTACATCACATTATACCGCACACATGCCTACTCTACTTGCATAGCACTCTGCCCTTTCTCTGCCTAGCTTTATCCGTAATACCTGCAAACTAACCATGGTTTTATTGAGTAAAATCAAGGCAATTTATCGACAATTAAAATCTTAGATCTCATTTGTGAGTGGTGAGCTTGCCAAATAATGTAAGGATAATGCGGCGGTTGTAACGATGTGTTTCGACGAATGTTTAATATGTAACAACATTCTTCTTTTTGCCGTGTGAATACTTACTTATTGACCATTCAATCAACATCACATCAATACACACACCCAATTGATAAACATTCTAATAACTAAAACTGGCTATCAAGACCGTATGTCTTGTTATCTAAACTAATTGAGAAAGTTAATGGAAGCTTCAAAAATAAAAAGCATCCTTTTAAAAGTAGTGGGACTGGGTATGGTTCTCTTGCTTTCCGGATGTAATTCTGCGCTGCTAAACCCAAAAGGTGCGGTCGGCGTTCAGGAAAAAGACCTTATCATTACTGCTCTGTTACTTATGTTAATTGTCGTTATACCTGTAATTTTAATGACAATTTGGTTCTCTTATAAGTATAGAGCTCGTAAAGATTCTGATGCTGAATACGCTCCTGAGTGGTCACACTCAACCAAAGTTGAAGTGGTGGTTTGGACAGTTCCACTCATCATCATTTTGATATTGGGTACGATCACATGGCGGTCAACTCACGCACTATCACCTTCAAAGCCCCTTGTTAGTGACGTTAAGCCGATGACGATCGAAGTCGTTTCTTTGGACTGGCAGTGGTTGTTTATATACCCTAAACAGCACATTGCGACTACGAACTACCTAGCCTTCCCGAAAGGCACACCTATCGAGTTTAAGATCACATCTGACAACATAATGAACTCGTTCTTCATCCCTCGCTTAGGTAGCCAGATCTACGCGATGCCGGGCATGGTGACACGATTGCACCTAATCGCAAACGAAGCAGGCGACTACAAAGGTATCGCAGCAAGCTTCAGCGGCAAAGGTTTCTCAGATATGAAGTTTACAGCACATGCACTAGCTGATCGTGCAACTTTCGATAACTGGGTGAAGAAAGTACAAGCAAGCCCTAAAACGCTTAGTGACTTTAATGCCTATCAAGAACTAGCGAAACCGACTATCAATGCGCCGATTACGTACTTCTCAAATGTACCGCCGTACTTATTCTCTGACATTGTGACCCAGTTCCCTGGCGCAATGAATATGAGCGCATCTGATAAAGCTTGCACGAACACTACCGAAGGATAATCTGATGTTTGGAAGATTGAGTCTACACGCAATCCCATACGACGTGCCAATTTTGGTGGGAACATTTATTGTTGTTGCCATTCTTGGTATTGCTTTACTCTCTTACGTAACTATTCAGCGTAAGTGGACTTATTTGTGGAAAGAATGGTTCACTACCGTCGACCACAAGAAAATTGGTTTCATGTACATAGCCGTCGCTATGGTCATGCTTATACGTGGTTTCTCCGATGCCATCATGATGCGCAGCCAACAGCTGTTGTCATCGGCTGGTGAAGCGGGTTACTTGCCACCACACCACTACGATCAAATCTTTACCGCTCACGGCGTTATCATGATTTTCTTCGTAGCAATGCCTCTTGTAATCGGTCTAATGAACATCGTTGTTCCTTTACAGATCGGTGCACGAGACGTGGCATTTCCATACCTGAATAACCTCAGTTTTTGGCTGTTCATTGTTGGTGTTATCTTGACCAACATGTCACTGTTTGTTGGTGAGTTTGGTCAAACAGGATGGTTGGCTTACCCTCCTCTATCGGGCATCAAAGCAAGCCCTGGAGTCGGGGTCGATTATTGGATATGGGCACTGCAGCTATCTGGTATTGGTACCACTCTGACAGGTGTTAACTTCTTCGTGACCATCCTACGCATGCGCACACCAAGTATGCCGCTGATGAAGATGCCAGTATTCACTTGGGCATCACTATGTGCAAACATCCTGATCATTATTTCATTCCCAATTTTGGCGGTAACCATTGCCCTATTGACGCTTGATCGTTATCTAGGCTTCCATTTCTTTACTAACGATATGGGCGGCAACATGATGATGTACATCAACTTAATTTGGGCATGGGGCCACCCAGAAGTATATATCCTGATACTTCCAGTATTTGGTGTGTTCTCGGAAGTGGTTGCGACCTTCTCACGTAAAAAGCTGTTTGGTTACGCATCTCTTGTTTGGGCAACAGTCGTTATCACCATCTTGGCATTCGTTGTATGGCTACACCACTTCTTCACAATGGGTGCAGGCGCAAACGTGAACGCCTTCTTCGGCATCGCCACCATGGTCATTGCCATACCGACCGGGGTTAAGATCTTTAACTGGCTATTCACCATGTATAAGGGTCGTATCTACTTCACGACTCCAATGATGTGGACAGTTGGCTTCCTAATCACCTTCACTATCGGTGGTATGACAGGCGTACTAATGGCGGTACCGGGTGCAGACTTCGTTCTTCACAACTCGTTATTCCTTATCGCTCACTTCCACAACGTAATTATCGGCGGTGTTGTATTCGGATGTTTTGCTGGTATCACTTACTGGTTCCCGAAAGCAACAGGCTTTACGCTTTGTGAAAAATGGGGCGCTCGTGCGTTCTACTGCTGGGTGATCGGTTTCTGTTTGGCTTTCTTACCACTATACGCACTTGGCTTTATGGGCATGACGCGTCGCTTGAGCCAAAACATCAACCCTGAATACTTCCCACTACTTGCTGTTGCAGCATTTGGTACGGCAGTTATTCTGGCAGGTATTCTTTGCCAAGCAATCCAGATCATCGTCAGTGTTCGCACTCGCGAGAGCCGCCGCGACCTTACCGGTGACCCGTGGGATGCTCGAACTCTTGAATGGTCGACATCATCTCCACCACCGTTCTATAACTTTGCCAAGATCCCTGAAGGCGGCGAAATCGACGCATTCTGGTATCAAAAACAACGCGGTGAGTTCAACCCAATGGAAGAGCAGGAATATGAACCAATTCATATGCCGAAAAACTCAAGCTCTGCCTTCTTTATCTCAGCACTTGCTTTGGTATTTGGTTTCGCAATGATTTGGTATATCTGGTGGTTAGCTGGCCTAAGTTTTGTTGGCATCATCTTTATGTGTATCAAGCACAGCTTCAACGAAGACATAGATTACTACGTACCTGTTGAAGAAATTAAACAGATAGAAGCCGAACGCAGAGAACAGCTGAAACAAGCTGAAGCTCTGAAAAAAGACAAAGACGATATGGAGGTGAGCTATGCAAACTAACGCTATGACTCACGCTCATGACCACGATCATGATCATCACGCTCAAGAGATCAAAAAGAACAAACTGTTTGGTTTCTGGATCTACTTGATGAGCGACTGCATATTGTTTGCGAGCCTATTCGCAACGTTTGCAGTACTTATGGATGCAACTGCCGGTGGTCCCACCGGCAAAGATATCTTCGAAATACCTTTTGTATTCGTAGAAACGATGTTGCTGCTGTTTAGTAGTATTACTTTTGGTTTTGCGATGATTTCGATGCGTCGTAAGCACATTGCTGGCCTGAAACTGTGGTTGATCGTGACCTTCCTACTAGGCGCTGGGTTCATCGGCATGGAACTGTACGAATTCCATCATTTGATTCTTGATGGCTATGGCCCTGAGCGTAGCGCGTTTCTTTCGGCGTTCTTTACCCTAGTTGGCACCCACGGTCTTCATGTTACTTTCGGTTTGATCTGGCTAGCAACATGTTACTTCCAGCTAAACAGCAAAGGCTTGAATGACATGATGGAAACACGCTTTAGCTGCCTAAGTTTGTTCTGGCACTTCCTTGATATCGTTTGGGTATGTGTCTTCACCATAGTTTACTTGTTGGGAGTAATGTAATGAGCAACGAAACCACCGAGTTAAGCGTTCAGGGATACGTAAAAGGTTTTATCGCATCACTGATTTTAACCATCATTCCGTTTTATTTTGTAGCGACAAAATCGCTGCCAACTCACATCACGTACATACTGATGTTTGGCTGCGCAATTATTCAGGTTCTCGTTCATTTCTACTACTTCTTGCACTTAGAAGCGAAGTCACAAGATGGACGCTGGAGTATTATATCGCTAGTGTTTACCGCGCTTGTGGTTCTGATCCTGATTGGTGGTTCAATCTGGATCATGGTGAACCTCAACGACAATATGATGATGTAGTAGAAGGTTCGCTATGCTGAAAAGCTATCTCTCCATCACCAAGCCAGGCATTATTGTTGGTAACTTGATCTCAGTTGCTGCGGGATTTTTTCTCGCAGCAAAATCAGAGTCGGCAAACACATCACTCCTGCTCTTCACCATGCTTGGTGTCGCATGTGTGGTTGCCTCTGGCTGTGTTGTGAACAACATCTTCGATAGAGATATCGATTACAAGATGGAAAGAACTCGCAAGCGTGCATTGGTACAAGGTGCGGTCAATATTGACCACGCCTTTATTTATGCATTGGTTCTACTGGTGATCGGCACTGCTGTGCTTTACCAGAAAGCCAACCCGCTTTCGACAGTGATCGTATTGCTAGGCTACGTGTTCTACGTGTTCTTCTATACCATGTGGTACAAGAGAACTTCGGTATACGGCACTTTGGTAGGCAGTGTTTCTGGTGCAGTTCCTCCTTTGGTTGGCTACCTTGCAGTTACCAACTACATAAGTTTGGAAGCAGTATTGTTATTTGCTCTATTCTGCTTATGGCAAATGCCTCACTCCTACGCCATTGCTATGTTCCGCATGCAAGATTACAAAGACGCTGGCATCCCGGTTCTTCCGGTAGAACAAGGCATCAAAAAAGCACATCAACATATGAAAGCGTACGTGACTGCTTTTAGTTTGGTCGCAATGGCACTGTTTGCTTTTGGCAGTGGTGGCTATGAATATTTGGCCGTTGCATCTCTCGTCTGTTTGTACTGGATGCGAGCCACTTTCAAACCCGTTACCGAAGAAAATTACATTCCTTGGGCTAAAAACGTATTTAAAATCTCACTGCTTGTCGTCATGGGCATCAGCGGTATTCTTGGATTAGAACTCGTCACTCTAGCCATATAAATCCACACAGTGCAGCACCTACACTTTTCGCTGCGCTGTTTTTTATTTTTTCTCATTTATTTTTTTCAACCACAGCAGAAATGTAAGTTGCTGTGATTAAGGTACATTCTCTGCTTTCCATCACATAAAGCTCAACCACAACTTGTCGTAAGGTTTAAGCAGTCTAGTATATCTAACTGTATTTTAAGCATTAAAGTACTAAGTCCATAAACCGTACTGGCGCAAGCTCAATATTGGACGAATTGTAAACTTATGCTTAATATCAAATATGGTCGGTTGCGTCCTTTACCCCAATTTGGGGGCAAGATAGACTGGCTTATAGCAACAAACGAGGCCCTCATTTGTTGACATCCCTAGAACGCTAACATTTATAAACAAATAGGAAGTTTTATGTCAGATATTGCATTTCAAATACAATTAGGGTTGATTCTACCTAAGCTTAGAAGCACTGTGAAAGATCAAATGTTAAGCATCAGTGAAGAACTAGGTACGATAGTTCAAGCAGGTAATGTTGAAGGTGGTGACGTTGATCTCGCTGCTGTAAAAGAAGTCCTAATGAAATCTATCGAGACTTTTGTCGATCAAGATATTGTGCCAGCTTTAGAAGCGAAGCTTAATCCACCAGCTGAAGAGCCAGTCGCTGAAGCATCGGAAGAAGCCGCTGAAGAAGAGCCAGCCGAAGAAGAAGCGTAATTTACCGATCAATTACGATATTGAGAAAAGAGCGAATTTTCGCTCTTTTGTTTTATTTGCTATATTTTCGTTTCTGCCCAACTAGCCCGCCCAAAAATGTCACTAATCACTATTTCTCTACCTTCGTTAATACATCGTATCGGTGGGGAAAATACTAAAACAGCCAAGAACATTGCTCAAAGCTACCATTGTCAGCTAAAAAGAGTTCGACGTTCACGCAATTGGCAATTAACTGGCGACAGCGCAAACATATTAGAATTTGCCACTAAACTGGTGATGGAAGATGGAGAATGCTACGACTACCTCATCAAAAAAATCAAAAGCAACAAAGATGTTACTCTCAGCCAAAGACAAACTATGCAAAGTAAGCTTGAGTTCTTAATCAGACAAAACCCAAGCATTACATTGGCAGAACTAGTTGAGCAAACTGGCTGCACTCTCGCTCAAGCAAGAACCGCGCGCTTTGAAATGGACTCTCTATAATTAACCTGAAAATGAGTTCTTGACCCGTCTATAAGTGTCGGCTTGATAATCACCCTGTCTACAAAAGAGGTAGTGAGCAATGTTGACGATATCCCAGCTATCCAAACAATTTGGCTTATCTAGAACCACCATTTTGTACTATGAACGAGAAGGATTACTGCGCCCTAGTCACCGCTCAGAAAATGGTTATCGTTGGTATGGAAAAGCTGAGATAAACACGCTAGAAACGATCGTATCCTATCGCTCGTATGGTATGTCAGTCAACGATATCGCTGCCCTACTTTCTGGAGACAACCGGCTCTCGCAAGTAAAGCTTTTGAAGCGGCATTTCAACAAGCTAGAAAGTGAGATAACCAAACTTAGATATCAGCAAAAAGCGATTATCGCGATGCTGCAAGACAGTGAACAATTGGAGGACACTATGGTAACAAAACAACGTTGGGTAGAAATCATGCAAGCCGCGGGCTTTACACAGGCCGATATGATCAAATGGCACCAAAAGTTCGAAGAGATGGAGCCAGAAGAACATCAAGCTTTTCTTGAATCCTTGGGTATTGAGCAGGAAGAGATCAAAAAGATTCGAGCAATGTAGTTAAGTGCTCAGGTAAGCAAATTTAGGCGAGCCTGAGCTTATAAATATTGCATTAATAAAATATTCTATGCCACAGTGCGGTTTACAAATGCTTTAGATATGTAAAAAACTCACTGTCTTTCTTATAGTCATTTTTCTCGTATAGTTGCTGAGCTTTTAAGTTATCCACTGCTGTACTCAACATAATAAAGGATGCATCCGTCTCTTTTGCAAGTCTCTCCGCTTGATCCAATAGCAATTGAGCCACACCTTTTCTGCGAACAGACTGCGTAACGAATAAGTCATAAAGTAGCCATGTTTTTCTCATTTCCAAAGAGCAAAAAAGTGGGTACAACTGCATAAAACCTACGAACTTACCTTGTTCAGTTTTTACGCAATAAATCTCCGACTCTTGTTTTAGCAACCTATCCATCAAGTATTTATCTGGATTTTTCTTTTGATAATCAACTTTATAAAAATCTAAATATTCCTTAAACAAGCTCGAAACTTTATCTAAATCATCCATTGTCGCCTTATAAACACTCAACATCATTTTCTCCGGACGAGGTATTCAAACCGTTCAATGTAGCCCACCAAAGCCAGCAGTGGATAGACACAAATCAATGATGAGCAATATTCTGTCCAGCCCAGTTGCAGCGAAGCAACTATGTTCCTAAGCTTTAAAAAATTGGATAACAAGGACAGATATGTTTGTAGAATTGTTAAGCGAACCCGATAAGGAATTACTCATTGAACTGATCGTTGAAATGGTTCTTATTGATGGCAAGGTAAGTGACAAAGAAATCGGTATCCTGCACAAATACAATACCTCCTTCGATATTACCTCGAAATTAAAAGAACGAAGGGAAATTAAAAAATCACTCTCAGAATTGAGGGGCAAAGATCAAGAGACAAAGAAAATCATTTATGCCGAATTGTGCAAAATCATGGCCATTGATGGTATCGAGAAGGTCGAGTTAAAGTACCTAGGTGAAATAAAAAATGCTTGTGATATTACCAACGAAAAAAGCAAAAAAATCCTTAAGTTAGTCGAAAAAATGATCTCCCTTGAGAAAATGTTTCGTCAGATATGACACCGGAGATAATGAAATTAATCGATTTAAAGCCGTAAGTTGACTTAACCATTGAGGCAAGTTGGTATAGTCATCGCCAAAATATATAGAAAAATTGGGAAATGATGACTTTCAATCAAAAAAGTAGCTTGAACACTAAGTTCAAGGTCTTTCAATACAATCCAAACAGATTAATGGATTTAAGCGATGTTTACGCAGAAGTTTTTTCATTACCACCTTGGAACGAAAGTTGGAGTAGATCGAGTGCCCTAGCTCGCATCAGACAGCTAACGACTATGGAAGGTGGATTTGGGCTGGTTGTTACAGCAGATGACCAAGTCGTTGGCGGATTACTAGGATACGCATATCCCGATCAGCAGTCTTATACTTATGAAATTCGCGATCTCTTTGTTCTAAAAAATTACAGTGGCTTAGGTATTGGAAAAATGCTGATAACAGAGCTAGAAACTTACGGCAACGAACACGAAATAACTAAAATTGTATTGCAGACAGGCAAACATATTGATGCTTTTAGTTTTTATCAACGATGCAAATTCACCTACCTTGACCACGCTGCAATTATGACGAAATCAATATAATATAAATCAACCTAAACATAGACTTATCACATCGTTGCAGTCATTCAAAAAGCCTAGCTTCTGCTAGGCTTTTTTTGTTGTTTAGAAGAAGGATAACAACCAATAATGTACTGGGTTATCTACACATTGATAAGGTCCACATTCAGCAAACGTTGATATTAAGTTCAATGCAACGATCACAATGGCAATAATACATACTACTGCCCTTTTCCTCTAGAGTATTCTTATGGCGTCCTGTCCATTTCCTTTCTGGCATATTCATATGATTTGATAACAATTCCATCTACAGCGTAGTCTGACAGTAGGTTAGAGAACTAACCTACTAACTTATTTAAATTTAAGGAAAAAAAGACTATGAGTGATTCAATGAATTACGGATTATTAGCGACAAATAGGCAATCAAATAGGCAACGCTACACCACAGTTACCAATGAAATAGAGTTTATGTCGGTTAACTGGGAGGAAGTGGAAGATCATTATAGCTACCAGACTGTCGACAAATATAACACTCGAACTAACTATATTTACGAGGTTGGTACTATAGGTGCAATGATAAATTCTCGCTGTCCTGCACTTCCAGTGGGGCAACAAATTGTAAATACATTAACCACTTGCGTTGGTCCCCTAGGTATCGTAACTGGTACCGTTGGAACTGGGGTCAGTATTTTAAAATATCGAGAAAACAATAAACTCATGAAGGGGGTGAAAACCATAAATCTTGGCTCACTATCAAAAGGAATCTTGACTGGTTTGGATACTAACCGACAAAATCTCTTGACTGATATAGACGTGGGTCTCACTGGTACCGCAGTAACCGCTATTACAACAGGTGTCGCGCTAGCTGGAGTAGCCATTGCCACACCCATTGGTTGGGCAATTTTTTCTGGTTTAGCCGTGTTTACGAGCATCTTCCTAATTCGAAGAATTTATAAAAGTAGAGCACACAACTCAACCAAGCAAAAATACCTCAATATCATGTCTAATCCAGAAAGATCGATAATGGAAAATCGCAAAGCGATCCAAAAAAAAATAAACGAATATAGTCAAAAGTTGAAGCAGTTGGATCAGCGGACACTCCAAAATAACCCCTACTATAAATATTATAATGACAAATTGAATCACTATAAGACCCTAAAATTACATGTCGGTAACTCACGCGATCAAGCCACCTTAAGAAATACAGCCTTAAAAGCACAGGAAGTATTAACCTCTATGAGTGGGAAAATCGCCATATATGTACTTGTAAATAATTTACACGGTTGTAATACGACTCATGGACGTGAAGCGGCAGAACTAGTAAAAATACTCTTTGCTTCCAAAATCTATTCTGGGAAAAATATCAAAAAACAATTTCAAAAGTTTAAAACTACGGAAAAAGCTTCGGAGCGATATGAAATACTCGTGGAGGTCGCTGGAATTGGGGACGATTTTGGAACTCCTAGCAGTAAAGGAAAATACATGACCGAATTTAAAAACGCACGAGAAAAATTAGGCTTTAAGGATGCTATTTTGGCAGAAGAAAAGGCGACACGCTCCAACTCCAAAGACCAATCTACTTTATCTAAAATACAAGTTGGGGCCGAATTCGCCTACTCTTTACTGCAACCAATTTGCTTCGCTCCACTAGAAAACTATTTGAGTTAATGAAATTATCACTATCGAGAGGGATCTCGATGTGAAGATGGTTACCATCCAAACGATTAATCAAAATCTCAGGATTAGCCTTCGTGGTGAGTCAAACGAGCACCAGCATTCATTAACCCTTTCACGTCGTCTGGGTTGTATAGCTTACACGTATCTAATGACAAGCATCCGCAATTTATGCAACTACCTAATTGAGTTTGAAGTGCTTTTAGCGTTTCTATTTTATCTTCAATTTTCTGATTCCAGCTTTCGGCCATGATTTCCCATTCCCGCCTTTTTGGAGCTTGGTTTTTAGGTAAATGCTTGAGTGCCCCGGCAATCTCTTTTAGCGTCATCCCTACATTTTGCGCAGCTTTAATAACCGCAATACGACGTAATACCTGCTTTTGATATCGGCGCTGATTACCAGAATTTCTTGTGCTATATATCAGCCCTTTTTCCTCGTAAAAATGCAGTGTCGCCACCGTAATGCCCGCCCTTTTGGCAACTTGACCTACACTCAAGTCCATTACTTTTCTCCCACTTTACGCAAATAGCCTTGACCTCAAGTTAACATGAGGAATTAGTCTTGACTATCATTACTTCAATAACAAAGCGAAATAGTCTATGTTCCGGTACAGTTCAATGATCGATAAGTCCATCCCCTATATATCAGGCCGCTTCTTTGATGGAATAAGTTCTGGGCTTTTTATGATGGCACTACCTTGGTTGCTCCTTGCGCAGGGAGGGATGGGCACGTTTGTCGCAATACTATCGTTGGCTTGTACTCTCGCTTCTTTTTTGCTTACTCCTTGGTATTCAGCTTTTATCGACAAACATTCTCGAAAAACGATTTTGGTGAATATACAAATCTTGCAGGCTTTCGCTGCAGGTTGCCTCGCTCTCGTATATTTTTTAGGTATAACGTCAAACCTTATTCTCGCGGTCACGCTATTGGTTTACTGGGTATCCAGTAATATGGCTTGGAGTACAAACAATGCTTTTACTCAGGAAAACTATCAACAATCCGAATACGCTAAAATCTCTAGTTATCAGGAAATCGTGCTTCAGGTTACCACTTTAGGTTCAGGGGCATTGGGTGTGGTTCTATTAGAGGCTTGGGGTGTAGTTCAGTTCTCTGTTCTAGCCTTTGTTTGTGGTATTTTAGGCGCTATCAGCTACTCATTGACGCCATATACCCGCAAAGTTTCGACAATTTCAGTAAAGACCTCATTAGCCAATCAGCTCAGAGAAAGTAGAAAAATCATCCAAGCGAACCCTTCTGCTTATCAAATAATCCTACTCTCTTGTTTAGCTTATCCTGTGCTCACTTACCTAAGTAAACTGGTCCCTATTTGGTTTTCTGAGCTATCAATTTCAGGAAGCTGGTTTGCTGGCTACAACATCGCTTTTGGCTTTGGCTCACTACTGACTGGTATCATTGTTGTGAAGCTACTCAATACTTTCTCTCACATTAACCTTATGCAGTATTCGACTGGTATCTTGGCGACTTTGCTACTGGTTATTGGTATTTTCCCCACCCCTATCGTAATCGTCAGTCTCATTTTTATTTACGGAATATTTAATGCGCTCAATAGAATCGCACGCACAAATTGGATGCATCATATTGTGCCACTGGAACATCGTGGAAGGGCTGATGGAGTAATATCGATGTTCTCTACTATGATGCAGAGCTTGAGCTACGTGCTTATTGCTATGTTGGCACACTGGGAGCAAGTTCAACTTGGATTCTATATTGTCAGCGGAGTTTTAATCTTCGCCGCGTTATCAATGATGGTTATTGCTAGAAAACTCAACTTAGACTCTCAATGGCAAGCGCTGAACACTTAGCTATTTTCTGCTTGGTTTCAATTATCAACTATATTCCGAATACTTTTCGGTAAAATATTCTATGCTTAGAAGTAAGTATCAGTAATTCGTAGGTTTTTTACTCTAAGGAAAGCGATAGGCGATGTTTGGACACAAGTTGAAAATAAAAAAGATAACATTAATTTTTTCATTATTTGTGTTGAGTGCAACTGCTTACGCACAAGAGCCTCAAGAATTGAAAGTGGGATATTTTGTCTATCCTCCACACGTCTTTTATTCAGAAGCTCAGGATGAGCCTTATGGCCCTCTTATTACTTTCTTTACCGATTACTTCGCCAAAAATATGGGCGTAAATGTGACTTGGCAAAAAATGACTAACAAGCGAGCTGAATTCCATTTGAAAGACTGCAAAATTGATATGTTCATTTTAAAAGGTTGGTCTAAAGATAGAATGAAAAGAATGGTTTATCCGGAACACCCATTCCACCATGTTGTTCCTTCGCTACTCGTCAAGAAAGAATTTCCGGTCGATGAGATTCGTGGCTCAGAAGATTTATACGATCAAGTCGTTGGATGGACAGCCGGCCTGCCTCCTTCCGCCATTAAACCTTTTTGGAATCACCCGAGAATAAGGCTCATCCTGACACCTCAAGCCGATTTTTATTCCGCCAATATGAAGATGTTTAACCGAGGACGGCTAACAGGCGTAGCCAGCAGCAACAGAGAGTCACTGTTTTATATGGCCCAAAAAATGGGCTTGCTTGATTCGATAAAAATTATCCCACTTCCCCAAGAACCGAGGCAAATCTACAACGCGTTTAGCAAATGCTCGCTACAGCATTTAGAGAACTACAACAAAGTCTCAAATGTACTGATTGAAAACCAATTCAATGGCCAGCCTATCGCTGATTTTTATTTGCAATATATGCAGCAAAAGATACTTGAGTTTGAAGAGCGTAAGTAAATGTTATGAACTACCTAGGCAAAAGAGTGCTTCATTGACCTACTTACCCACTCAAACGATTGAAATTGCTATTCACCAAAGTGATCTTTGGGTTTCTAAGGTGTATAAGTTCACAGCTGATGTTTTATGAGATTAAAGGGTATCTATATGATAAATAGAATATGGAGCGCTACTACTATTTAGCGCTCCAGTAATAATCTAACTATTGGCATTCATGTTTAACGATATTTACGGTGTCAGTTCCCGAGAACGGATTCGCATTGAGTAATTGACCAGTTACTTCAGCAGAAGTCGAAGTGCCATCTAAACTGGACAAGTCAATCGTGACATAGTGACAAACTAGATCATTGTAACCATCTCCATTGACATCTTCTACGCTGCAAAGCTGCTTGTCTTTTTTACCAACCATTTTTACACCAGCATCCGCCAAAGATAACGTATTCGTGTCTACGTCATAAACATCAAATGAATCTGAGCCGAGTATCGCTACTGGTACTGAGCCATTTGAGCATAAATTAATGCTGTTCGGATCGCTGCCTGGTTTAATATCGATATCGACAACAAGGCTTCCAACTGCTGCACAACTATTCGCAATAGTGGTATAGACACCGTCTGTTTTAGCGAACACGTTAGGGCTTGGGAACACGTTAATACTTGCAACATTTCCCGCAGCGTTGATCCCTAGCAATGGGACACCTTCAGTATCACTTGCGACCAGTGTAGCCGCCGCATCAAGAGATACCGAAGCGTAGTTAAAATTTCCGCCGTAGGTGAAGTCCGTGACACTATCTAACATAGGGTGCGAGGTATCAGCGGTTGTAAAATCCAAACTACGTGGAAAACTGAACAAACGATCGTTAGCGGGATTGACAAATGGGCTGTAGCCAGAGGACATAATTCCGCCTTGCATTTCCCAAATGTTAACTGTGTTGGAGTAAGCGTAGGTTAATAGTATTACCCCACCTCCGGCATCAACGTATTCTTTCAGTCGGTTACCATGAGCTACCGCCGATGGTGGTGTAAAGTTAGTATAATTGTATACACAATCATAGGCTTGCAAGGAAGCAAGCTCTGGTACTATCCCCGTCATTCTTAATACATCGATGTCTGCCCCTCCAAATTGCCCAGTTGCAACTAACGCGTTCTTCAAACTTGTTGCGTTACCGGACGAATCAGAGTGCAGAATCAAGGCTTTCTTGCCCAATGAAATTTGACTAGTTGTGATATCCTCAGAGTAAACTGGCGCTAGCTCAGGAGCTCCTTCTGTCGCAGATTGCAATTCATTTGCCATTAATGAGCCAGACAGAAACATACTTCCAATGAAACCAGCCACAGGTGTGAACTTGTTCATATGTCACCTATATTTATATCCCTATTGCCCCAAAAATCTCAAAATAATAAGAGACTGATTGGGTATAAGTGTTAAAATCCTAATGAGTAGAATTTGTTTATATTCCTTCACAGCGAAGCAACTAACTCCAGCCCAAATTTAAGCAATACCTTTCCTAGGAACCTATTTGGCTCCTACAATCTATTTAGATATATTTTTCATCATTGAAATATAATGAAAAATTAAATATTTAAACCGTTCAGAAATATTGCGAGAAAGTAGACGGAAGTTTATTTTTTCGTTTTTATTTCTGTGAATCCATTTTAAGTTAGCAGACAACGACACACTATCAATCTCACTTTTGAGACACCCCGTACGCCGGTTGAAGTTAGAGAAAAATGTGATGGCTAACATGGTGTATGGCATATGATTTATTATTCATTTTCAGAAAAAATATTTTTCATGCTTTTTGCTCGTTGTACGGAAGGTTTAAACGGGGAAATTTAATGACCAACTTTCTTGGAAATTAAGGTATGACAGAATCGTTTGGTGATCACAATCATGACGATAAACCTGTTAATCCACTTTTATATAAAACCAAATTAGAGTTTCTGATTAATTTAGAAGATTACGGATAACTATTTTCACTGAAAACAACCACCTACTTCGTGTTTCTTAGCATGAACCATAAATTTGACAAACAGTACATTTTTCTGGTTTCGGCGTTTTTCTCCATCAGAATTCTCATTTCTGGCACAGCCTGTCAATTCTTTTGCAAACGCCGTGTCTGGTTAACTTTTAAACTATAATTGATAGGATACTCAATAACAGTTTTATGGATAAAACTGTGCGATGTTTTGGGGGATATGTAATGAAACTTTCACTGTTAACTAAAAAGACTTTATATGGATGTGTCTGCTCTGGTCTGCTGGTATTAGCCCCAGTTACGTTTGATTTTGATGACGGTACATTCAAATACAACACTGTAATTGCAAAGAATGATAACAGTAACAATGGCAAGGGCCGCGGAAATAGCAGTGAAAAGAATAAAGGGAATAGTGGCCAAAACGCCGGTTCTAGCTCTAGCGCCAACAATGGCAATGGCAATGGCAATGGCAATGGCAATGGCAATGGCAATGGCAATGGCAATGGCAATGGATTAGGTAACAATAGAGGTTCTTTAGCAAGTGCTTTAGGGCGTTTGAATGCAGCACACGCATCAGAAAACGGACTAGCTAATGCTTCTGCTAAATCTGTTGTCGGCACTCTAGCGCTATACCGAGACGCAGTTCAGGCAACAAGCGAATTAACTGAAATACTAAATGAAATTTCCGATACCATTCAAGGGTTAGAGGATCAGATTGCCAGTTATGATATTCCAACATTAACAGCAATTAGCGAGCAGTTGAATGCAGATAGTGTCGCAGCTTCAGAAGCCCTAGACGAGGCGCAAGAAGCAGCAAATGCTGCACAAGCAACGGCAGATACAACACAGGCTACTGCAGACACCGCTCAAACTGATGCAAATACTGCACAGGCTACTGCAGACACAGCTCAAGCTGATGCAGATACTGCACAGGCTGCCGCCGACACTGCTCAAGCTGATGCAGATGCTGCACAAGCTGCTGCTGACGCTGACCCAACAAATACAGATCTCGCTGATGCAGCCGCTCAAGCTCAAGCCGATGCCGATGCTGCTCAAGCTGACGCAGACGCTGCACAAGCCAGTGCTGACACGGCTCAAGCTGATGCAGATACTGCACAGGCTGCCGCCGACACTGCTCAAGCTGATGCAGACGCAGCAGCCACAGCAGCCAACACTGCGACTAATGAATTAGATGTCGCTCAGGTTGCAGCAGATACCGCACAAGCAGAAGCTGACGCTGCTGCTCAAGAACTGGCACAGGCTGAGTCTGAAGTTGCTGCTTTAGAAACTGATCTGACAGCTGCCGTGGAAGAACAGGCTACTACACAAGAAGCACTTGATAATTCAGCTCAGGTAGAAGCCGATACTTTAGCTTCAGCTGC
The DNA here is from genome assembly GCF_059777565.1 of Vibrio sp. A37. Lineage (NCBI taxonomy): Bacteria > Pseudomonadati > Pseudomonadota > Gammaproteobacteria > Vibrionales > Vibrionaceae > Vibrio > Vibrio sp. A37. Next base: position 453,697 of record NZ_JBLNLI010000001.1, on the reverse strand, counting down.
TAATAAGGAAATCACCGATGAAGTGATCGCCGCGACTCAAGAACTATTAGGTATCGAATAGTGACCTTCACTAACCAAACCGTACACAGTCTATTTATTAACTGCTGTGTACGGTTAGTTTAAGTCTAGGGCACATTACCATGATTTCTCTGTATCGAAATCCTATAAGCATTTTAACCCTGATGAGCCCCTGATTATTTATGCACTTTACCTACTTTCGGCACTGACCATTCGTTATGAGGAGCTTTGATGAAATTCGTGGGGATCCCTCAGATTTTAATCATCATCTTATTAATGCTAAGTGGATGCACTACCTTACCCAAAAGTGTTTCACACAATATAGAAATGGCGAAGCAAGGTGATGCACAGGCGCAATATAAATTAGGCTTGGACTACACTAACGGTTTTGGCGTGACACAAAATTATGCAACAGCAACTGACTGGTTTTTAAAGGCAGCACAACAAGATCAAATCGATGCTCAATTCATGGTGGCTGTTGCCTATGCCTCTGGTCGGGGTGTTAAACGTGACGAAGAATTAGCCTATGAGTGGTTTGATAAGGCAGCAAGTCAAGGCCATAGCGCGGCCTTATATCAAAAAGCAGAAGCCTTAGCCAACGGACGTGGTATTAGTAAAGATTTGGCGGCAAGCCGGAAATACTACAGAATGGCAGCGCAAAAAGGTCATCTAGAATCTAAATATGCACTTGGGGTTTTTTTGATGACCGGACGAGGTGGTAAAAAAGATATAATCTCAGGTAATGTATGGATTTTATCTGCAGCCAATGATGGCCATAAACAGGCGCAAACCTTGTTTAACACAACAAAGAAAAGCCTTTCTCCTTCTAACTTAGCGAGAGTAAAAAAACTGGCTAAAAATTTATAATCTAACTAGGGCCAGCACACATTTCGGCCGGCCCTAAAAATGACCTAAAGCATGTACATTCTCGCACTACGCGCAGGTATAGAGAATGTATGGTATTGGGAGTCGATTTTCTCGGTAGAGCCAGAAAGTACGTCCGTGTAATTTACATACCAATTGAATTCATATTGATAGGTATCAACCGTCACATTGTGTGTGTCTCCACATTTATTAATCGCAACTATGCCAGACTTTTCCCTCTTAAACAGTATTGAGCATTGATCACTGTACACTACCGTCATTGATTTACCTTGCATTGCGTTATGGAAGGTAATCATTTTTTTCATCAGTGAATCATTCCACACATTTGCCCAGCGACCATTATCTTTGTCCTCGGAGTCTGGCAACTCATCACTATAAATTAACGGCATGCCACCGTCTCGACCAATGACGTATGCATAGGCTAGCTCTTCATCTTTCTCGTCCATGATCTGATACCGAAAACCGTCATTGTTTGGGATGTCATGGGTAATCGTGAAGGTAATGGCTCTATCGCCTTGCAAAGCTTGTCCATATGCCTGCGGATCGTGAAGCTGATTTAACCCGCCACTCATAGAGAACGCAGAACGAATAGAAGCAAATAGTGGAAAGTCATACGCCGAATGAGTTGTGTTGTTCAAATATGGTGCCAAAAATACATCGTAGCTCGTATCACCTACACCGCCGCTAGTAATCACCTCTCCAAATACCTTCACGCCTGAGATAATTTCTGGCGTAAATATTTGATCAATTTGATACTGGCTCATATGTTTAACAGCATCGATACGAAACCCTTTAACACCCAAATCTTTAAGAGCTTTTAGATACAAGCGTTGCTGCGATACAACCCAGGAGTTCGGGTCTAAATCTGGCAATCCTGTATCTCCATCGCCACCGCATAGACGCCAATATTGCACATCCGCAGGATCGTTCCAGTCGGTAATACATCCCGCTGGATGAAAGTCATTTTCAGAAAATAGCCCTTCACTCAAATTTCCAAATAATGTTTGATTGGAATAATACCCACTATTATTGCTGTACTCAGATAAAACGTCTGAACCAGGGTAATTGAGATCGTCTCTTTTCCAACTTTCATTGGCCATGTGATTGAGCACAACATCCGCATATACTTCAACCCCCGCACTACTCAATGCATTGATCATGTTTACAAAGTCTTGCTTATTGCCAAGAGGTGAGTCTAGGATGCGAAAGTCTTGTGGCTGATATCTTGCCCACCACTGACTACCACTTGATTTCATGGCTGGAGCAACGAGCACTTTTTTGTAACCCATTTGAGCAATATCGTTCGCTCTATCGGCAACAACGGAATACTTCCAATTGAATGCATGCAAAATAGTGTCTGCATTCGCTAATTTTGCAACGCCTCCACATACAAACAAAATGATGACCAACAATTTCAACCTTTTCATAGGGTAAACCTCCTGTTAAAAATTCACAGACATGATATTTAACTAACAAGAGATACAAACCACATTATAAAAGCCTTGAAACTTTCATCACTAAAGGTAGAGGTTTTTTGAATAGAATTAAAACTTAAACCACATTTAGTACTGTATTAAGTGACTATTTTTTAAATATTTTTATAAAAAAAAGAAAAGAATGTAGACTACAATATAGTGGCCCGGTCACATTTGTAATACTGACTTATTTAAGTAGCTAGCGTTACGAATATTTTAGCGCAAGCACTAAGTTATAACTAAAGCCAATAGTTATAAAAATATTTGCCTGTATGCTATTCAAATAACTAACGCTTTGTAAAAATAGAAACTCTCATGCCAAATAGTTTGAACTACAAATCTTTTTCATTGGTCGTAATAGCGTCGTTATTGCTTTGGCAAATACCAGCCCCAGAGCTTGTTCAAGAACATACTTGGCATCTACTGCTTATTTTTTTAGTGACTATAATTGCTTTCATCTGCCAGCCTTTTCCAATGGGCGTCATCTCTATTTTTGCGTTGACCGCGATTCTTATCACCAATACCCTTAGCGTCAAAGAAACGCTGAGTGGTTTATCCCACCCTCTCGTATGGTTGGTAGCAACGGCTTTTTTTATTTCCCGAGGCGTACTAAAAACCGGGCTTGGAGTGCGAATTGGCTTCTATTTTATGTCTAAGTTTGGCGATCGGCCTTTAGGCTTAGGGTATAGTTTCGCGATTTCAGACTTAATTTTATCCCCTGTCATTCCGTCTAGCACCGTACGTTGTGGTGGTATTATTTTTCCACTACTCCTATCTGTATCAAAAATATATGGAAGCTCTCCTGACGATAAAACCGAAAAACGGTTAGGAACGTTCCTTATTAGTTGTGCCTTTCAAATTACCAATGTCACCAGTGCGATGTTTATGACCGCTATGGCCGCAAACCCATTAATTATTAAGCTCGCTTCAGACAATCAAGTACAAATAAGCTGGACAACTTGGGCAATAGCGGCGAGTGTGCCAGGGGTTCTATCTTTAGTTGTTATTCCGTTGGCCATTATTAAGTTAGTTCCGCCTGAACTAAAAGCGACAAAAGAAGCGAAAGAATTTGCCAAAAGAAAACTCGCGGAAAATGGCCGGTTGTCGAGAAATGAATGGATCATGATCGCTACATTTACAATGCTCATATTAGCTTGGACTATAGGGCATAGCTTTTGGGGTATTCACGTGACGACTGCAGGCTTTATTGGCTTATCAGTATTGCTGCTTACCGGTGTTTTAGATTGGGATGATATCGTTAAAGAAAAATCAGCTTGGGAAACAATTATCTGGTTATCTACGTTGTTGATGATAACTAGCTCTCTATATAGTCAAGGGCTGTTTACTTGGTTTTCTAACGTATTGGAAGGATATGCATTTCACCATATTAGTTGGTATAAGGCTTTTTCCTCTTTGGTCCTCATTTATTTTGTGGCGCATTATTTTTTCGCCAGTATTACTGCACACATCACAGCCTTATACCTACCATTTTTGACTATCGCTCTGCATGTAGGAGCCCCCCCATTGTTAGCTGCGTTTTCTCTGGGCATCGTTAGCAGCCTAATGGGAGGGATCACGCATTATGCGTCAGGGCCCGCGCCGATTTTATTTGGTTCAAGATTTGTTCCGATAACAACTTGGTGGAAAACTGGCTTCGTAATAGCGGTGCTTAATTTAACCATCTGGTCAACACTAGGCTTAGCTTGGTGGAAGCTTATTGACCTGTGGTAGTTAACACCATTAGTACTCTAGTCCTCAATTCAAGCTACCTGTCGCTAACAATGTTGTAATCTACTTGCCCCGAGTTTTGTGAGTCTTTGCAGTCTGGCAGTTTTTCTAATGGCACTTTTATTAAATCATCGTAGCGCCACATATCACCTGTTAGGTAATCAATAATAAATCCAGGTGGAAAGAAGAGGTTGTAGATATAGGCTTCGTATATACTTTTATGATCTTTTATCGTAATACGTCGGTAGCATTGATCATCAACGGTAATCGTCAAGTCTTTGAATGATGAGGGCTCAAAAGAGACGTCTGCAGGCAAAGTTGTATGATACGATTTATCAGGTGTAGAAATATAAACTCGGGCTTTAGACACCTTATCCGGAGTGGTTGAAGTAATATGTGCTTGTTGCTCACCACTATTTAAAAAAGTGCTGCAACCTGACAATAAAGTGGCTGAGACAAAGACTAAAAATACTAATAAACTTTTCATAGGTGTTTCTCGATTATACCTCGATATATTCTGGATATATGGAATAAATTCAAATTGTTATGCAATACTATCTATAGAGTCTATTAAATAAACATCGCTATTTATCGACGAAATAATAGAACCTTCATTAAATACATGAACGGACTGTTCTACATGCTCTGGCGTGACACTCTTTAAAGATAATGTCGATTCGTTCAATATCGCCCCGTGGGTATGACTGGTTAACTGACCTTCACTATCAAAAGGGTTGTGATAAAGTGCCACCTTCAATTGCTCGTTCACCTTCTGATTTCTGAGATCACTGTAATCGGCTACAACACCCATTATAAATGCCGATACATTTTCAGATTTATGGCTCGGCTCGGAGTAATACTCCTGCTTATTTTCAAAAATATTCTCATTGAAAATAGGCGGTTTAGTCATGTGTGTTGACGAAAGACGACTAAACTGAACCACTCCTACATAAGCCAAAGGCCTTTGGTATTTGTTGTAAATCGTCTCGATGTAATCGCCTAATGATAGATTTAGATTGTTTCCAACAACTGTATTGCAAGGCTGTTCTGTTTTCGGGATTAACAATAAACCTGTTGAAATAAATTCTTCTCCAGACAGCACTTCCGGGTGCTGTCTGCTCGTTGGGGCAATATAGCAGTGATCGTTCACTACTATTGCCTCGCCCAGTTCATCTAGTCCATTTAACGCAGCAACTTCAAATCCATATGAATAATTCTTAGCGTCAAATTTTACGTGCTTTAGGTTTTGAGGAACGAAACCTTCAATGACATTGTCTACGCTACCAATCACTTGGAGTACGCTTTTCACATTAGACTCATTTAAGAAATGTAAACTCATAGCAACCTCATAATTCAATCGTGAAATAGTTATCCTTACGGGATTTAGACAAGCACTTTATTTAATAAACTCTGGATCAACCGCAGTAAGGAAAAGGTCAGCGTTGTCACTATAATCTATGTTTACATCGACAATCATCGGCTTGCCTTGGCTGCCTGACGACAATAGGTTTTGCAGTTCTTTAGGCTCAGAGATACTGTAGCCTTCGGCCCCAAAACTCGTAGCAAATGCAACCATATCTATATGACCCAGCTCAACTGCGGCTTCACGTCCATACTTGAGGAACTGCTGCTCTTTAACCATGTTGTACGTACCATCAGTCCATACAAAATGTTTGAACTCAATTCCTTCTCGTACAGCGGTTTCAAACTCCATAGCAGAAAAAAGAAAACCGCCATCACCGGATATAGAAATCACTTTTTTGTACGGAAGTGCAAGCTTCGCTGCCATTGCCCAAGGCATGCCAACACCAAGAGTCTGCTGTCCATTACTAAATAACAACTGGTGAGGATTGTGAGTAAATACATATCGTGCCAACCACATATACACTGTTCCTACATCACAGCAAACTATGGTGTCTTCATCAATTATCTGTGATAACTCGTAGCAAAAGCGCAATGGGTGAATGGTGCCATGCTTGCCTTGTTTTTCTTTCCCAGAAGAAATTGAGGCATGCAATTCTTGTCGTAATACCGGATAACTATGTGTCGTAATGTCTTGGCAAGTTGAACCTAATAAGGCTAGGTTCAGAGCAATGTCACCCAATAGCTCATAGTCAGGTTGATAGTCAGCTCTAAGGTTTGCAGACCTATAGTCTAAGTGCACCAAAACATTATTTGTTGAGTGATTCCATATCTCTGGATCATACTCCGCTGGGTTAAATCCTATTGTTACAACGACATCCGCGTCACTAAGCACCTTATCTCCTGGTTGGTTTTTAAACAAACCTACTCGGCCATAGAAACAATCTATGAGGTTTGCAGGTATGACACCGGCAGCTTGGAATGTAGAGACAACGGGAATTTCAAATCGTTGGACAAAATTTACGATTTCGTCCGCGTTACAAGTTCGAGACGCTTCTTGACCAAGCAATAAAACTAACTTTTCCGCTTTTTCTAAAACCTTCGCAACACGATTGATTTCTGACCCACTTGCGTGATTATGTGAAGGTTGAGCTCTATTTAAGCAGGAATATTGTTTATCCAGTATTGCCGTAGAAATGTTTTGTGGGACACTAATAAACGACGCACCTGAATATGGCGCTTCCGCTATACGAAATGCGTTAGAGATCACCTCTGGAATATTGGATACTGAAGCGATTTCGGTTGAATATTTACTGACTGGTGCCATAAGGTTCACATTGTCAGTGTTTTGATGCGACTCTTTTAGCTTCATATCCAATGAAACGTTGCCACCAATGGCAACAACGGGGTCACCTTCCGTTGTTGCGGTAAGTAGGCCCGTACATAAGTTCGCAACGCCCGGCCCTGAGGTAACCAGAACGACACCTGGCTTTCCAGTTAACCGACCATATGCTGAAGCCATAAATGCGGCATTTTGCTCATGCCTGCAGAGAATAACGCGGATTTTATCTGAATCTAACAAAGCATCAAAAATTGAGTCGACCTTTGCTCCGGGGATACCAAATACATATTCCACACCTTCGTGTTCAAGGCATTGTACTATTAGTTTTGAAGCGCTCTCGTTCATAATATGTTCCTGAATTTTTCAACAGGCATTCTACGTCAGCAGAAAATTAATTCGCTTCTATACAATGCCTTAACTACGTAAAAGTATGCTTTGATAAGCCCCGGTTTAGACTGAATTAATATCCAGCTGCGTCGTAAGGTCCTTGACCTTTTTTGTACACTAACAAGGTGCGAGTAAATGACAGGACTTCTCTTTCAGATTTGTCATAAGCACGAGTGATGACTGTGACAATGCCTTGATCCGGCCGCGAACTTGACTCTCGTTTATTGATTATCTCAGTCGTAACAGCGAGCTTCTCTCCGGGAAATATCTCGCGATTCAACGTCATGTCTTTCCAAGCTAAATTCGCGACAACACGCCCCAAAGAACGAGTAGTTGCGGCTGTCATCACACCAGCTAAATAAGCTTCGGACACAGGACAATTAGCCTGATCAAATTCAGGGAAGAACTCGCGGACATAATCTTGATCAACGTATTTAGGGTTCCATTCAAGTGAACGTTGGGCATGCTCGATCGCTTCTTCAGGGCGGATAATTTTATGCGCCGCATGAACGTAGACTTCACCCGGGATCAGATCCTCAAAATAGATACCGACAACCTCTTTAAAAGCACCATCTTCTTGGATTTTATATGCGGTAAACTTTTCATCTCCTAGGTCTGTGTCGCCCGCGAATTGACCATAATATGGGTGCTGGCCTTGCTTATATATACGAATTTTATAGTTTACTTTGGTAACCACAGTGCCAAGCTGGTTAACTCCGCGAGTTTGAACAGTAAGCAATCCACAATTTGAATCCGCGATATCTTCCACTTTCAGAATTTCACTTTCACTGTATAAGGTGTCTCCTCCAAATACAGGGCGAATCATTGCAATGTCAGTGAATTCAACAATACGATCTTTGCGAGCAAATGTTTTCCAGCTACTTCCCAGAACTTTTTGCAGTGTCATTGTACTGACACCTAAACAGTGCTTCCATTCGGTTTTCGATGCGTAATTATAATCATAATGAAGCTGCGCAGAGTTCATCGTGTCTGTCGACTCATCAACATTGTCTTGTTGACTAACCGTGATACCGGGACGATGCCTAAATATCTGCCCTTTCTCAAACTGTTCAAAGTCTAAACCAAAGATTTCGCGGTAGGCGTTTTGTCCTACTTTTGCATAAGCACTAAACATAACCATCTCCTATTTAATTAAACCGATTGCTTGGGCTTGGGCAGTAAGCTCATCTCTAAAGTTAGGGTGAGCTAAGCTGATCAAGGTTCTCGCTCTTTGCCCGTTTGACATACCTGCTAGATTGGCACAGCCATATTCAGTCACAACGTGTTGGACATCGGTACGAGCAGTAGTCACTAGGTTATTTAATCGAGGAACAATCTTCGAAATCGTACCACCTTTTGCCGTAGAAGCAGCCGCCAAGAAGCTTTTCCCACCTTTTGAAGAACTTGCTCCACGGACAAAGTCAACTTGACCGCCAGTGCCCGTAATTTGCTTCCAGTTGACAGCTTCAGAAGCCACTTGACCAAACAAATCAATTTCTACAAACGAGTTAATGGAAATCATGTTGTCTATTTTTTGTATGACGCTTGCGTCATTAACGTAAGACGCTGGGTAGCATAAAATAGATGGGTTATTGTCCATCACATCGTAATAGCTTTTGCTTGGAAGCATCGCAACGTTAAATACGGTGTGATATTTATTGATATTTTTATATTTGTTGCTCACATTACCGTTGTTTATTAGGTCGATTTGAGAGCTGCACAATAACTCGGTGTGAATACCCAAGTCATTTTTGTCCATTAGACATTTACCAACAGCGTCAGGCACACCACCAATACCTAGTTGGATACACGCTCCATCCGGAATATAGTCAATGATATGTTCAGCAATCGCATGATCAGCTTCTCTCGGAGGTTTATTTGGCAATACCAGAATATCGCTATTGTGTTCAACAATCGCATCAACGGCACTTACGTGAATGATCCCATCGCCAAATGTTCTTGGCATATTTTCATTCACTTCTAAAACGATCTTTTTCGCAACTCTTGCGGCAGGAATCGAAAAGCTTCCATCCAAACCGAAACTGAAATAACCATGTTCATCCATTGGTGATACTTGCAATAGGTGAACATCTGGCTCTCCTTGCTGATTTAAAAAGCCTGATTCCATATGACTAAAATGGCCTGGAACATAGTCTGGGTACTGAATCTTTCCTTCATATCCCGTCGCTGTTTTGATTAGCGTACCAATTTCACCGCCCATGAAAGGAAGACGCAATTTCACCGTTTTCATCACTTCAGGGTCGTTAAAAAACTCGACTATCTGTGCAGAGCAGCGAAACAAATAGGTATCAATGATGTGGTCAAAAACGCCTTCGCGAGCAGCATCAGCATAGGCTTTTGTTAACGCAACTGGTGTCCCCGCATAGCAACCGAAAGTCACGAAGTTAGCGGATGGAATGAATGTCTCGATGGCTTTTTGTGAGCTCATCAGTTTCGCTTGATATGCGCTATAAACACTCTCTTTTGAATTGTTTAAATCTTGCATTATCTCGCCTCCTCATAGTTAATTCCGGCTTTTTCTAAAATATCTTGGCTATGTTTTACAACGGGAATATCCAGCATTTTTCCTTTGTACTGGCACGCTGAACCATTGGCATTTCTAAATGTAATGACAATTTCCTTAGCTTCATCTATCTCAGCTTTGGAAGGGTAAAATTCTTGGTTAATTGGACCTAATTGGGCTGGGTGAATTGCTATTTTTCCGTTGAAGCCCATAGCCTTAATCTTGCGAGTTTCATCACGTAAGCCAGCTTCATCTTTAAAATCTAAATACGGAACATCCCATGCGACTTTTCCTGCATACTTAGCAGCCTGCACAACTCTAGAACGATAGATTTCTGTATTTTCGAAACTCAATTCAACACCTAAGTCTGCAGCTAAATCTGCGCCACCAAACCCAAGCGCTATAACGTCAGGGTGCGATGCGATACTTGCGGCATTTTCTAGGCCAACAGCGGTTTCAATAATGGCAACTAGCTGAACACTTGTTGTTCTTCCTTGGCTTAGCAACTCTGAATACAGTTCTATTTCCTGCACATTTTGCACTTTGGGCAACCAAACAACGTCGGGTACGACTTGCGCTTTGGCCAATTGAGCGATGTCATTGAGTCCAGATAAAGTACTGATCGAGTTAACTCGCACAGCGGTAATCATTGGGTGGTTTGCCGGAATTTCTCGAAACTCTTTCAAGTATTCAATTAATACGTTCCGCGCTTCATCTTTAAATTCCAGCGCCACTGCATCTTCTAGATCAAGAATAACCATTTGGGCTTCTTCATTGGAACCGGATTTGCCAAATCGTTCCGTACGATTAGCTGGAGTAAATAGCATTGAGCTGCATTGTCGAGATTGTCGTGTATTCATCTGGACCCCTTAATAAAGGAATTTATCATCGCCGCAGGCCGTAATACCTGAGCATTGCCACTATCGAAAAGTTAATACCTAAGTGGTAGTGAAAATCTATAACTGGAGCTAATGATTTACAATCCGACATTTAAAAAACCACTTTTGAAAATTGAAAAATCATTTTTTTTTCATTTATTTTCAAATATATAAATATCAATAAAGTTGTTTTTTTGATGTTATACTTGTTAATTGCTGTGGTCTTTCACATTCTTAAATGGAGTGAGTATGGGGGAAAACAATAAATAAAGCAGATATAAAAAGGTTTAGACATGGGATAGATAAGCCTAGCATATGAATTATATGGCAAGAGTGCTCAAACCTCTTTTACAATCTCGAACAAAGAGTCAAAGACACAAACGAACCTGGTTGTTGTTCTAATAAGATATCTCGATATAAAATAGTGAAACGGTCGAACAGATTGGAGTGGCTTAATAATGTTTACAATGGACAGTATTCCATACTTTATAAAGTTGGTTGAGTGCGGTAACTATTCCGCAGCAGCGGAGCAACTCGATTGTGCGATTTCCACTGTATCTAGACATGTCCAAGCCTTAGAAAAAGAACTGTCATCCCCCCTGTTCATTCGCAATTCAAAAAGCTTTACTTTGACTGAGGAAGGCATGATAACGTATCAGCATGCTGTACAAATTTTTAACCAATTCAACACATTAAAAAGTGATGTATCTCAGAGTTATCACAATATTGGTGGAGAAATTAAGATTAACGGTCCCAATTGGACCTTAGAGAACTTCGTTGCGCCTGTACTTCCACAAATATCCGAAAAGTGGCCAAAGCTAAAATTTTCCTTAACCTATCAGTCGGGGTATATCGATCCCCATCTAAGTGATTTTGATATTTATTTTTTTGTTACTAAACCAGAAGACTCCTCTCTCATCATGAGAGAAATCAGTATCCCTGAGATGTGGGCGTGCGCTACTCCCGAGTATCTATCACAACATTCAAAAATTGAAACGCTAGAAGACTTAAAACAACATCGTCTGTTGTGTGTTTCAAGGTTCTCAAAAACAGCGCCTTGGAATTTTACAAATATACCTTCCAATAAATTTACCGAAGTCGATACTTCAGATGCATGGATGTCATTTACGATCTATAGCATCGGCTTAGCTGCCTGTTTAAGTCACGGTGGAATCTTTATGGCCCCTAAGCAAATGTTAGAAAAAGAAGTGTTAGCGGGTAATTTGAGAAGAGTCTTGGTGAACTACAACTGCAGCACATTTAAACCACAGCATGGTATCCATATGGTTTATACCAAGGAAAACTCACAACTCCCCAAGGTTCATGCAATTGTTAATGACATAATGAAATATGTAGAGTCGAATTTTGCTTAAACTGGAACATGTCACAAGTGCCAAATAAATAAGGTTGGGTAACCTATCAACTCAATAGGTTACCCAACCTTTTATATTTGAAACTCTGAAGTTGCTAATTCAACAGTTCATGTCTTTGGTCATGGCCTTCAGGCAAATCTGCTACCTGTAAAGCGGAAGGATATAGCTTGTAAGCATAAATGATATAACGAGTTAAGCTTGCAAGCACAAAAGCCTCATTCTGCTGGTACGATAAACTCGGTACACTTTGTAGCACAGGTGAGCTTTGATCGGTAAACACTCCTTGAGGAAATTGGAAAGCCGCCACTTCGTTACCTTTATCTGCGAAACTGATTCCCACAGGCAATTTTTGTCGAGATATATCTTTAAACTCCAACTTATTGTTATCTAATACAACATCACCTTTGCTTGCTTTGTGCTTAAGAACTATGCTCCCAGCATTTTTTCCATCTTGTAATATGTCACACTTAATCGGCTTTTTAGGCAAATAAACGGTACCAATACTGTCAGGATCAGAAGTGAATTTTCTTTGCACAACATGGGCATTATAGTCACAATTCACTTGCCAATTGACACTCTGCTTTTTATCAAATAGAGACAGTTTTAATGAACTATGGTAGAAGTAAAGTCTATCCATGTTATTTTCATATAACTCATATTGATAGTTTTCTTCTTTACGCTGAACGTTTTCAGGAAGATCAAATATAAAATCAAAAGGGTAAGGTCCGTCATACTTCACTTTTTTCTGAGCATAGCTTACTTGCCTAACAAATGATCCAGTATACCTATCTCCAATAGCTATTTTTGGCCTAGTTGATAAAGTAAACGTCGGCATATCAACTTCTAGTTTAGGTTGTTGAGCTACATCTTTCGATATTGGCATTTGGTATGAAGCACAGCCAGAAAGCAACGTTGTTAATACAAGGGGAATAGCTATTTTTTGCATATAAACTTCTCCTATTAAAAAATAATTCCACCTAAACTATCAAAAATCATATTAATTAATCAAATAAAAACAGTTTATGTCTAGAGAGAAAAGTTTCAAGTAGAGCTAGTTAGTCTTTTATCTTGAGCACAAAGGCTTGTAGAAAATGACTTGCACTAAAACCAAGAAAAATATAATAAAAAACAAACCCAATCACTTATAGTTACAAATAGAATAGTATTATCGATACTAAAGAAAATAATTCATTAAATCTATAAACTGAAACTTTTTGTTCTAGATACAAAGATTATAGGAAATGAAAATAGGGCGTAGAGAAATTGGTTATTGCAGTCACATTAAAATAAAATAAATCACTACATGCCGGTTATAGTTTGATATCGTAAGCCTTGTAACATATTGTCCCATATGTAAATTGGCTTCGTAATTTAAAGCCTATTATTTATATCTAATACTACTTGGTAGAAGTTACCGCCTCAATTTGTAATTTCTACCTTTTTTATTACTTATGGGTTACATGATTTACTCTATTACTGATTACAGAATAGAAGCGTTACCTTAAAGGGTAACGCTTGGTATTGAATATTTACCTATTAGTAGACTTTGAGCTTTTTCTTGTTTCCCAAGTTCTGCCATCTTGATTGAATAGTTGGCCCGTAGCCCTAAAAACAAAATCGGCTCCTTGAGCTAACTTATCTGCAGGAACGACCACTTCAATATAAACTCCAGTATCACTATCAGCTGCTTTTTCTAGAGCTTTGTCTAACTCCCCTAAATTAGTCGCGCGGCAAGTTAACCAGTTACATCCGAGACTTTTTGGCAGTTCAGAATATTTCCAATCAGCGAGATCGTTATAGTCTTCATCCGGATAACGATTGGTTATTCTCTCAAAAAAGTAACCTCCGTTGTTAACCACTATATAGATAGGTTTTGCACCATATCTGTCAAATGTTCCCATCTCCGTCGCAGTCATCTGATGCCCGCCTTCACCACACACAATAATGCAACGGCGTTCTGGAGCAGCGATACAGTTCCCCAGTAGAGCAGCAGTTCCCCAGCCGATCGCGCCCCAAGACGTTTGAGACTCCAACTCAACACCTTTTGGTAAATCTGCCCTAGCAGAGAAGCAGGTGGAGGCTACCGCAGTATCGGACACAATAATGTCACCCTCTCGAATGAACTTTTGTAACCTTTGATACAGTGGCTCGTAATCAATTAAATCTTCCGACTGTCCAGTTGGTAAGCCAATTGAGACCTCTCCAGATTCTATTTGAGGGAAACTTCCTACAAACTGATCACTCAACTCTTCGGTAAGTAGAGAAATAACATCAGCCATTTCTACATTTTCATACACCTGCTCACCAATGATCGTCTCATGAGGAGTAACCTTCACCAAACCACTTCTATCAAAACGTAAGGTGTGGAAGCCATTATTGAAGTCGTGATTTTCCGTTGCTAACGCCAGAATACAGTCACACTTTTCAACCCAATCAGTGACCTCTGAGTCTGCCAATCCCGTCCAATGGCCGTTGTAGCTTCCAATATAATTTGCATGCTGCATAGACAGCACACCACGATCTTGGTTTAACATTGCAAATGGTAGACCTGACTTCTCAATTAAGGCTTGAGTAGGTTCAACCAAACCATAACGACGAAGGGTGTAGCCCGGCAACACACAGCTCTGCTTAGCCATCATGAATCGCTCCACAATGGCTTTTACTGCTTTTTGTAAAGTGTCTTGATCACTTTTTGTATTTGCAAGAGGAATACTGACTTCTGTCTTCGGAAATATGACAGGAGAATTCGGCACGTCACGAGGAAACGCTAAATAGATCGGTTTCGAATAATATTTCATCGCTGCGAGAACTCTCTGGGTCTCGTACACACAATTTTCTGGTGTAATCACAACCGCGCTATTTTCACCCGCCGTGAGTGGACGTATCATATCGACAAACACATCATAGCGTGGCACAGGATCGCCAACCATATGATGGTAACGACTTTTCCCATCCTGCTCTTGTAAACCAGGCATGCCCGCTAGAGCAATCACTTTAGAGTTTTCTGCATGTGCCCCAGCTAAACCACCAAATGTACATAACTCCCCTGCGCCATAGGTGGTAACAAGTAAACTCACCCCTTTTGTGCGCGCGTAACCATCAGCCGCATAACTGGCATTTAACTCGTTAGAACATCCAACCCAGCGCAACTGTTTGTCGTCCATGATGGCATCGCATACCGGATAAACAAAATCTCCAGGTACACCAAACGCGTCCGTCACACCTAATTCTTTAATCTGGCCGAGTACATACTCAATTACTGTTATTTCTTTATTCATCATTGCCACCTTTTGCAAGTGCCAAAGGCACTTGCTTATTTTGATTGATTCACCACGAAAGCCTTATTTTAATAACCAGCGTTCTCATAAGGGCCTTTGCCTTTGCGATAAACAAGTAACGTACGAGTAAATGACATCACTTCGCTTTCTTCTTTATCGAAAGCCCGCGTTACCACCGTGACAATGCCTTGATCTGGTCGAGAATTTGATTCACGTTTATCAATAATTTCAGAAGTAACAGTCAGTTTTTCTCCTGGAAACAGCTCTCTATTAAGTTTCATATTTTTCCATGCTAGATTCGCTACAACACGGCCCAATGTTCGCGTCGTGCAAGCTGTCATTGCGCCCATCCAATATGCTTCTGCAACAGGGCAATTGCCATCCTTGCTTTTTTCAGGGAAAAATTGGTTGTAATAAGTTGGATCAACGTATTTCGGGTTCCACTCCATAGAGCGCTGTGCATGCTCCACTGCTTCTTCTTCACGAATGATTTTGTACGCTGCGTGCTGATAGACTTCACCTGGTATTAGATCTTCAAAATAAATACCAACCGTTTCCTTGAATGCACCATCTTCTTCTAGCTTGTATGCCGAAAACTTTTCATCTGCGAGATCACTATCAAAGCTAGATTGCCCAAAGTAAGGATGTTGTCCTTGCTTATAGATGCGGATTTGATAATTCACTTTAGTGACAGTTTGTCCCTTTTGATTTATCCCTCGAGTCTGGACTGTTAATAGCCCACATTCAGAATCATCAATATCTTCCACGGACAAAATTTCACTTTCTGAATAGAGTGTGTCGCCGCCAAATACCGGGTGGGTCATTGTGATATCAGTGAATTCCACAATTCGGTCTTTCCGTGCAAAGGTCTTCCAGCTGCTCCCTATCACTTTTTGTAGAGTCATCGTACTAACGCCTAAGCAGTTCACCCACTCAGTTTGTGAAGCATAGTGACCATCGTAATGGAGCTGCGCAGAATTCATCGTATCTGTCGCTTCATCCACGTTGTCTTGCTGGCTGATAGTGATGCCAGGACGATGACGAAATATTTGCCCTTGCTCGAACTGCTCGAAGTCCAAGCCAAAGATTTCACGATATGTATTTTCATTAATTTTTGCGTATGCACTAAACATAATTTTTCCCCTTATTTAATAAGACCCATGACTTTGGCTTGTTCGGTCAATTCTTCTCTAAAGCTTGGATGAGCAAGGCTAATCAAGGTTTTGGCACGTTGTGTGTTGGACATCCCAGCTAAATTCGCGCAACCATACTCAGTAACGACATGTTGGACGTCAGTTCTTGCCGTCGTCACTATGTTGTTCAGACGTGGAACAATTTTGGATAGTTGACCGTTTTTAGTGGTCGATGGTGCAGCCAAGAAGCTCTTACCACCTCGTGAATTACTGGCACCACGAACAAAGTCCACCTGCCCGCCAGTTCCGGTCATTTGCTTCCATGCAACAGATTCCGATGCCACTTGACCAAACAAGTCAATCTCAACAAATGAGTTGATAGAAATCATGTTGTCAATTTTTTCAATTACACTGGAATCGTTAACATAAGATGCTGGATAACAAAGCATCGAAGGGTTGTTGTCTAACACATCGTAGTACTCTTGATTTGGCAACATCGCCACATTAAATACTGTGTGATGACGATGAAGTTTCTTGAGTTTGTTCGTCACATTGCCATTACGTATCAAATCAATTTGAGAGCTGCAAAGTAACTCAGTGTGAATACCTAGATCATTCTTATCTAAAAGAAATTTACCAACCGCATCGGGCACACCACCGATACCAAGTTGAATGCATGCTCCATCTGGTATGTGATTAATAATATGTTCAGCGATGGCATGATCAGTTTCTTTTGCAGGCTTGTTTTTTAATACGAGCAAATCACTGGTGTGCTCGACGATGGCATCAACTTCGCTAACATGTAAAATTCCATCACCAAAGGTACGTGGCATATTTTCGTTCACTTCAATGATGATGCGCTTGGCACGTCGAGCCGTAGGTATAGACCAACTGCCATCTAGCCCAAAGCTAAAATAGCCGTGCTGATCCATTGGCGATACTTGGAACATGTGCACGTCAGGATCGCCTTGTTGAGTCAAAAATCCTGATTCCATATGACTAAAATGCCCCGGAATAAATTCAGGATATTGGACTTTTTGTAAGTTATCTTTCGCAGTTTTAAGCAAAGTACCGATTTCACCACCGATAAAAGGCAATTGAAGCTTGATGGTTTTCAACACTTCGGGATCATTAAAGTAGCTAACAACTTCGGCTGAACTGCGGAAGAGATATGTATCTATAGCGTGATCAAATAAGCCATTTTTTGCTGCATTTGCATAGGCTTTACTGATTGCGACAGGCGTACTAGCATAGCACCCAAAAGTAACAAACTTGGCACTAGGTAGATATTTTTCAATTGCTTGTTCAGCAGAGGTTAGTTTTTCTTCGTATAGCTGTTGAGCACTATTTTGCTCGGTATTAAAATGACTCATCTCAATCTCCTAGTACTCACAACCGGCTTTTTCTAATACGGCTTGGCTTTTTTTCACCACAGGTATATCAAGCATCTTGCCGTTGTATTGGCATGCGGAACCATTCGCTTGTTTAAATGTGATAAGAATTTCTTTCGCTTCATTAATTTCATCTACAGTTGGATAAAAGACGTCATTAATTGGCGCTAATTGAGCAGGGTGAATTGCGATTTTGGCATTAAAGCCCATGGCTTTAATCTGTTGCGTTTCCTTACGTAAACCTACCTCATCACGAAAGTCTAAATAAGGTACATCCCACGCGCCTTTTCCAGCGAATTTCGCCGCTTGAACAACCCTAGCTCGATAGACTGAGGTATTACTAAAATCAAGCTCAACACCTAAGTCAGCGGCCAAATCAGCACCACCAAACCCAATCGCAACTACATCAGGGTGAGCCGCAATTTGGTGCGCATTTTCAAGTCCAACGGCCGTTTCTATGGCGGCGAGAAACTGTACGTTTTTGTCTCTACCTTGATTAAGTAGCTCAGAATATAGTTCTATCTCTTGAACGTTTTGAACTTTAGGCAAGAACACCACGTCTGGCACTACGTTTTCCCTTACAAGGCTAACTATGTCCTTCAATCCCGCATGAGTACTGATCGCATTAATTCGAACGACAGTGATCATGGGATGATCAGCCGGAATAACTTTTTTGGTTTTTAAGTACCCAATCAAGATTTCTCTGGCTTCATCCTTATAGGGCAATGCAACCGCATCTTCTAGATCGAGCACCACCACTTGCGCATTTGGATTGTTGGAAGACTTTTCGTACCGGTCAATTTTGTTTGCTGGCGTAAACAGAGCAGAACTGCAATGCTCTAACATTAATACACTCATAACATAACCCCTGGTTTTGTAAGATTAGATTTTTGTCCCTGTCGTTATTATTCATCCGATGAATTAATAACAACCATATCTCAACCTTTTAGACACAAAAACAGCATGGATTAGAAACAGTTTTCGAAATAAAGGAGTAATCAAAACTCTATCATTTCAGATAATAGTTTGAACGTAAGTATCACTTCATCTGATACTAAAATAATGATAAATAAAGATATAACTCAATGAACACAAGAGGAAGGCAAATGACTTTTTCTACGGTTAGTTAGGAGTAATCAGAAAATCAGAAGAAAAGTTGTTAACATTTCGATTTTGGAAACTTAGGTACCATTTAATGAAAAGCCTTTCATCAAAACAATAATCATATAGCTATATTGTTAACCAGGTACTCAATGACCAACTTATTTCTCGGCACCCGGCTGCTGTCTTTGGTATAAGCAATATAAATATTTTGATCTCCTGAAATTGTACTAACACTATAGGCTGGCAATAAATGAACAAGTTTATTTTGCTTAAAACCTACTTCGGCTAAATTCCTTGGCAACAAGGTAACTCCAGCATGATTTGTACAAGCTTGATAAGCAACATGATAATTTTGACAACAAAGCTTTGAGTTGCGATTGTTCAAAACGGTACACTGGCCAGTAATAAGATGCTTAAACGTCCACTCGCTAATTGTTCTATTTCTAGCTATCACCAACTTATCATGTCTATCTAAATCGAAAGGAGTGTGTAACGATGCAGAGTTTTCGATATATTCAGGGCTAGCACACAAAAGAAATTCTGGGCCCGGCATTGGCCTCATGATCAAAGATGAGTCCTTCTGCTTAAATACATAGATATATATATCACTTTCTGATATGTAAGGATCTGGTGCTTCTAAATTAGTAGTTAGATTAAAAGTTAGGCCAGGCCATTGTGTTATTATTTCCGCCAACAAAGGGGCGATTAAATTTTCCGCTATCCATGGCGATGCATTGACCTCAACATGACCTGCTATATTTTTATTATATTGTGAAATATCAGACTTAAGCTTTTCGTAATTAACATATATATCTTTTACTTTTTCGTAAATAACTTGTCCTTCACTGGTTAACATGACTTTTCGTGTACTCCGAACAAACAGTTTTGTAGACAATTCGTTTTCGAAGTTATCGATGTAGCGAGTCACCGTTGATGTAGCACAATTTAGCCTTTCCGCAGCAGAGCTAAAACCACCACTCTCTACAACAGCCAAGAAATAAGGTATATGCATCATCGAAAATCATTCCTCTTGGTTAGTTTATTTCATTAAGTAGCATATTAAATTTCCGGCATGTTATTAATAAAATAATCAATCACAAACTTATTTCTTGGTATACGGATACTTTCTTTTGTATAAGCAATATAGATGCCTTGACCACCATAAATTCCGGTACTTTGATAAGCACTGAGCACTTGAACTAGTTTTTTCTCTTTAAAACCAACTTCAGCTAAATTACTGGGCAACAGGGCCACTCCTGCATGATTGACGCAAGCCTGATATATCGCGCGGTAGTCTTGGCATCTAAGTTTTGGCTTAGAGTTTTGTATCTCGGTGTGACGACCAGTGGTAAGGTGTTCGAAAGACCAATTACTTGGCCGATTATTTCTAGAAAATACCAACCTATTGTGACTGTCTAGATCATTTGGCGTTATGATCTCTGGTGAATTTTCTAGGTATTTATAGCTTGAACACAAAATATATTTTGGGCTAGAGACAGGCTTCATAATTAGTGATGAATCCACCTCCTTAAAGACGTGCACGTAGATATCGCTCTCAGAAATAGACGGGGCTGGCGCTTCTAAATTATTTATGATACTAAATGTTAACCTCGGCCATTTTCTCATAATTTCCGATATAACAGGTGATAGAAGATATTCGCTAATCCATGGGGTGGCATTAATCTCCACATGGCCAACCATATCGTGATTGTATCGTGAGATATCTGATTTAACTTGCTCATAATCTGCGTACAAACCTTTAACACGCTCGTAAACGATACTCCCTTCACTGGTTAAAACGACTTTTCGGGTGCTTCGAACAAACAGCTTCGTTGACAGCTCCTCTTCAAAACTGTCAATGTATCGTGTCACTGTGGACGTTGCGCAATCTAACTTTTCCGCCGCTAAGCTGAAACCTCCACACTCAACAACGGCCAGAAAATAAGGTATGTGCATCATTGGATAAGAACCACCCATTCAAAAGCTAATGACTAAATATACTGCCAAAAAAGATAACTAACAAAACTATCGATTCAAGAATAAGGTAACAGGATCGTTAAAATTGCTGTACACGAATCACATACCCAAGGGTCGACGCAATTTAACCTAATTTAGTTGACGATTTTTTAACCGAACATGAGCTTGATTACTTATTTGTCTTAGACTTTTGCAAGCAGAACATCGAAGTTGTTGAGATAAAATTAAATCCGTCAAATAGTCAGTATATTGATTTAGCTGATGCTGCGATAAGTGCTTTAATGAATATATTTCCTTGTCCATAAGTGCTTATTTCCTTTACTGCTTTATTAGATTTAT
Source organism: Vibrio sp. A37 (assembly GCF_059777565.1). NCBI lineage: Bacteria > Pseudomonadati > Pseudomonadota > Gammaproteobacteria > Vibrionales > Vibrionaceae > Vibrio > Vibrio sp. A37. The sequence goes on along the minus strand of NZ_JBLNLI010000001.1, from coordinate 432,503 downwards.
CGACCTATAAGGCGATTTCATTAGCAAAATAACGTTAATAACTACTTTTCAATCGAGTTTTCTCAACCGCAATCTAAGTAACCTCAGGTTTGGATAAGAAAGTCAACAACACCCAATCTTTCAATTAGATATAAAGTTTAATAACTCTGTGCGGCTATTTAAGATGGATTACAAGGCAAAATCATAAGACAATAGCGAGTCTATTGCGTTGATTTTATAGCTGTTAGGCGCTTAAAGAGCCGTGCTGAGTGGCTTAGCTTATCCGAAGTTGAGGTTAAGTAAGTCAGATCGCCCAGAGAGTTCAGCACTCTCTGGGCGAGTATGGTTTCAATGTAAACTATTAACTTTCTGCCGCCCTAACTGCTTTGGTTATGACATCAAAAAGCCAAGTGGTAAAAAACCCGACCGAAACATACGCTAATTGCTCTTCAGCGGTGGCAGGGTCCATTTCACTCAACAACAATATTTCTAAGCATAATAAATTTGTTACGGTTTTCTTTTTCCATTCTTACACCCCATACAATATTTATATATTCTACAAAATTCAATGATAAATTAAATCTATTGGAATTATTCCCAAAATATAACAAATAAAAATATAACTTAGTTAATGAAAACTGAACCAATAATGAAATAAATTTATTTAATCCAAGCAGAAAAAAACGAAAGAATAATAGTTCTATCAGAAAACAAAAAATAGCGATACTTCGCATAAATTAATATACCTACCTTAACTTAACCATATGAAGGACAATAAAAAATTGAGTTACACATTTAATTCATAATTTTATTTAATATAATCCTAGCAACCATTAAAGTGTTATTGATAACAGGTAATCGATAATGCTTTAATGGTTGCCAACGCCTTCATCTATCCAAGTAATAAATCTCAGGTATTAATGGCAAGAAACCACCTTCATAAAAAGTGGTTTCATTTGGAGGAATATAGAAAAATTTGTTTGGTACGACTATTTTTTCTTACTTCTTTCTGGTTGTGCATCAATACACTGACCATGGACATCAATACCTTCTGGTGCCATCAAGTACAGATATAATGGCATAATATCTTTGGGTGATTTTAGTAAGTTTGGGTCTTCGGTAGGAAAAGCCTGAGCCCGCATGTTGGTACGCGTTCCTCCTGGATTAATAGCATTTACACGAATAGACGTTTCTGATAGCTCTTCAGCAAGCAGCAGCATTGTCCCTTCTGTTGCAAACTTGGAAATGGAATAGGTACCCCATAAAGGGCGGCCAATGTGTCCGACTGTCGACGTGGTAAATAATAATCGCGCATCTTTTGAACGCTTAAGAATAGGGATTAGCACTTGAGTCAAGAGAAACTGGGCTTTGACATTGACTTGCATAATATCGTCGAACTCTGACTCTGATATCAGCTCAAATGACGTCAGCTCTCCTAATATGCTTGCATTGTGTAATACACCGTCTAACTTACCAAATTTGTTCTCTATAGTGCTAGCCAAGTTCATGTAGTCAAACTTATTCGCACAGCTAAAATCTAGGGTGATAATATGTGCTTCAGGAAACCCAGCACCTTTAATTGTATTGTGAACCTCTTCCAGCTTATTTTTCGTTCTTCCTAGTAGAATCACCGTTGCACCATATTCTGCATAACTCAAAGCAGCTTGCCTACCAATACCATCACCAGCCCCTGTGATTAAAATCGTTTTTCCAGTAAGAGATGACTCCGAAATAGAATAGTTCGTTGTGCGCTTCATTTATTGTCCTCCGTTTCTAGCTCTTTGTTATATTGTCCACCTCTAGGTTGCACAGTTAAGTTGCACCAGCCTTTCCAAAATTTAACACTGCTTTTGTTCGGCTTAGCTTTCGTTGTCCAGTCAAAACCGTGTACACGGTTGTAATCTCTGTTATCTACTTCATAAACGCTAAAAAAATGCTCGTCATAGATATTGATTGCAAACTCTGGTTCAACGTCTGGTTTGTAGGCCACATTTTGAGCTACGTTTCCTTTCGAGACTCCTCCTGCAAATGCGACAACAGTAACGTTGTTAAAACCTTGCTGAGCAAGCGCTCGGGCAAACCTACGAGCATAAGGCTCTCTCTTACCTAACCCACCATAGGCACGACGGGTATGAGTTGCCCCCCAACATGTGAATAAATAAATAGTTAAACGGTGGGAAGGAGTCTTCTTCAGGTGGTCTTTGATCAACAGATTAACCAGTGCTGTCGAGCCATAATTCTCTTTATGGGTGCCAACGCCAGTACCAAGATTGCCATGTCCTATAATAAAAAGCTCGCCACCGGAATTTAAACTGGATAAGTCCCCTCCTTTGGTCGTTGTTTCCTTGTAATTATCCATTGCCAAATTCTTTCGGATAAAATCTGTGGTGGCCCACATGTCTCCATCGTCCTTATCATCCACTGGCAGATATATTTCTGTCGCTAAGTTTTCCCTTAAAGCGCTAATCTCCCTATGTTTTAGGTTTATCTGTTTATCCAAAAAATTGGTCTTATATTTCTCGGTCGTTAGCTTGTAGTATTTTAGTGCCGACGGTAACTGAAAGTTATGTTGAGCGGATTGGACTAAGTAGGTATGAAATGTTTCCTTGAGCTTATTGCTATTCATAGCCTTAACTTCATTAGACACTTTAGATACATCGTGGCGCAATAAAGCAGTCCTCAACAAAATGATGGCTCTGCGATAAAGTCTTTGGTCTTTAGTGCCAGCTTTGAAAGGTATATGTATTGCTTCAGCTACCTTAATTATTTCAAACTCGGAGCAACATTCACCCCATTGATAAATTTTTAATGCTACGTTCGGATTGGAATCTCGAATAAAATTAATCGTTTTTTCTAATCTTTCATCGAAATTTCTCCATTTGTTATTCCATGATGGCATGCAAATTCTCCTTTCATCCAATAAAAACCACGAGCAAGTGAGACTCCAACGTAAGTCATTAATTATTCTGATACCACCATCAAAAAGCTATTATGAGTTTTGTATTAGAATATATTTGAACGATCTCATAGTAATTTATGAATCAATATTTTCTAATTTCATACAAATTTAAATTATCATCAAACTTTTAAACAAGCATAAGATGAATTTTTTATTACAAAAAATAATGGAATAATAAATTAATATAATGTTTTTTCTTGGAAAGTATTTACAAATCTAATAAAATTATAATTAAGGTTAATAAGTATTTCTTTAATCGTTCTTATAGCGTTTATCTTCTAAACCACAGAAATAGCAATATTTTGACAGAGTAACGAGGCTGGTTTAAGTTATTTCAGGTTGATGCTGTTTCATTGCAATATGATTTGCTTAAAACATTTGCCCGGGGGTTTGACCAAATTGAGATTTAAATGCGACGACAAAAGCTGAAAGAGAGTCATAACCACAATTAATTGCAACTTCAGTAACACTCATTCCGCCTTCTAACCAAGTGAGCGCCGCAGACAGCCTAAGCCTTTGTCGCCATTGTTGAAACGTTAATCCTGTTTCCTGTTTAAATAAACGGCTCACACTTCGGCCGGACAAGCCAACTTTATTTCCTAACTGGGCTATGTCCTTTGAGCAACTTGGGTCGGCGATAAACAACTCACTGATCAAGACGAGACGATGATCCGAGGGCATAGGAAGATCGGTCGCGACTTCTGGCTGCTGGTATAACTCGTCGATCATCACTTGTGCTAAGCGTTCTTCCTTTGAATTTTTTTCATACTCAGCTGGATTCTGGCAAAAACGCACAATCAATTCACGGCACAAGGTTGATACTTCGCAAGTAAACGGCCGCAACCACCTATCACCTTCCAAGGCATCCATATTGATGTATAAGCTGCGCATTTCTGCGGCCACATTAGATTCTACTTTATGAATCGTATTCTCTGGGATCCAAATTCCGTACTGTGGCGGAGAAACATAACTAGCCTGCTCCGTTGAAACCGTTAACACGCCTAAAACTGCATAGCTAAACTGTCCCCATTTATGGCTATGCCAATCAGTCAACCGTCCTTCTGGCCCCCAACTTTCCGGTCTCGCATAGATTGCTCTGGGAAGCTGATCTAAGTTTGGAATAGGCCGTTTTTGTCTTTTACTCGACATAGTTTGTCTTATTATCGGTTGTGAGAAATTGTAGGAATATTAATCTATACATCAATATTTGCCAAACTGATCAAGAAAGAGTGAATAAACGTGTTAAAAACGATTAAAAAAGAGTGGTTTCTAGTAGGAATGGTGCTAGCAATTATCCTTGCCGCATTATTTCCAAATGTGGGTAAAAGCCACGGTGTACTCCACTTAGACATTGTGACTGAATTTGGTATTGCACTCATTTTCTTCCTGCACGGAATTGGGCTGTCGCCTTCAGCCATCAAGAAAGGGGTAAAGAATTGGCGATTGCATATCTTGGTTCAGTGCATGACCTTTGTGGCCTATCCTATCTTATGGCTCATATTTGGTCACGGCTTACTCGCCATCTTCCCAGCAGCTTTGGCGTTCGGCTTTAGTTATCTATTTGCGTTGCCAAGTACCATTTCCTCTTCTGTAGCGATGACCAGTGTCGCAAAAGGCAATATTCCGGGCGCGATTTTTAATGCTTCGTTGTCGAGCGTACTCGGCGTATTCATCACTCCCTTCTTTGTACAAATTTTTATGGGCGCAGAAAGTGGCCATGTGCCTGTAGCCAGCACCATTCTCGCTATCGCCAAAATGCTGCTTTTACCTATGATTGTCGGCCAATTAGTCAGACCATTTTTAATCAAGTTCATGGAGCGCCACAAAGCAGTTGTCAATAAAGTGGATAAAGTCGTGATCTTATTGATCGTTTTTAACGCTTTTGCTAACTCCGTTGTGCAACACATTTGGTCGGATTTCTCTATTGTCACTTTAGCTATCTCGATAGTGGTATGTATCGTCGTGCTGCTTTGTATCGCCACACTCATCCCTTGGATATGCAGAAAACTGAAGTTTAATACCGAAGATGAAATCTCGGCTCTATTCTGTGGGACTAAAAAGTCACTAGCGGCAGGCATACCAATGGCAAAGGTCATTTTTGGCACCAACCCTCAGCTGGGTATGATTTTATTGCCTATTATGCTCTATCACCCAATTCAAATATTTTACTGCGCGGTTTTAGCGAACAAATATGCAGCGAGAAAAATGCCAAACCAAGACACTTTAGACTCCACCAGCTAATAGCTAAAAAAGATAAAGCGCAAGCCGAAGTAACTTGCGCTTTATCTTTAGTTTCACTCATTCAAACTACTTTGCCCGACACTGGCTGAATACATCTAAATCTGCGTTATACAGGTTAGTCTTCACATCCATTAAGCCCAAGATTGAGTGAAATAAATTGTCCTGAGAATACGTCCCTGTTTGCTTAGATTCTTTCTTCAGGCAGCTTACATTCAGATCATTGTCCGATTGAAAGTTCTTGGATAGCCAAACTATCATGGGGACACGTTTTTGTTCTATCGGTGCTATCCCATAAGGCAGCCCGTGAAGATATATCCCATTCTCCCCTAACGATTCACCATGGTCAGCAATATAAAACATGGCGGTATTTTCATTGCTGCCTGACTCTTTAAGAGTATCGATAACAGTGCTTAATATATGGTCGGTATAAAGTATCGTGTTGTCGTAGGTGTTTCTAACTTGCTCGGACTTGCAGTCTTGAATATTACTTGTATTGCAAATTGGTTTAAATTTTTCAAACTGTGGCGGATAGCGATCTAGGTATGTAGGCCCGTGGCTACCAATCAGGTGAATGACAATAACCGTGTCTTGTTTTGCATTCGCTATCCTTTCTTTCAGACCTTTTAGCATGATTTCATCGTAGCACGTCCCGTGATGGCATAATGAAGGATCAATTTTCGCGGTCATCTCAACATGTGGTATTCGATCACACACCCCTTTACATCCCCCGTCATTCTCCCTCCAAGATACATCTAATCCAGCATGAGCAAGAATATCCACTAGGCTATCTTGGTGTTGAGCGGTTGTGGCATTGTAATTCGATCTATTCATATCCGAGAACATACACGGAACAGACAAAGCCGTATAAGTTCCGCAAGAGCTGACATCTTGGAAACTGATGACATCTCGTTTTGCTAGCTCAGGGTTAGTGATTCTTTGATAGCCATTTAACGAATAATTCATGCTACGAGATGCTTCACCAACGACCAACACCAAAATATTTTTTTGTTTGCCCATGTGGGTATTGGTTGCATCAAGACCAATCTGCTTAAAAGGAATTTGACTATCCACATAGACATAATGCTCATAACGATAGGTGGAAGTAATGTAGTCAGTTGGGTTTAAAAGTGACTTTAGTTCACTGTGATTACGTATGAAAGAGACATAGTCTTTATAATAGAAAAAGGCGATAAATACACATACAACTATCGCAGTAAAAATACCCGACAGTTTAATAAATAACGTTTTGACTATTGAGCGGTTAAATACAGGCTTGAGGAAATAACAAAAAATGATAGTGGGAATCACGCCTAATAAAACGAACCACAGCAGTAAAGAAGAAGACAAATAGCTGGTTGATTCTGCGGTGTTTGTTTCGAATACGCTCTGTATCATTCCGTAATTGAAATAGTTGCCATAGTTGAACATACTGTATGTCACTAACGTAGAAAGCAAAACGAGAGCAGCTACTAAGATGCGATAAATGTACGGCCAAACAACGAATGTAAACAGCACGAACATGATCGCGAAAACGAAAATAGGTAACGAGATAAGAAAGCCAGCTTTAACAGACTCTACTGAAACTAATTTCTCTATATGATCCCATAATGCAAGATTCTGGAAAGCAGCAAAATACAAAGAGAGAAGAACAATATAAGACGTACTAGAAATTTTTCTCGGAGACAAACTAAACCTCTACATGGCAGCTATATATGAGAATAATTATATCAACCGAGAAAAAATATTCACTTAAACCAATAATTAAAAATACCCACATCATTTTAATATGCAACATAATGCAATTTTGGGTATAAAAAATAGGCAGTGCAATTAAACCGTACTGCCTTTCAAGCTGTTTAATTTGTCGAAAGACAACCTTTATTTGTGCTTATGCCTTTTTCGAAACTGTAGAACGACGGAAGGTATGCAATGCTAACTGTGATAGTACAAACAATGAGAATGTGAGCAGCAGACCTTTTAGCATGACTGGCTCATACCCTTCTACAATCACAGAGATAACACGTGACGTCCCGTTAAGTAAAAAGTAAAGCGATGCTGGCAAAATCAGAATCCACTCCTTCTTGATAGCACCAATTGCGGTAATGATTGCCATTGCTAACGTTGGTGCACCTAATGTTCTCACATTGGTAATTCCGTATTCAGATATAGCATTGAATCCGCTTGCTTCACTGATTACATGTGGATTGAACATAGTAAAAACACCTGCTCCTCCTAAGACAGCAACAAAAATGATTGATAAAACTTGCGCAACACGGACCATACTATTCCCTCTGATTTGAAGTAATGAAAACTTATATTTAACAATCACTTGAGGTTACCGGGAAATTTACACAATTAGAATGCAAGTAAATGCGACACCCTGGTGCACATACGGTACAGGTTTTCTGCGATGGCTAAATTTAGTAGCCGAAGAGTGAGAAGCTTGGGCCACTTTATTTAAGGATTACGTTGGAGCTTTTTTTTAGCGTCGTGAAGTGGGACAGAATTGCTTGGTGATCACAAAAGATTTGATCAATTCCTAGCAAACAACACATAAACAAGTAACACTGGAACTATTAACCAAACCAAAGAAAGTAGATGATTTAACCAATGAAGAAAATATATATGCTATACACTAATTATTATATATACAGAAAACAGACCTACGTACCAGTATAACCCATTAAAGCCTTTAATATTTATTAAAATTTTATACATCAAAGCACCTGATAGCCTAAGAAAAAACATTATTCAACACTTACACTGTCCATTGTCAAAATAAGATGAGCCAGAGATATGTCCTTCTTTGCCATTCACTCCTTCACTATTCTGCGAATGCTCCGCTTTATCACCCTGCTTCTGGTTGACCTCAAGATACTTGTTGCATTTGTTCACTGGCGGTACCTATGCTTAAATAGATCTCTAATCATAAAAACTTTCCGAGACCACATGTCCAAGCATGATCAACTCTTAGGGTTTTATTTACAGAAGCATTTTGCATTCGCTAAAAGAGTATTTGTCCCTCCTCTACGCTATCAAGATGAACTTACAAACGAAGCAAGAATTATCCACGTGCTAGAAGGCCACTCAACATTGATATGTGCCAACAACACTCTGGAATTAAAAAAAGGCGATACGGTGTTAATGAAGTCTGACAATTTCGTTAACACTTGGCACAAGAGTGAAAAAAACGAACAGGTCCAAATCATCGGTTTTCAGCTATCAACAGAAATACTGTCTGTAATATATAATGACAATGTTCCAAAGCAGTTTTCTAGAAAACTACAACCCGTTATACACTCGGCCATCAAGGTCCCTAGTTCGGCTGTTTTATTAGACTATTTTGCAAACTTAAATGGATATTTCGCCAACCCAGAATTTTTATCCGACACAATTGTGCCATTGAAAATAAAAGAGTTAATTGAACTTATTCTGCTAGCCGATCAAAATCAATCAATTACCGACTTACTTAGTCAACTCTTTACTAGCTCAGTGTACAAGCTACAAGAAGTGGTTAAAAAGCATTTATTTACCAACATCAGCCTCAGTGAGCTCGCTTTTTTATGTGGAATGAGTTTATCTACGTTCAATCGCAGATTTAAGCAGATATATGGAACCAGTCCAAACCAATATATAATATCGAAACGCCTTGAAAAAGCTCAAAAACTCATCGCAAATAGTAACGAAAGCTTGACCTACATTGCACTGGAATGTGGATTTGAAGATTTGAGCTACTTCTCCCGAACCTTCAAGAAACACTATCGATATCCACCTTCGTACATCCGAAAATCAAATTGAGCGAATACTGCAAAAATTTGAACTAATAATTCAAGCCAAGAAACTGCTCCACGCTTAATCTGGTCTTTACTAAGAGCAAAGGAGAAAAGACATGAGATCTTCACTGACAGGTAAATCAATATTAGTTACTGGTGCAAATGGCGGGATAGGTTTTGAAACGTGTAAACAGATACTCGTTCATGCCCCCAATAGATTGACTATCACTTGTAGGCACGATGAACAAGCCAAAGATTGCAAAAAACGATTGGATTCATATTCTATCGCAAATACAGATATAGCTGGCTTCGGAGGCTATGAAATGACAAACGCAGAGCGGCTAAGAGAATCTGTTTCTGCGTTGCCGACGAATATGCCCTTTGATGTTGTTTTTGTTCAAGTTGGAGGCGTATTTTTTGAAAAAAACTTTCAGTTTGTTGCAACACCTGAAGGACAAATAGAAAAAACTATTTTCCAAAACGCTATTGGTGGTTATCTGCTTATTCAATATTTGATCGAAAATGGCCTATTGGCTGAAAATGCCCGAGTTATCTTTGCTGGCGGTGAGGGAGCTCGTGGAGTAAAGCCAATTATGCAAAAGCCTAGTTTTCACTCGATCAAAAATTTACAAAACTACATTGAAAGAGGCGCAAATAAACCTTATCACGGCATGAATGCCATTGCCGTCTCAAAACTGGTCAGCGCACTCATTTCTGTCAAACTAGCCGAAATTGATAGTTGCAGAGAGTATGTTTGGTTTTCACCTGGTCTCACTAGCGGAACTCAAGGACTCGACCATAAACCCGGTCTTCTCGGTAGGTTTTTAGCTAAACATATCGCCTTTCCTATAGCAACAGCTTTCGGACTTGCCCAGCCCCCTGAACTGGCTGCGGCAAAATGTGTTCAAGCCTTGACGGGAGAAATAGGCAGTTCTGGTGATTTAATTGGAGCGCCTGAAGAGAAAGCCTTAGGTAAGCTTGTTGATCAAAAGCCGATGAACCCCGACTTCACCAACCAGCTCCTGAGAAATGAGCTTTTCAATTACTTACAAAAGCACTTTGGTCCCTTTCCAGTTAGCTCTTGATATTGGCATTGTAGTGCGGTTTTGTTGGCACAACTCACTCGCTCTTTTAATATTATTAGGCCACCCGGTATCTATTGGGCATACCGAGTTGGATCAATCGATTTAATATTGAAGTGCTTAGAATAACAAAACGACACAGCCTGATTACATCCGTGATTTTGGCCCGCAATGAGTTAGAAGTAATTTGGGTCTTGACCTACGAACGACACATTTAGCTCCACGCTTTTTAAGAATGGACCCAAGTAAAAATAGATTCCCTCGGGCATGCCCGGAGTACTTACTGTTATAACGCTGAATCTGCTGGCGTAGCAGTCATTCTTGTCGGTGACACTGTCGGAATGGTTGAAATGGGCTTCGAAAGGACAAAGGGTGGGAGCTCTGTGAGGAGTGTTGATCTATCCTACTATTCGTTTTCCTCATTTTCTCCATACATAGGGAAAATTTTTTCCAAAGAAAACTGGTTGAACTGTCTAAAGAATTCAAAGGAGATAGCATTCTTGAAGATTAAACTAAGAGCGGTAGGAGATATTTATCATAACCTCGAAGTGCTATCCAGATGTTCAACCCTCGCTATCACGGAGTGAACATCTGGAACGCTCTATCTATGGACCACCGTTCTTTGCTTTGGTATGAATGCAAATTCGACATTTCCAGAGCGCTTTATTGTGCGGCATTTAAAACCGCAACCCATAGCCAGTAATTTCTTCTTTATAGCTTCAGCAACATGATCGGTATTTTTAACACTATGCGTTGCTGCCTTCGCTTTTTTTTCTAGTTTGGATTTCATATGCACCTCGACGTTGTGAAGATACAGTCAAAAACATTACATAGAAATTCACCTACAATCAAGCTTAACCCGTCGCCCTACGACTAAAGTTGGCTGCCCTGCTAGAATAAAAAAGCCCAAAGCAAATAGGGGCAGTGCTATGAAGAGTTACACAAGCTATAACCACATTCAGCCAAGCCTTTGCAAGCATACATTGCGAAGTGGCTAAAATAGGTCCGCTGATTTTCCATTGCACCATCTTCAATGATAAGCGCATTGTCTTGGTCTGAGCCAAGATGAATATCACCTCGCGCGTGAGAGCCTGCCGCCATCCAGCTATATTTGCATGGTGCTGGGCCAAGTGCACTCTCAGCTAATGCAATCAACTGCTACTTGAGCATAAAAAGGACACACGCTTCAACTGGTGATTTAGACTCGACAAAGCAGAGAAGTGCCTATTTACTATTGAATATAACCAAGGTCTTTACATTGTTGGTCTACAAACTGGTTGATGTTTCCCTGAAAGCTTTCGATAGCAGCAGCACGCAAACATTCTGCCTTTGATACAGGGAACTGATCGTTCCATGATTCCATGAGTTTCTTTTCAGCTGAGTTCATCGAGTACTTGGAGTAGACAGCATCAAAGTAAAGATAGGTTCGAGCTATTTGACCGCGAGATCTAATAGGCGGTTCAATTTTCTTACCATTAATCCGCATACCACACGCTCCAAAACTAGATTTATCCTTTGGCAGCATTGCATAGCTGTAATTTCGTCTATGTTTATGCACTGAATCAATGACTGGATAAAGGTTATATAGGTCGGCTCGCATCAATCGATACTCTCCGCTGACTTTGGTTACGCATTTTATACCTTTGTAAGGGTTGCCTTCGCTATCCAAGCAAAGCGCATTCCCTTTACTCCATGCCTCAAAATTTTTAACAAAAGCCTCATCAGGGACAACATGTTCAGTTTCCCACTTGACCTCATTACTTTTGTATTTTGATGTATCGAAACCATCAGGTAGAGTCACGTTTTTGTCAGCGTCAAATTTTGCACCGCAATACAGGGTCACCATATCCGAAGGTTGCGTGTAAATATCCTGTTGCATTATGCGTTTTGCTACTTTCAATGAGTCATTTTTGACATTATTCACTGTTAACGCCGGTAAGAATGTGGGAACCCCAAAATCATTTTTCGCGAAAGCCGGTACTGAAACGATCAAAATGATGGTGAAACATATTTTTTCTAACTTCATAGTATCCCAATTGATTTTTAAATCGCATGCTTATAATTATTATCACGTATTTCAAGTATCTTTGTTTGTGTGATTGGTGGGATTATATTGAATTTTAGAGGTAACTCTCTTTTGAGAGGCTCTATTGATGAACTCAACGTACTCTACCTTTTGAGGAAGTATATTTATTTTGTGTCTATCATATTTAAGTAAAGATATGGTCATTTTGTCACTTAAATTTCACAACCTCTTAACCTCAACCCAAAACTTTACATGTAAAAGGCAATAGCATCTACTCCACTTTCAGAACACAACCAGTATCGCGTAACCCCGCGCTATTCACCGCCATATCAACGATTTTTCTTTTACTCCAGGTTTCCATGGTTCATACGCATAATCCAGCTGAAACGTGCGTTTTCAATCTAGACAACGGAAGCGTTGGTATCCGGTATAATCTGTTCCATGTTTTCTTACAGGTTTAGTTTGTTCACAAAATCGCCAGGGTAGTTCGATGGTAGCCATGACTATTTCTTAAATATTGGATTGTGCATATATCAACGAGTTGGAGTCACGACCGGCAAACGACAGACAGGCAAGTGTTTAAAGATAAATACCCAGTTGACCATCGTCCCGACGCGATTGTGACTTCACCAAAAGGAGACATTAGCGTTATCGAAACCGAACTGACATTAAAATCGAATCATTTTAAAGAGTCATATCATTGCTCAACAAAAGGGGTTCTGGAGCTATGTATTTTTTGTTGTGAAAGATGAGAACTTTAAAAAGCAATTAAACAAGCATTTCTAAAGTATCGGATACATACAGTTTGATGAAAGACGCATTCCGATTGGTAAGTTCGCGGGCCTGACAAACACATTCACGCTTGATGAGCTCATGAGCCTAAAATCGAAATAAAAAAAAGTAGAAACCCGAATAGAAAGATTTCTACTTAAATATTCCGATACTATGGAGTGATCGTTTGTCAATAAATCAATGAAGATACTAAGACAACCTTCAAGATCACATTACCAAATACCACCCTATAATAAACCCCGCAGCGTTTTGTTTTGAGATCTGGTTAAAACTCAACCGAACAAAAACAAGCGCACTGTATAAAAATCAAACCACTCCAAATGCAAGTTACTTAAGTATTAGCGACTTGGGTAGGTTTTTCGTTTACCCCGTATTTTCAACATACACTCAAATGAAGCCGCTCTCGGCGGCTCTTTAAGTGCTTTGTTATAGTGGTAAACTCTGTGACGAACTTACAGTTTGATGTCAAAGTTTAAGATTTAGGTAAGCTAAGTGTTTGGCCAGATTTGCATTTAAAAGTATAGTACTTGCTACTTTCATTAAATTGACCTAACCCGCCACCATTACAATACTCAGAGTTAATGTTTTTCATTACTTCTAACGTATCTTGGTTTCTAAGTGCAAACTTTGAACCATCAGAGCAAATAATTCTTGTGCTTCCATCATCGCTCACTGAATAAACATCTACCTTAGTGTTACACAGTTCAAATGAAGCCTCTTGATAGTTATCTTGTTGAGTGTTACTCGAGCAACCTCCAAGAGCTAAAGGTGCCAATATGGCTAAGAATAAATATTTCACAGTTGACCGTCCTATTAGTAAAATTAACACATAAATTATTAAAATGAATAGCTTGCGCCAACCAGGAAGTCGTTGATAACTGGAACAAAGCTTGAGCTATCCGCAGTCGCGCTAGTGTCGCCAAAGTAGTGGGTAAATGAAGCTTGGAGACTTAATGCGTCAGTGACGGCATAGCCTACTCCAAAACCTACCAATGGTTTTACAGCATGATCGGTTTGTGACCCGTTTAAGCTCGGGGAAGCTGTATTGGAGTAAGTTAATTTGCTAGAAATATAAGCGAGACCAGCTTTGCCGAATACAGACCAATTATTAGAAATATGATAGGTTCCCACTCCTGCTAAGTCGAAGGCAGATGAACTGACTTTTTCACTTTGAGTGACACCAAGAGCAGTCGTATCCCATTCTGCTGTTCCAAAGTCAGTGTAACCTAACTCTGTCCCTAAATCCCACTTGTCATTTAAAGTATGGGTATAGCCAGCGGCAATTCTTCCTGCAAACTCAGATGCAGTATTATCGGCAGCCACATCAGATGGAAGAGTCTGGGCTGCAACACCCACGCCTCCAGAAACATAAAAGTTGTCCGCAAATGCACTTGCAGTACCAGCAACAGATAGTGCTGCAACGAGAGCGATAAATTTCGCTGAATTTAGCTTTTTCATATTTTAACCACGCATATATTTTATTAACCTTCCTGATGAAATAACCACCTCCTTATTGGTACGGTGAATTTACGGTTTTGTGATTTTAATTACAACCCGATCTTTACCTCTGAAAATCATAACCTTGGAATTTATGCGTTTAATTAATGAACATTTAAATTAATCATTATTGTGTAATTGATTGATTATTTTTTTGATTTTTATCAAAAAAGGAGTTGACGACGTTTTTTGTTTAGAGTGTTTGGTTTATTTGGAAAGTATGTTTGCACAAATAATAACCACCAATTCTGATAATTATTATTATCAGGTGTGTGTTATTTTGTTAGTTATAATTATATGGGGTTTTGCGCCCATTTACCCAAAATGTTCCATAGAGAATATACTAGCACTGACTTTGGGCGCCATTTAAGTTATGACATAAATATATGTGCCATATAAGTTATGACACTAGACGTTTTTAGGGATGTTTTGCTAGTGATCTATGGGTCTATCCTAATGTCATGGTTTACATAATCAAAGCGTAAAACGTTGGTAAGTACTTCATAAGAAAATATAAATACCGAAATCTATGCAACTTTTTCCTTAAATGGGCGCTATTCCCCAGCTACTAATTTTTGTTGTGAAAGATGAGAACTTTAAAAAGCATATAAGCAAGCGTTTCCAAAGTATCGGATACATACAGTTTGATGAAAGGCGTATCCCGATTGGTAAGTTCGCGGGCCTGATAAACATATTCACACTTGATAAACTTCTTAAGTTGAATTTAAAAGGAAAACAATGATGTCAGAAAAATTTTGAAACCGCTAAACATCTAATATCCACCCATGCTTGCAAGTTGCGAACTATCAACTAAATTATTATCAACAGGTTGCATATAAACTTTGAAATTAGCCTTAATGAAAAGGAGATAGATAGTATTGCTCCAATCAAACTCTAAATCTCATTCCTCTAATACAGGGTTTACGCTCATTGAGTTAGTGGTCGTAATCGTGATCCTTGGTGTGCTTTCAGTGGTTGCGTTGCCTAGGTTTTTATCGTTGGGATCTGACACCCGGGCAACCGTCATCACAGGCTTGGCTGACTCGATGAATAGTACCATAGATCTGCAACACGCCATTGCAGTCATTAATGAAGACGAGGGTGGTTTGGTTAATGGCTACATCCACGATGGTATCTTGTTTGATCAAGGCTACCCTGTGGCTTTAGATTTTGATGTTCCTTTCGGCAGTTTTAATTCTGGCGATGGTACCCCAGAAATCCTGGAGGCGATGAACATCGATATAGACGATTGGTCTTTTTCTGAAACCATATCGGGTGAAGAGGACGGAGAACTAACAAGGGAGTTGTACATCACGCTGCGTCAAGTGATTGATCAAGGATCTACAAGCGCACAAATCATTGCGTCTGGATGCTACTTATCTTATGACAGTTATTTAGAAGTATCTTTAAGGCCAGTAATAAAGACCGTTACATCAGGGTGTTGATTATGAAATCAACAAATGTGGTAACCTACCTGCGATAGTCTTTGGGCGGCAACTTAAAAAGATAGACTAGGCCACGAACAACAATATAAAAAAAAGTAGAAACCCTTGAAGAGAAAGATTTCTACCTAAACAGTTCCACACTATGGAGTGATCGATTGTCAGTAAATCAATGTTAATAAGGATACCAATACCTTCAGCAACACATTACCAAACACCACCCCAGAATAAACTGCAAAGCGGTCTGTTTTGAGATCTGGTTAAAACTCAACCAACCCAAAACAAGCGATTTGTTCAAAAATCAAACCACTCTAAATGCAAGTTACTTAAGTATTAGCGACTTAGGTAAGTTTTTCGCTTAACCCATATTTTTCAACATACACTCAAATGAGGCCCCGAAAGCGGTCTGTTTTTGTCTCAAGTTCTTAAGTGACATAATACTACACCTGTTACTTGCACCACTTAATGCGACCCTGTTAGTTTTGTTAGTGTTTGCCTTTCACAACAGTTACTTAGCGATTTTGCTGTAAACCCTTGTCCAATTAGGGTCGTTAGAAGTCAAGAAAGAAATGCAGTTTACAAAAGTACTATAAAAAATTTTTACCGCTATAGTTTATATATAAAAGAGAGATAAATGATATGAAACTACCGGTATGTTCGAGAATTCAATATTTAAAGCTATAAGAATATTAAAATATAAAGCAGCATTATTATGTTTTTTTACTAGTGTATCGGCACATGCATCTGTTGAAATGCGTATTGGTTACTTTGTGTATCCTCCGCATATATTTTATTCTGAGGAAGAAAAAAAACCACATGGCCCTTTGATTAGTTTTTTTAATGAATTTTATGCTAAAAATATGGATGCCAATATCGCTTGGATTAAAATGACAAACCAAAGAGCAGAACTAGAGCTCAAAGATTGCAATATCGACATGTTCATTTTAAAAGGCCACTCGAAAGAACGTGAACAGCGTATGAATTATCCTGAGCATTCCTTTCATTATGCTGTCCCTTCTCTCCTCGTACCCAAAGCATTTCCGATTGATAAAATTAGCGCCCCGGAAGATTTATATGATCAAGTAATTGGATGGACTAATGGGCTTCCAAAGTCGGTATTAAAGCCATATTCTGAGCATCCAAGAATCAAATTTATTCTTACAGCTCAACCTGATTTTTATACCGCCAATATAAAAATGTTTATGCATAACAGACTCACTGCAGTCGCAAGTAGCAATAGGGAATCTCTTCTTTTTATGGCTCATAAGATGGGAATAACTGAAAATATTAAAGTCATCAATCTTCCTCAAAATCCAAGAAAGCTTTATCAAACTTTTAGTAAATGTACGGATGACTATTTAGAGCGATACAATCTAACTACAAAACAAATGATATCCCAAGATTTTGGTGGACAGCCTATGCATGAGTTTTATTTAGATTACATGATAAAAGAGTTAAATTTAAATAACTAATTAGGTGTGTGCGAGTAGAACAGTCAAGTTACCTCAACCGAAAATCCAGTAATAGGTAATAACATCAATAGAGTGATACTTGCGAGTCAGCCTACATAGAGGATATTCCTAAAATGCAAATGTTTGCATTTTGCATATAAAGTAGAGACATAATGCCTTTTTTGTCAAAATAATATTCTGTATTCTAAGGTTTTTTTATTTTTTTGTATTGGCACACCGATTGCTTTTATTCAGGTGATCCTTATTAAGCCGAGGATCACCTAGCCAACTGACGTTGATTTATAGTATATCTATAGCGCTTCATCACAACCTGTGGTGAAGCTTTTTTTATTCCAACAACGTATACCATATCAAAATATGGTCGAACTACATTCTTGACTTTAGGTTTGTTGTTAGAGCCAAAATTATTGATATTTAATCAATTATAAAAAAGTTTATTTTAATATTCTGAAATCGATTTTTCTTCTCCAACCATGGACTGATAAGAGCTGTGACGGTTTCCACCAACAAACTCTCTACAGGGGATATTGATACAATAATCAATCATCATCGATTGATATGTCTATCTACGCCAATATTTAAGTTTTCAGGTAGTCATTACTTAATGTAATAAGTGTTTTTTTCTGTACTGTGAACTCTATTTAGGCTTCACCATGAGGATAACCTACATGAGAAAAGACACCATAATACTCGGGCTCATCGCTGTTTTTTTCGTGTTTATTGTATTTGAAGGATACCTATATACACTCGACCATCCATCGTCTATGTATTCGACAGCCGAAACTCTCAGTATGGAAAAGTCGAATAACGCAGACTGTCAGTCTAATGTGACCTACTTGTCTGAGTATCAAAGTATATGTTATCTCCAGCGTGAACACTAAAAGACTCATCTACATAATCGTCAATCTGGATAATGCTTTGTTGGAGGGCTCCAGGTATTACTCTAAAAGAACCAAGACAGAGCGATTCCGTTATCATATAAAATGAGTCCTTCGATTATGCTTAAACTTAAAGTGAGTCCATTTGCAGTTAATGTGTCACATTAGCGAGCATCGAGGCTTCCATTAAGACATGCCGTAAGGACTAGGTGACTAGGTCACGTAAACAGAAGTAATACTCAAAATCTTTATCAACTTTCACGGTTCTTAAATACAGCTAAGGCTAAATATTGTGCTATTAATTTGGGTTATTCCGATACATCAGAAACAATCGAAAAGTTACACTTTTTCCACGTTTAACTCAAATTTTTTGATGAAATCAGATCAGACCTCTTTAGAGGCAATTTTGCATTAAAAATTACATCCTTCACCTTATCATTTTGACGGCAGAAAAGTGATGAATTGGATGGGTTGGAGGTTTTGGTGTTGTTGATAGGAGGTGAGTCTAGTACGTAGTCATCCTCAAGGAAAAAATGACTATCATTTGAGCACTCCACCTTTAGAGTGGAGTCAATCATCGCTCACATTCAGATGTGAACGACAAGATATTTGGGGTAATAGACAATATGCGCTGATGCGCATAATTCCATCTAGCCATCGTAACGCCTCCGAACACACTCATCCACGGGATAATCCCGTGTTTTTCTGTATCCACAGAATAAAGCAATTACGCTTGACTGAGAGCCCTTTTCTAATGTGGGTATTCGCGATAAATTTATATGACACATATGGCATAAATCCTATCCAATCGATTGGCTAGGTAATACTTTACATCTAAGAAAAAAAGAATAATGGATAAATATAAAAACGTCATGAATACATCACTATCTAGGCGAAGCTTTACCGATAGTAAAATTGAGCCAATAAATTATCAGAAAGGAACATTTACCTATCACTCAGGAGGCAAGCACACTTTAAGACGAGAGCAAGAAATTCTAAAAATATTGCTTGATAATCCTGATACTCAGCTGCGAGACATCGCAAGTCTTCTAGAGCTTCGCCCCGAAGACATTGCAAAGCATATTTTTCAGCTAACAGCGAAAAAAAGTCGTGCGACCCGGAACAAAGAAGACATCATAAACTCTGAGCACTACGCCGTCGTTATTGGTGGCGCTAATATGGATTTGTGTGGCCGCTCCAATAATGCTGTACTCCTTCAAGATTCAAACCCCGGAGAATTGACTTCGAGCCCTGGTGGTGTTGGGCGTAATATTGCCGAAAACCTATCTAGGATGGGGTCTCAAGTAGAATTCATCGGTGTCTTCGGTGACGACTCTTGGGGGCAAGAGCTAAAAGCTTCTTGCCTTAAAGCCAAAGTCGGCACAAACCATACGCTATTTCAACCGAACTCGACTTCCAGTACTTATCTGTCAATCCTCGACAGCCAAGGGGAATTGTTAGTTGCACTCAATGATATGGCCTTGATAGAACAACTCGATTCCGCTCACTTGGCTAAACAGGCAAAAGTCATCGCAAACGCCAAAGCATTAGTTATTGATTCCAATCTAAGTGAACAGGCGCTTGAGTATCTTTTCAGCCATTATGGGGAAAAAACCATTTTCGTCGATCCTGTTTCCTCTATAAAAGCAGTCAAATTGATTCCTTACCTCGACAAAATCAACTATTTGAAACCCAACCAAAAAGAAGCAAAAGTACTTATTGGCATGCCGGTCGACACAAAGCTTGACCCCATACATTTGGCTTACAAACTGCATCAAAAAGGGATTGAACACCTAGTCATTAGCTTGGGAAACGAAGGTGTTTTGGCGAGCAGAAATAATCAACCATTCACCATTCCAGCTATTACAACTGAAACCACGAACGTCACTGGCTCTGGAGATGCGATGATAGCTGGTTTGGTTCACTCTTACTTAAATAGCTGGAGCTGGGAGAAAACGGTACGTTTTGGCGTTGGTGCTTCATCTCTAGCCCTCACCGTTTCGCAAACCATTAATACTGCTATCACCGAGCAAGCCGTTCTTACTCTGCTAGAGGAAACCCCATCATGTTAAAAAATTATCTCGATATCCAACCAGAAGTAGTAAACGCACTTGCCAATAATCAAGCGGTCGTCGCATTGGAATCCACCATCATCTCACATGGTATGCCATACCCTCGCAATGCAGAAACGGCCCTGCTCGTAGAAAAAGCGATTCGAGATAAAGGGGCAATTCCTGCCACCATAGCGATTATCAAAGGTCGCTTGAAGGTCGGACTGTCTATTGAGGAAATACAGTATCTAGCCAAAACAGGTACAGATGTAACTAAAGTAAGCCGACGAGATATTCCTTTTATGGTTACAGGTCGCCAAAATGGCGCAACAACGGTAGCCGCAACCATGATCATAGCGGCTATGGCAGGCATTAAAGTGTTTGCAACCGGAGGTATTGGAGGTGTGCACCGTGAAGCTCAACAAACCTTTGATATTTCCGCAGATCTTCAAGAATTAGCCAATACCAACGTGGCAGTCGTGTGCGCTGGAGCTAAATCAATCCTAGACCTTGGTTTAACTTGTGAATATCTCGAGACTCATGGTGTACCCATTGTTGGCTTCCAAACGGACTCGCTGCCTGCTTTCTACACTCGCGAAAGCGAGCAAAAAGTTGATTATCAGCTTAATACTGCCAACGAAGTTGCAACGGCTCTAAAAGCTAAATGGGAGATGGGAATAAAAGGTGGCGTCGTCGTCGCAAACCCAATCCCTCACGAGCATGCTATGCCAGTTGAAACCATTGCAAGCGCCATCAACCAATCTTTATTGGAAGCGAAAGAAAAAGAGATAGAAGGTAAAGAGTCGACCCCATTTCTACTAGCCCGCGTATGCGAATTGACGGGTGGCAATAGCTTAGATTCGAATATTCAACTGGTTATCAATAATGCCCGCTTAGGCGCAGAGATTGCTAAAGAATACTGCAAATTATAACTAAATTGAGGTTTACTAGCTTGCAAAAGCCATAAAGCGACTTCCCCTTACAGGATATTCTTTGAACATAGTAGCTACGCTGCTATGTTCCTCTTGACTAAAGTGAGTCCGTTTTCACTTAAAGTGAGTCCGTTTTCACTTAAACTGGATCGAGCTATGCGTCTACCCTACTGTCACCATGCAATTATACTTAAATTTTTATCTTCTTAAAAACAGAAAGTTAACCATCTTAACGTTTCCTGTTCGTTGTGCTTCAACCCCGTATAAGGAGCCAAGCAAATGAGCACCGCAAGAATTGAACGCCTCAAGTCAGCACTGTTTGAATCGCAACGTGAAATTTCACTTGAACGCGCATTACTTTACACAGAAAGCCATAAAACGACAGACGGTCAACACACGCTTATTCGTCGTGCAAAAGCCACCGTTCACGTTCTCGACAATGTCGAAATTTCTATTCGAGAAGATGAATTGATCGCAGGTAACCGCACTGTCAAAGCGCGTGCGGGTATTGCCTCTCCTGAGATGGACCCATACTGGATTGAGAAAGAGCTCGATATCTTCGCCAATCGTCCTCAGGATAAGTTTTTTATTTCAGAACAAGACAAAGCTATTTACCGTGATGAGTTACTGACTTACTGGTCAAAACGCTCGATGAAGGACTTTATCAACGCGCAGATCC
The DNA here is from genome assembly GCF_059777565.1 of Vibrio sp. A37. Taxonomy (NCBI): domain Bacteria; kingdom Pseudomonadati; phylum Pseudomonadota; class Gammaproteobacteria; order Vibrionales; family Vibrionaceae; genus Vibrio; species Vibrio sp. A37. Next base: position 410,700 of record NZ_JBLNLI010000001.1, on the reverse strand, counting down.
CTTCCGAAGTAAAAGATGCTGTGGCGCAGAAGATCTTTAGTGTCAACCAGACAGATAAAGGTCAAGGTCATATCATCATCGACTTTGATCGCTTGCTAGAGCACGGTTTAGGTTCGCTACTGGATGAGATGCAGGGCCTTGCATTAAGTAACCCAAACAATGAGTTCTATCAATCAGTCGTGTTATTGCTAGAAGGCTCAATCCGCCATATCTATCGTTACGCCGCTCTCGCACAGAAAATGGCAGAAGAATGTGTTGATGCGGAGCGCAAGGCAGAGCTGCTCAAAATCGCCAACATTTCGCAAAAAATCGCGAAAAGTAAGCCACAAGGTTTCTACGACGCGTGTCAGCTATTTTGGTACATGAACATTGTTCTACAGTATGAATCCAATGCTAGCTCTCTATCTCTGGGTCGCTTTGATCAATACATGATGCCTTTCTATCAAGCATCGATTGAAGCAGGTGAATCTCCTGCATTCCTCAAAGAGCTTTTAGAAAGCTTATGGATCAAGACCAATGATATCGTGCTGTTGCGCTCCTCTGGCAGTGCTAAGTTCTTCGCAGGTTTTCCTACCGGTTATACCATCTTACTTGGCGGATTAACTGACATGGGTAAAAGCGCCGTTAACACTCTATCTAGCCTATGTTTAGACGCGTATCAGAGCGTGCAACTTCCACAGCCAAACCTTGGTGTACGCATCAACGAGTTCATTGATCGCGACTTCCTAATGAAAACCGCTGAGACCATTCGTTTGGGTACGGGTATCCCGCAGATCTTTAACGATGAGGTGGTCGTTCCTGCCTTCCTAAACCGTGGAGTTTCACTGGAAGATTCGCGTGATTACTCGGTAGTTGGCTGCGTAGAGCTATCTATTCCAGGTAAGACATACGGTCTGCACGACATTGCAATGTTAAACCTGCTTAAGGTGATGGAGCAGACCATGCAACGCAATCAAGACACGCCTGGTATCAGCTTTGATAACTTGGTTAGGCAAATTCGTGCTGATATCAAACACTACGTAAAGCTGATGGTAGAAGGCTCAAACATCTGTGATGTTGGCCACCGTGACTGGGCTCCAGTACCACTATTGTCATCGTTTATCGGTGACTGTATCAAGAACGGCAAAGACATCACATACGGCGGCGCTCGCTATAACTTCTCCGGCGTACAGGGTATTGGTATTGCCAACCTATCTGACTCGCTACAAGCACTAAAACGCTTTGTCTTTGAGGAAAAACGTCTAAGCTTTGCTGAGTTTATCGACGTGCTAAATGCCAACTTCGACGTGCCAGAAGGCGACAAAATTCGTACTCGCCTAATGAACAAATACGAGAAGTACGGCAACGACATTGATGAGGTCGACAACCTAGGTTCTGAGCTACTGCGCTTGTTCTGTAAAGAAGTAGAGAAATACGACAACCCTCGCGGTGGTCAGTTTACTCCGGGCTCTTACACTGTTTCAGCACACGTACCGTTAGGTGCTGTTGTTGGTGCTACTGCGGATGGTCGTTTGGCAGGTGAGCAGCTTGCCGATGGAGGCCTGTCACCAATGCTGGGTAAAGATCAACTTGGGCCTACTGCAGTACTGAAATCAGTGAGTAAGTTGGACAACTATCTACTCTCGAACGGTAGTCTGCTCAACGTTAAGTTCACTCCTGCAACCCTAGAAGGTCAATCAGGGCTCAATAAACTGTCTGACTTCTTACGCGCGTTTATGAAGCTAAAACTCCAACATATTCAGTTCAACGTACTGAATGCGGAAACGCTGAAGAAAGCGCAGCAAAAACCTGAAGACTACGCAGGACTGGTCGTCCGCGTTGCAGGCTACAGTGCATTCTTTGTTGAATTATCGAAAGAGATTCAAGATGACATCATTTTCCGAACAGCACATGAGTTGTAACTCAGTGCCAAAAGGCCAAGCGAACAACGGCCGGATATTCAATATCCAACGCTACTCACTGCATGATGGCACTGGGATACGCACCGTAGTGTTCTTTAAAGGCTGCCCGCTCAGCTGCCCTTGGTGTGCTAACCCTGAATCGCGATCTCATCGCCTGACTTTCTTGCGGCGAGAATCCAAGTGCATTGACTGTGACACGTGCACCATGGACGTAGACGAGTGTCCAAGCGGCGCATGGGAGCAAGTAGGAACAGACATGACCTTGGATGAAGTTCTGGTGGAAGTGACCAAAGATGATGTCTTCTTCAACACCTCAAATGGTGGTATTACTTTATCGGGTGGCGAGGTGTTAACTCAGCCTAAGTTTGCTATTGCGTTACTCAGCAAATTGAAAGCAATGGGATACAGAACAGCGATTGAAACGTCAGGGCACGGTAATACTCAGCAACTACTAAAAATTGGCCACTTGTGCGATGAAGTACTGTTTGACTTTAAAATAATGGACCCACGACGCGCCAAAGCAGTTATTGGAATTAACCTAGGGTTAGTTTTAGACAACTTCCGTCAATTGGTCGAACAAGAGGTGACCGTCATCCCTCGCCTACCTCTTATTCCAGGCTACACCCTAGATATTATTAACACAGATCGGGCGCTCAACTTCTTGCGTCCGTTTAATCTCAGCGAGATTCATTTACTGCCATTTCATCAATATGGCGCAAGTAAATACCAAACCTTGGGGATGGAATATCTACTCAAAGACGTTCCGGTTCCGAGTAAATCAGAGGTGGAAAGCATACGCCAACACGTTGCGGCACAAGGCTACCACGTCATCATTGGAGGATAATCATGACTAAGAAAATACTCATTACTGGTGCAGAGAACCTGAAGAATACTTCATAAAAACATATAGATAGCTAGGTGTATAGAAACTTTCCCCTAAAGTAAGTGCTATTCCTCTGCTTGATGATGACTCCAACTCGTTGATATGTGGTACAACCCAATATGTAAGAAGTAGCCATGGCCACCATCGAAGTACCCTGACGTTTTTGTGAACAAACTAAACCTGTAAGAAAATATGGAACAGGTCCTACCGGATACCAACGTTTCCGTTGCCTAGACTGCAAACGCACGTTTCAACTCGATTATGCCTATGAAGCTTGGAAACCTGGAGTAAAAGAAAAAATCGTTGATATAGCGATGAATAGTGCTGGGCTACGTGATACCGGTCTCGTACTGAAAGTGGGGTACAACACCGTTTTGCGCACTCTAAAAAACTCCAACCCAGACAAGTAACTACGATCCCGTTTGATACTGCCAATATTGAACTGATTTGCGAAATCGATGAACAATGGTCATTCATGGGAAACAAGAAGAATCAACGTTGGCTTTGGTACGCTTGGGAGTCAAGGTTTAAACGCCTTGTCGCTCATGCTTTTGGTAGACGGAATACAGAAACGCTCAAAAGTCTGCTCTGTTTGCTCTCTCCTTTTCCCATCAATTTTGTCTGTACAGATAACTTTCAGGTGTACTCATCCCATTTGCCATCGTAAAAGTATATCGTTGGTAAAAGGTACACTCAAAGAATTGAGCGTATAAACCAAACGCTAAGGACTCGTTGAAACAATTGGTTCGAAAAATAATAGGCTTTTCAAAATCAGAGTCGATGGATGATAAAGTAGTCGAAACATTCATTGAATGAGAGTTTTATATGTGGATCAACAAGTTGACGTCAAGACCAGCTTCTCTGCTATGCTCGCAACAGGTATCATCTTCCATATATAATGGTAAATTTAGATTGAACAAATGAAATAAACACCTTTCTGTTTAGGTATAATCAGTTTGTTATGATTATTGAAATAATATTTTATATAGATAGACTCCAAAAAATTAAATATCTTATAAGGATATCATCTGTTATAGAATCTCATTTTTATGGATCGACAACCATCTAGTTCTAAAGATTTAGGGGTAGTATCTCTTTTACCCAAAACTGTTTTCTTATTACTTTTTCTAGGCTCAGGCCTTTATTTTCAAGCAATCGGCGTTCATCGAGCATTTTATCAACTTCCGCCAGTGGTCTCAGTAACTATCGCAATTATTTTAGCCTTGTTGATTAGTCGAGATAAGTTGAATAACTCTATAACACAGTTAATTACTGGCTTGGGTGATAACAACATCGTAATGATGTGTGTCATTTATTTATTATCTGGCGCTTTTACCGCTGTTGCTCGTTCTACTGGGGGAGTAGACGCAGTGGTCAGCCTAGGCATCAGCTTTTTACCAAGCTGGTTTCTTTTGCCGGGTTTATTTTTTGTCACTTCCGTTATTTCAACTGCAATGGGAACATCAATGGGAACCATCGCTGCTGTTGGTCCCATCGCCTTGGGGATTGCTGAGCATAGCGGACTTGCCCCTTTATGGGTTGCCGCTGCGGTACTGAGTGGTGCAATGTTTGGTGACAACTTATCGATAATTTCTGATACAACTATCGCAGCGACTAAGACTCAGGGTTGTGCAATGAAAGACAAGTTTTATGAGAACCTAAAAATCGCACTGCCTGCAGCTGTTTTAAGCTTAGTTATATTTTGTTTCGCAGGCCATAACGTTCATATACCACACCCTCAACATATAAACTATCTATCAGCCATCCCTTATTTAGCTATATTGATTTTGGCACTAAGCGGGTTGAACGTATTTGTCGTCTTGACGTTTGGTATTTTTCTCGCCGGGCTAAATGGTGTTTTCTTCACAGGTTATCATTGGCTTAGCTTCGCTCAAGATATAGATAAAGGTTTTGCGAGTATGCAGCATGTTTTCATCCTCACGATGCTGATCGGAGGGTTAACAGAATTGATGAAAGCTCAAGGTGGCATTGCTTACCTGAATACTAAAGTGAGTGGTGTAATTACAAAATTTGGCAGCAATAGTAGCATCGCTCAAATTGGTATTGGTCTATTGGTCTCATTAATCAATATCTGTGTAGCAAGTAATACAATAGCGATTTTGGTCTCTGGAGAGATTGCAAAAAACATATCTAAAAACAACAGTATCAGTGCAAAACGCAGTGCCAGTATTCTAGATATTTTCGCAAGTGTAGTTCAAGGAGTCATTCCTTACGGTGGTCAGATACTACTCATTGGCATTCTGTTTAAACTGTCTCCGTTTTCGGTTTCAGAAATGGCTATATATCCTTGGTTGTTAGGAGCAGTTACTGTTTTATTTATGCTTGGTAAGCAGAAGCCCGCATCGTCAAGAGCTGTATGCTAGTACACGACTTGAGGACCTCTCGAACTAGAGCTTTAATTTTCTCTTTATTTACAGTTATTTAGTTCTATTCTCCGACTCGAGTGACTGAGCTCGATACCTAAACCTACCTCCAGTAAGTATTCAGCGTCGGGAGCAAGGTAAGTCGGCGCCTTCAGGCAGTGCTATGAAGATATGCGCTGCCTTATAAAGTAGTTTTTAACCAAACACCCCAAATATCTCTCTGATTTGACATACTTAAACTTTAGTGGTTCGGACAATTCTCCAAACAGTGGAATACCACCACCTAACACGATGGGTATCGTTGTAATAATGAGCTCATCAATCATGTCTTCTCTTAAAAAGCCTTGTACTGTCTTGCCCCCATCGATATAAAGCCTAGATAAGCCTTTGCGGTGTAGTTGGGCTATGATCTCTTCCAGCTCTCCCTTTATTAAAAAGATCTTATCTTTATACCCTGAAGGGATAGTTTTTAATGTATTACTCAGTACATAAACAGGTTTAGTGTAGGGCCAATCACAATCAAAACTGAGTACCATCTCTAACGTATTTCTCCCCATTATCAGCGCGTCAATTTGACTCATAAAATCGCTAAATCCAAAGTCAGAACCTTCAGAGTTGGGAATATCATGTAACCAGTCAATCTGGTTATTTCTATCTGCAATATATCCGTCAAGACTGGTTGCGATATAAACGATATTTGGCATTACACTCTCCTGAAATATTTTGAGATGGAACCTTAAACCATAAAGTTGCGCTGAAAGTACAGAAGAGATTCAAACAAGGTTATATTTACGTGAAATCAACATTTTCTTTGATATTTGAAATAAAGAACAAGGGATTGAACTTCCGAAAGCAAAGAGCTTCTCCCATTCGTTCGTTGGCTAACATATGATTTGAGTTTGCCACCTATCAACGATGAACTTTGTGAGAATAACGATATAGCAGTTCGAGAGGAGCTGTTTTTTGCCCAAACAGTTTGAACATCTGGGCAATAAATAGCTCTGCTGTGGCAAGTGCATCCATCAAAGCATGATGGCCAGGGTATGGCGGCAGATTATAGCGTTTCCTGACTTCAGCTAAGCAGTAATCGCAAGGGCAATATGCCAGTGACTGGCGAAATTTTTCAATTTTTAGTGTATCAAGGATGATAAAAGGTATCGCTTTTAGGCCATATTTTTGTTCAATATATCGATTAATAAACTCACGCTCTATGACTGCACCATGCACCACCATTATCTTGCCCGCTAGCTCCTCAAATAGCTGACGAAATGCGGCCTCTTCATTGATACCTTCATCGATTAAATCTTGGGGCATCAACTGATGTATCTTCACTGATTCAGCGTTTACTTCACTGTGAGGATTAATCAGAAGGTGCCTAGCGGTGTTTGCTTTGATGACTCCTTTCTCAATATGCACCCACCCCATACTAAGAACGCGATCTGTCTCAGCATCAACCCCTGTAGTTTCAAAGTCCAGAACCAAATAATCCAACTGCTTACTGTCACTTTTTTTATCAGGAAAAGACTTTACCAATACCGGAGCCAAATCAGAGATGGCCATCTTATTGGCTAATTTGGCTCTCTCTTTTTCGAGTTTTGTGATTGTTGGGTTAAAGGGTAATTTGAACACAAGCTATAACCCGAACCTGAGCTTCAACGCATCTTGGATAGTTGAAATAATCCGAAATGCATCTTTTATATGTTGTCGGCCAAAACTGCCAAATTGGCTTGGCGATATGTAGTTTGATACGGGCAACCCTTTGCGCAGCTCTTCAAGCTGGCTATCATATCTAAGCTGATTCGCAAATTGGTACGTACCAATCAGATCTTTATAAGTGTTCTGGTTAAACATGTTGTTTTGCATGGCAAACTCAAAACGTCGCTCAGTATTTAATTCATCGCTTCCCTCGTTGATGGCATAAATTCTTGCAATATCCACCAAGCAGTTAATAGCTGAACGCTTAATGTTTAATTGTTTTTCGTTATTACCATTTTTTTCCAATACCAAATTCTTAAACACACCTATCGGTGGTTTTATTTCTAAAGCAGTGCGAACCAATGCAGACATGAGGTTGGAGTTGCCTTTCACTTGCTCCTGCCTATGGCGATTGAGCTCATCAAACATGGATTCATCACCATGAATCAAGCGAATTTCAAGGAACACCGTTAAGCTAATTAGCATGTCGTATTCAGGGTTGCGTGCCCATTTGCTGTAGTAGCATTTCCATGTGGAAAGAGACTGACGCCACTTAGGCGTCGCCGCCATAAAACGCCCAGTACACAAGCTATAACCACATTCAGCCAAGCCTTTGCAAACATACATTGCGAAGTGGCTAAAATAGGTCCGCTGATTTTCCGTTGCACCATCTTCAATGATAAGCGCATTGTCTTGGTCTGAGCCAAGGTGAATCTCACCTCGCGCGTGAGAGCCTGCCGCCATCCAGCTATATTTGCATGGTGCTGGGCCAAGTGCACTCTCAGCTAATGCAATCAACTGTCGAGTAAACGCATCATAAATAGCCGCCATCACTTGACCGATAACATTGGCTGGCAATCGCCCTTCAACCATCGCTTCAAAAATGGCTTGCCGCTCCAATTTCAACTTAGTTAGCTTTTCAATCGAACGACATCGGCCAATTTTTTTAATCAAGTAAATCGATTGTACGCTGTGTTTCTGAATCAATTGTTGTGGCGTAATTAAGCCTACAACCCGCTTTTGGCTATCCAGTACCGGCAGGTTTTGGATATCATGTTTCATCATGATGTGGACCGCATTGAGCACGAGATCATCTTGTTGAATCGTCTTTGGGGCTGAAGTCATTACCTTGGAGATAGGCAACGAAACATCGACGCCTTCAGCGACAACTCGTGTCGTCATATCCGTGTCTGTGACCATGCCAACGATTTGTTCTCCTTCAACAACAACCGCACACGAACTTTGCGAGTTGTTTAGCATGCTTTGAGCAACACTTTGTATGGAGTCTTCAACTCGAACAATTGCGACACGATCGGTGGCGACTTCTTTTATATGTTTGAAGAAAGTACCTTTGTCACGCTGAGACCATTTTACCTTAACGCGAGATTGCAACCTTAGGTTTGCACTGAGTGCTAATTGCTCTGCCACTTCCGGATGATCATGTACCTGACTTAACAAGTTACGATAGTCAAACCGATAAAGCAGTGCACATTCAAGCGCGACAACTTGATAAGCGCTCTCTTTACCTTCCTTGAGGCTAAACCCAAAGATGTCGTCTTCTCCTAATCGGCCTCGCAAATTACCGTTTGGCAGCCTTTGCTCAACAACACCCGAGCGTATGATATAAAAATAATTCGCTTCGCTATCTTGAGTTGAGAGAACTTGCCCTTTCCCTAGATAAAGAATTTCAGCTTGTTCAGAAATTCGCTCAAGAATAACTTCTGGAAGCTTATCAAATGGAGATATTTGCTTGAGATAGGCAACTAAATTTGGCAGTAGAGTTTGATCCATACACTCTCATTTCCAGTAAAACTGGCCTAGGTAACTATGGTGAAGGTTAAGCCAGCAAATTTATCATATTATATGAATATTCCAAATGCGCAGATCACACCATCGCCACTCTCTAGCTTGCTTTGGCGATGAACCAAAACGTTTCCTAGATATGATTCATTGCACCAATATTGAGCAATGCACTTTAATCAACACAATCTATGTAACGAAGAGAAACAATAAAAAACAATACAAATAATGCACTTACCATAATTTTTCATATTTTTTAGATCCATGGCACAAGGTTTGCTCAAAACAACAAGGTTGCGCGTCAAGGAAGAGATAAATCGCAGGATGCTGAACGTAACAATCTGATATTCGGAATAATATTAATAATGGAGAATTGCACCTTGCGTTTAAATACATTTTTGTTGCTCATACTTACCAGTTTTTTTGCCTTCCCCAGTTACGCTGATACGTTGAACTCTGGCGACACAGCTTGGATGTTAACCGCAACGGCCCTGGTTCTCTTTATGACTATCCCCGGACTCGCGTTATTTTATGGCGGTATGGTTCGCAAAAAGAACGTGTTATCTGTCGTCATGCAATGCTTTTCTATTACTTGCATGGTCACTATTATTTGGGCTATAGCCGGTTATAGCTTGGCCTTCTCAACAGGAAATGGCTTTGTTGGTGGACTGCAAAATGGTTTGCTAAAAACACTCTCTACCGATGCTATGAGTGGAACCATTCCTGAATCACTCTTCATGGTATTTCAAATGACCTTCGCTATCATCGCGCCAGCGTTGATAACGGGTTCATTTGCTGAACGCATGAAATTTTCTGCCATGCTGTGGTTTATTGGCTTGTGGAGTATCTTGATTTATAGCCCTATCGCTCATTGGGTTTGGGGGCCTGACGGTTGGCTAGCCAATGCTGGAGTGCTTGATTTTGCTGGAGGAGATGTCATCCATATCAACGCAGGTATTGCGGGTTTAATGGCAGCCATTGTTATGGGGCCACGCAAAGGGTTCGGTCGTGACAACATGGCTCCTCACAACTTAGTCTTAACGGCCATTGGTGGTGCCATGCTTTGGGTCGGCTGGTTTGGCTTCAATGCGGGATCGGCACTTAGTGCTGGAACAAGTGCAGCGATGGCTATGGTTGTCACGCAAATTGCGACATCAGCAGCTGGTTTAAGCTGGATGGCAGTAGAATGGTATCAACACGGGAAGCCTAGCTTGCTGGGTATTGTTTCTGGCGCGGTAGCCGGACTGGTGGGCATTACTCCAGCAGCAGGCTTTGTCACACCAATGGGGTCGCTCATTCTAGGGATGGTCGCTGGGGTGGGTTGCTACTGGGGAGCGACTTGGTTAAAGCACAAGTTTAAATACGATGATTCTCTTGATTGTTGGGGTGTTCACGGAGTTGGCGGAATCATTGGCGCCATTATGACGGGTATTTTGGCAAGTAAAGCAGTCGGCGGAACAGCTGGTGTATTGGAAGGGAATTGGATGCAGCTACCCATTCAGTTGTTAGGAGCGGGCGCAACCATTGTGTACAGTGGCATCGGTAGCTACATTTTGTTAAAAATAATCGATAAGTGTATTGGTTTACGTGTCGACCCAGAGGCCGAGCAAGAAGGATTAGACTTGGCTTGTCACGATGAAAGAGTATTGTAAGTAATTATTCGGCAGCTACCTCTGGCTGCCGAGCCTCTTCAATCAAAATATGTTAAGCTTTTAGAACGCTCTAATAAAAACAGAACTCAAAATGGCATTAATCGAGAATAACCACCCCCATTACCACTCTCATATCTATTTTGACGAGCAGTCACAAGACATCGCAAGTACGCTAAGAGATCGAATTAGCCAAGAGCTAGATATGCCAGTAGGTCGCTTTCACACCAAGCTTGTCGGCCCGCATACCAAATGGAGCTTCATGGTAGCCTTTGACTCCGAGCAGTTTGATTCTTTTACTACTTGGCTCGACGAAAACCGACAAGGCTTAACCATACTAATTCACGCGGATACTGGCGATGACTATGTCGATCATACTTCCTATGCCAGCTGGCTTGGAACCCCTGTCGATATTGATTTGACTAAATTTAAACGCTAATTGATGTCAGTTATTTAAATCATAATCTAATGTTGTTATTTGTAGAATATGCCCTTGGGGGATAAACGCTGTTTTATCGCGTCATAGATACATTGGCAACGTAATGCTTGTATCAACAAATCGTACTTTTTCTTCTAGGGAAGATGTTGAGATTCGTTAGAAATTTAATTTCGAATGAACACTCATTGTTTTGTAGAGATGTGAGACTAGTGACCCATTTAACTCGGTTGACGATGAGTCATGATTTTTCGTCGTGCGAACCTTAGACTAACGACTTAACTCAGAAAGAAGTCTTAAATCATACTGAGGCGGAAATAGTAAAGAGCAGAACGCTAGCATGTTCCGCTCTTTCATTTCAAAGTTAATCAGCTTTATTCCGTACAGAATCAAATACAAACATTAAGATAAACAAACCAATAGAAAATAATAGAGTTTTACTCAGTACTGATTCCGATATACCCGGGTGAATAGATTGAACAGTCGCCACCCCCAATACACCTAGCAGAATTACGGAAATAAGTGCTTTAGTTGCTAAGCTCACTTCAGAGAAAAGCTGATTGCCGAAAATAAACTGACGGAAGCTTTTCGATTCAATAAACTCCAACGTCGCGTGAACACTACAAATAACCAGTACTAAGGTAGGTAACATAAGCTCCCATACCCAGTTCACCGGACTGGTCGGTGTTGGGGGCCAAGTCGCTGGAATGCCAAATTCGATAACCATTAACAAGCCAAGTAGTCCTGTTGTTAACCAATACATCGGCGCTCTGAAAAGCCCAACGAACAGACATAGAGCAGCCAAACTTTCAAACACAAATTGTGTTGGCGCCAATGTTGCCGATATAGACGCAGACAACGCCAAGAAGGATTTAACAAATTCAGGTGCATTGGAGGTTTTTTGGTAAGTTTCAACGAGATGTTTGTAGCCTTCGCTCGTAAACCAGTTTAATGAAATATCCGCATTTACCTGATAAATTAGCATCAATCCAATCATACTCGCCATTAAGAATAGGTACTTACGATTGACTCTATCCAGCACTGAATAGTCTATGTCACTACGACGACCATCCAACGTCAGCGAACAATAAGTGATTAAAGCGGTTAATATTGAGAACAGAGCGGTCACCGCAATACCATTCTCACCACCATTTTTGGATAAATGATTGAAGTATCCGAACATGATGAGCAAGACAACAGCAATCATACCACTCACAACGTTGTTCCTGCTTGGTACAATTTTCTGCCCTAGCCAGTTCGAGTTGTTGTTTGAATGTTGTCGTATATCCCATTGAGCCACCGCGACAATCAAAGAAAATAAGCAAGGGAATAAGAGTTCAAAGATCCAACTTCCCGGCCTGCCTAAATTGGACAGCCAAAAGCTCGCGTATAACATCGAAGATAAAAGAGGATAGATGGGACTGGAAGAGAAAAATAACCCCACTACACATACTATCATCACAATAGCGAGCAGAATGACACTAAACATGGGATAGTGCGAAAAAAACTCCAGCAACTGATTCCAGTAGATTGGCGCTTTGTTGGTCGCGATTATCTGACTAAGATACGCCCCCATTCCATTGGCAGTAAAATGTTTTGAGTAAACTTGCAACAATAAAGCCTGAAGTGTTGCTGCACCTAACAACATCCCTATTACTTTAATCCAATTAATATTATTAAGATAAGCCTTCATTATTGAGTTCCGAACGTTGTATGCGTAAACCACCATCGGCAGCTTTTCTAGCGAACTTGTACGCCAATGGTTATTTCATGTGAAAATTTGTGTGTCCAAATTTACAACAGATTACAATTGATAAAACTAACGTAACAATAGATTGTGTTAATCAAACTAGTAACCTTATTCGTGCTAACACAAATAATGCATTAACCATTTTCTGAAATTTAAAGCCGTAGCTCTGAAGCTAGTTGGAAAAGTGGAGCGCTTGCTGGTGCAATATAGAAATCTCTCCATCACAGTTCAGAGCTATTTATCTCATAAATTCAATCCAATATATGACTGCTATACTTGACAAAAACAGTCGTTCTTACGGTGATGATGAAGACTCTAACAACTCTGGTACTCTATTTATTTCTACCCATGCAGGCTCTTGCGATGGAGTTTGCTCTGTTTATTCCTCGTAGTGAGACGCCATTTTGGAAATCTCAAGTAGAATTTGCCCAAGCAGCAGCTACTGATCTGGGGATCTCCCTTAAGGTATATAGTGCTAACAATCAGTCTCAGGCCATGTTGAGACAAGTAGAAGAAGTCTGCCAACAGGGCATAGACGGTGTCCTATTTATGAATTACGAGCAAATAGGAGAGCAGATACTTGCCATAACAGAGCGCCATAGGGTTCCGAGTATCTTATATAACACCGTCTTCACCTCGAGCGATCTGATACCCCGTACAAAATATAAGTACTGGATTGGTAGTATCACTCCAGACGACGAAAAAGCTGGAGTGCACTTAGCCGAGCAACTTTTACTTACGGCTAAGGAGAGAAAGCTAAAAAACATCAACATGTTGGTAGTCAACGGAAATATGAAGGAAATTTCCGCGCAACATCGAAATCAAGGCCTACACCAATTCATTAAACATCACCCGAATATTTCTATTGTGGCAGAAGTTGATACTGGTACGAACTGGAGCCGAAAAGAATCGAAACGTCAATTTATGGAGTATTATCGCCAACATCCCGAGATCAACATGGTCTGGGCTGCATCAGACAGCCTTGGTCTAGGAGTAAAAGAGGCAATTACAGAACTAGCCTTGCCAGAAAATACGATTGTCGTGGGTGGTATCGATTGGCAACCTGAAGCGCTCGACACTATAAAAAAACAACCCGACTATATTTCTGTTGGCGGCCATTTTACTGAAGCTGCGTGGGGAATCGTGCTACTAAAAGACTACCTTCACGGCAACGATTTTGTTACCGATTCGACTCAATTTCATACTCAAATGCATCCAATCACTCAACAAAATATAAAAACATTTCAAAGCTTTACCGATGACAACTGGCAACGTATTGACTTCAACAAACACTCGAAAGAACAGAGCGCTGGTCAGCTATACAACTTCAGTATCAAATATCTGCTCGATACTTACTATCAAAACACTAAAGCACTCAAACTGACCGAAGAAGAATTACAGTGGTTACAACAGCACGATACCCTGCGATTGGCTATTGATATCGATTGGCCACCATTTGAATATGTTGATGATCTAGGCGTTTATCAAGGAATGTCAGCAGACTATATCAAGCTGATAGCCGATCGTATTGGGGTCAAATTGAGGCCTAGTATCAATATGAGTTGGACAGAAGTTGTGGAAGCTGCCAAACGCAGAGAACTAGATGTCTATCCCGCCCTTGCTGTTACACCTGGCCGCAAAAGCTACCTGAAATTTACCCGCCCCTACCTCAGTTTTCCGATGATGATAATTACTAACCAAGATATTCCGTTTATTGGTGATATCGACGCGTTAAATGATACAGAAGTTGCCATCGTAAAAGGGTATGCATCCCATGAGATGCTACGTGAAAACCACCCACAAATTCAGCTATTTGAGGCACAATCCGTTTCAGAAGCACTTGAGGCCGTATCCTCTGGACGAGTCAAAGCCTATGTAGGCAATATCGCAACGGCCAACTACGTAATGAGGCGTGAAGGATTTACCAATTTAAAAATTTCGGGTGCGACTCCGTATCATTTTGATCTTAGTATGGCAGTGCGCAGTGATTGGCCAATACTGCATACCATCTTGCAAAAGGCGTTAGACTCACTGTCTGAAAACGAAAAAAATGTTATCTATTCCCGTTGGGTCACGTTGCGCTATGACCATGGCATTGATTACAGCCTAGTATGGAAGGTCGCTGCGGTATCAATTCTACTTTTAACATTGCTTTGTTATTGGACCAAGAAGCTATCAAACTTAAACCTAAAGCTGAACAACGAAATTACAGAAAGAAAACAAGTTGAACAACAGCTGCGCCAAGAAAAGAAAAAAATAGAAGAGCTATCTATCACCGACCCTTTAACTGGGTTATATAATCGACGTCACTACAATAAAGTGTTTCCAGATGAGATTCGCCGAGCGCAGCGCAGCAAAGACTGGCTCAGCTTCGTGATTTTGGACGTTGATAGCTTCAAGCAATACAACGATAACTATGGTCACCACAACGGTGATAGCCAGCTAATTGAAATCGCTAATAGTCTAATGTCCCATTGCCACCGAGCATCAGACTATTGCTTCAGGCTGGGAGGAGAGGAGTTCGGTATTATTTTCTCAGGTTTAACTCCTAAAGAAGCTTCAGCGTTTGTTGAAAGACTAAGGGAGGCTATCGAACTTCTCCAAATTGAACATAAACACAGTTGTGTAGCAACTGTAGTGACAGCATCATTTGGTTTGGTGACAACCAATGCATCGAGATACGGCATTGAGCAGCTCTATGAAGCAGCAGATTCAGCTCTTTATCGAGCTAAGAAAGCTGGGCGTAATCGGATTGAAGCATTGGTATTCGAATAGAAAACAGGCAAATATTGCTCTGTATTTATTGTATTTATTATTGTTAAGTAAGCGACCCGTCTCACCAATCCATATTAGTCGCTTAGAATCCCCTACAAACTATTCGCTATAGATGAATTGAGGATCAAGCTCAGCCTTCACTTATGACCAACTTCGTCATAAAAACAGTTATCTTGATGAAGGCTGCTACCGCACTCAAAAACGATATTGCCGCTGCTTAGCTTAGGTGTCAGCTTGGAATTGGCAAACTGTGTGCTCTTAGAAAACTTAGCTTATCCCAATAGCCTCGCTGAAAAACTATAAGCTCCTTTTCAAATTGGAAGAAGCCGCAGCCACGTAAACCAATAGGGTCTTTCCATTCCAACATTGCCCACTCACCATCTTGGAAAATATTCTCTACAATACAGACCATCTCTGCTGTTTCAAATTCCTTGGTAAACATCGCCTTAATTGCACTTTTTCCCACTATCGGCTCGTTGGCTACTTGGTGATTTATCGCATTTTCGCTGTAGAATTCTGCGATTTCTTCAGCGTTGCCTTTGTTAAAAGCCTCAACCCATTTTTCAACTAATTCCTTTGGTTCCATAACTGCCTCGCCAACTAAGAATCGATCGTATATGCAAGGATCTCTACAATTTGTTCGGGTGTGGTTGCCCAAGCTTGTGCTGATGCATCCACTTCTTTTAGAGCATGTACC
Source organism: Vibrio sp. A37 (assembly GCF_059777565.1). Taxonomy (NCBI): domain Bacteria; kingdom Pseudomonadati; phylum Pseudomonadota; class Gammaproteobacteria; order Vibrionales; family Vibrionaceae; genus Vibrio; species Vibrio sp. A37. The sequence continues at coordinate 394,730 of NZ_JBLNLI010000001.1, read as the reverse complement.
AAACTCTCATCATGCAGAGTAATGTAGGGCGTATCCAAAGCGGCACAAAACCCCGCATCAAACGCTGCATTCCATTGTTTATACTTATCTCCGAAACGGATAATGGCTAAATCACATGACTTGATTGCCGTTTGAATGCGAATAGCATTCACTTTCGCTGATTTATGATCTCGCCAAAACGGCTGAGTTTCTGGGCCCAATAAATCCCCCGCTGCATCACTTGACTCATGATCCGTATTCGCTGATATAAAAGTGACTTTTACATTCTTGGCCTCACACCCTTTTATAATTTGATTGCGCCAATCGGTATGAATTTCACCTGACAAATAGACTTTAAATTTCATAGCTTCTTAATACTTAGTTATTTGAATCATCAACTTAACACCTCATTAGAGAATGAGCAATGTGCAAACCAAAGTGCCGAACGGACAATAGACAAAGAGAGAAAACGTAATCACTTCGCCTCAATTTTCTTTCGCGTAAATACCTCAGGCACCTAATCGACAGTATCTCGTTTCAACCTGCTAAGAACGGTATCTAAGGAAGCACTGATTTCTCGACAAATGCCCCGCTCGCTCAACCTGTTAATGACTTCTTCATTCAGGCCTCCTGGAGTCGAAGCTTCTAGGGCCAATTCACTAAAATCAACATCAGGCTGATATTCTGCTATTGAAGTCAATGAACCTGTTAAGCTATTTAAGTATCCTCTGGCAACGGATGATTCAACATCGTGCCGCACTAGCCAATTCGCTACCGTATTCTGGCCTGCATAGTGACTTGCAATTAGGGAAGTCACGGTCGCTAAAGGATTAAACGCTGACTCATTTTGACAAGGAAACAGCTCTCCTAATCCAGCGAGAAACCGTTCAATATTGTCGTCATGTGGATGGTAAACAATAGGCCCGATGCATTGAGCAATGGTTGGCAAAGCGAAAGCTTTATATAGAGGGGCATGATCTCCTATTCGCCGCTGGCATTCAGCTAGAGACAACGTAGAAATACAGCTAATGACGGATGTGTGCTTGTTGAATGTTAACTTTTCTAGCTCATGCGACGCTATCGAAGTTGGAAGAGTGAGAAACACCCAATCACATTCGTCCACCACCGCTTGGTTGTCTTTAGCGACTTTAACGTATTCGTGGCTACTTGATAAAAGTTGACTCCTTTCCTTGTTTCTCGGCGACAATATGATCTCAATTGCCTTGTTTATTTTGGTTAAACCTGAGACTAGCGCAGTCGCCAGCTTTCCAACACCTATAATTCCTATTTTCATCTGCTCACCAACGTAAAGTTGCTTTTCATTCTTTTATGGGGTTTAACGAAGTCTTTATTTTATAGGGACTAGCGTTTTAACAGCAGGCAGCCACCTCAGCTTAAGGTGGCGTTAATCGTCGAAAAGAGCACTGTTAAATCGAATGATAGAATTTCACAATCCCTTCTAAAAGGTTGGTGACTGCGACAGAAGCTAGGATCAGCCCCATGACTCGGCTAATAATCATAGCCCCAACATTACCGATTACCTTATCGATTAGGTTCGCACAAAGTAACAGCGCAAGAGTGACAAGCAAAACCAGCATCATGATGCCGCCTGACATCATCTGATGTATAAGACTGTATCGATTATTGTCTGTCAGAAGTACAACCGCCATCATGGCTCCGGGGCTCGCTATGGAAGGGACGGCAAGAGGATACACCGCCAACTGTGATAATTGGCTACGACATACATTGTTCATCCCTTTCTCACACAATTTCGTTTCAACATCAGGTTTTGATTCACCAAAAATCATTGTCAGAGCAAACAATAGTAATACAAGGCCACCAGCTACCTGAAATGCTGGCAAAGGAACTTGCATGGCCTCCAACAAGAATTGTCCTGCCACAAGGAAGAAAATTAATATCGCCGCTGATATACCTACGGCTTCTAGGGCCACAATACGTTTTTGCTTTTCATTTAAATGAGAGGTTCGAGATAAAAAAACGGGAACTGAACCAATGGGGTCAATGACAGCCCACAGCAGCACAAACTGAGTAATTAAAATATCTAGCATACTTTCCTTCTATTTCTGTGTGTCGATACTTGAAAGCATTTCACTTTTATACGACTCACCGTATTCAAGCAAATGATAGAAGGTTACGTTTTTACACATCGACTTACCACACATTCACTGTAATAAATTGGCTTTACTCGTTTCAAGTGGTAAAGAAGTTTGGACTCTAACCGTTTGGCTGTTTTTACAGGTTGGCAATGGCGGTATACGATTGGAGGCATTTGGTTTTAAATATTTCTGAACAATATTTAAACCGTACAAGAAACAATATGTCTTCTTCTGTTAATAGATTGTCTTAAATTATCTATATAAATTTTATGAGACAACACTAAGATATACGCATATCCAACTCACGTCGAGACACTTATGGGTATCGGTCAAGATTTTATATCTTGTAAACAAATCAAATTTGACGCTCCCTTAGGAGAAAATCATGATTAATTTAATCCCTATCATCGCTGTCCTTATTTGGGCGGGAAATATGATAGTGAATAAAATGGCGGTTGGGGTAATTGGCCCCGATGCGATTTCATTTTATAGATGGCTTGTTGCGGGTTTAATTCTTACCCCTTTTTGTCTACCTAACTTACTAAAGCATCGCAGACAGTTCGTACGCCACTTTTGGAAGCTGTTTATTTTGGGTTTTCTTGGGATGGTTTCGTATCAGTGTTTAGCGTATTTTTCGGTACATACAATTTCCGCAATGCAGTCAAGCGTGATCCTCGCGCTTTTCCCAGCATTTACTTTAGCCATCACGTTTATTTTGTATAACAAAAAATCTTCTTTTTATGAGTTTCTGGGGCTTATCGTTTCTCTAGTCGGTGTACTAGCGTTTGTCTCCAATGGCAACTTATCCAATATAGTCAGTGAAGGACTAAAAGTTGGTGATGTTTTAATGGTTATTGCCGTAGGCAGTTACGCGCTATATAGCGTCCTTATAAAAAAATGGGAAGATAAAATCCGTCTTACCGCTTGGACCTCTCTATATGGTCAAATTATTTGTGCTGTCGCTATTTTATTACCGATATTTATTTTCTTCGCACAACCGACAACTTTTAATAGTAGAGCCTTTGGTTTAATTGGCTATGCGGGAATACTTGCGTCAGTGATAGCGCCATATCTCTGGATGAAAGGCATTGAGCGAATCGGCGCATATAAGTGCTCGGTATTTATGAATTTTTTACCTCTAATCAGTGCGGTTTTATCCTATTTCATTCTAAGCGAACCAATCAGCTCCATGCAATTGGTATCCGGAGTGTTTATCTTGGTTGGGGTTGGGCTAACCCAAATAAAGAAATCGACAAAAGTGAATAAAAGCCGAAGTTCCATTCAAAAAACAACGAAGTATTACAGTTAGGATTATTTATGAGTGTTCATGACAAAAGCAGAAAAGTTTCAATAAATGATATCAAGAATCAAAAAGACAAGAAAAAAATTGTTGCTCTTACGGCGTACACAACCTTCATGGCAGAGCTCATGGACCAACATGTCGATGTAATTATTGTCGGTGACTCACTAGGAATGGTCGCTTACGGGTTAGACTCTACCCTATCAGTGACCTTAGACATGATGATCGCACATGGTTCTGCTGTTGTCAGAGGTACAAAACAGGCATTAGTCGTCGTCGATATGCCGTTCGGTACTCATGAGGAATCGAAAGAAAAAGCGTTTCAACATGCAAAACGTATTTTAGCTGAAACAGGGGCTCAAGCCGTCAAAATTGAAACTGGCATGGAAGGAATAGAAACCGTTTCTTTCTTGATTGAAAGAGGCATACCCGTGTTACCGCATATAGGGTTGAAACCGCAGCAAATGAACGCGCTGGGTGGCTTTAAAATACAAGGCAAGACAGAAAGCGATAAAAATAAATTGATAGAACAAGCTAAAGCATTTGAGTCTATTGGAGCGTTTGCTCTACTCGTTGAAGGTGTTTACGAAGACACAGCCACGGCAATAACCCGCTCAATAAATATTCCTACCATAGGTATTGGCGCTTCTCCAAGCTGTGATGGCCAAGTCCTAGTCACCGAAGATGTACTAGGACTTTATTCGGGCTTTAAACCAAAATTTGCCAAGCAATATATAGACTTACGCAAAACCATCGACGCTGTATTTACTGAATACTCAAACGAGGTGCGTAGCAATGACTTTCCGACTCAAAGCCACTGCTTCCACCACTAACACTTTCTTTTAAATCCTGAAACCAAGGATGGTTTATTCAAATATATTGATAACTTCACCGACACTTTTAATTGATACCCTCACCTCATCTCCACTCTTAATCGCCTGAGTACGTCCTGGTGTCCCCATAAATACTAAGTCGCCGGGCATTAAAGTGAAATACTGACTCAAATAACTCACCACTTTGGTGGGTTTATGTATCATGTTGGCAGTGCTTTCCTGCTGAACAATTTCACCGTTTAAGCGTGTCGTAATAGTGAGATCGTTAATATCTAGCCCCGTCGCGATTTCAGGGCTAACAGGGCCAAATCCGTTACTGGATTTAGCTCTTGTCCACTGAAGATCCGACCCCTGCCAATTTCGCTCAGTGATGTCATTTCCTACAAGAACACCAAAAATAGCAGCCTCTGCTTCCGCTTGACTTGCTTTATGTAGTGACTTGCCAATAACAAGCACCAACTCCCCCTCAAAGTGCACATTTTGGGCGTCCGAAGGTAGTGTCACCGTATCTCCCGATAGTACTAGAGAGGAGACTAACTTAGAAAAAATGGGCGGTGGTTGACTTGAATTAGAGGGTAAATGACTCGCGTAATTCATACCGACAGCAAAGACCTTATTTGATTTGACCGGGAGCAACAAACCTACCTCAGACAATGAGATTGGCTTTCCTATCGGCTCAACCTTGCTAAAAATATCACCAAGCAAAGGTTGAATCTGATTCCCTGTTACTAGCCCATAAGATTCTTCTCCTTGATATTGGTACCTAACATACTTTTTCGCTGCATGAGAATTAAAAGCGAACGCAGCAACAATTATAACTAGCCAATATTTTTTCATGCATAATCCATTATTTTTGCAATAACTATTTATAGTTTAGGCGTTTTTATCATTTATTAAAGAAATGTAAACGATTACAAAATATGTTTACTTTCCTCCAACAGATGGCTAAATTTTACTTTGGTCACAACAAACTACTCTCATACAAATGTGAAAACGGTTACAATTAAACAAAAGTCAGTTAAGCGCTCTTAAAGAGCTGTTGAGGTAAATAATGTCAACCATTAAAGACGTAGCAAAAGAAGCTGGAGTATCTATCGCGACGGTTTCTAGAGTGATTAACAAGTCACCGAAAGCTAGCCAATCCGCTTTCGAGGCTGTCAATAAAGCGATGAGCAAGCTCGGTTATCGCCCAAATGCCGCTGCGAAAGCCTTAGTCAGCCAAAACTCCAATACCGTTGGCGTGTTAGTGAGTGACGTGTCCGATCCGTTTTTTGGTACCTTGGTGAAGTCGGTAGATAGAATTGCTCGAGAAAATGATAAACATACGCTCATTGGCAATGGATACCACGATGCGCAACAAGAAAAAGAAGCCATCGAACTTTTAATTAACAATCGCTGTGATGCTCTCATTATCCATGCAAAAGGACTGACAGATAAAGAACTCATTAGTTACGCAAATGAGGTTAAAAGCATGGTGATCATCAATCGTCATATTGATGAGCTCGAAGGCCGATGTGTTTCACTAGACAACTACAAAGGCTCGTTTTTAGCAACCGAATATCTCATTCGTCACGGCCACACTAAAATTGCCTGTGTCAGCTCCAATCACGATATTGAAGATGCTACCGAGCGCACTCGAGGCTATCTGGCGGCACTGAAAGAGCACAATATTGAACTGCCAAAAAGCTACGTAGAGTACGGCTCACCCGACAGTGAAGGGGGCGAACTAGCCATGTCCAATTTGCTCACAAAGTCGTTAGAGATGACTGCCGTCGTTGCTTACAACGATAATATGGCCGCCGGAGCGTTAGCCACTGCCAATGAGAATGGTATCGCCATTCCTGACCAACTTTCGATCGTGGGCTTTGATGACGGCTTAATTGCACGTTATGTACACCCAAAACTTACAACTGTCCGTTATCCAATTGAAATGATGGCAGAAAAAGCAATGAGCATTGCTTTGGATTTAGCCAAGGATAAACAACCTGAACCAGAGCCATTGCGCTTTTCTCCGACCGTAGTAAGACGCGATTCTGTGGTAAAAGTGAGTAGCTAATTCTGTAGTATTGAGAAAGAGCACTGGCTGCGTCCTTGCAACCTTTAAAACCTGAGCGAAGAAAGAGATAGAAACACGTCTACTCCGCTTGGTTTAAACCAGCTGAATAAATCAGTACGGTCAGGTTACCATCTGAGAATTCTCTGTCTGCTTTCGGTAAATTAAAACCTTTGGCTTCGTCATTACTTAGAAGCACCACGACACGAGGACGCTCTTTTGCATCAACTAAGTGAGTAAACTCTCTTACTGATAACTGTTTAACACCGGGATTATGGTTTTTTAGACCGTACGCAAACTCACCTGCTCCACCAAGAATATTGGTATGAGTAATGTTATTTTGTAAATCCATCGCCCCCACCCACTCTGCCGTTGAGTAAACCTCCGTATTCTTGTCTAGATAAGGGGTAACCCGAGAAAATAGCGCAGGATTGATACTCGCCTTTGCCACTTTCGACGGCATTGCTACAGAGGCAGTCACGAGTAACCCAGATGCTGCAATAGCGAGAACCGTTATTTTTTTAGCTGGAGCAATTGGAATGAGGGTTAGCACGAGCCAAACGGACATAGATACAACCATCAGTACCGCTGAGACTTGATCAAACTTAGTCAAGAATAGAGATTTTCCCCAGAATAGTTCGTAAATGACATATGCTAAGCCTATCGAGGATAGTAGCGCGTTGACCAATATTCCGTCTTTGGGTAGCTGCTTGAGTTTAGCGAGCCTAGAAATACCATGCCCTAATAGAATTGCAAAAGCTGGCATCGCGGGCAAAATATAGCTCGAAAGTTTTCCATCTGACAGTGAGAAAAACAAAGTGACTAACAGTGACCACAGCAATAGGTATTCAATTGGTTTACTGTTACGTACTTTATTTTTAAAACATGCCCTTAGAGAAGAAACTAAAAAGCCACTCCAAGGTAACAAACCTGCCCATATAATTGGAACAAAATACCAAATAGGGTGAGGGTGCTGAGCATGGTGACCGGAAAAAAACCTTTGAATATTTTGAACCCAGAAGAAATAGTGCCAATAGTCAGGGTTCTTGATTGCTATCGCTATACTCCATGGAAGACTAACAACAAGAGCACCAAGAATCGCAATACTGCCAAACTTGCACATCTTACCCAAAACCTTAAACCGGATAGCTGCGGCAACACCGACAATAAATGGCAGTGCTAGAGCAATAAATCCTTTAGTTAAAAAACCAAGCCCGCATACCAAACCAAATACAAAATACCCTCTCACCGTAGGAGAAAAAATAAGAGGATAAAGAGCAACTAAAGAGATCGTTACCCATGCTGAAAATAAGGCATCGGTCGCAGAGTAGCTGCCTTCTACAACAACATATAAGCTAGAGATAAAAACAAGTAAACTATATCGGGCGCTGCGCTTCCCAAGGTAACATTTAGCAAATGTCCAAACAGACATACACATCAATACAGCACTGAATATTGAAGTTAGCCTAATAGAAAGATTATTTAACCCAAACAGCCATATAAAAAAACCATTAAACCAGTAAGTTAAAACGGGCTTTTCAAAATACAGTAACCCATTAAAATGAGGCTCAATCCACTGTCCAGAAGACAACATTTCTCGCGCCATTTCCGCATATCGAACTTCATCTGGATTCCAAATAGGTCGAACTATAGATAAACAGATATAAAAAAAAATGAAGTAAAAGATAATAAATATCCAATACCTTTGCTTATCAGTCATGTATATAACCGTGAGTGTCTAAGTGAAAATAGTTATTGTATTAAAGGTCACAGATTCTGAAACATTAAAAGAAATTAATCAAATTTAATTTACTCAGTTACTCATTTAATTTACCTTCAATACTTTTAAATCAACGATATAGGTGTAAAATAGTACGGTCAATCACTATAATTATTTACAGTACTCAATACTTAATAAATAAGTACCTATATCCCTATTTAAAGAAACTAATTCATTAATTTTCTTGTACGGTTATGAGAAATTTAATGTACGATTTATGAAAATAAGCTCTAGAAGAGATATATTTCATGGACAATGTATTGCTTTAAGGGTGTCCATTTTCTTTGGACAATGATCATCTGACATTTTTGAGATATTGATAATCGAGGATGGCTAAAGGCCACATCCGTGCAGCCCCAATATGTGCAACCTGTTAACCTAAAAAGTTAACAAACCCTATTGAAGGTTATGCTTTTTTAGCCGCTTCTAGCGCAGATTCATAGCTTGGTTCGTTAGTAATTTCTGAAACTAGCTCACTGTGAGTGATCAGACCTTCCTCATTAAGAACGACGACTGCGCGAGCTGCCAAACCTTTTAGAGCACCTTCATTAATATTTACACCGTAGTCTTCAGCAAAGGACTGAGAACGGAAGAATGAAGCAGTTTGAACGTCTTCAAGCCCTTCAGCTTCACAGAAACGTCCAGAAGCAAAAGGCAAATCAGCAGAGATACAAAGAACCGTTGTGTTATCTAGGCTTGCAGCCGCTTCGTTGAACTTACGAACGCTCGTGGCACAAACTGGAGTATCAATGCTTGGGAAGATATTCAGCACAACTTTCTTACCACGCAGGTCAGATAACTGAATGTCAGAAAGTGTTGACGATGTTAAAGTGAATTCAGGAGCTTGAGTGCCAACTTGAACGAATGTACCTGATACGTTTACTGGTTCACCTTTAAATGTAACTTGGCTCATTTTCTTTACTCTCTCATTTATTTTTATGTTCAGTACTCAATCATCTAATCGGATAAAGTTGCTTGAGTATAAGGATTGCTCTCCTTTTCCTTCGGAGACGTTTCTGTCTACACGAAAGGGCATAAAACGACATGAAATGTTGTTTTTATGCACCAACCTAAAAAAATAGAAAGATTATTCACTCCTTGAATGCAAGTGCTTTGAAGTAACAAAACCTACCCGCCACTTCAGAGATACTTTTACTAAATAATCACATAACAATCAATGAAATAATAACGTTTTATATACAACATCATTTGGTAAAAAACTGAACCAAATTTTCAGTCATCAGCTTTTTGTACTAGCCAGCAATTACAAATTGGAAATTCATTAACCTTTGCGTATACTCGGGCGCGTTGTAACCCCAAGTATCCTCATATTGCTTAGGGATAAATTGGATAAGTTCCCATATCACAACCAATAGATAGGTTAGAAATTGGGTTGCGAGCAATTTTTCACTTTAAATGTGACATTTATAAATTTCTAGAGTATTGCACATGAAATCTAAAACACTCGGAAGCAGTTTAATCTTTACCGGTAACTGTGTAGGCGCTGGTATATTAGCGCTACCATTATCAACCGCAGGGCTTGGTTTTGTTGCCACAAGCGTTGTGATTACGCTTTGCTGGCTAGTTTCAATGATAGCATCACTTCTGATTGTCGAGGTATTAGCCGCTTACCCAGAAAAAGAGCTCAATTTTGACTCAATGTACTCTTTGACGTTAGGCAAACTAGGCCAAATCATTGGTATGTTGGCTTATGTGGTACTGCTTTACTCTGTTGCTGCGGCATATACAAGTGGAGGCGCCTCAATCCTTACCGCCATTCTTGCTCAGGCAGGTGTACATTTGCCAAGCTGGGTGACCGCAGTAGCATTTATCCTTATTTTAGGTGGCATCGTCTATAAAGGGCATCGAGCAGTTGATATAAGTAACCGCGTACTTCTTTCAGTAAAAGGGATATGCTTTGTCATACTTGCTGCGATCTTGATGCCGGATGTACGAGCTGTAAATTTGTTTGATATAACACATACCATGCCGTATCTGTGGTTTGCGATACCCATTTTATTTTTCTCATTTGGCTTACAAATTATGGTTCCTAGTATGTTTAGCTACCTAGACAAAGACATCAAGGAAATCCGTAAAGCCATCGTAATTGGAAGCTTTTTGCCACTCGTTATTTATTTGCTTTGGTTGGTGGTTATTCTTGGTATTTTGCCTCGCTTTGGCACACCAAGCTTCGCTCATTTTTTAAAGAGCCACTCAGCGAATGACATTGGCGACCTGTTCGTTATGCTAGGCAACCATTCGACGGTTCATTTAAGTAGCATGATGATGGGTCTATTCACCAATGTCGCGGTAATGACAACGTTCTTGTCTTTGACGCTCGCGCTGCACGATTATATGAGAGACCTGTGTAAGATCGGCACCACCAAAGCTGATCGTAAAAAAAGTATTGCAATCACCTACCTACCGCCACTACTGGTTTCTCTATTCTTACCCGCTCTATTCCAAAGTGCGTTGGAATATGCGGCTGGTTTACAGGCACTTTTACTTCTAATCATTCCTGTTGCAATGGTTTGGTCTATTCGTCGTCGTCAAGACAAGCAAAAGTCAGTCACCACCTATCGGGTTGCTGGTGGATATGGATTACTTGTCTTATTAGCATGCTTCGGTGCAGCACTAGTAGTACTTGGTTTTATGGCCAGCTTAAATCTACTTCCAGTTTTATAACTGCTTGATAAAAAATGGCCTCAACGCCCTACTTCGTTGAGGTCATATCATTATTAAACTCCTCTTGAAACTGTTTCTCGCCTCAAATAGATAGTGCACAAATACAAACCAAACTAGTCTTTTTAATAAGAGTTACTTATTGGAAAGCGACTATGGGCAAGGTTGTACTCATTACCGGATCAACAGACGGAATTGGATTAGAAACGGCAAAAATGCTGCTCGAAAAAGGAGCCCATGTACTGCTACATGGCAGAAACCCAAGTAAGCTTGAGCTGCTCCTACAAAACTTATCTGGTATATACGGGGACAACAACGTAGAAGCTTATCTCGCAGACCTTTCTCGCCTCTCTGAAGTACAAAATCTTGTTGTCGAAATATGCGAAAGACACGGCCAAATCGACGTGCTCATCAACAATGCAGGTGTTTTTACCACTCATAATTATATGTCCGATGATGGACTTGACGTGAGGTTTGCTGTCAACACCATTGCACCTTACCTACTCACCAAAGAGCTGCTGCCACTATTTGGTACGGACGGCCGAGTGGTAAATGTTTCTTCTGCGGCTCAAGCAACCGTCAGCATCGAGGCATTGAAAGGAGAAAAACGTTTGTCTGATGGAGATGCCTACGCACAGAGTAAGTTAGCTATCACTATGTGGACTCAGGAGATGGCTAAGGCTGTAGGGAGTGACGGTCCAATGATTGTCTCAGTCAATCCCGCCTCGTTTTTGGGCAGTAAGATGGTTCAGAATGCTTACGGTGTTTCTGGAAAAGACATAAGAATTGGCGCATATGTGTTGTGTCGAGCAGCACTTTCTAATGACTTTATTGATGCCGCAGGCAAATACTTTGACAACGACACTGGCCGCTTTGACAACCCTCATCCTGACGCACTGAACCCAGAAAAAACAAGCCAAGTGATTCAAACGATTGAAACCATCATTGAAGTGGCTTTATCGAGCCAGCGGAAAATGCGGTATCAAGCAACAGACGAGTTTGCCCTTAAAGCCCTGCTAAGTGATTATCCCAATAAGGCGGGTCGCCATAGTAATCACTGAAATAGTCAATAAAAGCTCTCACTTTAGGAGCAAGTAAACGTGAACTTGGATATACCGCCCAGATTGCGGTTTCTGAAATTAGTGGATAATCTTTCAAAACTTGCACTAATTCACCTGTTTTAAGCTGCTTGTAAGCACTCCATGTAGCATTGATAGTTAAGCCAATACCACTCGCACATGCTTCTCTAACCGCCTCTCCGTTGTCAGATTTAAAATACCCCTTTGGTCGAACATTAATTGGCCCATCATTTGACTGAAATTGCCAATTTTCGACACCATGCAGTATGACACAACGATGTTGATTGAGATCAGCAGGTGAACGCGGTTCACCAAATTTCTCAACGTATTCCGGAGAAGCGCAAAGCATACGATTATCGGGAGCGAGCTTACGAGCAACGAGTGTAGAGTCTTTCAGTTCCGCGTTTCGAATCGCGATATCAAATCCCCCTTCAACTAAATCAACAATAGAATCCGAGAACCGAAAATCAACACTTAAATTAGGGTGCTTAGCCATAAACCCTTTTAACGCGGGCATTAAATGCATTCGGCCAAAAGAAGCAGGAGCTGTCACTCGTAAAACCCCTTCAGGGGACACACTGCCGCTACCCACCGACGCTTTCGCTACTTCAATGCAACTAAGGACTTCCTCGGCATGAGGCAAAAAGGCTTGCCCTTCCTCTGTTAAGCTTACTTTTCGTGTTGTACGGTGAACAAGACGAACTCCTAAGCCCTCTTCCAACTTATTAATATGGGAACTTGCAACAGCAGGAGAAAGCCCAAGCTCTTGCCCTGCCATACTAATATTATGAGTGGAAGCCAGTCGAACAAACAGCTTCAAATGTTCAATATTCATATAGTTTTATAAAAAAACCCGTAAAATCATACCGTAAACGCCAAAATCCTCACTATCAATTTAGTCAATAATTAAACCCAGTACAAACTTGATTCCATATACAACAAAGCAATTACTCTAATCGTATAAGTTTATTCCCTCAAGATCACAGAAATAGCACGTTGGGGTACAACCATTAATGTCGCAAAAGATAGACAACCCCCAGAGCAATGGTTGAACTACACTAAAAGAAACGATGATGTAGAGTAAAACATCCTGAGCAACACGGACGTTTCTGAGGCAATATGTTTTCCAACTTCAAACACGACGGTAAGTTAGTCTTTTATCTTGTGACATTTTTATATGTGGTCATTGCAGTTTTTGCAACCCACACCCTGACTAATTTGTTTGTTGAAAGAACTATTCGTCAAAGCGAAGAAAGCATCCAAAAAAACCTTTCATTAGTTCGCTCTAAGCTGGAAGCGACAATTTTCGCTGATGTTTACTTAGGTGACAGTCTTGTCACTATAGTGACCCTTGACCCTAATTTTGCTATTTCGAATTGGCCAACAATAGCAGGAAAGCTGCTACTAAAAGCTCGCTACGTCCGAAACCTAACCATCATTCAAAACAATGTGATCACCCATGTTTATCCGCGTAAAGGTAATGAAAAAGCGTTAGGGTTAGACCTATCCTCGATGCCACAAAGGCTCAATGCCATCATGTTAGCCAGACAGCTCCAAGCCGTTTACATTTCTGGGCCGCTTGAACTAATAAATGGGGGTCAAGGCATCATCGCACGTTACCCGATATTCAGTGACTACCCTATCAATCGTCATTACTGGGGCAGTGTAAGCGTCGTCTTAAACTATGAAGCTATCATCAAGGAATCTGGTTTAAATAATGTTCAAGGAGCGAATATCGCACTCAGAAAGCGCGAAATTGACGGTCAAGTGCGTGATGTTTTTTATGGCTCTGAGAGCGTATTTAATAAGCCAGATTTGGTCTATCCAATCAACTTGCCGAGTGGCAAATGGTTATTAGCGGCGAAGTACCAGCTCAACAATATAAAAGAAATAACCAATACCAAAATACTTGTGCAGCTGGTTGCTATTATGACAGCCACATTGATTTATATCTCCTTAGCGCTGTTCATTCGTAACTACCAGTACGCTCACAAAACCTCATTGCAAGATGAATTGACAAAGCTGCCAAACCGACGATTCATACTTAATTATATTAATCGTTTACTGCATAGAACTGATAGCTCAGCGTTTACTATATTGAATATCGATATCAACGACTTCAAAATCGTCAATGACACATTGGGCCATGAAGCAGGAGACGAACTGCTGAAATTTGTATCAGAAAGACTGGAAAGAAGCATTCGCGCTTCGGATAAGGTCGCACGATTTGGCGGAGATGAATTCATAGTGATTTTACAAGATGTCAGAGATATTGAAATAGTCGAAAAAATCATCAACCATATTCGCCGAGTTTTCCGCAGTAACCAACTTTTATGGCGAGGCAATACCGTCAAACCGATATTGAGTATTGGCTATACCATTTATCGTGGTCAAAAGACTAATATTGTCGAGCTCTTGGCAAAAGCAGACTTAAACATGTACGAAGATAAAAAGCGCACGAAAAAGCTTCATACTCCAGAGCCAATAAAACAGCAGGCGAGCTAGCTATAAATCCTCTTTATTTGGTCGCAAACAATCAAATATACATTGGTACTTAAAATTTCACACCTCGGTGAGACATAGATCACACTATATTGCCTTTAAATATCATCTAAGCAAAAGATATAAAGCAAAAAAAACTAGTACACTTTATTATCATTTCACATACACTTTATAAACAAAAACATATCAACTTAAGTAAAACTAAGAAAAAGAAATGATATGTTGTGTTTCAAAAATAAATATTAATTTAACTAAAGCAGTAATAACTGCTAATTTCCGTCAGCTCAGACCACTTTAACCATTTGATCTTAATCATGTTTTTTTACAACTTTAATATTACGATAGCCGCCTAATTATAAAGACTAAAAGTGTAGGTACTTATATGAATAAAAGATGGCTATATGCTCTGTGTGCAGTTGGTATACACATATCAATCGGTTCAATATATGCGTGGAGTCAAATCGCAGTCGCGATAAAAAACCAACCGAACATCCATTGGGGTTTAGGTGATATTACTGTAACTTTCTCTATTGCCATATTTTGCTTAGGTATTGCCGCGGCATTCATGGGAAAGATTGTTGAAACAAAAGGTCCGAAATTTACCGGTCTGCTGTCTGCTCTATTATTTGGCTTAGGCTTGATCGGTTCAGGTATTGCTCTAAAACATGATAATTTGTGGCTACTCTATATCACCTATGGCGCTATTGGTGGTGTAGGTATTGGTCTCGGCTACATTACCCCTGTTTCTACAGTGCTTAAGTGGTTCCCAGATAAACGTGGTTTAGCTATGGGACTGACCGTCATGGGCTTTGGATTCGGCGCTGTTATCGAAATTTTCGTTTTAAGAACGATTCTGCCCGCATTCGGCATCACAGATATTTCTACCCAACTGATGATTCTTGGAGTAATTTACTTTGTACTGATTTTCGTTTCATCGCGATTCTTGGTCGCTCCTTCAGAAGAATTTATTCAATCTTTCAATCAGCAAGCGAGCAGCAAAAAACTTGCACCTGATTTAGAAAGTCTAAATGCTACAGAAGCACTTAGAAGGCCTCGTTTTTACGGCTTGTGGTTACTATTATTTATCAACGTATGCTGTGGTATTGCACTTATCTCTGTTGCTAAATTTATGGGCCACGACGTAATTAACCTATCCCTCGCGGCAGCGGCCTTTATGGTCATGATCATGAGTGTGTTTAACGGGATCGGTCGTTTCTTCTGGGCGTTTGTATCGGACTATCTAGGTCGACCAGTTGTATATACGTTATTTTTCGTCATTCAAATTTTCTGCTTCTACATTTTGACGAAAACTCACAACCCAATCGAGTTCCAACTTGCGGTATTTGCCGTACTATCTTGCTATGGTGGTGGCTTCTCTCTCGTCCCCGCTTATATCGGTGATATTTTTGGCACCAAACAACCTGGCGTCATTCACGGATATATACTTTCAGCTTGGGCAGCCGCAGGACTGTTTGCGCCAACGCTAATTGCCTACACTAAGCAATTTACCGGTAGCTACACTGGAGCCCTATACGTATTTATGTGTTTCCTCGCAATTGCATTCGTTATCTCTGTATCAATGCTTAGAGGAATCAAAAAATCAAGAGTCGCAGCGATGACTTTAGCGTCATCTAACGCTTAAAAGTTAGAAATACACAAGTAGCAACCGCTACTTGTGTATTGCCGAACTCGAAAACACATTAATAATCACCGTTCCTAGCAAAATCAACCCTACTCCGATAAGAGCATAACCATCCAACTTTTGCCCATACACCAACCAGCCAATCATAGTCACTAACACAATCCCCGCGCCACACCATATCGCATAAGCAACCCCTAAAGGCAATGACTGGACTGTCACCGACAACGCATAAAAAGCAATACAATAACCCACTAAAACGAGTACCGTAGGCCAGATACGAGTAAACTCAGCCGTTTTTGGCAACCAAGATGTGGCAAATACTTCACACAAAATTGCGATAAACAAAGTCGCTAAAGGAGGTAAGGATGCAAACATATCAATTCCTGTCGTACCATAAAACCCATAAAAATTTACCAAGACAAACATGTCGAGTCTTTAGAATCGAACGAAATCTAACAGAAATTGTACTATTAATCACCAAGTTAATTATCAAAAGGTTTGTAATAAAAACTAAACAACCCAAAAATATAAACGGGTAAATTCGTCATCAGCGCCCCGTATTGTAATTGTAAATCCACTCTTATAATGAATCTAAGTAGAGTCGATTATCATTTATAAATGATAATCGACTTAAAATACGCACTAACATGTATATGTAGATATTTATAAACCTGAAAAATGGCTGATAATTTAAAATCATTCAAATTTCTATGTAATGACTATTAATAATCAAAAAACTTTCTTTTATTTTGTATATTAATAATCTTTTAATTAGCTAGTACGCTGCATGGTTAAATACTATTTAATCATATGGTTAACAGTATTATCAAGTATGTTAACTAGGTTATAAATAGCCATAAATTGTAATAAAAAACGATGTTTGAAATAAAATTGAAACCAAAGTGAAATATTTCAAACATACCATCTTCCGCTCTCTTCAACTGGAATGACCAGATTTATCCTTTGTGTAAGTAATTACCGATACAACAATTTGAGAAGATGATTAATATGAAAAAGACAAATATTGCTAAGTGCATCGCACTAGCTGCAGCACTATCAGCTGCTGGAACTGCATCAGCATTCGCTGGAGACTTTTACGTAGATGGTGGCGTGGGTGCTGCACACCAATCTATTCCTGCTGGCGTTATTTCACTACCAAGTGAAAGTAATCAGTCACAAACTGAATTTTCTGGCCGAATTGCGACAGGCTACGAGCATGCGATTGGTGATGACTTTGGATTAGGCGCAGAACTTGGCTACACATACTTTTCACCAGCTACACACGATGTTTTAAATAAAGAAGCGAAATTAAGCACTTCAGCGATAGATTTGACCGCAGTGGGTACTTACAACATTACTCAGAAGTTCTCTGTATTCGGCAAGGGTGGTGTTGCTTACATGATGTCTGAGCAAAATGACGGCTTAAGCAACTCTTATTTAGCAATAGCTCACAAATCCCACGAATACAGGCCCGTTGCGAGTATCGGCATGCGTTATAAGATTAACGATCAACTGAGCCTGCAAGCCGAATATATGCATTACTTTGGTGATTCTTATTTGAAAGAGACTGATGACGACTACGGCAGCACATTCGTACCTACCATCGACAACTTTGTGGTTGGCGTTCACTATGCATTTTAATTGCTAGTAGTAAGGCGCTTTCGTGTATCCAAGTGATATGCAAAAGCGACTTTACTTCTGAGTAGTTTTAAAAAGTATATCTCAGCCCAATTGTTGAGCTTAGTGAACTTGGAATTGAACTTGGCACCGAGGAATTCGCATCAAACTCATGTGGTATATCTGAGTCATCATCTGACAACAAGCTGCCAAAAAAATACGTTGTTGAGACTTCAATGGCTAAGTGTTCATTCAGGCTATAGCGTAGGCCAATACCCAATAATGGATCTATCAAACCAGTGTTATAAGTACCAACATGCTCAGGAGGACTTTGATAACGAGTACTCGACCAAGTAATTCCCGTACCAAGTTTAGCAAAAGCTGCAAACTTAGAATGAAGGTAGTAATTGAATAACACATCCCAATAAAGAACTGATGTTCGCTGTGTCAATTCCCCAAACTGGGCCGAAAAAAACTTTGCTTTTGCAAATTGTTGATATCCCAACTCTATTGCGCCAGATGTAGAGCCATCACGATCCAACTCGTAGCCAATCGCTAGCCCGTAGGAATCTGAAGTAGACGAGCTTGATGCTGTGGTGTTGCTCGTATCATGATACTCGATATATTGCTTTGCTCTTCCAACACTTGCTGTTGTATAAAAACCTTCAGCGCACACATCGGCAGACATTATTATAAAAAAGAAAAATAATCGGAATAGATTACTCGCTTTACTATTTAAATTAATATGATTGCTTAGATTTATTACTTCCATATATATCTCTAGGCTTAAAGATCAAACTTTTATAAAAATCTTTATTAAAGTCAAATTCCATAGAAAGCTCATTATCCTACAGTTTAAAACTTTTGCTCACCGAGACGATACTCACTATTTTTGATCTATTTAAGATATTGACCAGGATATAACAAGTCATACAAAAGGAATATAAATAACACCCAAACATAAATAGAATGAGTTTTATTTATAAATAATATGCAAGCTTATCAGTAAGCCAAATTACCTTGTATCGTTTTTTAGTCAGCGAATGACGAATCTTTATGACTGAAAATAAACCTTTGCCACAAACGCAGCCAAAACCCACATCAGCACTGCGTATAAGCTTTGCTCCTTCATATATTTTAGTTTTGGTACGTTATAGTGATCGGTTAGCATCATCCCAACACTGGATAACGGACTTATCGCTGTAGAAATCGCCCAAGATGTCACAAACAGAAATACCATTTCGTTTGGGTTTACCTGCATATACTGAAGAAATGGACTGATAAGTGAAATGGTAATAATGGGATGAACGCCAAAAATAGACACAAGTGTCATTGTTAGCCCAACAATTATAAAGCCCATCATAGTAAATTGCTCTGGTAACAGCTTATCCAAACCAGAAAATTGATGTAACATCGACGCGATACCAATAGAAAACACACCTGCTGCCATAAATAGAGCAAATTGCCCCGACATTCTTGGGATTTTCTCCTTAATAACTTCAATGGACTTCTGAGTTTTCTTCCCTATAGGAACAAATAAAATTGCTCCAATTGGCGCGATAATTGAGATTAGTAGAATTGTTGAAAGGTGGGGAAACAAGTAATGGCCAATCATTACTGCAACCGACAAAAATAATGGTAAAATTAAACTATCCCAATTCAATGGATACCCTTCGAACGCCTGATGTTTACTGCGAGCGGTGTCTGCAAGAGTATAAAGTGCCATTGGAATCAACATAATCAATCCTGCGAAAATATATTTGCCAATTTGCGCACCTGGTGAATAGTTCAGCGCTACCGCCCCTCCCATAAAAAAGGGCGACCATAAAGCCGCACCACAAAAACCACGAGACATAATGCTCGCTTGGGTTGGCGTCAGTCTTCTTGTTTTCTCAGATAACCTATCGGCTACGATAAAGAGGATAGAAAGGTTGATTACGCCACCAATGATGTGGCAAGTCGCCAATGTGGAAAGCGCACCTTTTTTTCCTTTTGGTAATGCTTGACCTTCTTTCGTTGGCGATTGATTTGCTGTCAAAAACGTAATCGCTGCAAACATCATAACCAGTGGTAAATTGACGTGCATCGCCTGCCACCAATCGATATGACCACTCATCACAAAACTCACAGCAAGTAGAACAACGCCAATAATAAATAAACTGAGTGACTGAATCTTACTTGTACGATTCAAGCTTGGCCAAACCATTAAAACTGTCACCCAACATAAAACAACTGATGGCCAGATAGGCAGTGAAACCAAAGAGGCAAATAGATACCAAAGTAAACTAATAAAAATTAATAGCCCAGAAATCTGCTTTTTCATTATTTATCTCAAAATTTTAAAGCGTCCGATCTATCCCTGAAAAGTCATCTTGTTCCATATTTGCCTACGTATATTACACATTTACTCAATAAAATACCGTATATTTCTGCAATTGACAGTTTTATTTGTTTGCTAAATATCACAGTCTGAAATTGTAGGCTTTGAACAAAGTAATTGGTGAAATCACAATGCGTTAGCTTTCAATATGAATAAGTATTTTCTAGATAAATAATAGTTAACAGACTCATTTTCTTTTGATTAAGCAAATAGCAAAAAGCTCATGCAAGTGAGGTTTTCTCAACTCAACAAGTTTTGGTGTCAAGCAAACAACTGAACAGACACTTAACCGAAGCTTGCGAACGAAATTGAAACTAGAGGAATAAAAAATGAATAAAGCGTCGTTGCTACTGTGTGGGCTACTATCTATAGGGGTGAGCGCTAGTGGCTATGCAGCATCAGATATATCGCAGCAAGGTAAACCACTGTATCACAAGCTGGTTGTTTTTGGTGATAGCTTGTCTGATCAAGGAGTGCAAAATCAAAATCTAATTAATTTAGCTCAACTGAAAGCATCTACATACACGACCCCTGGATATAGGGTGTGGCCTGAATATCTGGCTGCCCAACTCAAACATCGCATTACGTATAACAACCAAGCATTCAATTTAATGCCTAGCGAAACCAATTCTTATGTACGTATTGTTAAAGGCGGTACAAACTATGCGGCAGGAGGAGCAACAACAAAAGGCCAAGGCGTCGCTTCAAAATGTGACTCTAGCCCAACAGGTTATTGCTACAACCCTCCCTCCGTAAAACAACAAGTTGCGACTTACCTAAACTCTAAACTCGGGCAAAATGATAGAGGACATAAGCTTTACGGGTTCTGGGCTGGTGCCAACAATATCTTCATGGCATTAGAGCAACAAAATTCAACTGAAGAAAGTGTCAAAGATGCAGCAAAACAGGCCGCTATTCAAGAGTTTAATAGTATTGCCCATTTAAGAGCACGTATCTTGAGAAGAGGCGGGGTTAATCCTACATTTTTAGTCATTAATATGCCGGATCTCGGGAAAACACCTTTGGCTACAGCAGGTGCAGCTTACAATTGGCCTGAGTGGCTGACTGCAGCGGCGAAAGAGTACAACGAAACAATGCACAACTGGCTCGCTGGTAGTGACGTCAAAGCCTACTATATCGATTCATTTGGTTTATTAGACGACATAATCAACTCTGCCAATCACTCGATAACTATCGCGACTGGCAATACTAGTAGGACTCTTACGTTTGATAACGTTTCCGTTCCAGCCTGTACCGAAACGAACCCAGCAACCTTGAAAGCATTAACGTGTGTACCTCCTCAGTCTCATGAAAACTACTTATTTGAAGATACTATTCACCCAACAGGGCTAGGTCAAAAAGCCCTAGGCTTGCTTATTACGAACTGTGTGATAAATAAAAACGGTGACGTTACCAATAATGATAGTACTACAGCGAATAACTATTGTGAGCTGATCAATTTATAGCTCCTGAGCTGAAATACTATTAGGGCCGCATTAAATTCATAAATGCGGCCCTAATGTCTATAAACTTAATTCGGGTTCTCTTCTCCTACCAAATTTTCAACCTCCCCCGTATTAGGGTTGATCAATGTCGGTTTCAGATTCGGTTTCGCCTTGAAATCAAACATCCCTTGGAGAGAGTGCGCAAAATGATCAGCGGTATGATCGCCAAGCTGCCCCAAGTGCCAATTGCGTTCTATAAAACGTAAGATAGACCCTTGGTCTAGCATTTTATGATCCACGTAATTTTGCCTCGCCCAAGGTGATACCAACAGAAAGGGTAGTCTCGGCCCGTAGCCTATTCCGTTCATCTCTTTTGGTTTATTTGGCGGTGTTACGTGATCGTACCAACCATCGTTATAACTCCATACAATCATTACCGCTGTTGATTTCCATTGCGGTGACTTCATGATTTTATTGATTGTACTAGCGACAAAATATTGTTCATCTTTCGGTGACGACACTCCCACTCGGCCACTTTGACCCGTTATCGGGGAAACAAAGCTTACAGAAGGTAAGTGGCCATCTTTCAGCACTTCCCAGAAATAATGAATATCGTATTGATGATGGGCTCGATCAGAACGTCCGACTTTAGAACTGGAAGATGGTGCCAAATGATGTGGGTTGGCCGTTGCAGCAAAGTACTGAAAAGGCTCACTCACTGGCTGATAATTTTCTATCAAAGAACCCTGCGAGTTCAATGAACGAGAATTGAATTTAGCCTTGCCAGAAACTGCTGTTGAGGGAGAAAAGCCACCAGCAAAATAGCCCCAAGTCACACCGTGCTGATTGAGTAAATCACCGATATTTTTTCGGGTAAAGCTAACCTTGAAACGCCCCTTACTTGCATCATCATAAAGTGGTGGATTATCTTGAATCAAAGAGTCTCTAAAGCTCACCCCCGGAGACATTTTTGGCACTACGCCTTTATTGGTGCCCGCGATAAGATCGATCATTCCTCCAGCTTCTGTAGTGTAATTTGAAGCATAAAGGTTATCGGCCATCGCATAATGCTGCGCATAATTCCAAAGTGCGGTGACTGAGTTGCCATCATAATAACCCAGTACAGATTGTGGAAAGCATCCGTCATCATTAATCCCGCTAGAAATATCGTAATCTTTCCAGATAAACATGTTGTTTCGGCCATTATTGTATGATCGCTTTTCCGCATACACACCATGCCCGTTATCACATGTAGGCTCTTGAGGTGCCATCCGATACGGATTACTTAAATTTGGGTTGTGCGCCAATAGATATGTCGTATATCCGTTAACAGAAGGGGTTTTTGATGCCGCATGGAATGGGTTCTCACCAACTTGGTTCTTAGCATGTGGGTAAATACCAAAATAACGATCAAAACTTTGATCTTGTAGTATTAACACCACCAGATGTTTTATTGGAGTTCGGGGCTTAGGAGCAGTCACTGATTTGGCGATCCCAGCACTCGATACCGCCAGTAAGCCAAATGTAATCGCTAAATTTTTAATAACCGCCATGTTTTCCTGCTCCAAAGAAATCGAAAGAATAGTGTCGTGTAAATGGCTTCCACCATGGGTATACGCCAGTCCCTGCTTTCGCGGTTTCAAAATACCCATTTGCAGTCGGCGGCTGGTAAAAGTTGGTCACAAAATATTGACCGGGACCATCAAGCTTAAGGTTTACCCCGTAGTGAGGACCACCTTGAGCAACCATCGGCAAATAATACCCTTGTTGTTTCCAGTCACTTCCTTGCTTGGTGACAATATAGTGAATTTTAAGCCCTGCAATCCAAGCTGTTGGCGGAAAGCCCTGTGGGTTGCCGGGTAAGGCATGAACATCAGTTTCTAGGTGAATATCCGGATGTTTGGTCATCCCTTTCACTTTTGGCGACATCGTGACACCTTGAATGTAACTTGCCCCTACTTTCATACCGTTAATACCAATATCAGGGCCAAACACCACATTCATTGCCACCGCCATATTGCTTACGAGGAAAAGAGCAAACACTGTAATCAACCGTTTCATGACTTTACCTCTGTCGCTGAACCATTTTTGGCGATTGAGAAGGTGTAATTTTGAGAGAACGCCTTCCACCAAGGCGCCACACCTGTTGCTTTATCCGTGTGCCGATAGAATCCGCCGTAATAAGGCGATTGATAGTCTATTTCCCAATGGTATTTGCCTGGACCATCAAGTTTGACTGCGATGCCATACTCCGGCCCTTTTGCTGTTAGGCGCATTGGCGAGCGAAGTTTTGTCTGCCATTTGCTGCCTGCTTTACTGACTTTATAGGTGATCACACAATACGGTATAAAGTCATTGGTAATGAATCCATTTGGGTTCATCGCATTGGCATTCATTCGGCTATACAGAATATAATTTTCACCCTGAATATCGATACCGTTGGAAAGGTGCATACCTGCAAAATCTTTTGAGCCAAAAGTTGCAGCCTGAGCGAATACGAAACCGCTCCACAAGAAAATAGGAATCACAATAAGGAAATAAAACCGACTCTTCACATAATTCTCCGAAGTTTATTGGCCTTTAAAACAAGTTAAAGGTTGGAAAGATACTCCACAATGTCACTGTAGATATGACAAAACATCCAGCCGTAATCACGGCTCCACTTGCCATACGACGCGGTAGAGTACTGTGGTTGCGAGCTACCCACCTAGCTCCAATGAGCAAGTTAAACGCCAGTGCGAACACAACAAAAACGAGCTCAATATCCACCACTAAGTCATGGCCTATCCATTGTTGAAGCGAACCAAATAGCGTGCTACCTAAGCCCAGTAAAATGCACAGCATAGCCAAGGGCGCAAATTGATATCCAAATAAAGTCAAACGTTGACTATATGACTGTTTACTCTCGGCTTTGAGAATGCTCGCGCCAAGCAGGGACAAACCGCTAAGAATAAAGGCCATGATCGAAGCGAACAAAAGCATAAATAGCGAAATGGATAAAAAATCGAGCCACAAATAATGTTGTTCAATAAATGAGTTTTGATTCATCAACCAAGAAGGGCCTTGTGTAAAGAGTCCCATCCATTGATGGTTCATAGCCCACTCACCAATCCATTGCCTAAACTGCGTATAAATAGGTGTAGAGCTCCAAATAAACCCAGAAATGGCAAGTCCCGGAGCAAACCAGATAAACGCAAGCTCTGAACTACATGGAGCATGATGGCTGATCTGCTCTATTTCTTTCGCAGGCTGCCTCAACTCAAGTTTTAAACCGCCCCGAGAGTTGGGCTTAATACATCGAGCACATTTAATACAATGCCGCGCCGTTTTCTTACTTCTCAGTTCGATACTGGTAGGACAAAGCCCTTGATCTCGGTACCCTTCAGTTCCTTGTGTTTTTGTCGCTGATTCTAGGCTCATGATCCCTAAACGAGAGAACACACCTAGAACCGAACCAATTGGACACAAATGACGACACCAAACTCTGCGCGACACACCACCAGAAGAGCCAAACAATAGGCCACATGCAACCGCAAGTACGAAGATAATGGCAAACAGAAGCAATGCGGTACGCAGATCATCTCGAACATCTAAGGTTTGTGCCCAAACGGTCACTATCAAAAAACTGACAGCTGGTGCAATGGGGTGCTTTATCCACCTAGGAGGATTAAAGCGTGCACCCATTTTACTTGCCCACTCACTCAGTGCACCTAGGGGACATAATATTCCGCACCAAAAACGCCCCACCAACAAAACTGAAAGTAAGGTTCCGGGGTACCAGAGCCCCCACAATATCCATTCACTGAAAAGCTGCCCATTATTAAACGGTGTTTGCCAATGAAATTTTGGATAAGAGCCAAATAGAGGAATAATCAGCAGTGCGCCTAAAGCAATTAACATAAACGCTTGTAGGAATGGAATCAGCCTTCTCAGCCTCAAAAAGGCTTTTTCTAACATCGGCTGATATTTCGATTTTGGAATTGAATAACTCATGATTCTGACTCGTCGAACGCCCATACCCAAACTATCTTTCCCCCATATAAGCAATGACCAAGATGGCTTGGGTATGAAAATGCCGCAGTGACATCACTGCGGCAATCAATGGTTAAGAAACAACTTCACCCGTTGTAGGGTTTAGGAACACTTTTGGATCTAGGTGCTTTTTGTGGAAGTTAAACATGTTATCTAACGTTCCAGAATGCTTGTCCATAGAGTGTTTGATATGTCCTAGCTGCCAGTTATTCTCTATGAAGCGAATAATTGAAGCCTGGTTGGTCAAGGTATGATCAACGTAGTTTTGCTTAGCGTATGGGGAAATCACTAACAGTGGTAGACGAGGCCCATATCCAGCACGACCTTGTTCATTCGCGAAGTGGTTCTTCGGCGGCATAACATGATCGTAGTAACCATCCGAGTCATCATACGCAATGATAACCGCAGTATGTTTCCAGCTCGGCAGTTTTTGTAGGCGGTTAATGGTACGTACTAGGAATTTCTGTTCATCCAATGGATTTGAATATCCTGCGTGCGCGTCTTCAACCCCTTTTGGTTTTAGGAAGCTAACTGCTGGCATATGACCGCTTTCGGCTGCCTTCCAGAAAGTCTTCAAGCTGTATTGATGGTTCGCTCTGTCAGTCTTGCCCACCATCGCTGTACTGCTAGGCGCTAAGTGATGAGGGTTAGACGTTGACTTATAATATTGGAACGGTTCGTGGTGAGGAATATAATCCTTTTTCTGTCCACCGAACACGTTGGTGCTGACAGTATCACAGCGAGCAATGCCGGACTTAGTTCGGCTCGATGGGTCAAATCCCCCCTCAAACCAGCCCCAAGTCACTCCTTTTTCATTGAGCAAGTTACCAATATTTTTGCCCTTAATGTATACGAGTCCGCCATCTTTTGCTGGATCTTCTTCTCCAGCTTTCGCTTGAGCTGGATTCTTATAAGAACAATCATCAAAACGCGGATCAACGTCGCCAACAAGATTTCCATTGACAATATCTGGTGCATCCGTTGGGAAGGCTTTACCTGTCGTACCCGCAATTAGGTTGAGCGCACCAGGGGTAGACGGACCAAAGATTGTTCCATAAGAGTTATCATTTAGCGAATAGTGCTGAGCGTAGTTCCAGAGAGCCGTGACAGTATTTCCGTCATAGTAACCCATCACTTCATGTTGACATTCTTTGGAGCTCTTGTTCCCAGTTGCACTGACGAATTGGTTCACCAAGCCACCATTGTATGCTTCTTGCTCCGCTTCATACTCATGATCTTGGTCGCAAGGCTCTTTGTCTCGCTTCAGCAAAAATGGATTGATACGGTTTGGGTTATGAGTCAATAACTCTGGAGTTAAACCATTGACAGGCGGAGTATCAGGTTTTGCGTGGAACGCCGGCTCACCTTTTGGATTTGTGGCGTGAGGGTACGTGCCGAAGTAGTGGTCAAACGAAATATTCTCATCAAAAATGACGACGACGTGCTCAATTGGAGTTTTCGTTTTGTCTTGAGACGACGTGTTGGCTGTTGTGGTTTGCTCAGTTTTTGTACCTTGAGTATGATCGTTGTTTGAGTCCGCTTGTAAATAAGAGCACCCACCTGCCAATGTAATAAAGGAAAAGGCAAGAGAGGCCGCTACGAGCGTCGGCTTAAATTTCCTAGTCATAATAGGTCCTAGCTGTTTACTTCCAGATAAAATGACAACCATTGCGGCTGCCAATGAATGCTCGCCAGCATAGTTTTGAATTGTGGAAGATTTATGACTTTTTCATGACGCCTAATTAAAGTAAAAAACACATTCACAGTGGAGCCGTGAATCATCTTTAATCAATATTAACAATGAGTTAATTAAGAAATTCAGCACAATAGCTTTGAGACTCGACTAATTCTGCAATGTTACTTTTTGAAATATTTTGAAATATTTACATCAATTTATTCATTGAGGAAATTTATATTCAATCAATTTATAAAGAACAACAGCGACTCTCATTTTCGTTTAGAGCTTTTTTTCAGTCCTGTCGTTGACGTGTAAATAAACCCAGTTCAGTTCATTGGATGAATAACTTTATAGATGGCAAAACAATAAAATATGAAACAAGCATCACATAGTCTGGATAAAGTTATTTATTATCGTTTTGATGCCCGAATTCTCGTCTGGTCACAATAGCGATTTTTGCCTAAAGTTTTAGATACCCGATGTCTAGAGGCAGAAACTATGGAATGGTTTAAAGATCTCCCAATCAGAGTAAAAATACTAGGGTTAGTGTCTGTATTATTGCTACTTTTAATAATTACTTCAGCGTTCAGTTCATACAAAATGAGTGTCATTGGTAGTGAGCTAGAAGGTATCGCTGGTGAAAACATCCCACTGGTTCAATTAGTCAGTGACATCACCATAAAGCAGCTAGAAGCTGCAATTCTCATCGAAAAGGCTCTTCGCCTAAGCTCTGCAGAAGAAATAAAGAAAATTGATAAGAAATTCCACCAGCTCAGTGAAGACGTTGACAACGAGTTCGTCGAAGCGAAAGTATTGCTGGAAGCCGCTATTTCCCATGCATTTACCGAAGAATTAAAAGCAAAAGAGTTAATTTTATTGTCGAAGCTCGACGGCCTTATTGCTGAACACAAAACCTATGAAGAACATGGCTTCGCTATTCTTTCGCAACTGGCTTCCGGCGCTGACGTTAGCTCCGGAGTCGACAAGTTGGAAGAGGAGCAAACTCAGGTCAACGATCACCTTAAAGACTTCTTAAAGCAATTAGAAAAAATCACTGAAGAGACTGTGCTGTTTACTGAATCTGAAGAAAAATCCGCTCTCAGTACAATGATCATTATTTCTTGTATTTCGATTGTTTTAGGGTTGGGTATTGGCTGGATGGTTAGCGGGTTTATCACCTCTAGGCTAAAAGAGGCAAAACATTTAGCAAACGAAATGGCCCAAGGAGATTTCTCCAACCAAAGTCTATCGATACCAGATAATAAAGACGAAATTGGCGAGTTATATCAGGCAATGACTACCATGTCGCAGAACTTAAGCCAGTCAATTGCCATCATCCTAAACAATACTCAGCACATCGAGTCTTCTATGAACGAGGTCTCCCGCTTATCCAAGCAAAACTCAACCATTGTCGATGAACAATTCCAACGTACAGATCAAGTCGCTACAGCAATGACAGAGATGGCTTCTGCCATTACAGAAGTGGCGGCCAGCACATCTAATGCGAGCGATACGGTCAACCTTGCTGAAGAGCAAATTAATACTGGTAGAGCCATAGTCTCGCAAAACGTCGAAGCAGCGGAAGGTTTGGTCGAGAATATGTTGTCGTCAAAAGAGGTCATTAACGAGCTAAAAGGCAACTCTGAAGCCATATCTAGCTTTGTTAATACTATCAATGAAATAGCAGAGCAGACCAATTTACTCGCTCTAAATGCTTCTATTGAAGCCGCAAGAGCTGGAGAACAAGGCCGAGGGTTTGCTGTCGTTGCTGATGAAGTCAGAGCGCTCGCTCAACGAAGCCAAGAATCCACAAGTCAGATTGAATCCTTAATGGAGAATTTGAAAAATAGCGCAGACTCTTCTGTCGATTCAATTGAAAAAAGTTTTAATGACTCCAATGCAACTCTGCAACTCGCCCAAGAGATGGGTTCATCGTTTGACAGCCTAACAAAACTAATGGTTGATGTAAGCGAAGTAAGTACACACATAGCAACGGCAAGTGAAGAACAATCGGTCACAGCAGAAGACGTAAACCAAAACCTAACCTCAATTCGTGATTCAAATGAAGGAGTACTGAATAGTTCTCAAAGCACCTCAGAGCTTGTGGAAAAAACCAATCAATTGATCCACGAGCTTAGGGACAGTGTTGCAAAGTTCAAAATTGCCTAAGCGTTGAGAACCGTTGAATCAAGTGTTGAAGGCCACTCTGTGCCTTCAACACCGCTACAAAGCTAGCGTTCAACGACACCAAGTTTAATCAATGGCGACATACCAATCGTGTATAGCTTGACCAATTTCATGCGGGCAATCTTCCTGAATAAAGTGAAGCCCTTGGCCAACGTCGACCGCAGTAATGTTTTTAAAATTGTTTTTTATCCAATCCACCTGTTGTTGTTGAATCATAATTCCTGGCTTCGCGGATAACAGCAACTTCGGAATTTCTGTGGTTTGTAACCACTTACTATACGTAGACACAATAATATGCACATCGATAGGTGTTGAAGAGATTGGGATCTCATTGACCCATTTCCAAACAGGTATACGGCTTTTATATGTTGTAAAAGGGATACTGTAGGCTTGCATTTCCTGTTTAGACAAAGTGCGCAGAACAGCACTTGGCAAAAATTTCTCCACAAAGAAATTTTGATTCAATATAAGCTCTTTTCCCAGTTCAGGAGTCCTAATCTGGCGAATCATTTCTGCACCTTCAGTTGGCAATGTATCCCATTTATATGGCGCTACCAATGACTCCATAAAGGCGATTGCCTTGATGTTTTCTTCGTTCATAGAAGCATAAGAAAAGCCCAATGCAGAACCCCAATCGTGAACCACCAACGTAATATTTTTTAAATTGAGTTCATTGATGAAAGCGTCCAAATATTTCATATGATCCACAAATCTATATTGCAAATCTGGCTTATCTGACTTCCCCATGCCAACTAGATCCATCGCTATTGCTCTACCCGAGCCAGAAACATATGGAATAATGTTGCGCCATAGATACGAAGAAGTCGGGTTACCATGAAGAAATAAGATCGGCTCGCCTTCACCTTCATCAATATAGTGGATCCTTGAGCCTAAAACCTCGACGTACTTTGACTCAAACGGAAAATCGCCACTGATATCCTTAGAGTTGATTGTGTCGATGTCTTGCTGTGACATGTTACTCTCCTTTTTCTTAACATTATGATTTGGCGTCGAATTGAGGAAGCGAGCAAATGCTCCGTAAACCTACTTTATCAATTTTGACGACACAACAATGAGTTTAAGTGGCTAAATAAAGAAACGGAATACAAGAAAAACGGACGTAACGGTGCAAATATGAAACACCTTCTTTAAATGACGACATGCGATGAAGTCTAGAACTTGGCCGATATCTTATCCGTCTTCTATCATTAGATGACAATATTCCCCTAGGTTGTCAGCCTTGAAACATGACTTAGCCGCAGTAAACCAACCCTGAGTGTTGAAGCGACCTTGCGATAACAAAAGGAGAAAGAGTGGATTCAGGCATTGCTTATCTTGTTGAAATGCAAAATATTATGTGGGTCATATTTTGTGCTGGCAGCGTATTCCTTATGCAAGCTGGGTTCTGTTTCCTTGAAGCTGGGTCTGTTCGGTCCAAAAATAGCATAAATGTAGCCGCTAAAAATTTCTGTGATTTCTGCATTGCGGCGGCTCTGTTTTGGATGGTTGGCTTTGCCATCATGTATAGCTCGTTTGACAACGGCGTTGCCCAAAACTACTTGTTTCTTCAAGGAGTACACTCTCCCGCCCTACTTGCTTTTTTTATTTTTCAGCTGGTATTTTGCGGCACCGCTGCGACGATTATGTCGGGGGCGATATCCGAACGAGCAAGCTTTTCAGCTTATTTGTGTGTCACTGTATTTATATCTGGCATTATTTATCCTTTTTTTGGTCGTTGGGTATGGAATGGGACAATCGAAGGCGAACCTTTAGGCTGGCTAAGTCAGTTAGGCTTTGTCGATTTTGCAGGCGGCAGTGTTGTCCACTCTCTAGCTGGGTGGGCATCACTGGCAGCGGTTCTCGTAATCGGGCCTAGAATTGGGCGATTTGTCAAAGGCGCACCTGCTATCCAAGGAC
This sequence comes from Vibrio sp. A37, assembly GCF_059777565.1. Lineage (NCBI taxonomy): Bacteria > Pseudomonadati > Pseudomonadota > Gammaproteobacteria > Vibrionales > Vibrionaceae > Vibrio > Vibrio sp. A37. The sequence goes on along the minus strand of NZ_JBLNLI010000001.1, from coordinate 363,507 downwards.
ACAATATTCCCATGGCAACAGTGGGAATTCTCATTCTTTGGTTTGGCTGGTTTGGCTTTAACGCAGGCAGTACTTTTAAGCTTGACGCGAGCATACCGTTGATCCTCATCAACACACTAATTTCAGCGAGTTTTGGTTCGCTGTCGATATTAGTCCTTAGTTATATTCGGAAAAAAAAGCCTAATGTTTTAGATATTCTCAACGGAGCTCTAGCTGGGCTTGTCAGTATTACTGCAGCTTGTAATGCTGTCACACCTGCACAAGCGGCAATTATTGGTATGTTAGGTGGATTCATATATTTATTGGGCACTAAGTTGCTCGACATCTACAAAATTGATGATGTCGTAAAAGTTGTTCCAGTACACGGTTTATGCGGTGCGTGGGGGACGTTAAGCGTTGCCCTATTTGGAGACCCATTAATATTAGCAACGGGTCTCAGCCCTCTAGAGCAAACTTGGGTTCAGATTTTGGGTATCATCATTTGCTTTCTATGGACCTTCTTCCCAACATATTTCTTCCTTAAAATGATCAATAAAGTGGTTCCGTTACGAGTGAGCCTAGAAGACGAAATTCAAGGACTCAACATTTCAGAACACAACGCAAACACTGAAGTCATTGAACTTCTATCAGCCATGGAAAATCATAAAAAAAAAGGCGACTTTAAATCTCAAGTCCATGAAGAGCCACACACTGAAGTAGGCCAAATTGCACGAGAGTACAATAGAGTCCTGTCTATTGCTTCTGAAGAAATAGACAATCGAGTTAAAGCAAACGAAGAACTCGAAAAATCATTTAAGCAGTTGCAAGACACTCAAAACCAACTTGTAGAGTCGGAAAAAATGGCGTCATTAGGAGGATTAGTTGCGGGTATCACCCATGAAGTAAAAACCCCTTTAGGCGTTAGCCTAACCGCCTCTTCGTTTCTAAAAGAAGAAGTCGACGACATCGTTAATCGATACCAAACTGGCGAGTTATCCGAGTCTGGTCTGGAGCAGTTTTTCGAGAGCGTCAAAGAAGGTAGCGATATCATACAAATCAATATCAATAGAGCGACAGAACTAATAAAAAGTTTCAAAGAAATGTCAGTCGATCAGGAGTCTAATAAATATCGTCAACTCGACTTAAAGCATTATTTAGAAAGAATCCTCACTAGTATGCAGCCTCAGTTTCGTAAAACCCAATATAAGATAAACATATCCTGTACAGAAAACTTGATTATTTTTACCCACCCCGGCGCTCTATCTCAAATTATATCTAGCCTTTTAATGAACTCGCTCTATCACGGTTTTGAAGGAAGAGATGAAGGAGTCATCGGCATTCATGCGGATCTCACAAGTGACACCGTCCATATCGAGTACTGTGACAATGGGGTGGGTATTTCAAGCGAAACCCTACCCCATATTTTTGAACCATTTTACACGACCAAACATGGCAAAGGTGGCAGCGGACTAGGACTACATATTGTCTATAACATCGTCACTAACACGTTAGGCGGGACGATTACATGTGAAAGTGAACTGGAAAAATTTACGCGATTTATTGTGACTTTTCCGAACACAAACGGGGAAAATCCAACTACCGAGTAACGCCCAAACTTCAAGGCTAGCTTAGGGCATACTTCGGATATTACATCTACATGAGGGCTGTGCCATTCTTGCCTTGTGCATATAAAGCTAAGCTCACCTTCTGCAAAGCTTTTACATCTTCTGGCATCACCAACATTGTTGGGTTATTGGTCTTTGGAATTTTATCTATCATCAGCCTCACTTGTTTCAGAGGCTCTCTGGCATCAGGGACCCTTTTTTGCACAAAGTCAAACCACTTTGCATCCATATGATGTAGGACTTTTTTTACAACATCTGGGTTATTAATGGTGTAGGGTTTTGTATGGTCGCTAGTCACACGAGTTATATCGTAAATAACATGTTCTTTTTCTTTAGCAATAAGAGCGCCTTTCGTATTTAACTGAAGCTCACCAATCACTCCGTTTTCCATACGTAGAAAAAATTTAATATCTTGATAGCCTGATTTCTGTGCTTTACTATTGAACCCTTTCAACCCATCTTGTTCTGTACCTGAACCATATCGGTCTTTTAGGCTATTCTTGAACTTCTTAACGTTCTGAAATTCGTCGGTTGACGCAATCAATAGCTTGGCTTCCAGCATTGTATCAACAGAAGTAAACTCCAACGTCATCCTTGCACAGTCTTTTAAATCACCAACTTCGCTGTCCCTATCTCTATTGGTTATTTTATCAAGAGCACCATTAAAACTTTTTATCCCATGGTGCGCGCCAGGAGGACTGGAAAGCTTTACTTCATGCTCACCAAAGATTTCGATGATTTTTCTACAAAAAACCTTGAGCTGAATTTGAGCTTCCATGATGTCTCTATAAAAAAGAAACAATTGCTTTCTTTTCAATCTGGCACTGGCCAATTGAGAGCGTGAGTGAATGCTAAGGTCTTTGTTATTTACTAGCGTTTTAGAACTAAACTTTCTAGTAAACCAATTTCGGCTATCTTTATTCTTGATCTCCTTGACGACATCTTGATCTAAGTATTTTTCTAGCTCAGCATCACTGCTCAATATAGCTAGCATTTGCTGAGCCATTTTACCTTCTTCGGTGTTAGAAAAGCCTTTGACTTTAAGCATGTCTTTCAACTCACTGAGCTTGCGATTAAACTCTGCGTTATTGACTAGTTTGAAGCCCTGACTCATGTTTCTTTGCTTATTAATTTGAGTCAACACTTTTTTCATCGCGTTTTTGGATCGATCGACAGAGCCTTCAACTGAATTATCGTATCTAATTTTTTCTATTAAATCTTTTGAAGCAACACTTAGCATCCTCTACCTCCTCTGAATTTAGAGATTCGAACAAAAATCATCCAAATTTTTGTCGGACAATGAAGGAATAGCATGTATCTGGTTAATGATGGGTTAATAAATAGCGGACATTCGGTAGCGTTACATTCAAAGGTAAAGGTGAAAAGAAAATGATTTACAAATGAACTCGATTGTCACTATCTTTACCATCGTTTTATAGATGATTTATTTGGAAAGCAGAGTGGCTATAGAGCTGACACTAACAATATAGATACGTGAAACTAATTACGAGCATGTTTCTTACAGCTAATTCTGGGTATACAATGCCTCGAGATTTAACGCACTAGGTAAATGCTGTGAGAACCCGATTAGATCGCATACGTCACGCGATCGCTTTTGAAATTATTGGACTAATCATCGTTGTAGCCATCTTCCAACATTTCGGGTTTGAAGCTGGGCATGTAGGTGTGCTCGGTATTGCTCTGTCGATCATCGCAACGGGATGGAATTATGTTTATAACCTAGGGTTCGACAAATTTATGCTCAAGCGTTATGGCAAAGTGCAAAAAAGCGCACTAGTTCGAGTATTCCACGCACTCAGTTTTGAAGGTGGTCTAGTATTCATCACCGTCCCTATGATTGCATGGTTTCTAAAAGTAGGCCTTATCCAAGCATTAATGCTGGACATTGGCCTGGTCATTTTTTATGTGGTCTATGCCTACTTGTTTAATCTAGCTTACGATAAAGTTTTCCCTGTACCTGAAGCGACCGAAACTCAGACTTAGTGGTTTAAATAATCTACCGGAAAATTGAAGTACGTATTCGGGTAAGGCTCGTAAGCCAGCGTATAGTGCCACCACTCGGTCTCCAGTGGTACAAACCCAGCACTGACCATCAAGGTTCTCAACAGCAATCGATTGGCTTTCGCTTGTGGGTTGATTTGCGAATAATCAGGATGAGATATTGGGCTAAAGCAATCATAGCCACTGCCAAAATCTAAACTATTATCAGGGGCTCGCTCTGATTTTGACGCAGTACAAGATTCATTAAGGTTTACATTACCCAAGCTGGGAACTTGGCTATTTAGAGGTACAATCGTGAGATCTATTGTGCTTCCTCTACTATGCCCTGAACGCTTATCAATATATCCTTGAGCAAATAATTGCGATTTATCTACGTTTGGATAAAACGCCTGCTTCATTTTGGTATCTTCAATTTTGTTAGCCCATTGAACAAAATCGTCTACTGCTCTTTGAGGGCGATAGCAATCATACGCTTTCAAAGTAAGCCCCATGGGCAGTAGCTGGTTCTCTACTTTCTTTAGGGCTTCTACCGCCTGTTTGGTCAATAGGCAAACAGGGTTGTTATAACCGTCGATCTTTTTTCCCACAAAGTTGTAATTAGTATCATATCTCATATCAAGCTGCATGCTTGGAATAAGCTTTGTGACTTCTACAAAGTTCTTTGGAGGTAAAGTAGTGTCAGCCGCTGCTATAGAATTGGAAGAAATAAGAAGAGAGGACATAGCAATAAAAGGAAAGGCAATTTTATCAACTTTCATACTGTTTAATTCCATTTAATTCTTCAATAGAAAACGCAGCATATCAAAGTGAGAACCGAGAAAATACCAAGATCATCATTGAATCAAAATAAATGGAATGTCAGTGGTATATTCGAAGATGTACCGAATACCAAAGGTAACTTCAATATTCGGCAGTTTTCTTAAGTTTTTGAAAATATAGGATGCGGGGCCACATCTATTATTTATGACTACTCGAACTAATTGCATTTTGTTGATGCATCATCGAATGCTGCCCATTCCCCATATATTGTTGCATCATGTTTTCACACGCTTGTAGGTGAGTTTGCTCGATATAAGCGTAAGCCCCAACAGGCACGCCAACAACAAACACAATCGCGATCGTCAGCCAAAATTTATTTACCTTAGACATAGTACTTACTCCTTAGATCTAATGTCCAAACAACCTACGCCAAAATCCTACTTTAGGCTTTTGACTCATATCAGAATTAAATTGATTTTTAGATTTGTTTTGAACGCCATGATTCATATTCTGACCTTGTTCAGGCGCTCGTTTTTTACTAGATCCACAACAACCCATAATATTGTTCTCCTAAGTTAATAGTTAACCTCATTAGATAACTTAAACCAGTACCTTGAGGGCTGAGTATTAGCGTAAGGCTTCCACCAAGGGTAAGGTCAATGGGTTGTTTTCAAATATTGAAAATCAGTATTCAGTTATTTTTGTGACAACTAACTTCTTGATTCATAATTTAAATGTCAAATTATGATAAATTGATTGGACAACTGTATTTAGTCATTACTTCGCTAAAACACAGTTGAAGAAACAAATCATTCATATAATTAAGAAAGTGAATTCACATACACCTACATAAAGAATTTTCTACATTGGAAATAAGGATAATGGTCAATGAGCAAACCAATTATTTTTGACAACAAGCCAATAAAAGTAGAGTTAAACAAAGGGGACGACTACTATTTTTGCGCCTGTGGACGTTCTAGCAAGCAACCTTTCTGCGACGGTTCACATGCCGGAACAGACTTTAAGCCCAAGCGATTTACGGCAGACGATGATGGTGACGCATATCTTTGCCAATGTAAACATACGGCAAACCCTCCCTTTTGCGACGGCTCACACAAACAATTTTCTAGCCAACAAGTAGGTCAAGAAGGACCCGGCGTTCAAGCCCAAATTGGTGATATCCCTGTCGCGACAGCAACAAAAGAAGAGCCCACTGTGGAACTGATTCACCAGCTCGCAAGAGAAGGTCTATCAAAACTTGGGCATCATGGCCCAATGACTTCCATGGGTGTACCTCGCCACATGCTGCCACAATGGGATGATATACAAGTCATGGTCGCACAAATGGCGCAAAAGCCGCTGATGGAAAATGTCGGCGTCAATACTGAGCTCATTATCGGTCCAAACGCAGACAAACCACTCAAGCTCAACATCCCTTTGTTCGTTTCCGACATGAGCTTCGGCGCGCTTTCTGAAGAAGCCAAGACTTCCCTTGCTAAAGGAGCTGAGCTAGCAGGAACCGGCATCTGCTCTGGAGAAGGGGGAATGCTACCGGAAGAACAAGCAGCAAACTCCCGGTATTTCTATGAGTTAGCCAGCGCAAAATTTGGCTACAATGAATCGCTTCTAAAAAATGTACAAGCATTTCACTTCAAAGGTGGTCAAGGCGCAAAAACAGGCACTGGAGGCCATCTTCCCGGAAACAAAAACGTGGGTAAAATCTCACAAGTTCGCAATATTGCTGAAGGAGAAGCCGCAGTTTCACCGCCGACATTTTCTGATCTCCATAGTGTTAGCGATTTCAAACGATTTGCGGATAGAGTTAGAGAAGTCTCTGGCGGTATCCCAATTGGTTTTAAGCTTAGCGCAAACCACATCGAAGATGACATTCAATTCGCTCTGGATGCCAGCGCCGACTACATTATTTTGGATGGCCGAGGTGGAGGTACCGGAGCAGCACCAGAAATATTCCGCGATCACATAAGTGTCCCTACCATTCCTGCACTAGCCAGAGCTAGACGTTATCTCGACGAGAAAGGGGCAAGCGGCAAAGTTACTCTCATTATTACTGGAGGACTTCGAGTCCCCATTGATTTTGTTAAGGCGATGGCACTCGGTGCTGATGGTATTGCTGTATCAAACAGTGCTATGCAAGCAATTGGCTGTGTCGCTGCTAGAATGTGCAACACGAATAACTGTCCAGCGGGTATTGCCACACAAAAAGCCGACCTGCGCCAAAAGCTGAATGTTGATAAGTCGGCAACTCAACTTAAAAATTTCTTTGAAGCTTCTGTAGAGCTGATGCAAGTTATGGCTAGAGCTTGCGGACATCACTCACTGAATGAGTTTAACAAGAAAGATTTAGCGACGTGGAACCGAGACATGGCCCTTTTATCAGGAATTAGATATTCAGGTTATTGCGAACCAAGCTAAGGCAAGGGTCTAATTGAAAAAATGAACTCAGTATCCTGAGTAACTCTACCCAAGTGTTGATGCAGCACTTGGGTAACTTTTTGCAATTAGTTGAAAGTTATCGCATTTATATACTGTTATATTTTGCTAGTTTATAAGGCTCACGGATTCGTTAAAAACCTTACAAGTGAGAATTCACCATGAATGAAATGTCACCTTGGCTAGACTGGGCAAAGCAAATACAGGCAATCTCTCAAGCAGGGCAAGCCTACAGCAAAGACAAGTTTGATTTAGAGCGATTTGATCAACTGGCAAACATATCCAGCGAAATGTTTTCACGTTTAAGTGGCGAGCCCGTAGAGAAAATCCAAAAGTTGTTTATTCCAGAAAGCGGGTACCCAACACCTAAAGTGGACTTGCGCGCAGGAATCATCAAAGACAATAAGATATTGCTTGTGAAAGAAATTGAAGATGGTGGATGGAGCATGCCTGGCGGTTGGGCAGACGTATGTGAACCACCGACACAAGGCGTTATTCGAGAGGTTTATGAAGAGTCCAGTATTATCGTCGATTCGCCAAAGTTAGTTGCCATTAAAGACAGAGCGTTGCACGCCTATAAGCCTGACTACCCTTTTCATATTTATAAACTTTTCTTTATCTGCCGCTATGTGTCGGGAGAGCCTAAAGCGACAATGGAGATTTCTGAATCTAAGTTTTTTGATATCAACTCTTTACCTAACCTTTCTATCAGTCGCGTATTACCAGAAGATATAGAGATGATATTTAGGTGTGCAAAACAAGACTCCATCACCGTTCACATTGATTAGCACAGTGTAATGTCGCTATGTTTTTGCTCAAGCTTGGTTAGTTATTTGACCTTTTAAGAATCACTCTTATTAGGTTAAATAACTGGATAGAAAAGGTTATAAATTTTCTTGAACCGATTTTATCTATATGAAACAGTTACACACCCTGTTATTAATTAGGTAAATACATGACGAAACTCGCTGTTGGCTCAAGGGTTGAGTTGCACAAACCTTCTCTTGCATTTTGCCCATTGGTTCTCGACGCTGTGCTCGAATCACAAAAGGAATTGGCGAACTACCTTCCATGGGTAGAATTTGCTTTAACTGAACAAAGCACCATCGACAACATGCAAGAGGCTATAGAAAACTTTGAACACTTCAGTGAAGAGTTAAGAATGGCCATCTTCGATAAAAATACTGGACGATTTTTGGGGATGACTGGACTGATCATTCATGATAAATCCATACCTCATTTTGAAATTGGTTATTGGCTAAGAACCTCTGAAGTCGGCAAAGGGTACGTATCTGAAGCCGTAAAACTTGTTGAATCCTATGCATTTACCGAATTAGGTGCACAACGAGTCCAAATTAAAGCTGTAGAATCCAATAGCAAAAGCATTGCGGTAGCAAAAAGGTGCGGATTTATATTTGAAGCATTGCTAGAGCATACGCGTCGCCTACCTAACGGTGAATTAGATGGAACAGTCGTATACAGAAAATTAGCCCGAGAGTATAGAGAAAATAAATGAAAGCAATAGTCACAGGAAGCGCTAGCGGTATTGGAAAACACGCACTGACACACTTAATTGGGCTCGGGTATCAAGTCATCGGTCTTGATAGATGCCCCATTCCAGAGATCGACGATTTACAATGTAAACAATTTCAAGTCGACTTAAGGAATCAAGGCGCAACCCAAAACATATTCAAAGAAATTGACGACTTCGATATTGCGGTTAACTGCGCGGGTGTAAGCAGTATGCGACAGCGTTTTGATCAGTTTGAACTCGATGGCTACATGGAAGCGTTCAACGACAACTTTTACCCTTTCTTCAATGCTATCCAGTGTGAACTCGCATTGTGCAATACAGCGACCCACAAAAAGCGAAAAATCATTAATATCGCCAGCATAACAGCGCATTATGGCTGCACCAATATGGCCGCATACAGCGCAGCGAAAGCCGCAATCGTAAATTTAACCAAAGTCATCGCTGTAGAAAATGCGCCAGACCTTCAAGTCAATTCTATTTCACCAGCAACAATTGATACACCCATGATTCAAGGGAAATATCATGGGAAATTACCCAATTATTCAAACAGCTACTTAACTGAAGATTGTGGAGAGACAAACGATGTTATCTCCGTAGTTCAGATGCTAATCAGCAACAACTTTATGACCGGACAAGATATTAAGTTAGATGGTGGGTATTCATCACAATTTAAGCTCAATATCAGTTGATGTCCTATCTAATTTAAGCGGTATCAGACCATAAACAGTTTATTATTTTGAATCTGTATATCACCTGCTATCAATCTTGCTTTTGCCTCTTCTATATTTCCTTTTGATACTTTGGCTACAATATCGCCCTGCTCTGTAAGAGCTTGGGCTTTTTTCACATCTACATTATTTTTCGCCAACGCAAGCTGATTCATCGCAGTATCAATGTTGTTCATATAAGTTCGAGCATTTGTACAGCCAAAATCATTCTGAGCAGCGTATAGTCTATTCTCACACGCATGCATATGCTGCACTGCAACGTTATAGTCACTTTGAACGGCTTGCAGCTGATTCAGATAAGTTTTTTGTTTATACGCGGCATAGTGAGCATTTAAAAAAGACCACTTTTTTGAAATACCATCCACATCGATTTTGTACCCGGGATACCACTGGCCATATTCCATTGCATATATCTTATTAGTCACACCCAAGTTAGTACTGAAATAATTTCCGCTGATCAATGACGTCTTCGATCCCATAATCGCTTCCATTTTTTGCGCCGCATAAATTTTAATTTCATTCGGCGTACTCATTTCAATGCCCGGATGAGTAAAATTATTCCAAGCTTCTTTTGGGGACAAGCTTAAGTTTCCACTGGTTGGCATACGTTATCTCCATATATCTATCTTTCCAATATTTTCCCGACAACTTATAGAATAAGAGTATTGAATACTATTACTGACTAGTGAAACTTTTGTTACACTTCAGTAACTTAAGATATGCCTCTCGATTTCGGTTTGCCATCATTCAGCCGTTTACACTAGTGTCAAATAATCTGTGGTAGGAAAGTGAAATATATGACACAACGTATGCGCAAACTACCCCAACAACATCCCCAACAAACACGTTAAATAGACGGTGCTCCCCAACCAATACACTTTGCGCGAGGCCACCAGCAGCAATGGCAACGAGCATCGAACGCAAACCATACGCCACTGGATATTTAGGGATACATAACGTAGCGATTATTAAAACCCCAACAAAATCATAAAATACCGAAGGAATAGGGACGACAAGGACAATGATAAAAGCGGCAACTAGCCCAAATGCGGCTCCACCGACACGATGAACGAGTTTACGGTGCATGCTACCAAACTCTCCGGTGATAACGGCCACCGAAGACCAAATTACCCATTTAGCCTCTGGAAGTTTGTAATACTCAACAATCCATGTCGTGACGAATAACGCAAAGGCAATAGACAAAACCGTCCAGGCCACTTCACCGTTCAAACTTGGCTTAATATGAGTATGCCATTTCCAATAGGTTTGATGCTTTTCATCAAAACCACACGCTAGAAAATGAACAATCGCTGGTCCAATAAGGGCGACAGAAGACCAAAGCAGTAAGTCGAGCTTATCTTGGTATACACTGCTAAAACCAGCATGTTCTCCTAAGGCTAAAGAGAGGTATAGCGATGGAATAAGAATAAAGCTTCCTAACGTTCGATACTCCTTGCCGAGTACGCTCAATCCCATACATGCGGCGCCCCAAAAGGTACAAACAATGATAAATAGCCAGAAATTTTTCTGAGCGCTAAGTAACAGGGCAATTCCGAACACCACTACAATTTGGTGTAATACAATAGCGGAAAATCCCCAGCGAAAAGTCCTCAATACGTAATAAAGAGAGAAACTGGCCAACGCAAATTCAATGGCCATGGAATCTCCAGTAAACCAGTAGTATATAAAGCAAGGCAGAACGGTTAGCGTTACCCGGAATACTTTCTTATGGAAGCGGCTATCAAAGAGTGATTCAATTGCGGCGCCGTAAGCCATACAACCTCCTAACTAATACGATTGGTAAGCGGCAGACTGGAACAAATCAAATCGAAAGCGCGTATCTGTTGAAATGCAAAGTAGGGATTCAAAAGTGGTGCATTCAACACCTGCTACATCCAATTCGTCATTACCTTCTAACCAAATTTATCTCCATACGCTGCAGATTACCTAACAACAGTGAAAGAAATAATCAGTATTAATCGACGAGTATGTTATATAAATTTACAGATACTGATAAGGTATTAATTTTAATGTAAAAACGGCCACCTATGATAGGTGGCCGCGCTAAGTCTCGATGCAAACGAGATAGCTCCTACTGGCCTTAGTGTAGTACTGGCAGCATATTCCAGCTAGCCATAAAACTTAAGACAAGCAATACAATTCCGAAAATAACTAAGATTGCGAGAAGCGGCACGCCACCACCGACCTTAAACGTGCTCGTTGTTTTCTCCTTCTTCTGTTGGCGTCTAATGGCTACGGCCATCGCAACAGGTAAGAAAACAAGTACGACAGCTAGACTCGCAGCGGCATAGTCCAGAGCAACTTGGAATAATGTTGGCGCAAACAGAACCAATGCCAGAGGAGGAAGGTAAGTTAAGAGAGCGCCTTTACCATTACCACTTTTTGTTTGGCTATCGAGGTTAAAAATATCACAAAGGTAATCTTTTAACGCCATAGTAACCGTCAAGAAAGACGTCGTTACTGCTACGTTGGTGAAAATATCCATAACCTTGTGACTCCAACGTAACGTGCCTTGAGACCCAAGCATGGTAAATAGTGCGCCTACGTCACCACTACTGTGGCTATGCAGGAAACTTGAATAGCTGGTCGTACCAAAGCGAGGCAAAATGCCCAATGTCACGGCGAGCCATAAGCTGTATAGCAAAAATGGAATTAAACTACCGAGCACAATCGCAATTCTAAGCTGTTTGATATCTTGCTCTAAATAGTTATACATACTTGGAACAATCAGCTGGAAACCAAAAGCAAAGAACAATACTGGTACTGCGCCCCAAAAATAAGGCAGAGCATGTTTAAATTGGAATAGATTTGCATGAGACACATCAGGCATCACTATCACTACAAGAGCAAAAAAACTAAGGCCTTTTATCGACAATAGGCTTCGGTTGGTTAAATCTACTGCGCGATGGCCAAGACATACAACTGAACCCAATACGATTGCAAACAATAAACTGGATACCCAATAAGGAAGCGTGATCCCACCCTGTGCGAGCAACGCACTTAGCATGGACGTACCACCACTCAGGTAAGCCGAAGATACTGCATACAACAGAATCAGGTAAGCAACCATACAAATCACTTGGCCAACACGTCCGAGTGTCTTGCTGCACATGGTATCGAAGTTAATATTTTTCAGCTTTAACTCAGCAAGCACCTCTACGAGTAGCAATGCCGTGATAATTGAAATGATCCAGGTAACACCTAACGAAATAACGGTAGGTACGAACCCTAACCCAGCTGTTGATAGTGGTAGAGCCAAAATCCCAGCACCGACGCAAGTACCAGTAATGATTAATATGGCTCCAATGGTTTTTGATTCCATCAAACTCTCACTTAATTATAGGAATAGTAACGACTTGAAAATAAGCCTTATCAATAGATCGTATCGACCTTATCGACGAATTTATGATTAAAAATAGCTGAGGAGTATCGGACAACGGAAAACGAATTAAAATCGATAATTTTTTACAGGTCTGTTAGCAAAACTAACATATTATTCTGTTTTTGAGATTAAGTAGGATGAAAAACAACCATATCACAGAGTTTTATTCTGCGAAACTAGAAACTATATTTATCTAGAGGAAAATTCAACCCCTGAAGGATCAGTGAATTAAGCAATAATTCCGTCTAGATAAAGTCTTTGGTAGCCTCCGTACAACAGGTAAAGGGGCTGTGGTGAAGTTCAAAGTACCATGACACTTCAGTCAAACTAAGATTGCATAACTATTTGTTAAATTGAATTTAATCGAATTCCTACAAATGTTAACGTGGAGCGCGCGTCAATTATTGTACTTACACAAGCCTAACTATCTCCATAAAGCATCCATTGCATTACTTTCTTCAACGTTAACCCAAGCGAACTGACATACAGCATGCAATTACGTAAAAATATTACTCACACCTTAAAAACATCCTTTGGTAACGCTATCGAATGGTATGATTTCTGCCTGTTCGGCTATTTCTCTGCCACGATCGGAAGGTTATTTTTTCCAACAGCAAGCGCTTTCAGTAGTTTGCTGCTCGCGTTTGCAACGTTTGCCGTTGGCTTTATGGCCAGACCTCTAGGAGGAATTGTATTTGGTTGGATCGGAGACCGCGTTGGCCGGTACTTCAGCATGAATCTAGCCATTATCATTATGGGGCTTTCTACACTATTCATCGCCTTTTTGCCCTCATTTGCCTCAATTGGAATTATGGCGCCGATACTCTTGGTAGTGATTCGAATTATTCAGGGGATATCCGCTGGAGGTCAGTATGCGAACCTCCTTGTCGTTACCGCTGAAAACAAACAACTTAAAAATACTGGCTTTTACTCAGGGATTGCAATTTCAGTGTCTCTCATTGGTTTCCTTTTAGCATCAGGAACCAGCTACTTAGTTCTCAACTATACGCCAACAAGTTTGGAACCTTATGCTTGGAGAATCACTTTCTTCTTTGGCGGCGTTTTACTGGCGATCTATTTATTCGTCATACGCTCTCAGTTTAAAAAAGAAGAGGCAAAAAGCTTTGATAAGTCTAAAGCACCCACTTCGAATACCTATAAGTTCTTATGGAAAGACTATAAACTGAGCTTTTTAATCGTTGTTTTATTTAGTGCAGCACTGGGTGGCATGTTCTACATCGACTTTGTCTATTTCGTTACCTTTTTCACCCAATATAGCCACCTCACAATGAGTCAATCATTGACACTCAATACCATTTCCCTGCTAGTCGCATGTTTGCTTTATCCAATGTTTGGCTTACTGTCAGATAAGTTTGGGCGCGCTAAAATGACCTTGTACGGCATCATTCTTCACATTGCGCTTCTCTACCCAGCGATTCATTTAATATTGTCAAATGATATGACCAGCATGGCACTCGGCCTACTGACACTAGTTATTTTAGGTTGCTGGGTTCAAGGAACCATAACCCCCATATTTTCGGAGATTTATCCGAAATACTTGCGAAGTAGTGGGTGTTGCGCCAGCTATGGCATTGGGGCTGCAATAAGTGGCTTCTCTCCAATGCTTGCCACTCAGCTGGATCATAATTTCTCCCATGGTTTTGTCTATATCTTTGTCGGAGCGCTTATTATTGGTGCTATTTGCGCCACGATATTAATCACCAATGGCCGGCTAGAGAGCCAACTTGTCGCACAGCACAGCTGATATGAAAGAGGTAAGCTCGGTATTTGGTTCTATACAATTAGGGGGTAATCAGGAGCATATCTGCCAAATACCGAGGTGAGCCAACTTTTTAAACTCCATGACATCATGCCTAATTAAACAAAAGTAAAAAACAGATCACTCAGCCAAAAAAAATTCCCCATTAATCAGTGAAAAAAATGAAAGCTCCGTAAGTCGTCTCACAATTTTTCACCACAATGGGGAACAACAATATGTTGGAAGTTCTGGTTTTTATACTAGAGCGTGCTCTAGGACAAACTAAGGTTTCTGCTTGGCTGAATAAACGGCAGATTGAACAAATGTTCTCATTTCTTTCACAAAGCCCTCAACCCGCTTTTGAACCTCTTGATACGTCAATTTAACGTACTCGTTGGAAAGAATACCGTTTTCCTTAATTACCGAAATTCTCTCTGCCAATAGTTTGCCAGTAATACTATCCGTGACTTTCGCCTCAATCACTAAACGGACCGTTTGGCTCCGGTGTCCAACGGCAGCAGCGACACCATCAATTACAGCGCCAATGGGTATAAAGTCGGTAATTTTCGCATCTTCTGCCCCCGTACTCGCTTCGTAGATGACAATGGACAATTTCGCTGTATGGGCCTGTGGCTCACTCACCACTTTAACGTCGCTCGACATATCTGATTTTAACTGCGCTGTTATTCGATCGGATATTTTTACCAATACATTTTGAGGAATTTGAGGTGAACGCTTCTCTTTGAGATCAATACTAACAGGCTGAACAATGATATTGGTGTAATCATGAGGAGTGAGGTTTTTAGATACCCACTGAATACCTTTTTCATCAGAAGAGTAGTTTACTTCGCTGAGTTTGATATTGGCAGGAGCGGCAACCGCTTGTTCTTTCTTGGTAGGAAGTGAGCTAGAACACGCAGAGAGCAAAACACTAGTGGCGATACCAATAAGAATAGGCGATTTGATTATTTTACGTACCATATTTTTTAACTTAAGGCTGGCGAACTGGGGCTTCACAGTATGCCACCAATATATTCCCAACACTCATAAATATAAGAAAAATAATTAATTGGTTTGACCAGATTGATTAATAGCTAGCAATCCAAAGCACGTTAAAAGAGAAAGCGAGAGTAACCCCTAGTTTTATCGCGCATATCGAAGTGCTAGACTATCTTTTCTATATTCACATTTCGCAGTAAAAAGGTAACGACATGAACCCAATCCTTGCAATATTGAAAGAGAACAATATTAGCGATGAGAGAATCAACGAATTATTTCAAGCTTTAACAGAAAACCCTCTCGCTGCCATGGCAACCGTTAGCCAATTAGGGTTACCTCAAGAAAAACTACAAATGCTTATGGCGCAAGTCATGCAAAACCCCGCGTTAATCAAAGAAGCGGTAGAAGAACTTGGCTTAGATTTCTCCAAAGTTGAAGCCGCAAAAGAGCAACTAAAGAAATAATACTAACCGGCCAGTTTTCAATAGTTTTTGGCCAGTTCAAAAAACACGCATTCATGTGGTGTTAAGCTAAAGCCAATGTAAGCTAGAGTTGGTAATAGTATGAAGCCTGAACTCAACAAAACTCCTATTCGACCGGGTTTTTCTTGGCGACACTACATGGATGACAGCCCACTCTCCAATAGTACGTTCCATTATCACAATGAGTACGAACTTATCCTACTCGTAAACTACCAAGGTAAAGTGCGAGTCAGTAACGTTGATGTCGAAGTAAGTAAACATTCGCTACTCCTCATTCCCCCTCATATTCCGCACTTTCTTGGAAGCTTAACGCCACAGCAAGGTGTGAATGAGAGGCATTCGTTATGGATAGACAAAGACTGGATATCCAATATGCTGACTCATTGTAGTGAAATGCATAAGTTGTCCAAGTTACTGTTTAATCTCAACAATGGCCTTTCTTTTTGCCCACAGACTTCGTTACAGGCTTACAAAGTCATCAATGAGTTAGATTACCAAACATCAAGCTTGGAGCAGCTCTCGGTACTACTGCGCTTCTTAAACGTAATCGCAACCGACAAAGATAGCATTTTGCTAAGATCACCTTTCCAGCAAGAAAATGAAATATGCGAATGTGAACAAGACAAAGTAGATAAACTTTCCAGCTTCATTGAAGAGAACTATGCGAAAAGCATTACATTGGATTCAGTCGCGGAATATATCTATTGCAGTTCTCGAACGGCCAACCGAATCTTTCAGAAACATTTTGGTGAAAGCTTCAGCCAGCGCCTTAAAAAGATCAGGTTAGGTCAAGCCGCAAGCCTACTCGAAACCACCAGCTTAAGTATTAATTTTATTTGTCACTCAGTGGGCTATAACAACCAATCCAACTTCAATCGATTATTTAAGTCTTATAAAGGTATGTCGCCGAGAGAGTATCGGAGTAAGCACTCCAAATAACCATTTTGAGAGTTGGAAACGCTTTCTCACGATTTGGCGAATAAGTACCAATTTCAGGCCCAATAGTGGAATTTCACCGCTCGATTTTCGCAATAATGTACTCATAGTTACCGTACTTAAAGAGGCAGCGTGATGATAAATTCGTATACCATTCTCAAAAAAGGCACTTTCATCGTCCCACAGCGTATCGACTTACCTGAAGCAAAGGAAGTTATTTACTCGCTAGTCTGTGATAACTTTGTCATTGATTCAAAGACAATAAAAGCAATCGATAGCCAAGAAGCGATAAGCAAATATGAAATGCAATTACAGCTCCAACAGAAGTAAGATGGGGGTGTTCAAGCCAATAAAGAAAAAGTAGAGGAACCCTTTGAGTCAAGATCATTTTAAAGGCAAATATGAAGTTGAAATAAAATATCGTCTTAAATCTAAAACCAATTTTTTGGCCACATTGAGTCAGTTTAATCACGGAGTGATGCTAATCGATAATATCGAGTCAGACACCTATTTCGATACCGCCGACGGTCAACTTACCGATGAAAATAAAAGCGTTTGCATTCGCGAAATGGAGCCTTCTGGAATCAAACTGTGGATTGTAAAAGGGCCAGAATCTGACCGATGTGAGGCAACCGACATTACTGACTCAACTGCCGCCAAAAGTATGCTATGTACCATGGGATATAAAGTGTCATTAAAGATGGAAAAAACTCGTAGCATTTACTTTTTAGGTCAGTTTCACATCACGCTCGATCACCTGAAAAATATTGGAGATTTTGCCGAATTTGCAATTATGACAGATGAAGAACAACGCCTAGAGCAATATAGAGCCGAACTCATCAAGCTCGCCAGTCAATTTGGGCTATCCAACAAAGAGATAGAACATAAGTCCTACCGGACTTTGCAAACTGAGCTAAATAACCTGAGCTCAGGTTAAATAGTGAAAAGTGCGTTCCAGCCGATAGTTAGATAAAAACGGCGCTACTTTGCTCGACATGCAATATTCGTTTCTTGCGAACGCGGTAAGCACTTCGCCTCAAAGAGGCAGACAACGGACGCATACACCACTGACAACGCTAGAAACGAATAAAACATGATGCTTTCACTCACATGATTTAGCTCAGAAAGTACGCCAATCGTCGCTAAAATTGCAGAAATACTAGAAATAATGCACAACGTATGCAAACTTGAATATCCGTGCTGCAGCAATAGATGGTGAATATGTCTCCTGTCTGCAGCGAAGGGCGATTTCCTACTGAGAAGGCGTTTTAATATAACCAGTGTCATATCCATTAATGGCACCGCAATAATCCACAAAACTGTCACCGGTGAAAAAGCTCTCTCAAACGGTAATTCATAACCCTGAGTACCAAAAATAAACAGCCATATAAACGTAAATCCGATATAGGTGCTGCCCGAATTTCCTAAAAATGCCTTAAATTTATCAATACGCTTTATGCCAAAGTTAAACGGCAAGAAAAACAAAATTGAGGTTAAAAGCGCCCAACAAAATGAAGCAAATGTTTCTGCTCCTGATATATCAAACAAAATCGCTAAACTGATTAACGCAATAGCAGCTAAAAAACTGAGTAGCCCATCAAGACCATCTACCATATTGAAAGCAGTAATCGAGCCTACCATTGCTAACGCCATAAAAATTAAGACATTGACCTTTCCAGCAATAAAGTATTCCCCATTTGCAAACAAACGCCCCAAAGAAAAAGTCGTGATATCGTGCCCGATAACCAACCAAACGCTGGTTAACACGACCAAACTGATCCTAAGCAATTTACTGATATCGAGCTTGTCATCAAAAACACCGAGCACAAGCAGCAAAAAACTCAGTCCTATGTATTCCATTGGTAAAGCGACCGCTTCGGGATACACTAGCACCGAGAAGGCAACTGGGACGTAAATGGATAAACCGCCCACAGGTGGAATATTGCCGACATGCTGCTTTCGACAATCAGGTGTATCAAGCAAGCGCCAACCACAGGCCAGCTGACAAAAAAGAATGGTTAGAAGTGAGGTACTTAAACCTACCAATATTAAGTAGACGCTTGCTTGCATATAGAATCACCCATTCATATTAAAGTTCACAGCTATTAACGACATCAGCTTTCCGTTGCCACGACTAAACTTCCTTACATCCCCATTCTGGGAAGTGTTTTCGAACGTATGAATTTAGATCTTTCTCCATTTGAGAGTACACCCGCTGCGCGCTTTCCTTTTCATCTGCAATCGACGCAACCATTCCTGCGCCAACGGTCACATTGCTGTGTCTATCAATGACAACAAACGAACCCGTTTCCGCCAAGCTGTGGTATTCGTCAAGAGGCACCTGATCGGTCAATTGAATGGAAGCAAGTGCAATTTCGTTTAATGCCAATGCTTGGCACTCTTGTTCACTATGCTCCAGAGTGTTTACATCAATTTTATGCAGAATATTGGTGAACGTTCCGCTGCAGCTTTTTGTTTTAAACTTAAATATATAGTCTTGGTGGGTACGCAGTGGCGCTTCTCCCATCCAAACTATGTGGGAAGTGAATTTGTTGGTTATTTTGGGCTCGTGTCCCGTGTGGACAAGCATATCGCCACGGGAAACATCAATTTCATCTTCCAAAGTAATGCTAATTGCTTGACCGGGATAAGCGCTTTCCAAGTCTCCATCATAAGTGTAAATACGTTTTACTTTTGAACGCTTTTCGGAAGGGAGCGCGGTAATATTATCGCCAACTTTTACAACGCCTGAAGCCAATGTGCCGCAAAAGCCCCGAAAATTAAGATTTGGACGATTAACATACTGAACAGGAAAACGCATATGTTCTAAGTCTTTATCTTGGTTCACTTTGACGGTTTCAAGCAACTTCATCAAAGTTGCTCCCGGATACCAGTCCATATGATCGCTTGGTGTAACGACATTATCGCCTTTTAGTGCGGATATAGGGACAAAGCGGATATCCTTAATATTGAACCCATTCGCCATGGCGCGGTAATCAGCTTTAATCTTTCGATACACTTGCTGGTCATAATCCATCAAATCCATTTTGTTGATAGCAACAATAATGTGCTTAATCCCCAGTAAACTGCATAGGTAGCTATGCCTGCGAGTTTGAGTTTGTATCCCGTAGCGCGCATCAACCATCACGATTGCTAAATCGCAAGTAGACGCGCCAGTGACCATATTGCGTGTATATTGCTCGTGTCCCGGAGTATCTGCGATAATGAATTTGCGCTTGTCGGTAGAAAAATATCGGTAAGCCACATCAATCGTGATGCCTTGCTCTCTTTCCGATTGGAGCCCATCAACTAACAGCGCTAAGTCAAATGCTTCATCAGTCGTATTAAACTTTTGTGAGTCTTTCTCAATGGCCGCCATTTGATCTTCGTAGATCAGCTTGCTGTCGTATAGCAAACGCCCGATCAATGTCGACTTACCATCATCCACATTCCCACACGTAAGAAAACGTAATAGATCTTTATTCTCATGTACCTTTAAGTAGGCTTCGATGTCCTGCGCAATTAACTCTGACGAATGCGACATGTAAATTCCTTATGTCTAATAATTTTTATATAACGCTCACTCAGTTTTCAGCGGAGAGCTTATTCTTCTTCGTATTCCAAATACCCTAGAGCCGATAGCTTATCCAATATTTGGTTAGCACATTCTCTAACAGATATGCTGTTGGTTTTTATGTGTAAATCAGGCGACACGGGAGGCTGGTATTCAGAATCGATTCCGGTAAAGTGAACAATCTCACCTGCTCGCGCCTTTTTATATAAACCTTTAGGATCGCGCTGCTCACATATTTCTAATGGAGTATCAATAAAAACTTCCAGAAACTGCCCTTCCCCCAACAAGTTTCTTACCTGCTCTCGATCAGCGATAAATGGCGAGATAAACGCGGTCAGCACGATGTTGCCGGCGTCAACAAAGAGTTTTGCAACTTCACCAATTCGACGAATATTCTCGACTCTGTCCGCATCGCTAAAACCCAAATCCTTATTGAGGCCATGGCGGACGTTGTCACCATCGAGTAGGTAGCTGTGTTTTCCTCGCTCGCACAACATCAACTCAACAGCATTGGCAATGGTGGATTTACCTGAGCCGCTCAAGCCAGTAAACCACAATACCACTGGCTTTTGTTTTTTAAGCTGAGCACGCTCATTACAACTTATGGAGGCGTTATGCCAGACGATATCTTTGCTTGCTGAGTCGTGCTGTTTTTTCTCGTAGACTGACATGCTTTAAAAGTACCCTTCGCGTTTTTTCTTTTCCATAGAGCCAGCACTGTCATGATCAATAGCGCGACCTTGGCGCTCAGATGTCGTGGTAAGCAGCATCTCCTGAATCACTTCTGGTAGCGTGGTCGCTTGCGATTCGACAGCGCCAGTTAACGGGTAACAACCTAGCGTTCTAAAACGAACCATTTTTTGCTCGATTTTTTCACCTGGTTTAAGTTCCATACGTTCGTCATCCACCATGATTAGCATGCCATCTCGCTCAACCACTGGGCGTAATTCAGATAGATACAAACTCGGTATTTCTATCTGCTCCAAATAGATGTATTGCCAGATATCCAGCTCAGTCCAGTTTGAAAGAGGGAATACTCGAATACTCTCTCCTTGATTCACTTTTCCGTTATAAACATTCCAAAGTTCTGGACGTTGGTTCTTAGGATCCCATCGATGATGCTCATCTCGAAACGAATAGACTCGCTCTTTCGCCCTAGACTTTTCTTCATCTCTTCGAGCACCACCAAACGCAGCATCGAAGCCATATTTATCTAGTGCCTGTTTAAGCCCTTGCGTCTTCATTATGTCTGTATGTCTAGAGCTTCCATGCACAAATGGGTTGATGCCCATAGCGAGCCCTTCTGGATTTTGATGGACGATCAATTTCATTCCGAGTTTCTTCGCCATGTAGTCTCGAAAAGCGATCATCTCTTTAAATTTCCATGTGGTATCGACATGCATCAATGGAAAAGGAGGCGTACCGGGAGCAAAGGCTTTCTTGGCTAAATGCAGCATCACTGAGGAGTCTTTTCCAACAGAATACAACATTACAGGGTTATCAAATTCAGCTGCGACCTCACGCATTATGTGGATGGACTCCGCTTCCAGCTGTTTTAAATGCGTCATTCGTTCGGGAGCTATATTCATGGATTTTCCTTATTCTTTCTAGACACCGACAAAAAAGTAAATGGCACTAATGACCGTCACGCCATAAGCCAAACTAATAGGCAGTCCAACTTTTGCAAAATCGCGTAGGTGATACTTGCCAGCGTTAAACACCATAAGGTTGGTTTGATAACCATATGGGCTAATAAAACTTGCGCTTGCGCCGAAAGCCACAGCTAAAACATAAGCGTGGAGATTGGCATGGGCGGTCATCGCTAAGCTATACGCGATGGGAAACACAAGCGCTGCTGCCGCGTTGTTCGTTACCAGCTCTGTCATTAACCATGTCACGGCATAAACGATGATGAGCCCGAAAAACGGCGTAAATAACTCGGTATTTTGATCAACAATGTGACTTAAGAATTGCAATGCGCCGCTACTGGACAGCGCTTGCGACATCAAAAGCGCAGAAGAGATAATGAGCCAAATCTGGCTCGGCAGTCGGCGCACTATTTCATTGGAACTTAAACACCCCGATAAGATGAGAACACCAAGTAAAATAAGCATGCCTTTAAATAACGAGATGATGCTAAAAGCCGCTAGCGCAATCGTCACGACGAAGCCTAGAACCGCCACTTTTTCTTGGTTGGCAGTCAGCGTTTTTTCGGCTTCTAATCCATTTATTAGATAAAAGTTTTTCTTAATATTGTGCCGTTTTTTAAAGTCTTCACCGACCGCTAAAACTAAAAAGTCACCAGCCCTCAATGTGACTTCACCTAGCTTACCTGATATCGATTCACCATCTCTGCGCAAAGCGACGACAGCGGCATTAAACAGGGCCCGAAAACCTGATTGTTTCAGTGTCTTGCCAACCAACACACTCTCTGGCTTCAACACGACTTCGTGAAGGTTTTTTAGCGGTAAACCATTTTCATGAGCAAAGATTGTCAACCCATCAAACTGATGCAGCAGCATCACCTTTTTAATATCACCACTGAAGATTAGGCGGTCACCCGCTTCAATTTCATCTTGGGGAGAGACAGGTGAAATCAGCCGACCTCGACGCATCACTTCCACAAGGAATAAGGTTTCTAGGTTTCTTAAACCATTTTGCTCTACGCTCCGACCCACAAGATTTGAGCCTGATGATACTTTGGCGTCGATAAAATACTCGGTCGATTTTACCGAGTCGTTATTGGTATTTGGCAACAGATTAGAAAGAAAATACAGTAAGGCCCCACACACAAGCACAACGGACAAACCAACAAGGGTAAAATCAAAAAAGCCTAAAGACGGCAACCCATGTTCCAAGACCATGCTGTTGACAATCAAATTCGTGGAAGTGCCCACTAACGTCAATGTCCCACCAAAGATAGCGGCATAAGATAGGGGGATGAGCAAACGACTGGCGTTGTGGTAGCCATTGCTGCGAATAGGCGAAAGCATGGTCGATACCACAGCAGTGTTGTTTAAAAAAGCAGATGAAATAACCGTTAGGCCAAATAATCTAAACCATGTTTTCAGGTAGCTTTGCTTGATAATAAATGTCGCAATGATTCTAAGTAGGCGAGTCTTTTCTAGCGCTAATGAGCACGTCATGAGCAAAACAAGAGTCAGTAAGCCAACATTGGAAAAGCTAGATATCACTTGTTCAGTAGACACAATATTCAGCGTATATAAGATGAGTAACACGAGGCCGAAGACTTTCTCGGGGTGATTTTGAAACCGAATCAACCCCAGAACAGTTAAGACAAAGAGTCCTACAACAATGATAGAAGGCTCTATACCAAGCAACATAAATACTGTCTTCCTTTACACGTACTTCATACAACGTCAGCTACGATAGTGTCAGCACTCTTTTAGAGAGAGCGATATACTTCTAGCCCTTCATCTAAATCAGCATAGAAATGCAGCTCACCTTTATGCAGGATTGCAGCGCTATCACAAAATTGGCTGATTTCTTTCGTATCATGGCTAACCATAATAATATTTGCGCTCTGGCTTCTGTTGAGCAGCGCCTGTTTGGCCTTCACGCGGAATTTCTGATCGCCAACTGACGTGGCTTCGTCAATCAGGTAAATATCAAAATCAATCGAGATACAGCACCCAAACGCTAAGCGAGCCCGCATACCACTTGAATAATTCTTTACAGGTAAATCGTATTTCACGCCTAGCTCAGCAAACGCTTTCACCTTCTCTTCATAATCATCGAGATCGGCAACACCATTAACTCGACCTATAAATCGGGTATTTTCTCGCCCTGTCATCTGCGGGTGAATACCCGTCGCTAAGGCCACTGGCCAAGATACGGATTTGTCAGTCTGGACCCTGCCTGTATTGGGGTATTCACTGCCAGCGATGATTCGAAACAAGGTCGATTTACCCGCCCCATTAGAGCCCAACAAAGCGACGTTATGACCTTCAGGAAAGATGAAGTCCATATTCTGGAAAATATATTGCCGGCCCAATTCGGACGGGTAATATTTGGTTAGGTTTTGGAGAGATAACATCCACTACATCCCTATTTGCGAAACTTACAACTCGCAATTTAATGAAATCAATTAATCGTAAACACTTCTTATACTGAAGTTTTCTGAATCTCTAGTTAAGTGAGGACTATAGTAAGGGTCGCCTTGAAGCTGATTTGCCCAACGCTGAGCAAGCATCGACTTCTCCCTATCAAATCTTCTATTTTTTTCTTTATCTTTTGAGTCATCGCCACGAGATTTAGACTCGAAGTGATACAGCACACTACCTGCGCAGTAGATATTCTGATAGCCAAGCGATTGAACTCTCAAGCAAAAATCAACATCGTTATATGCAACTTGGAATGCTTCATCTAACCCTCCCGCTTCTAGATACACAGCCTTTCTGATCGCAAGACAAGCACCCGTCACTGCTGATACAGATTGATTGATATGTGGTCGGTTGTAATAGCCATGTGAGTTGTCATCCATACAACGATGTGAGTGAGCGGCATATCCTCCTAGACCAAGAATAACGCCAGCGTGCTGAATGGATCCATCTTCATACAATAGCTTGGCTCCCACACAGCCACTATCGGGCAGCATTGCCAGCCCAACCAACTCTTGAAGCCACAAGCTTTCAATGACCTGAGTATCATTGTTTAAAAGTACTATGACTTCCCCATTACTCACCTGAACTGCAACATTATTTATTTCTGAGTAATTGAATGGTTTGTCGTGAGCGAGAACCCGAACCTTATCGTACTTTTCCACCACAGAAAGGTACCACAACGCCTTGCATTCAGTTGTGCCATTATCAACAATCAAGATTTCAAAGTTTGGATATAACGTTTTTTCAATAACGCTCGTTACGCACTTCTGCAAGTACTCAACGTTATCTTTAGTCGGAATTATGATAGAAGCTTTAGGCCAGATTTTAGGTCTGTAACTGACATGAAAATAATTATCTATATTTCCTTCTCGAACGGTTGCTGAAATCCTTAGCCTTTGTAAATGACTCATCAAAGCTTTACGACCACAACTTACCGAATAGGGTTTGCACGCACTGTTCGCCGCGGTAGAACTTTCATGCATACGCCAGTGATAAAGAACTTTTGGAATATGCACAATCTCATAATCGTCTAGAATCTCGGAAGCTCGTAATGCCAGATCATAATCTTGGGCCCCCTCATACCCTACTCGATACCCCCCTAAAGCTTTAACCAGCGACTTTTTATATACCGAAAAGTGGGTAATGTAATTGTGTGAACGTAATAGGTGTAAGTTAAATTGAGGCTTAAAATGTGGTGCTATCCGTTTTCCCGAACAAGAGATAAAGTCTTCATCGCTATAAAACCACTTTGCATCTTGGTTTGTTTTCGCAAACTGTAAAACCTCATTGAATGCTTTGGGTGCTAATAAATCATCATGATCGAGAAACCCAATCAATTCTCCCTCAGCTTGCTGGATACCAAAATTTGTCGCCGCACTGATATGGTGATTAGATGAAAGCTCAACAAGCTCTATTCGACAATCGTCCCCAGACAACAGTTTTAAATAGTCGTTCACCTCTGTATCCGTCGACGCATCATTCACCAAAATAAGTTGCCAGTGAGGATATGTTTGCGCTTGAACGGACTCAATACATTGCTTTAAGAACTTAATTGGCGGGTTATAAATAGGTACAACTACCGAGATCAAAACTTGAGAGTCAACGGGCGGAAGCCATAACTTAGGTTCATGAGCCTTTATCCATGACGAGTACTCAGACTTAACAAATGTTCGGTACGCTCTTAGCAAACTGCTATAAAGCGAAACTGTAAGTGGAATTCGTTTTATTGTATTCTTCAGTGATGACATCCACACACTAAACCGCATTTTGAGCTGCCTTAGTTTTTTCTTGAAACTCAGGAACTGTTAGCCATCGAGACAAATTCGGAAAGCTGACTGGCTTAGGTGGTAATTTAAGGTGAGTATTGGACACCTTTATTTGGATAGAGTCTGAGGGCTGAACACCCAGTTGCTTTAAATTTAATTCAAAGCCGCAAAACCCTGTTGGATGAATACTATCCTTTTTTAAGTGTTCTCGATGAATACATGCTGGTATCAATGCAAGCAGACGAGCGTTAACCCATATTTCTACCTGCGCTGGTTTTTTATAGTCTCGGCCTCTAGCCCAGCCTCTAACAATACCAGTCTGCAAAAATTTTGTATTTAGCCCGCCTTTAGGTTCACACGTATCAGACAGTTCTTTCTCTGTCATCCAACTCGACAGATAAGGCATCGATAAAGGCTCCGAATGAAAGTTAGCTACATCTTTAGTACCTCGAACTTCCACAATATCACTTGGCTTAACTGAGAACTTTTTTAGGTCTATGCTGAAAGCACGTTCGTGACAAGGGTGGTTCTTCGGTTTGTCTGGTATCACTCGACGTCTATTTGCGCTTTCAATTGCAACTTCCTGACCGTTTACAGTTATGACGACCTCAACAACAGACTCATCCAAATCTCGATATGCCCAGCCTTGTAGAACGCCTGTATTTAGCAGATGAAGGTCTATGTCTCCCTTAACTCGCTCGCGTTGGGAGCAAACGAGGTATTCATTAGGGTTAGGGTTGATGAAATCTAAAGATCGTAGCTTTTGACTTTTTGTTGGGGATATACCACAGAAACTTATCAACTCATCAATAAAGTCTTCTTTACTAGAAATCGCTTTTTCTGAGGAAACGAGCATGCAAGGGTGTGAGGTTTTATCTAAAAACTTTATTATCCTTTTATAGTCATTTATCGCGTCTCCCATTCCCAACTGTAAATCTTTGCCCATAGACATATTGTTTCTGTTTGCTATAGAAAACACATCCTTAAAAACAAAGATAAAGTGAGGATTTCGCAACTTTCTGGCCACTTTCGATAGACTTGCAATCAATGACGGCCGCTTCCAAGCCCAGATATCATGTTGTTCATTGTAGAGTTCAACAACGTCAGCAAAGCTTTCCTGCGACTTCCTCTCAAACGCATGACTCAAGCGCAAGTCTTCATACACTGGAGAGTTTGCCGATCCAGAGTAAACTCCTAGATTAGCTAGTGCCCCAGAGACAATTGAGGTACCGCTGCGAGCGGGGCCTACAACTACTATTGTTCTAGTTGTAACTGAAGAACTGTTTACACGCAAGAAGCCTGAATTAACTAAATTCACCATAATACTTAAGTTATTAGTTCTTCACCCTAAGTTCAGAGTCCAAACGCTGAATGGCCACATATGCTTCTTCAAGCATATCTAACAACGTATCTTCATCTAATGTCGTATTTAAATCTAATTTCTTATCATGCTCTTTATAAAATCCGTTACCCCACCACCGGTCATCCTCTAAGACTAATTTTTTATATTGGTCATCTAGTCTCTCTAGCATGAGCAAGTTTCCTCCTCTTAACTCGCTCAAAACTATCGCGATAAGCTCTTGAGAAATAACCCAATCAGGTTTACCGTTACCAATCAGATGTCTATTTAATGCAAATTCAATTGCAGAACTGTGAGGGTCTGGCCGAAGCTTTCTTTTTTTAGTAAAAAACCTTAGAAGACGAGGATCCGAGCTTACATTTGACTTTAGGTTTTCATCAACATATTCAAAACCAATTTTTTTAGATAAATCTACTAATATATTTTTAGTTAGAGGTAACAAAGTAACGTTGGAAATATAAGTAATTTCATTCCATTTCTCAGCATAAGAATACCAATCACATTTTTTTATGTTATTTAAAATCCAAGGTCTAAGTTCACTCTTCGTCCACGCACCCCATTGCCACCAAGCGCTATTTAACCATTCGACTTGAGGTCTAATAATCATGATAACTTCAACCTCAAAACCAGAAAATATACTCTCAAAATAGCTAAACTGCTCAATTTCCTCTATCCAGCCTTCATTAGACAAGACAAGAACATCATAGTCTTTCGATAATTTTTTAAGGTGTTTTTTTATCGTTTTGAGTTTATTGGCTTCATCAGAAAAAGCATAGCTACTAACCGAAGACATATAGTTAAAAGGGCTTTCTTTAGAAATTGTTTTTAACTCATCTCCGATTATAACTTCTCCATTACTATTGATAGAACCATAAAGTATTTGTTGTCCAAGATCGGAATAGGAGAAATATTCTTGAATTGAACTACTTCCACATTTACCAGCTCCAATATGTAAATAAATTTTCATCTATTATTCCTCTTGCAAAAATTTCTTAATAATATTAGTGGTGTCAGTACTTTCTATTAGAGTGGTACTTGGCAATCGTTCAGGAATAGCCCCCATATCAAAACTGTATACTTGCAGATTATTCTGCATTGCTTCACTCAGCGTATAGCTATATGTTTCTGGCCATACACTAAACAGTCCTGCATAGTGGCAGTCGTACTCTTTTATAATCCTAGGTAAATCGTTTCTCTCATATTTCCCTGTTATAGTAACTTTAGGATTGCTATCAAAGTATTTGTCATCTGATGTATAGCCAATCACAATAAAGTTTATTGGAAGGTTGAATTTATATGCATAATCTGCACATTCTTTGAGGATATTTAACCCTTTATGAACACCAATAGCTCCTATAAAGGCAATATTAATTTTACTTATATTTGATATAGACTTTGGTTGGTAATCTACCTTAGGCTCAGGGTGATAAATTGCTTCAATATTATCTAAGTCAAAGTATTTTAGTATTCTGTTTTTTGTATCAAAACTAGGCGTAATCACTTTTTCAGCATTCTTTAATTGCTTACTGAAAAAACTTCTCCAGCCCGATATATCACCGCCATAAGCATCCATATCCAAGAGAGAGGAGGAATGTACTCCGCATCGTTTTATACACCTATTGCATGCATCTTCACTAGGCTCACCACAATAAAACTCAGTATTATCAATTAGATTTACCCTAGGACATATGGCGTAGTAATCATGCAAGGTCACATCATATGGAACGTTTAACTCCTTGGGTAACTCCCAAATAGATTGATCAAACTGCAAAGTATGATGTATGTGAAACTTACTAACTTTCAGCTCTGTCAGGTGACTTACTAAGGTTTCTCTGTCTTGAGGTAGATGGTATTCAACAATTGTATTGTCCAGTTGGCTCTTAAGCTCCCAAACATTTTCCTTCGGAGATACGAGCATAAAAACAGATTGGCCATTATCATTGTGAACCTCAGTGAGGTCGTTTGTAGCGACTTCCGTTCCACCTCCAATCGTTAGAGATACAAAAACTATGCTTCCTTTATACCCATCTTTCGCAGTGGACGAAAAGTTGGCTACCTCTTTTTTAAGCAAAGCAAAAGCTATGTTGTTCCTATAAATTCTAACTGGATCAGTTTTAATAAATGATTCAACTCGATTTGAATAATCGGGATAAATAAAGTTCAGCTTTTTTAAATTGGCCTCTATAAAGCTTTCCGCACTATCGGAGAAAGAAACCGAACCAAGGTGATGAACAAATGCATCCGCGGCCATGACGTTTCGCCAACCAAGTCTAGATGCACGTAAAGAAAAATCGTTTTCCTCCGCGTAACCTTTGCCCCACTTCTGTTCGTCAAATAGCCCGACTTCGTTAAGCACCTGCCGTTTTATGAACATTGCAAACCCATGACCTGTTGGAAGATCAATCGTAGCCTTTTCGTTCACACTAGAAACGATTGCAGATAGCTCAGTCAAAGAAACCGTTTTAGGCAGCTCGTTGTCGATACAAAATCTAGGGTAGCTACAGATAGTCGCATTGTTCGAAAATGGTGTCACAGTACCAATTGTAGAGTCCGAATACGCTGATTCTAAAATCCTATCAAGCCACCCCTCAGTAACGATAGTATCTGAGTTGAGTAACAAAACATCTCTTTGAGGGCTATATCTCATCCCCCTATTGACTGTCCCGACAAAGCCTAAGTTTTCGACATTTTCCAATAAAGTAAATGGCAGTTTTTTGGATAGTTTTTTAAGGGCCTTAGTCAACTCTGGTTCAGGGCTACAATCATTTATAACTATTACATTAAAATTAGATTCGTAGTGCAGAGCGAAAATGCTTTTAATGCAGTTTAAGGTCTCTTCATATCCTTTATAGACTGGAACGATTATATCAATCGTAGAGTCACGGCGTTTAGGTGAAGGGTCGAGATTAGCGACTCTCGAATCGCTAATTACTTCATCTCTAACTGCATCAATATACTGTGGTATCACGCTATTAGTAAGCCAAAGAAGCTCGTTAGAGTTCTTGTCTATCGCATGATATTTAGCTAGATTTTGCAATTCAAGTAACGCTGATACTCGAACACTTTTACTTGCTATCGTAATAGGGTCGAAAATGCTTAGTTTTGTATCACTTAAGAAAAATTCTACCCTGCTTAATTTTGTACCATCTAGGTAGCTGCTTAGGTCTATTGAAAAGCCACACTTTTCAGATTTATATCCCGCATCAACTATGTCACTTCTAGAAAGATCTGCGCTAAGCTGACAACGTTTCGTTCCATCGATATATATATCTATTTTTACGCTTAAATTGGGGTATTTTTCATCAATAACCCATCCAGATATTATATTTTCTTCAACTCTATCAATGTGACCAACTATGCTCGGACTTTGAATGTAAATTGGGCTTCCTATTAATTCATGGTGAGTACCGCTCGCCAAAAAACGAACCACTTTTACATTCTTTGCGTACATTTCATGGGCATTGAGGTCTAGAGCAAAGCCATTGAGTCCTGTCTCACTAATGTTGTGTTGAACTAGATCTGGGCGATAAATGTTAGTTTCAACGCCCAACTCAGAAGAATTGTCTAGTTTCGCAACAAGGGAATGATTTTCTGTAGACTTAAACCAACCAACACATTTCTCACCATCCCAAACATCTATGTGCCCTTTGACAAGAGGGTTTCTTTTAGTGGGCAAAATCCGTTCAGCTATTTTATCAAGCACTACAATAACTCCTTCCACCAACCCTGATTATCCAAGTACCAGCGTATCGTTTTCCGTATACCTGTCTCGAATGATTCTTTCGGTTCGAAGCCGAGCTCTGAGCGTGTTTTTTCTGCATCAATTGCGTAGCGGCGATCGTGGCCGGCTCTATCTTCAACGTATGAGATCAGCTCGTGAGAAGCACCCTTGTGCGCATTTAGAGCAAGCGGAAAGCGATCAATTAATGAAGGCTGTTGTTGGAAAGCTTCGTTAACAAGAGTACAAATTAGCTTAACGACATCGATATTTTCCCACTCGTTGTTGCCACCGATGTTGTAGGTTTCCCCAACTTTTCCTTTCTCCAGCACCAGCTCGATACCACGGGCATGATCCTCGACATACAGCCAATCACGAATTTGTTTCCCGTCACCATAAATTGGTAAAGGTTTGTCCAACAAAATATTGGTAATGATCAGAGGAATGAGCTTTTCAGGAAAATGGAAAGGTCCATAATTATTTGAACAATTAGACGTCGTGACGTTCAGCGCATAAGTATGATGATACGCGCGAACCAAATGATCCGATGCGGCTTTAGACGCTGAATAAGGAGAGTTAGGCGCATACGCGGTATTCTCTGTGAACGCTGGCTCATTGCGCTCTAGCGAGCCGTATACTTCGTCGGTGGAGACGTGGTGAAAACGGTGTTCTATCGTCTTAAGACCACTTTTTTTAGGGCGCTCAATCCAAACTTCTCTCGCGACTTTAAGCAAACTATAGGTGCCTAAAATGTTGGTCTCGATAAAGGCATCTGGTCCAGTGATAGAGCGGTCTACGTGTGACTCTGCCGCGAAGTGAACGATGGTGTTCACGTTATGTTCTGCTAGAATGTTTTCGACAAGTTCGCTGTCAACGATGTCGCCATGAATAAAGCGAAAGTTATCATTTTGCTCAAGTGGGCGTAAGTTTTCATAGTTCCCTGCATAAGTCAGTGCATCAAGCACAATTACGCAGTCATTTGGATAGTTATCTAACCAATATTGTACAAAGTTGGCACCAATAAACCCTGCGCCGCCTGTCACTAAAATCGAACGTTTTTCCATAATATTCTTCATTATTAGTATTGTTATTAAGCAGGTAATTCCTAGCTATCGAACTAAATCTTTAGACCCAACCATTTCATCTAGCATCGCGGACAGCTGCTCACGCCAATGTGCGGGTTCAAGCCCGTATTCTTGCTGAGCTTTCGCCGTGCTAAGCACACTGAACTTTGGCCTTTGTGCTGCAGTGGGATACTCGCTGGTTGCGATAGCGCGAACAGGAATGGTCTTGTTAATCAGCGACTTCTGGATGGCCAACTCTTGAATGGATTTAGTAAAGTCATACCAAGAAGCCACGCCTAAATCGCTCCAGTGGATAATGTCGGCTTGCTTGTTATTTGTCCTATCACCGAAGCAAGCCGTTAAGTGCCAAATAGTTTCAGCTAAACCTTTTGCCCATGTTGGAGAGCCGATTTGGTCACTGACCACGCCCAATTGTTCCTTGTTTTGTAATAGGCTCAACATGGATTTCACAAAGTTGGCTCCGTGACATGAATAGAGCCAAGAGGTGCGTACAATGATGGCGTCACCTGCTAAAATATTCGTTATTTTTTCTTCGCCAGCGAGTTTCGACTTGCCATAAACACTTAACGGCGAGGCGATATCTGTTTCGACATAAGGTGTTGAACTTTCACCACTAAAAACAAAATCTGTCGAGACATGAATCAGCTTTGCGCCAATTTCCTTACACGCTACCGCAAGGTGTTGGCACCCCCTGTCGTTGACAGCGTAAGCAAGCTCTTTTTCACTTTCGGCTTTGTCTACTGCTGTGTATGCCGCAGCATTGACAACAAAATCAGGTTTAATCGAGAAAATCACTTGATTGACACTGTCAGCATCAGAAATATCTAGCTCTTCTTGATGTAAATTGATGACCTCAAGATGCTTGGGCTTGGTCTTCATCAATTCCCAAGACAATTGTCCCTGTTTCCCTGTTATTAATACTTTCATTTTTATTCCTAGCTAATTCTTTACTGACAGATAAAACAATTTAATGCAGCTTTTGTTCAACGGGCATTTTCAGTGACGTTAATACCAACGCCAACTGCCCCTTGATACTGCTTCTAGTAATGACTTTATTTAAGATAAGTTGGAGTCTTTTCCTTCGGCTGTTGTACCTGAACTCCAGCAATGCACAGATACAAGGTTCCAAACTGGTATCGATATTTAAATGCGTTGTAATTGCAGCCGTCTGGTTGATGATTTTTTTAAAGCTTTGTTCAAATGATGAAAGGCTTTTATGAAGTTTTAAAACTTGTGATAACGTAGTTTTCTTGCTTGCTCCAATCGTATTGGCGCCATGCTGGCGGTATTGTACTAGCGGCTGTTGAATAAGCTCTATCTTGCCTGTTTTTCTTGCTACTAACGCTATCCACCAATCATGCATGTAGGCTTGACTTGAAATAGGCAAAGACTTTTTCAGCAGTGCTCGATTAAACAACATCGTGCACCCAGAAACGACATTTTGTTGCAACAAATCGCTAAACGTATCAGCCCAATTAATCGGTATCTCTTTTAGACAAAAATAGCTATCACTCAAAGTATTCAAACTTTGATCGACAATTTTTTTATCGCTAAAAACGAGACAAGGAGTGTTTGTCGCCCCTGCTTCCAAATTCAGCAGGCTTTGATAGCTGCTGTCTATTTTGGTCTTTTCCCATATATCGTCCTGATCGCATAGCATAATATATTGCGAAACCGTGAGCTCTAGTCCTTTCTGGAAGTTAGCAATAACACCAACGTTCTTTTCATTAGTGTATAAGGCGATTTTCTTGTCGTGCACTGCGATATCTTTAACTATTTCAATAGTCGAATCTGAAGACTTATCATCGACGATAATCACCCGGTTAATTAATTTATCGTATAGATGATTACTTTGAATGGACTGTATCTGCTCTCGAAGATACTTTTCGCCATTATAAGTTGCGAGAACAATGTCAATGCCTAAGTCATTCATATAATTAACCTACTTCGCCATAAGCTTATAAGAGGCATACTCTTCTTTTGTTTGATATAAGCTCTCTAGGCGAGATTTGTATGGCCGATCTTTTTTCCTGAAAAAGCAATATTTGAATACACTGGAGACATGCCACCAGAAATAAGCACTTAAAAAGCGCTTACTATCCCTTCTTCGATAGTGAATGGCTTTTACATCGCTTAAATAAGCAAAATGCTTATTCTTCCTTTTTAGTCGGCGACATAAATCGATGTCTTCACAATACAAGAAATACCGCTCATCCAAACCAAGGTTCTCAATGTATAGCCCAACATTTAACGCCATTAGCGCGCAGCTAGCCCAGTAGTCGTTGTCCGTAGAAAGCGGCAAACGCCTATCGACCATGGTGGCACGCTTATTTAGGAAATAGGTTTTGAAGAAATCGCTCAACTTTGGATAAGTTCGAATGTTGTCATCCTGCATGTAGCCTTTTTTATCCAACAGCAAATTGGGCACATAAAATTCGGCATCACCTTGGGCGATATGTTCTACCAGCCTATCTACGTGTTGTTCATCAATCGAAATGTCTGGATTAAACAATAAAAAATAATCTTTCTCCGACATCTCTGTATTGCGAGCTAAGTACATAAAGTTAGCGTTATTGTTTGCCGCAAACCCCATTTTCTGATCATTGGCGATGTAATGTATCCCGTTACTTTCACAGTACTTTTTTAAAGGCACAGCCGGAATGTTATCCCGACATACCACTTCAACATTCGGATGACGAGCAAGCACCTCTAATGAACCTAGGTTTATTAGCAGGTGATGGTGTCGGTGAGAAACCACTGATACGTATATTTTCATCACGTTAAAACATGGGAGCGTGATTAAACGCGATGCCATTTAAATCTTTTACAGAGAGGCTAAGATTCGTTTCATCACTGATTGGCCAATCTATATCTAAAGTCGGATCATCCCATTTAATGGATATCTCACTGTTAGGGTGATAGTAATCAGTGCACTTATAAACAAACTCAGCTTGCTCAGAAAGCACATAAAATCCATGCGCAAAACCCTCTGGCACCCACAGCTGCTTTTTATTCTCGCCAGATAAAGTCACCCCAACCCACTGGCCAAATGTTTGCGAATCTTTTCTTAAATCAACCGCTACATCAAAAACCTCACCCGACACCACACGGACTAACTTACCTTGTGTGCTTTCTGTCTGATAATGCAAACCGCGCAAAATACCTTTATTAGATTTGCTGTGATTCTCTTGAACAAAATTTCTCGCTCCAACCGCTTGTTCAAAAGTTGATGTGCGAAACGTTTCCATAAAAAAGCCGCGATCGTCACCAAATACTTGAGGCTCAAAAACTTTAACGTCGGGGATATGGGTATCTACAATTTTCATTATTCATCCATTTATAAAGAAAAGGCTAATAAACTTCGTGCTCAAGTATGTCGTACAAGTATTTTCCATAGCCTGATTTTTCCAGTGGACCGGCTATGTTTTTTAGTCCTTGCTCATCGATGTATCCCATGCGATAGGCCACTTCTGCTGGGCAGTTCACTTTCAAAGCCTGACGTTTTTCAATCGCGCGAATATAAAGAGCGGCATCCAATAAATCGTCGAGCGTACCGGTATCCAGCCAAGCCGTTCCTCGCCCCATGATTTCGACTTTCAGTTCGCCTTGAGCTAAGTACTGGTTGATAACATCAGTGATCTCTAGCTCACCGCGTGCAGATGGCACGACATTTTTTGCAAATTCCACCACTTTGGAATCAAAGAAGTACAAGCCAGGAATCGCGTAATTGGATTTAGGTAACTTAGGTTTTTCTTCAATAGAAATAGCATTGCCAAGATAATCAAACTCAACGACACCATAAGATTCGGGGTTGCGCACATGGTAGCCAAATATGGTTGCCCCATTGACTCGCTCATTGGCAGCACGCAGTGAGTTTGCTAAATCGTGTCCATAGAAGAGGTTATCTCCAAGCACTAACGCAGCAGACGATCCCGCTAAAAACTCTTCAGCCAGTGTGAAGGCTTGAGCTAACCCCTCTGGTGCTGGCTGTACTACATATTCAAAGTTAACTCCCCAACGACTTCCATCACCTAGTAGTTCCTTGAACCTAGGCAATTCAGATGGTGTTGAAATAATGAGAATTTCTCTAATCCCAGCCATCATCAAGTTTGAAATCGGGTAGTAAATCATTGGCTTGTCGTAAACAGGCATCAACTGCTTACTGACTACTTTAGTCAGTGGATATAAGCGAGTACCCGAGCCGCCAGCTAAGATAATTCCTTTTCTTCTTTGATAAATACTCATGTTTATCAAGCCTTATTGTTATTGACGTTGTATGTTTTTAGTCGTTCTTATTTCAGCTCTTTTATTGTCACAAACACTATTTTGCCCAATGAATAGACAATCGCGATGATCAATATAAAGAGAGCGATGTTATAAATAACTTCGGGATATTTGTTATCGTCTGGTTTGGTGGCTGACTCGACGACAACTAAATATTTGAGCTGCCTATAGGCTTCAATTCTGGATTTTTCTAATGAGACTTGCGATGCCGTATAAGCTTGAAGCGCCAGCTCCATTTTCACTTTGAGATCAGTGAAATTCGCGAGGATTTCACTGACAGGAATCGCTTTTCCATTCTCATCAGATAGCTTTTTGCGTTCTTTTATTAGCTGAGCTTTTAGAGCATCTAATTCGGTTGAGGCTCTCACGACAGATGGAGCCATGCCGCTCATGATACTTTTCAACCCTTTTAATTCTGCTTCCTTAGCTGAGATTTGCCCTTCCAACGAGTAGGCAATTTGCTGTACCGCTGTGCCTTCTGCTGTCGGGTCAAGTAAGTTATATTTCTGCTGAAACTGGAGTAAGCTTTTTTGCGCTGCTTCCAATTTGTTTTGCACAACGAGGTGCTCTTTTTTAATGAACTTTAACTGAGCTTCAGCCAACTGGTGACCGATGGAGTTAATAAACCATTCCGCTCTTTTGACAATAGTTTCAGTAAGTCGATGAGCGAAATTAGCGTCAAAGCCTTGGGCTCGGATGTGGATGACACTCGACTTGCCATCAATGTAAACTTCAATATGCTTTTGATAGTAATCTAGAAAATCTTCTTCACTCGCATCTTTAGAGAGGCGACTGAAAATATCAATATCGTTACTGGTGTAGTGCTTGCGCAAGTCTAAGGTGTTATTCAGATAAACCAGCATATCGTTCGAGTTGATGTATGCTCGGACAATTTGTGGATCAGCGGAGCTACTGGTATTCACACCTAAGCCACTTAATATGGCCATTGATGTATCCATAGTGGCCATACCGTCAGGCTGCTTCACTAATACTTGCGCTTGGCTTTCATACCTCGCACTGGCAAAGAAACATTGGTATATGGCAAAGCTCAACGAAGGAATCACCACTAAAGCAACAAAAGGGTAACGAATCAAGAAGCGTGTATACTGAGAGCTCAGCAGTTTTTCCACCCATGGCGCAGTAAAATTGGCGACTTTTACATTTTCTTTACTGGAGGTGCTTACCTGCTCTGGAGCTTGCTTTAACTCGACCGATTGCGCTTTTTTTAAGTTGGTTACACGAGCTAAAACGCGTTTCGATAATTTAGGATCGGCCGCTTCAAGCTGCTGTGACTTTGCGGTTAGGAACTCTATGCTATCGAACTGCTGCTTCGATAAGTCACTTTTTAGCTGTAGAAAACGCTTTTCTGTTTTTTTGGACTCTTTTATCGCCGCCACTCGTTTTAAAATTCGCTCACTCAACGCACGATCGGACTCTTGAATTTCTGTGGCCTTTTCTTGCAGAAATTCAATATCATCCATCTGTTTAGTGGTCACTGAATCTTTAAACGCTTGAAACCTTTGCTCTAATTTTAACGTCATACTACAACTCTTACTGTATCTAACATCGATTAGAAACTCATCGACTTATCGCTTGTCGCCAACCGATGTGGTAAGTTGCGGCAGCAAAAAAAACAAAAAACAACACGCATAAATTCAAATATTCGTTACTGACTCCTGCGTCACCATACTGTTGATACGCCGCATAGCGTGTAAGCTCAACGGCATGAAGTACTGGATTCCAAGTTAAGTAATGCCAATATTCTCTAGATATATCCTGCAAGCTAAAAAATATCCCCGAAATAAAAAACATTGGTCTCATTAACAAGGAGCGTACTTTATCTGTTTCAGGCACATAACAGTTTGATAAAGCAAGAAGAGTTCCTAGGCTCGTCGCCAGCAACCAAAGCCTGACAATATTGAAAATAACCTCAATGGGATCATCAATATGAATCGTAATGTTCAAAAAGAAGCATAAAACCGCTATCAAAACCAAAACAAAAATCTTCACCAATAATTCAAAGCCAGCCACTGCAATAATGGAGCTAATTGGCTGCACTTGGCGAAATGCATAAAGTGGCTTGTTTTTACTGATCGACCTAGATACCGCCTCAGTGACAGAAAGAAATAGCTGCACCAACAACATGCCATACACCATAAAAAAGAATGTGGGTACGCCGTGTGTTTCTCCGCCATCCATTTTCCCCCTGATATAAGACAAAAGGAAAATGAAGCTTAGAGGAGATATTACCGACCACATCACCCCCAACTTATCGTTGGATTTACTTTTAATTTCCCGCAGGAAAATGGCAAATACGACATCTTTCCATATCGTGAACACCGAACGCCTAAGTACGTTAGCCATGCTGTTTCTCCATCAGCCAACCACTTAATTTGTTGCCACATTCGCTGCAACAGCAATTTGATAGATGATTTGAGTGATATCCTTAACTGCCTGCATAATTTTCACGTCAACTTTCGGCAAGACAAGAATCTCATCGCCTGCTTGAATATGCTTATAGTCATTGAATTCGACTAAACCGTTCGCTTTAACGATTGCGATGTGTTTGTCATCGGCCCTTTCACTAAATCCACCAGCCCACGCTATATAGTCGTCTACTGTTGCGTTTGGATTGAATACTACTGCTTGTGGCATCAGCACTTCTCCACCAACTTGCACCAAATCGGTCAAGCGCGGTATGACAATCGTGTCTCCCTCTTCGAGCAATATATTCGCAACTTTACCTTTATCAGAGACGATAACTTTGCCTAATGGCTTTACTTTTCTCGCTCGTTCAGTGAAAGCCAAGACAAGTTCAGCTTCTTTTGCTCTGATCGTTGCTTCACCATCCGTTGAGACTGGCGCTGTAAACATGCTTCGCTCCAAACGATTTAGTGAAGCGTCGATCATTTCTTTTTGCTGCTTCGCGACACTTTTTCGCAATATGTAAATGGCGCTATAATTCGCGAGCTTGGGATCAATCGGAATGTAATTGAGTACATCATGTAATTTGGTTGTGTTTTTAACAGCAAAATATGAAGGCCCTAGATAACTGCCAGACACTTGAACGTCGATGACTTGAGGATGAAGATCGTCATTAAATATAACTTTGTCGCCATCATTGAGCTTAAATGATAGAAACTCATTGAAGGTCATGTACAGGGAAATCGGCCCTTCTTTACGAGTGCCTTTTACCGCGACATGGCTCACCTTGGTAAGGGGTCTAGCGAGTTTGACTAGTTCTTGGCCAGACATACTTTGGCCGACTAACTCAAACCTAAATGGATTTCGAACATCTCCAGCAACGCTAATTGCAGCTGCTTGCGGACGGACTAGAATTGTATCCCCATCTTTAAAAGCAAATCGAGGAATTGAGCCGGTTTGAATGAAGTTGTACAGGTCTATCGACTCAATTGTTTTTCCTTTTCGTATCACATCTATTTTGCGGTAACTGCCTCTAACAGGATCGATACCACCAGCTCGTTTCAGAAAATACAATACGCTATCTGAGGTCATTCCCGCGTATTGTCCCGGACGAATTACTGGCCCAGATAAGTAAATGCTAATCGGTGTAGCTGTCAGCAAATTCACATAGACGTG
Organism: Vibrio sp. A37; assembly: GCF_059777565.1. Classification (NCBI taxonomy): domain Bacteria; kingdom Pseudomonadati; phylum Pseudomonadota; class Gammaproteobacteria; order Vibrionales; family Vibrionaceae; genus Vibrio; species Vibrio sp. A37. The sequence continues at coordinate 323,319 of NZ_JBLNLI010000001.1, read as the reverse complement.
GATATTTTTCGTGTAAACGTTTCTGATTTTCGCAGTAACCACTCGATTAACTTGGCTTGCTGGAACATTTAAAACCGAAATTGGACCAATTTCTGGGATGAAAATGTTCCCTTGGTTATCAACGGTGACCACACTCGAAAAATTGGCTGCACCCCATATCCAGATATTAATCTTATCGCCAGATGCAATGAGGTAATCTTCATTCAGTCCACTGACGCGCTCTGATTCGTAGCCACCAGCAAACAAATTGGCACCATACGGTGGAGGAAGATCTTCACCTGAGGAAGGCAAAAGTGTTTTTACGTTTGATTCTCCCGGCAACAACAAGTTATTACGATTTAGTTTTGTATATGTGTTGCTTTCGAGCAGTTGATTGGGGGTGGCGTTATTTTCTGTATTAGGGCTGTCACTATGCTTGCTATACACATTTGGTGTATTAACCGCTAAATAATCGGAACCACTAATATCCAAAGAGTAGGCACTTTTGGAAATAAAACAGAGAATACAGAGTAATCTAATTACAACTTTCGAATCCATGCGAACACTTATTACTAATCCATCAACCGATTAGCCAAAAGCCAAGGCTTTTGGCTTACCTCAGGAGAATTAACTTTTTTGCTCGGAACCTGACATGTAACAGCTTCTGTTTTACGAGTAACAGAATCACTTATTATCGGCGTAAGAAATCGGCACAATAACCCTTGAGCAGATGTATATGTAGACCCAGCATGATACTTAATACCATTAGCATATATTATTGAAGGTCTTCCACTATCGAGTATCTTCCAGTATTTCTCATCAACCTTGGATTTAAAGCTACTATATGATTGATTACTAATTAATGGAATAGATGCATTTACTTGACGAGGGCTGTATGAGCATCCCGTTGTTAAAAAAGGAAAAGATAATAAAACAAGATAAAGAAGGCGTCTTTTCCTTAAACCTTTTAAGCTGTAATCCATTTACTATAAAACTTAATTTCCAGTAACCAGAAAATAAAAAATCAAGTTACCGAGCAATATACTTTAATTTGGGTGAACTATATAAATCTAAATTTAATCTGTCAACTACAAATATTAATAAAATAAAGCATTATATTTAATCCTTATTGACATTAAACATAATTTTAACAAACACGTTCTTAACGCAAGTTAATTGTTCGATTTAGTACCAACGAATGATTAATTATTATACTACTTAGCCAGTAATTATTGACAATTTAATCAAAAAATTTCATGGGATATTTTGATTAATCAGTTTTAGACAATAACAAAATACGCATAACAGAAATTACGTATTTACAACGGTAAATTTTACATATACGCTTAGTGTATTCTTGTCCTGAAATTAATCAGCTCAAAAGAAATATGGAATACCATTCGGTTTAATGGAGTAAATGTATGAACAAATTAATTGCAGCGCTTTTAGTATCTATAGGTCTTTGCTCTTCTGCATTCGCTGATACATCCACAACAGCTACCCCACCACCTTCTACTACCGCTCAATCTGCAACAACTGCATCTGGTTCTGCCGCCGGCAGCAATACTGCTGCGACTGCAGCAGTAGGCACAATATCACCCACCGCTGTCACAGTAACAGGTGTTGCTGTCGCCGGAGCCGTTGTTGCCGCCAGTAATACAGGTTCGGGTTCAAGTACAACCGTTACTGCCGCACAATAATCTCACTACCAAAATAAAAGCAGCTAATATTGTTTAGCTGCTTCTTTAGTATTATTCATAGTTGTAGCCATATGAATCTTTTATCCCGTAGCTGTTGTTTCGGCTTTCTTCTGATAAGCCTTGGGTGTACACAAAATACACAAGATCTATCAGACTCTATTTCTTTGGCTTTTAATGGCCCTACCAACCCTGAAATTACACCACAGCAAGTAAAGGAAATACCTTATGCAAGCTTGATTGTTAGTAAAGAAGGAGGCCCAGAAGCGCTTCTTATTTTGGCTTGGGCAGAAAAAAGTAATGGTGAAACAAGCTCACTTAAGTGGATATCTGCTGATAAAGAACTTATCGTTACTCAATCTGGCCGAATAACCAAAACGATAAATTTACCTGGATATAACCTTCAAGCAATCGATTCAAATGAAGTCGATCCCTTAGAGCTAGGTCTAAATAAAAATACTACTCCGAAGACATGGACTTATCAGATAAGTTGGAGTCCGGACTACCATATCAATTATCCCGCTTCCTCTCGCTTTGAAATAGTCGGAATAGAACCACAAAAGATTTTTGACCAAGTCAGAGACCTGCTACATGTGGTTGAATATGTCTCTATACCTTTAGCCAAGCAGGCTATGGTGAATAATTACTGGTTGGACCCTAATTCTGGAGAAGTGATTAAAAGCATACAAACACCAGCTCCTAGTATGCCTGCTCTTTCTCTAACTCTCGCCAAACCATTTTCTAAAAAATAAACAAAGTTGCTGTTATGAGATTGAATCACTGGTTTTTCCTGCCATTTTTTTTCTTTGTTGCTTTTTCTTCTACCGCAATCGGCAGAACAATTACAACGGTAGACGTCATCATCAATGACAGCGAAGCTTTTACACTCAAATTCGAGAATAAACCAAGGCTAGACGAAGTCGTTTTAGCAGCGTTAGTGAACGCTCAATATAGTACACAAGACTTTGACTGGCTGTTATCGGGCTTATATAAAGAAAAACCGTCACCTTCACAGAAAGAAACCTTAATAAAAGAAATAGAGACACAAATATCGTTATCAAGTAACCAGCACAGCAAACCATGGTCAACGCTGGAAAAGCAAATAAAGGGCATCGTAGCTTATGAGCGATTTTCCGGCTCTATTGATCCCGACTTTACCCGTCTAGATACTGCGAATAACCCTCGGCTTGAAGGCGCTTTTTTGTTAGTTCTTAACAAAAAACTTTCTACTGTTAGCGTATTAGGAAATGTGTCTAATTCAAAAAAGCTTACGTGGAAGGCAGGTCATCCCCTAGAGTATTACTTAAACCAAGTGAACCCATTAGATAAAACACTGGGGCATGTCTGGGTGATTCAACCTGATGGAAAAGTGTATCATCCTGCGATTGGATATTGGAATAAAGAACCTTTTAATGTTGCGCCTGGCGCTATTCTATACATCCCTTTCAACGTTCATGACGTCAACCTGAAACATAATCAAGCTGACCAAGATCTCAACAGAATCATCGTGCAATTCTTAAGCAATAGTATTTTCAAATGAATAACAAATTGAACCTAATAACAAAAACCTCACGATTGCTGTTTTGCCTTGTCACTCTTTCTCTTGCAACAGCGGTACTGGCTGACGATACCAATCACTCGATGAAAGAATATTCTCAATCAGACTTTGGTGGCGTTGGTTTAATGCAAATGCCTACCGCGAGAATGCAACCAGATGGAGAATTCACTATCAACGCAACAACGAATAGTGAGTACACTCATTACACAGCTTCTCTACAATTGTTCACTTGGCTTGAAACGACTGTTCGCTACACCCAGGTACATGACGTTTTATATAGCAACGACTCAGGCTTTAGTGGCGACAGCGACTATACCGATAAGTCTTTAGACATAAAAATAAGCGTGGTTGATGAAAGTTATTGGTTTCCCAAGATTTCGATAGGAGCAAGAGACATTGGTGGCACTGGACTCTTTGACGGAGAGTACATCGTAGCAAATAAGTATTATGACAATTTTGATTTTGCCCTAGGAGTTGGTTGGGGTTACATAGGAAATAGCGCCAACCTTTCGGGCTCCAAGTCCAATTCTACTGATTGTGGTCGCAATACTAGCTATTCAGGGAATGGTGGCAGCGTCGATCTCAATAGAATGTTTACCGGTTGCAGTGCTATTTTTGGAGGGGTTGAGTATCAAACACCAATCAAACCACTAAAACTAAAAATTGAATACGATGGCAATGACTATCAGAGTGATTTCCCAGTCACAAATGGGGATGCATCTATGCCCTCTTCAACACCTTGGAATATTGGTTTGGTCTATTCACTGACGGATTGGGCAAACTTCCGCGTAAGTTATGAAAGAGGCAACACCATTACCGCTGGGATTTCACTTCAAACCAATCTTGCCACTCTGACGAACAACTGGATTGATACTCCGGCACCAGATTACGCCCCGAAAACCTCTAAAAAAGAACTCACAACAGCTGAGTGGGCCAAACTAAATAAAGACATTCAACAAATAGCGGGATACAACAATACTTCTCTTTACCAATCAGATAGCAGCGTAACCCTTAAAGGTAACCCGACTAAGTATCGTGATATCGATGAAGCTCACCAAAGAGCTGCCTACCTGATTGCCAATACGGGTGTAGAAACAAATACAATAGACGTGATTGACACTTCTGAAAATATGCCAATGACGGAAACCACCATCAACAGTGCAATGTTGAACCGAGTCGCAGAGAACGATTATCTTAACGCAAAATTCCAAGATGCGAGTGCAACCAAAAACCCTTCACCAGCTCAAGGAGTGCTTAAAGCAGAATCTGATGATAGATGGAATTTTGGTGTTGCGCCTGTTTTACAACAATCATTTGGCGGGTCTGAGGATTTCTATCTCTACGCTATTGGTGTAAATGCTAACTCTAGCTACAACGTAGGGAATAATTGGAAAATATCGAGTACGATTTACGGGAACTTATTCGACAACTACGACAAATTTAATTATACCGTTCCACCGGATGGTACAGATTTAAAACGCGTTCGAACACTAGCAAGACAATATTATGATGAAGCGCTAAGGGTCGATAACTTACAACTCACGTATTTTGACTATTATGGGCATTCACTATATAGCCAAGTCTATGGTGGCTATTTGGAAACCATGTTTGCAGGTGCTGGGACAGAATGGTTATATCGCCCACTCAATACTAACTGGGCAATAGGAACAGATTTAAACTATGTGGTTCAACGTGATCCCGGGACAATACTGGGGCTTTTCTCACAAGAAAGACATTATGATAGCCAAACCGGACAATATTATAATGTCCAAACTGGCGCTACCACAGGCCACGCCACGATTTATTGGAAGCCAAAATTCTGGAGAGCGATTGATAATACTTTAATCAAGCTCAGCGCGGGTCGCTATCTTTCTGGAGACGTTGGGGCCACGTTAGACTTTTCTAAACAGTTTGATAGTGGAGTGATCGCCGGAGCGTTTGTCACCAAAACAAATTTATCCGCAGACGAATATGGAGAAGGCAGTTTCACCAAAGGGTTCTACATTTCTATCCCTCTTGATCTCATAACCGTACGACCAAGCCGAGAACGCGCCAATATTTCTTGGTTACCATTGCAGCGAGACGGTGGACAAATGTTAAATCGTAAATACGATCTTTTCTCGATAACCGACATGAGATCGCCTTGGTACTCCCGACCAAATAAAAACGGACACCTAGACTAGCAAATTTTCAGCAACAAATTAAAGCCAACGCGAGATACAAAAAAGCAGTCTTGATAGTCGCAAATTATCTCAAACTCACTTTGGCACTAAGGGCACAGTACATACTGTTGCCCTCTCACCCTTTCAAGTAATTCAGCTATATAGCTCACAGCCAATGCAATCTCCCATGTGAGTCTAGCCACACATCCTTCTCTATGAGTAAAAGAACACAAAATACACACTAATATTTAACAATAAAATAACAATGAATTTTCCAAGCAGTAGGGAACAGTCGCGAAGTTCCATTTGGTTTGTTCCAACCATAGAGAGTTAACTATGCGTAAATACTACTGGTATTGTGTATTGTTCCCTTGTTTGTTGCTATTAGGTGGCTGCGCTTCAAGCAATGGTACAACCTTTGAAGCCGACCAACACCCAGATATTGACTACGAGTTTATTGGCATCCCTATATTGTTTTTCGGCAATGGAACAAGCGTCCCACTGTCAAATAACTTAAGTATCACCGCGGCACATGTTGCAAGACTCGGATACGATGAAGTCATCTCCTATCATCCCAATTGTGATATCGCAATTATAAAAACAGATAACTCCTCCACAGATATTCCCTTCGTCGGACAAGTGTATACAGGTGAGAAAGTCACCACCTTTGGGATGGATCTTTTTGGTGATGTGCTAACAAGCCAAGGGGTCTACCATTTGGACCTAAACTTTATCAATGACGACGACTATACGATATGCCCTGCCAGCATTATGGATGCTCCAATTAAAGCGGGTATGAGTGGAGGTGGCGTTTACAACAGCCAGAATGAACTTGTCGGTATCATTACGGCGATCGCCAGTAAAAGTGACACACATTTGATAAACGGCGACCCTTTAGAATTGGATCGCCTTAGCATCTTTATATCTATGCTGTATTTAGAACCGTGGATAAAAACAACCTTAGACAGCTATTATCAGTAAACAAATCAGCTAGAGAATAGACTGTACCTTTTTGCCATAGTCTTTTTTGCCAAAGTAGCCTGTAGACACTTGAGGACGGACGGTTTTTAGCCTCTCTTGCCAATTGAAACAGAACACCCCAATCACTGGGATATGATCACTTTCAAACTGATTAAACTCTTTAAACGAAACCGTGTCGTGATTTTTGCGATATTTAAAATTTAACCCCTGCGTAATGATGTCGCATCTAGTTCGACTTGGTACTAAGAAATTACCATGGCTGATAAAACCGACCCGATCCAATACTCCATAGTTTGCTTTTGTGTTACCACTTTTCTTTTCTAACTTTGGATTCAGTACTTTGGACAGCTTGGGGAAATAGGTGGAGTTAAAGTTTCTTGGAGGCACAAATTGCAGATTACTGTATTGTGGCAACACTTGTTGGAAGCTTTGTTGCAATCGTTGGCGTATTTGAACCGAACTCTTTTGCGAATTGTATTTGTTCTGGAAAAGGTAATAGGGATTGTTGTTATTTGACTCATCAATAGTCGTATTCTGTAGATCGTTGTGGAAATTAAGTTTATTTAAGGTTTTAGTATCATGCTTTCCTTTGATTTGGTTGTAGTTATTATTGAGGCTATTCATTGTTTTTGAAAACGTCGAAACATCTTCAAATTCGTCCATGACAGAATATTTTCGGCTCTTGGCTAGATCAATTTGAATTTGATTTCCGCCTTGGAATTTACCTATATTCATACGCTCGTTAAAGTCTCCAACCATGATCAATGCAGAGAGTGGAACGTTGTAAGACGATACTTTTTCAATGAGTCTATCGTATTCATGCTTTCTAGAATTTTGCTCAGCTGAATCAAAATGAATGTTGCAGATGGCAATGTATCCCGTTTTCTTTTTATACTGGTTTTGTCCATGAGGTACAGCTAAAACCAGCTTTAGAATGGCGTAGTTTCCTCCCTTATTCCATGAAGGCGTGCCCGGAAAGCATTTTTCTGAGTGATGCACACTCCCTTTATGGATAACCTCAATAGTCGATCTCGAAATTATCGTGTCGACCGCATATTTTGACTTTACATATACTCTAAGCTGCACACTCCCTTGACCATGCTCATTTGGGTTAAACATGTCACCCCACTTAGTTGCGGTACGCATAATTTCACGACCGATATCCGTATAACCGTTTAAGCTTTTCCCCATGGCATTGTGGAAGCTATTTCCCTCCTGCGTCCCAACGGCAATAACCTCTGCTTTTGTGCTCAACAATGCTTGCGCTAATAAACGAATATTACTCATACCTGATTTCGTTTTTGAGTAAGCTTGGTTTGCAAGGTTATAGGTTAATACTGCAACTTTTAAATTCGACATATTACCAATCCTAGTTCGACGAGTTTATTTTATGTTGAAAACCAACCTAACGTACTCAAACACAACACAATGCCAAATGTAAACAATCCATTATGTAAGTTGTGAGATTAATTAATGCAACTGAATTGCAAAGCTGCTGTCTATATTTAATCAGCCGATTGATAGCTAAAAGTTGTGACTCCGTTCACCAAAATGTGTTTAAAGTATATACTTCTGCCCCAACCCGAATTAACGCAATTAGAGTTTAGGAAAGCAATTTCATGAATAAACGCAAAGCCTATGTTGCCTTCATTGCACTCAGTGTATTTGCAGGTATGTATGCGTATTTCATTCTGCATAAGCAGCCTCACCAATCACTGCGGACCGTTACTGTAGAGAAAGGAACGATCAGCACTCAGGCGACCGCCGTTGGAAAAATTGTGCCTGCTCACTCCATATCGATAAAATCTCAGATTGACGGTATTGTTGGTCAAATTTATGCGAAGGTTGGCGAAAAGGTCAAAAAAGGTCAGCCATTAATAAAAATTCTGCCTAACCCAACACCACAAGCTCTGACCGCAGCAACATCTGAGTTGGTCCAAGCAGAAGCGGCGCTTATACCCGCACAGAAATCGGTCAACGATTTTAAGCGCCTAATTAGGCAAGAAGTTATTCCTAAGAATTACGAAAAATATATTCAAGCGCTATCCGACCTGAAAGCAAAAAAGGCTGAAGTCGCACAGAAAAAACAGAACCTAGAGCTTATTCAAAGCGGTGAAGCTAGTATTGGCAGTAAAAAGTTAACCTCGACTATCTATGCACCAATAAACGGCACGATTCTCGATTTGGAAGTAGAAGTCGGTGAACCTATTATTTCTACAGAATCAAGCCAGTTAGCGACAGTAATGATGTCTATTGCAGATATGAATCACCTCATATTTAAAGGCAGTGTCAGTGAACATGATGCAGCGCAATTGAAATCTGGCATGCCAACAACCATAACCATCGCTCCCTACCCCCAAGCCAACGTCACCGGGAACATCGCTAAAGTCGCGATTCAGTCTGAAAAATTAAATGCGCCAGATAGCGAATTGACCGCTGCATTCGACAACGGGTTTGAGGTTGAAGCGAATAACTTGAAGTTTCCGAAAAATATTCAGCTTCGTTCAGGCTTTTCTGCTAGCGCCAACATTACTCTACAACAGGCCAATAACGTGTTAATTATTCCTGAGCGAGCACTACAATTCGACGGCAATATTCCTCAAGTTTTGGTCCCAGATAGTTCAAAACGAGGCTATCATGCGCAAAAAGTTGAGTTAGGTATTAGCAACGGTATCAAGGTACAAGTGATTAAAGGCGTGAAACTTGGAGAGAAACTCGTCGATGCAAGTATGGTCGGGGACAATGAGAGTTGATTGTCTAAGTCTTTTATCAACCTCAAGGAACAAGTTTAAACTTGTGTCTCTGCTGTCATGAAAGAGCTTTTTCAGCAAACTATTACGACGTTGTGGGCATATCGCCTAAAAAGTACCTTAGCGATTGTTGCTATCGCGTGGGGAGTCATTGCATTTGTCGTCCTTCTTGCCCTTGGCAACGGATTTTACAACAAACAAAGCGCCTCATTTGCGATAATGCTTAATCAGTCTCAGTTTGTTGTACCAGGAAGCACGAGTGTTGCATGGCAAGGTCTACCACCTAAACGAGCGATTCACTATACCAACGAAAGAATTCAACAGCTCGAGCATTCAGCTTTAGTAAAAGCCGTATCCCCTATTTACCATTTTGATAAAGCATCTGTTACCAATAAAAAAGGTCAACTATTATCCTCATTTGTAGCCGGTGTTGATCAGAACTACCTATCATTCAATTCTCTTCAATTGATTCAAGGATCACGCAATATTTCAACGCTCGATATCCATAACCACTCCCATGTCGCTATCTTAGGTTGGCGGTTGGCCAAATCAAGCGGAATAAAGATTGGGCAACAAGCTTATATCAACGAAATCCCATTTACTGTGGTCGGAATTATCGACGGAGGCAATACACAAGTAAGCTTTGGTGGCGCACAGCAAGCCGTGGATATACCAACCAGTACATTTAAAGACATCTGGGAAAAAGAACCGAGCTTTCTCATTGTAAAGCCCGCTAACAACGTAAGCCCAGATCAGCTTAGAAAAGAAATTTCTCAGTACTTTGCAAACACGTTGCATTACTCTCCAAATGACCGCAATGCGATCTACTTACCCGACCTTAGTGGTGGAGCCGAGCTATTAAAATCGGTATTAAAGAGTATTCAGATTTTCTTAGCCGCGAGCGGTGCCATGACTCTCGCTGTCGGTTCGTTGGGCGTCGCCAACATCATGTTCTTATCTGTCACTGAACGTACTCGAGAAATTGGCGTTCGTTTAGCCGTTGGAGCAACGAGATATTCAATACGAAGACAATTTTTAGCTGAAGGCATAGTTTTAGTCATCGTCGGCGCATTATTCGGGCTATTTTTGGCTTGGGTAACTGTCTCTATTTTACAAAATATTACGTTGCCCAACTGGTTAGGCACACCTGTCATCACGTATACCTCAATCCTAATTAGCTTAGGCATTTCTTTTGCGCTTGCGCTTTTAGCATCTTGGGTGCCAGCCAAAAAGGCTTCTTTGTTGAAGCCTGTGATAGCACTACAATCTAGAGCCTGACCTATGACCATTTCATTGAGACACATATACCAAGAGATGTCAGCTGAGAAGCTACGGTTAGCTTTGACGATATTTGCCGTCGCTTGGGCAACGCTATGTATTTCTGCGATGTTGTCGGTAGGTGAAGGTATTCGAGTGAGCTTGCTAAATATCAGCGAAAGCGGAAATGGTAACCTTATCTACATCACTTCAGGGAGAGCCAGCATTAACACTGGGTCAGTCACCCTTGGCCAAAAATTAAAACTGACAACCTCAGACGCCAAATCTCTGCAGGCTCTGCCACAAGTTAAGCTCGCATTGCCCACTGCGCGATGGAACGACCCTGTTAACTATAATAACCAGAAGTCATGGCATGCACCTATCGCTGTCACAGTAGACTACAAGCAAGCAACACATTTACACGTTCTTGCCAAGGGCAGATGGCTAGACCCACTCGATGCCAAAAATCAGCGTCGTGTTATTGTACTTGGATATGACGTGGCCGCCCGATTGTTTAATCCCCCTTCAAATAGCCACAGCTGGTTTAAGCCAATAGAGCTGCAATCGAATCCCGTTGGAAAAAAGGTTAAGCTTGGCAACGTGGACTTTACCGTTGTCGGTGTTTTGGACAAGAATAACTCTAGAGTAGAAAGTGGGGATCCTATTAACTATGCCAGCTTCATACCACTTTCAACTTGGCAGATCTACAATAAAAACAAAGCAATTACTGCGATAAACCTACTGCCAACCCCACATATTAATCGATCTCAACTCGTTAAAACTGCAACTGATATATTGGCTTTAAATCACGGCACCAGCCCAGAAGACACACAGGCTTTTCAGAGCCAAGATATGCTAAAGACACAAAAAAAGATGCAGCACTTTCTACTTGGCTTACAAAGTTTTCTTGGCATTATCGGATTTATTACTTTGGCCGTCGCAGGGGTGGGTATTGCAAATGTTATGTACGCTATGGTTAAGCGCTCAACCAAAGACATCGGCGTACGTTTAGCAATTGGTGCCACACCTCAATCTATTCGCATGCACTACGTCATTCAATCACTTTTCACCATGGCAATTGGTGGCAGCTTCGGATTAGGGATCACTTATTTGGCCATCCAATGTCTCAATGAAATTAACCTCACGGGAAACCAGATATATGAGTCCTTAGGAAAACCTATGCCCATATTATCCTTATCCGTCTTGGCAATCGTTATTTTATCCCTTATCACTGTTGGCGTAGCTGCTGCTTGGCTACCGGCACATCGAGCTTCAAAGATCACGCCACAACAAGCACTTCAAAGTGAATAATCAGAGAAAACAAATTACCTAATTATGAAGAAAAATAACACGTTAGTAAGTTTAAATAATATCTGCAAATATTATTCGAACGGCGATCTTGAAGTGAAAGCACTACACAATATTAATGTATCGATTCATTCTGGCGAATATATGTCTATTCTCGGACCGTCTGGCTCCGGAAAGTCGACGCTAATGAACATATTAGGATGTCTAGATAATCCAACTCACGGCCAGTACATGTTGCAAGGCGAGGATGTTTCTCAACTATCAGCCAATCAACTGGCGGGTATCAGAAATAAAAAGATTGGTTTTGTCTTCCAAAGTTTCAACTTGCTTGAATACGCGACAGCTTTAGAAAATGTCGCACTTCCACTTTTATATAGTGGCATTAAAAGTAAGGTACGAAAACAAAGGGCAAGCAAGCTTCTAGAGCTTGTAGGATTAAGTGATAGATTGAGTCATAAACCTAATCAGTTATCGGGAGGACAAAAGCAACGCGTTGCCATCGCAAGAGCACTTGTCAACGACCCACAAATTATCCTTGCTGATGAACCAACGGGCGCTTTAGATTCTGTATCTGGCTCTGAAATTGAGCAGGTATTTAATCAATTACACCAAGAAGGGCGAACCATTATATTAGTGACTCATGATACGGAGTTAGCAAGCAGAACTGATCGAATAATTACCATTAAAGATGGTCAGTTAATTTCCGATTTTAGGAAAGAAAATCACAAAAATTTGACCTGAAATTTTCTTTTTCAAAGTGCTTAAAATTTCAAAAAGAAAAAACAGCAATAAACACAAAACATTAGCGTATTTCTCCCGATAAAACATGGCGAAACTTGTAACAAAAGTATGACTTACATTTTGATCTAATAACCTTATTTTTATAACTTTTTTGTTTAATTTGTCATACAAATAACTTGCTAATTTATGATTAGCATTATTACACTTTCAGCTAGCTTATTGATCTTATTAAAAAGTGAATGAATATCTATTTTATTTTGCAAAAGTATGCTCTTCATGATCAACTAATTGCGTAAGATCAAACATCCTCTTTTTTTAGCGGATCTTCAGATGGTCTTGGTCTACACTATCTTAGCGGTATTTATATTATCGACAAAAGGAGAAGTTATGATCGCTAAGCACAGAGACTACTTGTTGCAGGATACTAAGAATTTCCACGCACATATCCAAGTAAACCCAATTGGTGTACTGGACGTCGATATTGTGGAAAAGCGTGAACATCATAGCTCAAGCTTTGATTCACTCGCGTTTAAGAAAGTAGGGACTAAAACGATAGTTTCTGGATGTGATGAAAAAGGTAAAAAAAGAAGTCAGTGGCAACTAACATTAACCAAAAGAGATGCCGAAGAGCTTAATCTGTTGATTGAGGACGCAAACGAAGAATACGAAATTTTAATGCGTGATCTTCTGTAGTGAAACGGCAACGGAACGAAAGATAGATAGAACACTGAATTACAAAAGGCACTACTCACCGAGTAGTGCCTTTTATTATGCTAAACCAAATTTACGCTTTAACTCACAGCCTTGTAAACATTGATAAGCTCTGGAGAAAATTGATCGAATGCGGTCACACCAGCGGTCTCCGCAATATCAATAAAATCCGCGATGGTATTATCGTGATAATTTCTCACTCGGTGCGCCTTAAAGCTCGGCACAATGCCTTTCGCCAATTCTGGGTTTTGAGTAGCCACTCCCGTTGGACAGTGGTCTGTATGGCACTTTAACGATTGAATACAGCCAAGCGATAACATAAAGCCACGAGCAGAGTTACAAAGATCTGCACCATAGCAAAACGCTTTAAACATACTAAACCCTGACACGATTTTGCCCGCGTATATTATCTTAATCTTCTCTCGAATTCCTTTTTGAATAAGGGACTGATGAACGTATTTCAGAGCATCATCTCCACGCATCCCGATGTGATTCGAGTAGTCTAATGGAGCGGCGCCAGTTCCTCCTTCAGCTGCATCTATGGTAATAAAATCTGGATAGATGTTTTGGGAAAGAAACCTGTCTAATAACGATTCAAACTCTTTAGGCTGACCGATACAAAGTTTAATACCTACTGGCTTCCCACCACTAAGGTCTCGGAGCTTACCAATAAATTCGACAAGCTTTTCCTCCGTTGGGAAAGAAGGATTAAATGGAGGAGAAAGCACGTCCGTATGTGGCTCTACCATGCGTATTTTCGCTATCTCTGGTGTATTTTTAGCGGCAGGTAAAACCCCTCCGTGACCTGGCTTAGCGCCTTGAGAAAGTTTGATTTCCACCATTTTTACTGAATCGAGATTGCTTTTCTTACGGAATGCTTCTTCATCCAAGTGCCCATCTGGATAACGAAAGCCAAAGTTTGCCGTCCCCACCTGCAATACAACGTCGCCACCTTCCATATGAAATGGTGTTAACCCCCCTTCTCCGGTGTTGTGTGAAAATCCACCAAGAGCAGCACCTTTGTTTAGAGACTGTATGGCGGTTTTACTCAATGCGCCAAAGCTCATTGCAGAAATGTTTAAGATAGAAGCAGAATATGGATGTGTGCAATCAGGACCACCAACAATCACTCTAGGGGGATCCTGAAATTCACCTTTGCTAAACATGCTATGACCGACCCACTCTACCCCATCTTTATAAAAGTCGCGCTCTGTACCAAGTGGATGATAGCCCGGTGTATTTTCCGCTCTGGCATAAACATTTTTAATCGCGTTCTTACTGAATGGACGACCTTCTGTATTGTTTTCGACAAAATAATCGTGAAGGATGGGAGCGATATCGAGCAAAATATATCTTAAGTGACCAAAAATTGGGTACTCACGTAGCACTGCATTTTTTTGTTGAAGCAGGTCATACCAACCAAGCGCACTAAAGGCGAGTATCAAAATCAGCACTAAGGTGTCGCCTTGCAGCAATATTTGGTTTGCTATGGCCATAATACTGAGCACGGTAGACATAAAGATAAATATTTTTCTATACGACATGTGTGAGCCTTATTGAAGTTGACTTATAGTTTTAATCTCTCGCTAACTTAATTTCACGGTTTCCAGTTCGCGAGTTTTATAGAGTATAAATCAATCAGTATATTGCTCGTCGAGGTTTATTTGATGACTTTCTTACTTTTATACAACAATCACAATCAATCAATATAACCCTTGATGGTAAGTACTCACACTAAACACTGTTCCTATTTCATGAATAAGTCGCGCTGAGCTCAACGCACGCATTGACGACCTGCTCAAAGGGGCGGTCAATATCAATATAGTGGGTCAAAGGTTCATTTTTTGATGGCATTTCCAGCGTATCGTACTGGCTATCTAATAGTGATACTGGCATAAAGTGCCCTGCACGATTCTGCATTCTTTGGATGACGACTTCTTTCTCAGCGTGCAGATGCAAAAATACAACTTTGTTGTTTCCATCTCTGATCGTGTCCCTGTAAATTCTCTTAAGAGCAGAGCACACGATTACACCCGTTTCATTTTTCTTTTCAATACTAAACGCAGCGTCACGAATTCGCTCAAGCCAAGGCCCCCTATCTTCATCGGTCAGGGGCTGCCCGTCAGACATTTTCAATACATTGGCTTTTGGGTGCAAATCATCGCCATCAATAAACTTTGCTCCAATTTTGTTAGCAAACTCGCTCCCTACTGTGGATTTTCCTGTGCTCGCCACACCCATAATAATGAACACTAAACCGCTTCGACTCATCTTGCCCTCAAGTCATATAAAAATAATTTTCGTTAAAATAACAAAAATCCGCCCCAAAATGTTACGGGTAACTTAATCAACTGTGAAATAGCTCAAATAGATAACAATTCGTGCTACATAGTGAGCCGCTAACAATTTACTTAATAAAAGTTACGGGTAACATATCGCAAGCAAACAAAAGTCATCCATTCAAGAAAACCTTGGATACCAATAACGATAAAAAGGACAAACTATGTCTGATCTCTCCCTAATTTTAACCGCAGCCGGATCAATAATATTGCTGCTATTTTTAGTCATGAAAGTACGACTTCACGCAGTTGTCGCACTCATACTGGTTTCAATGATTGCAGGGATATTTTCTGGAATGAGCCCAGAAACGATAGCAGCAACCATTCAAAAAGGTATGGGCGGAACGTTAGGCTTTGTCGCCGTTGTTGTCGCTCTCGGCGCAATGTTCGGCAAAGTGATGGAAGAGACAGGCGCACTTGATCAGATTGCGCATACTCTGCTAAATAAATTCGGCCAAGACAAAGCAAACTGGGCATTAACCTTTACAGGCTTTATCTGTGCCCTTCCGCTGTTTTTTGATGTCGCGGTGGTACTGTTGATCGGTATTGCCTTTGCCGTTGTGCGCCGTGGAGGCGGAAGCGTTGTTAAAGTCGGTATTGCTTTACTTGCCGGTATCGCAACGTGCCAAGCATTTTTAATTCCAGCGCCAGGGCCTATTCTCGTTGCCTCTCAGCTCCATGCGGATTTCGGCTACATGATTTTGTTTGGATTAATTGCCTCAGTGCCAGCGATGATATTAGGTGGACCACTTTGGGGAAGCTATATTGCAAAGCATGTTCATGTTGAATTACCAGAGGAGCATAATGTCGCTGATAATGAACGCGTTGGTCAAGGTAAACCAACCTTTAAGCTAGCTATATCGCTCATCCTTTTGCCATTGTTGCTGATTGGTTCAAATACCATAGGGAGCCGATTTGTCGAGCAAGGCTCCGATTTACATCACTGGCTACAATTTATCGGACACCCTTTCACGGCGATTATTGTGGCGTGCCTAGCTGCTTTCTACCAATTGGGCTACCGTCGCGGCGTTTCAAATGATCGTATTATGGAGATTTGTGGCGCTGCTCTGCAACCTGCGGGCGTCATTATCCTAGTAACCGGAGCGGGTGGTGTTTTTAAACAAGTATTGATTGACTCTGGTGTTGGTACAGCCTTGGGTAATATGCTGGCTGGCTCAGGATTACCCGTTGTAGCGTTAGCATTTGTGTTGGCTGCTGCGGTTCGCATCATTCAAGGCTCAGCGACAGTGGCTATGTTAACCGCATGCGGTTTGATTATTCCATTACTCCAGCCGTTAGGTTTAGATGGCGCTCAACTTGCAGCAGTGACTATCGCAATAGGCGGCGGTGCGATTGTATTTTCACATGTGAATGATTCAGGCTTTTGGCTAGCAAACAAATTCTTGGGGCTAAGCGAAGTTCAAACGCTAAAAACATGGACAATCATGGAAACCATCATCGGCACCACTGGCGGGATTGTCGCTTTACTTATTTCGTTATTTTTGTAGTGCCATTTTTGGGCAAGTGTCTATACCCAAGTAAAAGAGCGGGATCATATAAGAGAAAGGAACTCTTAACTTTAAAGTTCCCTTCTCTGCCAATGTTTAACGATTTAGTACGCAGTGACACCTAGCATCACTCGATTTTCTAAATAGCAATGTGTATCTAAGAACCCACAACTAGCACTTCTTACCCTATGTGTCAGTCAAGCAATGTCGCCAATTTACAGCCGACTGACAGAAGGATGTACCCGAGTAATACCAATTCTACCACCGGGATCAATTTGGGTTTTGTTTCGGCTAAATTTAACTGTTTGAAAATATAAGTAGTGGGTGTACTTAAGCCTTGTATTTCTTCTGCTAAGAAGTTAAATGTCATGTTGACTTTTTCGTCAACGCCAAGCCCAACAGTATCTTGATTTTCAGTTTGGTATAACTCCATTGATGCTACGTAAAAGCCTAGACTAACTAAAAGATTAGTACTCCCTCTGAAAAAATTCGCAAAGCTAGCAGCCTTAGCATCCGCCTTTGCTATCGTGGTAGCCTGTTCATTGTCAAATGCATTAATTCTGTCAATAGCGCACTTCAACGCCATAGTCTTTATGCTGAAATCCAGCGAGTTGTTTACCAACTTAAATCCTAACCAAGCAGTTTGGTTTTTTTGGTAGGCTGACATCTCATCAAATGCAGGCATTTCCTCCATAGTCCAAGCAGTAGTTACTAAGCCAAAAGTGAGGTTTATGGTTGCTCGAAATACTTTTATAGCTTTGCTAACAACCTTTATGCACAAATCCAAATATTCAAACTCTTCTGGGGCTGGTGGGTTAACCACAAACCAAAGAAGCGCTTCAAGTCCACGACAAAGTACAGTGGTCGTAAAATAACCTGCAAGCTCAAATGCCGTTTTTCCTTTTTCAGATAATTGCTGCAAGCTAGAGGCTCCCTCAACGCCAGGTGTCGAAGAATTAAACATGTTTGACATTGAGCCCTTCAAATCTGAATAAAAAGTAGAGGGCAATGAATCCCCTCCCGTTGAAAAAACGTAGGTTAAAGCGACACAAAAGTTTA
This sequence comes from Vibrio sp. A37, assembly GCF_059777565.1. Classification (NCBI taxonomy): domain Bacteria; kingdom Pseudomonadati; phylum Pseudomonadota; class Gammaproteobacteria; order Vibrionales; family Vibrionaceae; genus Vibrio; species Vibrio sp. A37. The sequence goes on along the minus strand of NZ_JBLNLI010000001.1, from coordinate 305,269 downwards.
CTACATATTTCTGGATCTCTAATCCCGATATCGATAGCGATGATGAACTTGAATATGCGGCACTCACCATGGCAGCCATTGGAGATCTGTCGCTCTCTATATTCATTGGTTGGCTGTCTAAGTTGTGTATAAAGCTTTCTACACTTTGTAAGAACGAAATAAACCAAGACACCATAGGGCAATTAATCGTAAACGTAATCGAACTATTGACATCGTAGACAGTATTACCAGTATCCAAGTAATTGGACGAGTTTTTATGTATGGAGTTGGAATCTTTCATTGCGTTGTAACTAGTGCTACTAGTTGGGGCAACATTGGCAGTGTATCCATTGGCAGTCGCCAATGTGGAACTTGGGTTATTCTGTGTCCCAACACCTGATGAGGAAATGTTGACATTTTGTTGACTCAGGTATTGTTTTCTATCCGCGTTGGCATCCGACGTTGGATCAAACGACGTTGCTACGGATTTCTTGAATGTATCTAAAGTACTTTCTATTGAGCTACTTGGATTAAAAGTCACCTCAAACGGAAACGTGATAGATGACGAATCTAGAGAGCTATCCTGTGTCGATTTATGATGTTTGATAATTGAATTATGCATCATATCACTCGAGTGAGTAGCTAAAGAACTGGAGTGCGAAGCATTCATCTTCGCCGGGCTGGTCGCAGAAGAAGTGTCTGTCGAGTCTATATGAACCTTAGCTTTCCCCGGAGCTTGATAGGCATTTTTAGAAACCCCCTCTATTATGTTCTGGGTATCATTATTTTGATAAGCAGTTTGAGCGTTTTTATGCACATCTGAGACAGTTGGGCCTGTGATAAACGAAATTAAGTCCTTCCCAGTTTTCAGCGCATCGATTACCGCAGTGACAGCATTGATAATAAATTTGACTATAACTTTAACCAAGTTCACAAATTTTTTCGCAACGTTAGCAATATCTTCTCCAGCTTTCTCAATCGCGTCGATTACATGGTCCACGATGGCAGCCAGATTCATATCAATACCTATAAAACTTGCGACATCATCGACTCCAACACAAATGCCATTCCAAAGATCGCTTAAAAAGCCTTCCAACTGTTGACTGCCTGACATCGTTTGATTGGTCAATAAAAATGACGGTGAAGTGGTAAAGACTGGATAAGATTTACCATTTTTGGGCGCAAGCTTAACGCCACTGTTGGCGGCTGCACTGAGAATATCCATGGCTTGATGAGAGATTTTCAACCAACCAGATTCACTATTGCAGGGCAGGTCAGTAGTACCAGACGCAATAGAACCATCGTTTGTCACTAGGCTAAAGTCAGATTGAGAGAAATTTATCTTTATGCCTTGTGAAGTAGCCGCTGTGTTAGCCGTGGCTTGATCACTGCTCGGCTCTAGCATTGCGATGGAGAACCAAGGATTTGGATTGACGGCCTCCAACATTTTATCCGCTGAAGGAGAAGGGTTTTGAATTGTAGATGCGTTGGCTGTGGCCGCCATTTGCGTTGTTACCGCGTGTATGGTCGAGTCACTAGCGCACGCTAACGCACTACTACTGACGTAATTCCGAGACTCTGTCACTTTGTCTTGGCTTATATTGCTACAACGTTTGATCGCATTGTCAGTGGCCATTATGGATGACCAGTTGGTTGGTGTACCAGCTGTCCCCGAAACAGCTGGCAGCGAACTTGAACACGGGTCACCAGATAGTTGTATCACCCGTGTAAAGACGGGCACGATAAGCGATGATGTTTCCAAACCAATTTTATATTTTGTTGACGCATGCCCCGTACCTTGAACTAGATGACAGTGATAACGACCGACTGGAGCGCTTACTCCCGTTGCATAGTCATACAGTAAGTACGCTTTGTTGGTACTGACTTGGATAAAACTATCTTCATCGAGTGTAACTGGGTAACCATAGCAATTCCGAACTTCCATGGTAAGTTGAACACCCGGTACTGTTCCTTGGTGGAGAAAATCTTGACTCTGTTGTTCTGCTTCAGTTGCCTGCCTGGTGATTTTTTTACTGTGCCATTGTTTTAAAGTGAAATCTTGTAGCCAGAGATCCACAGTCATGGCCGAATCTTCTGAAGAGCTGCTGTCAGAGGTATCTAGTTTTCTAAGCCCAATATATGCGCAGGCTTCGTTTGTCCTTAACGGTGTGGTGATATGATTGAAACGTCCCAGAAATTGACCGTCTGCTAAAGGTGTGCTAACCAAGTTTACAAACTCAGTGGCATCTGAATAGACTGTGTCCGCACTATATGTTTCATAAGACGGTCGAAAAATATAGCAACACCCATTATCATCTACTGCTAATACCGAAGAACTCTTAAAACGATTCTTACAATGCTGAATATTAATAATACTGCCTGCAGCAGGTACATTAGGGCTAAGCTTCGCTGTCGTCCATGAGACTACACCTATCGCAGGGGGACCCATTGTATTAATATCAGTACAGACAAACAAGGTACATGAACCAATCGATCCGTTACTGGTATCTAAATACGTAATGGCGCAATAAGGTTGTGCATCTTTTGAGTCTGAATAATCCGGTGAATAAGCAAGTGTTGATGGGTGTGTCATGCCCTTCATCACAGATGCAGAAGGTAATGCTGACGTTCCCCCGTCAAGTTGTAAATATTTTGCATCATTAATTAGTGAGTTCCCAACCCAAACGGTCGTTCCACTGCTCGTTGTGGTTTGCTGGGTATTTCCCTCAACGCCTGGTATGGTAAATAATTGATACCCGACCTGATTGTTTTCCGATGCTGCCCAATAATAATAAGGCTGATCTTGCCCGCGAGATTCATCGACATATATGAGTTTCGGTACGGTCGTATCGTTGTCAAGGCGAGGGTAACAAAACGTCCGGCAGTCAATTGAGCCGTCCGAGTTCAATTGTACGGTGGTCGCAAAAGCACCGGGTTTTCCATTAACAGCAGTATCACCGTAGCAATATATTACCGCATAGACTTGTCCATCAACCGAAGTAAATGTATTGATTTCGATTTGACTTACTGGTTGAGCAAAAGAGTATTCAGAAGGCAATGTAACAGGCGTCACATACCATATTTGTTCCTGCTGAGCCGTTTGGATCTCAGGTGTCATCGCTGGACCAGTAGTATACTCGCCAATACTGTAGACTATCGATAAATAAGTATCATTGACTAGCGCTCCTGTACCATGAACCAGAAAACCATTGCGTTTTTTCTTCGTTAAACCATCATCGCTGACAGTATTGTGTTCTTGACTTCCAAGATTGACTATGGAATGAAACTTGGTAATGCCATTTAATGACCGACCATCAAGTCCATCTGTTGGAATGGTAGTTTCTCTATACCCACAGTGTTTCAATTCACCATTTTCGGGCAGAAGAGAGCGCTCCATAATGGTTAATTGATCGAGCGTGCCATTGTTCTGAGAGCTAGTAAAGTGTGCATAACCTGCTTCGCCATAGTTAGCACTACCATCCGAAAATTGGTCAGAGTAAGTTTGTTCGTCAGCAAAACTTAGCATTTGAGAGCGGGTTAAAGGGTTATAAGATTCAAACCCTGTTTGCATACCTGGTTCGATGCTTTGAGGAACGATTGATCTGCCCGTATTGGGCAATGGAAAGGACTCTGTTGTAGTATGTATCGTGTAAGCTGTACTTTCGGCGGCCATCTCTTGAGCCGTGATCCCATTGTCTTCTGGGCTTCCAACATCATAGTCACTGTCATTGGTATAGTCAGCCCAAGCCGTGGGCACAACGGCAGAACTAGCAAGTACTGCCAATCCAGCAACCTTACCTGAGTTTTTTAGAAACGCACGACGAGAGATCAATTTATCAAAGGCTTTGAGCTCTTTTTCTCGAACGGTTTCTTGCTTAAGTATTTTCTTTAGTGAATTAGAAAGTTGATTTCGAATTGTCTTCAAGCTATCAGCACTTTTACTGCTCATATTTGTTCCTATTTAAATATATTATTTATGTTGCAATACATGATGGTGCGTCGATCTATAAATAATTATAAAAAATCGAGAGTGTTAGAATTTTACCGTCATTAAAACAGATTCGATATTAGCCATCAAAATGGTCCTAATATAAAACTCGTCCAGTATCCTATTTTTTATTTATTACAATAATATTAACTTTAAAATTATATTATCTTAAAATCATTGTTATAATTTCAAGAACAACTTTTTCTTAAATAAGCAACAAAACTCAATCACTTACATATTAAAAATATTATTTAAATAATAAATTGGATAAGAAAGCAAACACTAACAAGATATTTATTAGCCTTAAAAACACATGGTTTTATTATATTATTTTAAATGCAAGACAAGAAGAAACTTCTATTAGAAGATATAAAAAAGTTTATTAATTAATCATCTAAAGTTTATTAGATTAATAACCACTAACACTCATCCTTATAAAATTAATTTATAGCTATAAAACTCTATATTTTTTAGGTTTTAAGTAAATTTAACCAGAAAGTAAAAGTAGTTATTTTAACTATCGATAAAAGTAAAAATTGATTATAAAAACTCGGATAAGTTAAATTTTGTAAGTCACAGGAACCACCAACCCTAAAGGAACAAAAGCTATGAAGCTTTGAGGTAACTACATTTCGGGCGCTGTGCCCACTCTCCGGTTTATCTATTCTAGCGAAGCTGAATACCTTATTAAGCGACATATTGCTGTTAAAAGTTAACTGGACGTAGACCTACAGAGATTAGTTTTCAGAACAAAACCCTAAAGTGTTGCTGGTTCTTAAGCCCCCTTTTGTACATTACACTTGGGGGCTTACAATTCTCTCGCCACAATTAATGGCCGCTTATGGCCACTATCAGGACAGTGAAGGGTGCGATAAGTCCTAGCAGAGCGGCCCAGCCAAAGAAGTAGTAATAAGAACGGTCTAAGTTCATAAGATGTTTCAACATGTTTTCTCCTCTTTAACATTAAGTGATCTGATACCCGGAAGACCAGAAGCATCATTACGCAAACCTTTAAACATTCATATAGAATACATGTTTAAAGGTTTAATTCAACAATATCAGAGCGCATTAGCCTTTTGAGGTTGAATTTTGGCCGAATTCCAAGCCTTTAACCGTGGAGCGGGATAAGCAGCATAGTGATTCTAAGCGATTAGACTGCAATAAAGAGTAAAAGGGTCGGAATCGAACCCTTGGGGCATGTTCCTTTTTTCGTGTCAGCGCGGACTTGTGTTGGTGACGACACGGCATCACTGATTAAATACTTTCACCATCATCAATAGCAACGTCAAGCTCGATAGATTTGTTCTCTATTTTTTGTCCGTTGATTCTATCTAGTATTTGCTTTGCAGCCACTCGACCTATTTCCTGACGAGGTGTAATGACACTCGCCAGCTTAGGTACTAATGATTGTCCGACGTCCAAGCCGTGAAAGCCTGCAATGCCAATTTGCTTAGGGATGTTTATTCCTTGCTTATAACACTCAAATATCACGCCAGAAGCAAGATCATCGTTGGTACAAAAAAAGCTATCGACGCTATAAGGTTGACTGAGTGCATCTAATAACATCTGTCGACCTAAGGAAAAAGAAGACGCTTCGTCTGTCAGGATATATTTTGGAGAAAGCTTTGCTTCTTCCATTGCTTGGGTATACCCCTGCATCTTCAGTTTGGTTCGAGTGTCCAAGCGAGCGCCTAGATAAATACAGTTTTTGTATTTTTTTTCAATTAAACGCTTGGTCATCAAGTATCCTGCTTGAATATTATTAAAACCTATAGCTTGGTGGATACTTTGCTGGGTTGTGTCCATTATCTCGACGGTTGGAATACCAGACATTTCGATCATTGCACGAGTGCGTTCAGTATGCTCAAAGTCAGACAGTATTAATCCATCCACGTGATAAGAAAGTAAAGAAGTGATCCGCTGCTCTTCAGTGTTCGCCGAGTAACCATAGTGAGCCAACATCACTTGATAACCAGCAGGCTCCGTTATCTCTTCTATACCTTTTATCACATCAGCAAACACTTGATTGGTAAGAGAAGGAACAAGAACACCTATCGCGAGACTTTTAGAGTTAGAAAGCAGTGTCGGTACTTTGTTTGGAATGTAGCCTGTTTTTTCGATCGCTTGCTCGATTTTAATTCTTGTTTTCAATGCGACTTTTTCTGGGTCGCGTAAATAACGGCTAACCGTCATTTTCGTCACGCCAACGATATCCGCAATATCTTGCAGAGAAGTTCTTTTGTTCTTCACTTACTTATCCGATTGTTACTGTAACATGAGTATTATCACCACTTAGAAACCTAAACACAACGCCATAAAAATCAAAGTTCTACGATTCACCTAAGTATTATATGACGGTCACTTAGTGCCGTTTAAGCACATTAAAAGGTTAAATTTCAGTTATTGGGGGTTCAATGCCCTCCCGATTTGAACAAAACCCAGTTAGAATGCACACAACTATTTGTGATCTACCTTGTGGCTAGATTGAATTACTGGAGATACCATGCTGCGTTATTGCCTTATTGCTATTACTGTCATTTTACTTTCAGGTTGCTCAGAGCATCAGGAGAATGAAATGGGTATCGATAATGGCACTGTCTCAAGTTACCCGCAGAATATGACCAATATGCAGCTTTGCCAAACCTTATTCTTTTCTAGGCCTACGACACAAACCAGAGTCGCAATCGGTGCAGAGTTTGATAGAAGGAAATTGGATTATTCAAGCTGTAAAGCTCAGTATGACCAGAACTTTTTATCTGCCTTGATTCAACAATATGAAGTAGAACAAGACGCTAATTCAAGCAACTCTGACAGCAGCAGCTAACGCAACCAGAGTTTCCCCGCAGCTTAAGTATCAACGGTTACATCTCATCCTTAAGCTGCTTGGTTCTTTTTATTAGGTAATCTTTAAAGTCTGTACAACGAGCTGGCATCTGCGTGCGTTTTTGGTAGTAAAGGCTGAGCTCAAACTCACTTTTTACATAATCGTTTAAGATTGGCACTAATGTCCCATCTTGAAGTTCATCTTTCACCAGCTGTTTTGGTAAATAAGCGACCCCACCGCCTTGCAAGGCAACATTTTTTACAAACATGCTGTTTTCTATCTCGATAGTCTGTGCAATTTCTACGGTGGTAAATTCCCCACCCTTTTCAAATTGCCAACGATTACCGCCCACAAGTGTCGCTGTATAGAGGCAGTTATGATACTTCAGCTCTTCTGGCGTCATTGGCTCTTCGTATTTCTTAATATATTCAGGAGAACAACACGCAACCAAAGGATAGCGAAGTAAAACCCTTTTTATCAGCAAACTATCTTTATCAAGGTGGCCTTTATAGGTCGCGTGAGCCTTTATGGAAAAGTCTACTTCATGTAAGTGATCGACTGGCAATGCCGTCTCAATGATTTTGAATGACACTTTGGGGTGCATCGCTAAATATTCACCGACAATTTGGCTCAAAAACTTCTGAGCAAACAACGGAGTCGCTGCGATTTTTATTAAACCACCGATCTCATGGCCAAGATTTTGAATACCCGTGAAAACATCGTTAGCTTCTTGGTAGATTGGGCTAAATTGCTCGTACAACATTTTCCCAACGTCGGTTGGAGAAATGGTACGCGTTGAGCGCATCAAAAGGCTCACCCCGAGCTCATCTTCTAGCTCTTTGATCCACCGGCTTCCTGCCGAGGTAGAGATTCCGTAAATGCGTGCACCCTCTGAGATGGATCCGGTGCGAACGACTTCGATAAAAAAAGCTGCCTTATCTAACATTTAGATACCTTGTCAGCATTCCCAATTTCAAAAATTAGAATCCCTAATATAGGACAATAAAGAGCGATTAGATAGCTATTCTATGATATTGATCAAGATGCCAATGTGAATCACGTTTAATAATCGATACATTATACTATTGATTTATAACTAATTAATACGTCAAGTGGCGGGTTGGCGCTCATTTGTACTTTCTGCGTTGGATGCCATTGGCAAAATTTGAGTCATCTAATTCTAGTTGCTATATCTATGAAGCCTATCTTACGGATTCATAGGGAAATTTATATAACGGAGGAAAACATCATGCTTAAAGGCAAAATCTGTGTTGTAACTGGCGGTGGTCAAGGTATAGGTCGCACAATAGTAGAACGATTCGCGTCAGAAAATGCAGAGCACGTATATGCTTGTGACATGAACATTGACGCAATAAAAGAAGCCTACGGAAATACGACTAACATCTCACCTGTTCTACTCAATGTTTGTGATCGCGAAGGCATCCAAGCTTTAGTGGAAGATATTAAACAGCGCCACGGGCGTATCGATGTGCTAGTGAACAATGCTGGCATAACAAGAGACAACCTGCTTGACCGTATGACTGAGCAAGATTGGGACATCGTTTTAGACGTAAACCTAAAAGGTGTTTTCAATATGACTCAAGCCATCGCACCTATGATGATTGAAAACAATGCAGGCTCCATAGTGACTATGTCTTCTGTTGTCGGTACTGACGGTAACATTGGCCAAAGTAACTATGCTGCAACAAAAGGTGGCGTCATCGCCATGACAAAAGGCTGGGCTAAGGAATTCGCTCGAAAAGGTGCTCAAGTAAGAGCAAACTGCGTCGCACCAGGTTTCGTTGAAACTCCAATGACAAAAGATCTGCCAGAGAAAGTTATTCAATATATGGTAAGCAAAACTCCGCTAAATAGAATGGCTACAAGTGATGACATTTCAAATGGCGTAACTTTCTTAGCAAGTGATCAAGCGAGCTTCATTACTGGTCAAACTCTGAAAATTGACGGAGGACTTGTCATCTAAGATTCAGCGTCTTACAACGTCTGAATGACCCCTTCAAACTAATCTAAGCAATGAGCCCGAAGCCTTATCAATAAGCCTAGGGCTCAGCGTCTAGAGCTAACATTTCAATATAAGTTTTAATTTATATACGTCGATAAAACTTAGTTAAGTGACTTAAATCGTAATAGATCGGTCACACTCATTCGCAATGAGCTCGCAGTTTAAAAAGCGACCGTAGCAAAAGCAAATCATCACTATTACAAAAATTAAAAGGTTTACCTTAAAAACAAACCATAAGTAAACCTTAAAACAATAAAGTCAGCGTTGAGCTAGGAAGTATCTGCTATGAAAAAAAAACAACAACTACCACCTGAAGAAGCAATAAAACGAATAAAAGATGGCAATACAATCATTCTTGGTGGCTTTGTCGGCTCTGTCGTTCCAGAGGCGTTAGAAAGAGCACTGGAAGAACGATACCTCTCAGAAGGACAACCTAGGAATCTGAACCTAGTGTTTGCTGCCGGCCAGGGAGATGGCAAGCACAAAGCGGTCAATCGCCTAGCTCACGAAGGATTAGTTGATCATGTTATTGGAGGGCATTGGGGGCTCGTTCCAAAACTTCAGTCTTTAGTCAATGAAGGAAAAGTATCCGGACATAACTTGCCACAAGGTGTTATTTGTCAGCTATATCGAGATTCTGCTGCTGGCAAACCAGGAACGTTAACTCATGTTGGATTGGGTACTTATGTTGATCCTCGTTTCGAGGGAGGCAAAGTCAACGATAGAACGGTAGAAGATAGAGTTCAGATAACTGAAATAGCAGGTAAAGAGTACCTATTTTATCCTCGTATTGACGCTGATATAGCCCTGCTTAGAGGCACAACAGCTGATGAGAATGGCAACATTTCAATGGAAGAAGAGTGCCTTGTATTAGAGAATTTGGCCATTGCTCAACTGGTACATAACTGTGGCGGTCAGGTCATTGTCCAAGTAAAAAACATTGTCAAAGCTGGTGAAATTGCTCCACACTCTGTGCGCATTCCTGGGATTTTTGTCGACGTTTTAGTGCAGTCTGATAAAAGTGAGCACCCACAAACATTTTCAGAGCCATTGAATCCAGCCTATATTGGACTGGGAGAAAAACCTCTTCCTTCCAGCATGGAAAGTAGTCCACTAGATTTAAAAAAAGTGATTGCTCGAAGAGCTGCGTTCGAGCTAAGACAGGATGCGAAAATTAACTATGGAATTGGCCTACCCGAACTCATTGCGCAAGTCGCGCGAGAAGAGCACCTCAGTGACGAATTGATCGCAACGGTTGAGCCTGGTGCGATTGGGGGTACACCCGCTGGCGGGTTATCTTTTGGCGCATCGGCTTACCCCGACGCCATTATTACTCAAGATCAAATGTTCGATTTTTATGGTGGAGGAGGGCTTGATCAAGCTTTTTTAGGTCTAGCCGAAGTCGACCAGCAAGGTCATATTAATGTTTCCAAGTTTGGCCAAAAACTAGTGGGGTGTGGTGGCTTTATCGACATTACACAAAATGCTAAAAGTGTGTATTTTTGCGGCACTTTTACCGCTGGTCCTTCAGAAATCAACATCTCAGATTCTGGTCTACAAATTGTCAAAGACGGTCACATTAGTAAGTTTATTAAACAAGTTCAGCAAATTACTTTTTCAGCCCACACAGCAACACTAAATAATAAGCCTGTGTTATACATCACTGAAAGAGCAGTGTTTAAATTAACGAATAGTGGTCTCGAGTTAATTGAAATTGCACCAGGAGTTGACTTGGAGAGAGATATACTGCGTCAGATGGCGTTCTCTCCAAAGATCTCGACTCATCTAAAAACAATGGACAAACGACTTTTTTCTTGCAAAAAAATGAACTTAACACTGCAAAGCTTAGATACATTAAAACAAGAAATCTAAATCAGGAAATATTATGCGTAACGTCAGCCCCAAATTACAACTTTGGCTAGCTAGCTTCAATGAGATGCTTCGCTCCTTTGAACAACAAAACATCCCCAAAACACCTATTGCTGCTCGTGAAGGTTTGGCGGTTACAACCCAAACTTTTGTTACTGACTACCCTGAGGTTGCTTACGTCACCGATGATGTTGTCGACAGTATTCCAGTAAGACTCTATCACCCATCACCAGCAGAAACTCTTCCCGTCATGGTTTACCTGCATGGTGGTGGACATATGGCTGGGAGCATCGAAGTCTATGATGCAATTTGCCGTAAAATAGCCAATGCGATCAACCATATCGTCGTTTCTGTAGATTATCGCTTATCACCTGAAAATCCATACCCTGCAGGGCTAGAAGACGCGTATAACGTTGTTAAGAATATCTGGCCATTAATAGACAAAAATGGAATTGCGACAGAAAAAACCTTAACGGTTGCTGGAGATTCAGGAGGTGGAGCCCTAACCGCTTCTATTTGCCATCGCGCCCAATTTGATAATGATGTCTCGATAGACAACCAAATACTCATCTACCCAAGTCTTGATTACACAATGCAACAGAAGTCGGTACACGAGAACGGCGTTGGCTATTTGCTTGAAGAAAAAGCGATGGTTTGGTACTTCGACAATTATTTCCAACATGGAGATGACAGAGAAAAAGCCTCACCACTGTACATGGATTTTTCGAGCTCTTTACCTCGATCTTTTGTTATTACTGCCGAGTTTTGCCCTCTCAAAGATGAAGGGTTGAAGTATGTAGAGAAACTCAAACAAGCGGGTGTGGAAGCCTCAAAGTTTAACTACCCAGACATGATTCACGGCTTCTTAAATTTAGAGAATATGGTAAAAGAAGAATGCGACTCTCTGTATACTTCCCTCAATGCTTTTCTATCGAACCAAGAGTAGTAAGGTGACTCGTGGACGTATCAGTGCCAACTGATACGTCCTGTAATTCCAATACGAATAATTTAGCGATAAAAAATTGCTGGCATTGGCATAAGCTAATTTTTAGCAATATTTACCGCTTGGTTAATGTAAGCAATGGGCACAGCGCCAGGTATTAAGCTCACTTGATTAGCCGCGATTTTCTTGCCAACTTTTGGCGTTGGAAGCACAACAAATGTTGGCGTTCCTCGCACACCAATTTGACTTGCTAGTTGAAAATTTCCATCTATTTCAGACTGATATTGCTCCATCTTGGAGAGAGGTGCGACTTTGACGCCTACTTCCGCCGCAATCTTATCAACTTTGTCTGTAGTGAGCCTGTCATATTTCAGCATGCCTATGTACTCTTTGCCGTCAGAGTTAGTCGCAGTAAATTGAGCATTGTGATACCTCATAAATAACTTTGCGCCACCTTGATGAAAAGCTTCTAAAGACGTAAGCGCTGCATATCGTGAAACAGGGCCACCAATAGGAAACTCTTTAAACACGAAGCGTACATTCGGATGGCTCTTCACATAAGCTTCAAATGCCGGAAACGCTTTATGACAATACATACACTGATAATCGAAAAACTCCACGACCGTCACAGGAGCATCTGCGCGGCCAACGGTGGGTGAACTTGCATCAAACGCTAACAACTGACTGTTTTCTGCGATTGTCTGCCGAATTTGTGTAGAGACCGCTGGAAGCGGCGGTAAATATGATGGGGAGCTGCTATCGCCTCCCCCTATTTTAGGTGTTACAGCAAGGCTACTAAAGCTTAAGACAGCTAACGCAGCCATCGTGATAAACGACGTTATCCCATGAGTAATTTTTTTCATATCTCTATCCATTACATTGTTTGTGCTCATCAATACTAAATAAGCGACAAACAATGTAATGATTGCCTCTGGGGTAAGGTCAAGAGGAATTGTGTACGATTTAACTCGGGCGTGTGAGCAGAATGAGTAGCTCGGAATTATCTGTTAACAAAGAGTCTATAAAGCAGTTATCCAACTCCGACAAAAACGCAGACTTGGCCTTTGCCAGCTTTTCTTTTAAACGACAAGCAGGAGTGATGTGACAATGTTCGACAGAACAATTGACTAATTCGAGAGGCTCTAAATCACGAACAACTTGCCCTACAGAGATTGACGAGGCAGATTTCGATAAACGAATACCACCGTTTTTACCACGTACTGTATGCACATACCCTAACTGGCCAAGCCGGTTAATCACTTTCACCATATGATTTCTTGATACATCAAACAGTTCCGTTACCTCTGAAATATTGGTGAGATCTCCTTTAGGCAAAGAAGCCAAATATATTAAGGTTCTAAGCGCATAATCTGTAAAGTTTGTTAGTTGCATGTCATCTCCCTCAGGTAAAAAGTGTAATTCTTTTCTTGCCTAAAAGATACATTTGAGATACAACCATAAACATGTATGTACGATGCATGTTTTAAATTTTAGGAAATTCATATGCTAAGCAATAAAACTATAGATATAGTCAAGTCCACTGCTCCCCTACTTGCCGAAACAGGACCAAGCCTAACGGCCCATTTTTATGATCGAATGTTTCACCACAACCCAGAGCTCAAAGATATTTTCAACATGAGCAACCAAAGAAACGGAGATCAAAGAGAAGCCCTGTTTAACGCTATCTGTGCCTATGCAACCAATATTGACAACCTGCCAGCGCTTCTAACGGCCGTTGAGAAAATTGCCCACAAGCATTCCAGCTTCTTAATTACTGCTGAGCAATACAATATTGTTGGTCAGCACCTACTAGCCACTATTGATGAGTTATTTTCTCCAGGGCAAGAAGTGCTCGATGCATGGGCTGAGGCCTATCAAGTTCTGGCTAATGTCTTTATTCAGCGTGAAGAGCAAATCTATCAAGACAATCAACACCAAACAGGTGGCTGGAGAGGTCTACGTGAGTTTGAATTAGTTGAAAAGAATAACGAGTCCAATTCAGTATGCAGCTTTACTTTCAAGCCTGTAGATGGTCAGCCTGTTTGCGCTTACAAACCAGGTCAATATATCGGTATCTATATCAATTCTGAGCAGTTTGAAAATCAAGAAATCCGTCAGTACAGCCTATCGTCTGCCGTAAGAGAAAACAGCTACCGTATCGCGGTTAAACGAGAACAAGAAGGCAAGGTGTCAAATTATCTGCACAATCACCTACAGATCGGTGATAAGATTAAGCTTGCAGCGCCTGCAGGCGATTTCTTTATGCAAGTGGAACAGGATACACCAGTCGTATTAATTTCTGCTGGAGTTGGCTTAACACCAACACTTTCAATGCTAGAAACCTTAGAAAGCCACACCGCACCAGTAACTTGGGTACATGCTGCAGAAAATGGCCAACAGCACCCATTTAAACAACATGTGTCATCACTTATCGAGAACAGTGAATATGCTAGCTCTTACGTATGGTATAACGAACCTTGCGAGCAAGATACCTTAGGTGAGGACTACCAGTTTAAAGGCTGGGTAAACTTGCAAGAGATCGAAGTCGCCATTAAACAACCCAATGCAAAAATTTACTTTTGCGGCCCTATTGGGTTTATGCAGCATATCGCGAAGCAACTGTTAGAATTGGGTGTTTCAGAGGATCAATTCCACTACGAATGCTTCGGACCACATAAGGTAGTGTAACAATAATATTGAGGCGCCAAAACCCCAGAGCTTTTGGTGCCGAATTTTGAAATGAAATTATTTACCGAGAACTTAGGCAAACGTAGATTATTTAAAGTTACACTTTTTAAACGCAAGCTGACAGCGCTCAGGGAGCATTGAGGATAATTTTAATGCAAGATTACTGAATGTAGGGATTAACAAATAAACGAGTGCGATAAACAAAACTGAACCAAAAAGATCCGCAGGTCTATGCATTCCCATCCAGATGCGGCTGTATTCAACACCCATAGCCCACAGCAAGACACCACCAGCCATCCAGTAGTGTTTATACTCCAAAAATAATCCACCAAATAACACTACGCAGATGGCGGCAAAAATGGTGTGACCAGAAGGAAAAGAGTAATTCATTCCTTTCAACCAGCTATCGATTCTCCATGAGCTGACTTTATTTGAAACGGAATTGATCACTTGAATTTTTTGTGTCTTATCTAGGTTATAGAAATGTGCTGGTTGTGGGATAACTAACTGATTTGCCAGAAAAGTTGTATAAGGTCTTGGACTTTCGGTGATATTTTTTAGCCCCACTTTTCCAGCAAAACCTATTGCTAGAATGAAAAACAATTGTACGCCGCACGCCAAAAGCTTTTCCCGAGATATCCCTAAACGCGTGGCTAGAAAACATAGGATAGCCAGTGAAACGATAAACCCTTTTCCTGCTGAGTCCGTAAGAACTGTAAAAAGAAAACCGCTGACATTACTCACTGATCCCGTCAGGTCAATACCTGAAGTCAACATTGCGATCAATACAATCGACACAAACATTGCCAATAGCATAAGGAAGCCACAGTGTTTTTGATGGAGTAATCTGTTCACGATATTTTTCAAAGCCTACGAAGAATCAGAGGATAATATTAACCAATCAGTTCAACATATGTTTCAAATTGCTGTCAATTTGTAGAAAGATCCTTAGCTCTGTTAACTTCATTAACGCATAAAAATTCGGATTATTTCTTTAACATATGGAAGTGATTTAGCGGGCCAGTACCCCTGCCAACCTCTAGCTCATTTGCCGTTTTTAATGATTGAAATATATAGTTTTTAGCAAGACTTACAGCTTCGTTAAGTTGGTAACCTTGTGCATAATAAGAAGCAATTGCGGATGAAAGCGTACACCCTGTTCCATGGCTGTTTTTTGTTAAAACTCTCACCGTATTAAATTGATCAATTTCTCCTTGATGAAAAAGCCAATCACAACTATTGTCTCTGTCACTCATATGTCCTCCCTTGAGCAAGGTAGCTTGTGCCCCTAACTCTTTTAACGCTTCTCCAAGCTGCATAATATCTTCCTCACTGTTTATCTGTTTTGAGCCCGTCAATAACAAGCTTTCAGGTAGATTCGGAGTCAACAGATCAACAACTGGGATCAACTCTTTTTTCAAGTAGGAAATCGCGTCTGGCTCAAGCAAATGAACGCCGCTACTTGAAACTAACACTGGATCTAAGACGACAAAAGGGGGCTTGTACTGACGTAATGCCTTGCTCACAACACGAATAATAGAAGCATCAGACAGCATACCGATTTTTACCGCTTCCACGAACAAGTCGCCAAATACAGCGTCAAGCTGAGCTTTTACTTGTTCACTTGGAGTTGGAAATACCGCGTTAACACCTAAAGTATTTTGCGCAGTGATCGCGGTAATCGCTGAGCAAGCATAACTCCCTGTTGCAGAAATTGTTTTGATATCGGCTTGTATTCCAGCGCCACCACCACTATCCGAGCCAGCTATAGTCAGGACGACAGGAGTAGAAGACTTGCAGTGAGTTCGAGGCATAGTTGCTCCAAGAGGCTGATATACAAAATTTCATAATAAAACGAACAGAGACTGATATTAACAAAGCTTTGTATGAATAAGAATTACTAGCCTATAGTAACAAAAGCCTGTGCAAGCGATCTATTTCAACGGAGGAGTCCATGAGCCAAGCCCCACTGATTACTAGAATCAACGAGCTTCCTCGAATTCAAAAAATTCTTCAAGAGCTGTTAGATATGGTGAACCAAGAAGATGTCGACTTCGCCGTTTTAGCAGACAAAATCTCTATGGATCAAGTATTGAGTGCTCGACTACTTAGACTGGCTAACTCTGCTCATTTTGGGTCTAGCAAGAAAATTGGGTCTATAAATGAAGCACTTATTCGAGTAGGCACGGGACCAGTTAGAACTCTGGTGGTTGCATCTGTACTTTCAGGTGTATTTGACAATATACCTACACTAGATATGAACGAATATTGGAGTAACACATTCGAAGTGTCGGTTTTGGCAAGTAAACTTGCTGATAATACAGGGTTAGACGGCAATGACCTATTTACCATAGCTGTACTTCACAATATTGGTGAATTAATGATTCATACTTTAGCGCCTGAGGAAGCATTACTGATCATTAAGAAAGTGGAACAAGGGGCAAATATCTTCGACGCACAGGAAGAAACGCTAGATATCTCCGCACCTTCCTTAGGAGCAAGACTAGCGAAAAGCTGGAACTTTCCAGATGAGATGGTCGATGCTATCGGGCATTTTCACCAGCCAAGAGATGCAGAGATCTCTCCTAAACTCGCTGTTATTCTTCACTTTGCTCGATCAATACACGAAAGCTGGGAGAGTTTTGTGACCGAATCAGAAAAAGACGGCTATATACAAGATCACCCAGACGCGCGTTTGCTTAGTATTTCTACGGAATTTAAACATACGATAGAGAGTAGCCGAGGAGACGGAAAAGAGCTTGCTAGCCAACTTCTTGCTAGCTGACAAAAAGCCTAGAAATGTATTAAGTAGCAGAGTATGAAAGAAGGGGAGGTAGCTCCCCTTCTTTTCTTATACGACAAACCTTAGACCTAGCGATCTAACGCATCCCTAGGCTCCAACTATGCCTCCATCTTCTCGCGTAATCATCATCACGGTAGATCTTGGTTTACTATCCCCACCATTAGGAAAATGAGACGGAGCCCCTTTTTCTCCTGGATGTTGCACACCGATAAACATCGTTTTTTGGTCTTCAGAAAATGCAATACCTGTTATCTCACAGGCTATAGGCCCTGTTAAAAATCTTCTTACCTCACCAGTGGAAGGGTCTCCACAAAGCATTTGGTTGTTACCTTGACCTGCAAAATCGCCCTTATTTGAATAGTTGCCATCAGTTTGTATCCACAAACGTCCCGCTTTATCAAAGCCAATTCCATCAGGGCTGTTAAACATGTTTTCAACATTGATATTTGAGCTACCAGCATAAAGATCACCTCTATGCACAGCTGGATTTCCAGCCATCAAATAAAGATCCCAGGTAAACTCTTCAAGTGTGTGATCACCATTTTTAGGCTGCCAACGTAAGATCTGTCCGTACTGATTTTTAGCCCTAGGATTTGGTCCGCCCACGGGTTGCCCTTCCTTAACGCCACGGTTTTTATTGTTGGTTAAGGTACAAAATACATGTTGCTTGTCAGGGTGCACCGCCACCCATTCTGGCCTATCCATCGTTGTGGCTCCAACATGAGTTGCAGCCCGACGAGCGAAAATTAAAACTTCCCCCTGATTTTCAAATCCATTTTGTTTAGTCAGGCCATTTTTTCCATGAGTTAATTCAACCCACTCTCCCTGTCCATTTAGCTCTTTGTCGTCGAAATCAAATTTTGCAACATATAAAGTTCCTTCATCAAGCAAACCTCTGTTGGCTGAGTCTTTTCCAGGCTGGTATCGCTCTTTCGATATAAATTTGTACAAGTGTTCACCACGCTCATCATCACCCATGTACACGACTACGTGGCCATCTTTGTTAATGACCAATGCCGCGTTTTCATGCTTAAAGCGTCCCAATGCGGTTCTTTTTATAGGTGTCGAATTTGGATCATGTGGATCAATTTCTACAACCCAACCAAAGCGATTCACTTCATTATGATTTTCAGCGATATCAAATCTTGAATCATATGTCTCCCACTGGTTACCACTGGGCTTAGCTTCTATCCCATAGCGACGATCATCTTTTGTCGTAGCGATCTTATCTTCTGAGCCGAAATACCCATCAAAATTCTCTTCACATGTTAAGTAAGTGCCCCACGGCGTTTGTCCATTTGCACAATTAGCAAAAGTACCCAATGGGTGCATGCCCTCTGGATCAGCTTTCGTCCTTAACGCTTCATGGCCGGCAGCTGGTCCAGAAAACATCATGGGGGTATTGGCTGTAATTCGGCGATTGCGAACACCACTTTTGTCTACAGACCAACTTCCTGCACGTTTGACTATTTCAACAACCGTTATTCCTACTGCCGACTGCGCTTTAAGCACATTATCTTTTGTCATTTCCTTTCCCTTATGAGAAAAGAGATACTCGTAGTTCGCGTATTCGTTGTTGATCGCTAACACCGCTCGATTTTCGCTAATGGGGAACAAACTCATCCCATCTGTGTTATCACCAAATTGCTTCATCTGAGCAGATGCCGGACTATCGCCTGATGAGTCGAAGCTTGGCGCATTCATGAAAATTGGATCACCCCATGATAGTAAAGGTGCAGCTTTGTACCCCTTTGGAACAACAACAGTATCTGCCGTTGAGCTAGCTATGGCATCAAAATTCACTAGTTGCGTGCTAGAGTCATCGGCAAACGCCTTAGTAATGGGGTTTAAAGACAAAAATGCCCCAGCGCTAACTGCACTCGCTCCAAGCAAAAAACTACGACGATTTAAGCGAGCTTCTATCATTTGGTTAAACGTTGGCTGATTATCATCTTTATTGGTCATAACTGCGTTCCTTTGCAAAAATATTGTTTTTATATACTTCTTAAAATCAACTAGTAACGGTGGCCGTAAGGGCAAACATCATTAATACCAATGCACTTTAGGTTGAATGTCGACAAGTATGACACTTGGACACTGAGTGTTTGTTGAGTTTCGCCGCAGCCTACAGATTCAAAATGATCATTTTGTTAAACAAATACGTCTTTATTGTTTCAATATGCAAAAGTTAGAGTGGGAGCCAAAATTTGCCATGGGATACAAGGCACTACTTTAATCGGAGTTTTAAGTTAGCTAGGATAGAACTTAGTAACGTCGTTGTGATCAATGTCGCAGTTTATGATCTATTTCAACGCTAGATTGGTTAAGTTTATAAAGGAATAGATTGTTTATAGCTCATTGAAGAAGCTAATAATAAGAGGGATTAGTATGAAAAAAATGAGAAAAGCCCAATTGCATCGTATCCGTATACAATATTGGAAAGATTCAGTAAAACAACCTAGCAATAAATCGTAAGATCGATAACTCTGAAAAAATAGCTGGCTCAAAGCCAGCTTTTTAGTTTTATCCCTTTACCCATCGACAATTTACAGAAGCTTAAAAGTCGCTACTTTAGAATTAAGCTCCTCAGCCTGAGATTTGAGTTGATTCGATTGCTGCAATGATTCGCTCGCCCCTACAACCAGTTGATCGGTCACATCCTTGATGGAAGTCACATTTTGTGTAATTTCACTGGTCACGTGAGTCTGCTCTTCTGCAGCTGTCGCAATTTGGGTAGCCATATCGCTGATCCTCGCGACGGCTGAGTTTATCTCATCCAACGCCTGGGTTGCTTTATCCGCATCCTCCACAGAGCTGAGAGCCAGCTTAGAGCTTCTCTCCATCAAAGTGACAGCATTTGATGTTGTGCGTTGCAGTACGTCTATCGTGGATCGAATTTCTTCTGTCGAAGTATGTGTACGTTGAGACAACACCCTAACCTCATCGGCAACAACCGCGAAACCTCGTCCTTGTTCACCCGCTCTTGCAGCTTCTATAGCTGCATTTAATGCCAGTAAGTTGGTCTGTTCAGCTATCTCTTGAATCGTCGACAAAACAGTGGATATTTCTTGCGCATGCTGATTAAGTTCACTGATAACAGAACTTGCTTCACTCACTTCGTTTGCCAAGTTATTTATTGACTCTTTTGTATCTACCACAAGCTCATGGCCGTTTTGAGTGCTAACCGAAGACTCTTGTGCAGATTGCGCCGTCTGTTCAGCATGGGAAGCAATCTCTTGAGTGGCCGATGCCATTTCCGTTACAGCTGTAGCCACCATAGTGATCTCTTGCTGCTGGTGGTTAAGCTCATTGACCGATTGATTCGCTCGCGAGGTACTGATATCTGACTGTTGGTTTAAATCTTGAGATTGGCGACGAATGTGACCAATTAAGCCCTGCAAACTTTCCACGAATCGATTAAAGTTTTCTGCGAGCTCCCCTACTTCATCTTTATTTTCAATCTTAATTCGTTGGGTCAGATCTCCACTACCATTAGCAATTTCAGATAAGGCATGAGATACATTGTTTAGTGGTCTAAACAACACATTACAAAGAAAATTGAACAATAAAACACAAGCTATCACAACAATAACCGTGACTAAAATCTGTCCCCACATTGCGCTGTATAGTGGTTTTACCAAGGAATCATAGCTAACAACACTGACGGTCATTAACTGAGTCCCTTCGATATGGCGAGCGTAAACTAAATAAGGCTTACCTTTGACGTTGACTTGAACATTATGCTGGGATCTCTCTGCATTACGCAGCTCCTGCATGTTCAAACCTAAGGTATTTACCGGTTTGTTCAGAAAGTTGGTATCTTGATAGGTAAATATGTTCCCTTGAGAATTAACGATAAGCATATAGCCTTCCCCAGGTAATATCACTTTGTTCATGCTATTGAGAATATCTGAAATTCCTACATCAGCTCCTAGAACAACCGACTTTCCTTCCATATTCAGTGCCTTACCTAAGGAAACAACGTTTTGACCAGTAGCGGCAGCAACGGTTGGATTATCCATAAATACACGGGAGGGTTCAGCTTTCGCATTGATATACCACCCCCACTGCCTAGGATCATTATTCCCTGACGGTAAAGAGACTTTGTTGGCATTGGTTTGGGTGCCATCTGGATAAGCCAAGAACACGTTGTCAAATCCAGCCGAGTCGCGAACTTGCTGTAAGTGACCGACAATAGCAGATGACTGAACTCCTTTCGGTATCGACGTCAATGCTCGCTCCTTGGATTTCAACCAATCTGTCACATACTGATTATAAGAGGCTGTGGCGCTACTCATTCGCTGCTCAACCTGAGTATTAAGTCTATTTAGTGAAGCGCGAAAAGATATAAATTCAACTAACAATCCACCAACAACAATCGCCAAGCTGGCCGAGATAGCTAATTTATTTTTTAGTGAAAATGACTTAAACATAGAAAACCTTTGATTTTATAGTAAATGGCTAATCTTCCTTAATCGCACAGGTCCACCAATGAGTAAATTTTGCTTAGGTGTCTATGCAATGCCGTGTTCAATGACTCAGGAGTTTGCTTTACCTCAATGATTGTAATTAAATGAGATTCGCTCTAACCTCAATGACCTTCCAACGAAGCTGTCAATGAACCAATAATATCTGCGGGCTTTGATGATAACCCTATAAAATCATTTATATAGTGACATTGGTTTAAAATATGATTTAGCAAACACAATACCAATTCCAGCAACTATTTAATCCTTCTTGCTGGGTAAAGTCGCTCATCACTTCACTACTGACATTGGTATAGTGTCCCCCAAGTGGGATATCAAGATTGAACATAAAGAGGATGAAATGTGAAAAATATAGATTTAAGTAGTTCTTTTTTTATTGAGCACGGGCGCATACTCACCGAAAGTTATAAGTCCTTTTTTGGTCATAACTTGTGCGAACTCACCCAGACAAACAGTATCAGCGATTTATGGGTAGCTCCCTTTGCTATCCTTTCCCACGGTGTGGAAACAGACCCGATTTTTAATTTTGCCAATAAGGCAGCACTAGACTTGTTTGAAATGGACTTTGAAGAGTTGGTAAAACTACCTTCTAGGTTATCAGCTGAACCAATGATTCAAGAAGAACGAAATGAACTGTTATCACGTGTGACACAATTTGGCTACATAAACGATTATTGTGGAGTAAGGATTACTTCCTCAGGAAAGAGATTTAAACTCAACAACGCACTCGTTTTTAATCTTACAGACGCGAAACAACAATATTACGGCCAAGCAGCGATATTAAAGGACTGGACTTTTTTGTAGACCGCTATGTCCGTTAGACAGCGTCAGAATGACAGTAAGCGATAGAGCTGAAAAGGTTAACTAACATCACCTTCGACTGCATCGCTACCAAGTTTAGACGTACATTCTATTTGATATTTATTAAAAGAAAATATGCTTGGTCCATGAACACGCTTTGTGATCAGCTTTTCTTCCGCATATTGGATCGTCACGTGCGTATAAACTTTATTTTTGGCTTCAATTGTGGCTTTTTCCAGCTGCTCATCAAACTCTGCTTCCAGCACCTCGAGCGCGCTTTTAGCTTGCTCGAGCTTTTCGTTCGCGCTTTCCTTAAAGTCTTCAATTTCTTGCTCCGCTTCCGCGGAGCGTTCCTCTTTCGGCAATTTTTTGAAATCTAGCTCTTTACGGACCACTTCCATAGTGCCCTCTTGAGCTTCTTTGTACCTATCTTTCAGTTTGGAGAGCTGCTCTTTGTATTTAGCGTAACGGGCAAACGCTTCGACTAACGTCGGTGTATCACCCTCTACCCCCAAATTAACGCAAATGACTTTACCTCCAACTTTAGCGACGCCACCGCTAAGTGTCCCCTGCTTGCCTCCAGCATCAGAGACTTTTAGATCTCTTCCACAACTAAGCTCATTACCCATACAGTGAACGGACAGCTCTACATCGTCAGCCGCTTGAAGCTTTACGTATTGTGCATAATTAGCTTTAATACTTGCTCCCGACTTGACGACACAGCTTTTTTCTCCACCTTCAGGAACGGTATGACCAATGATTCCTTTCGCAACAATAATATCGCCTTTGGCTTGAACATCCGCTGATTCTATAAAACCACCTACAGTAATCGAACCTGTAGCACGAACGACCATATCAGACTCGATATCTCCGTTGATGACGACATTGCCTTTAAATTTTACATGCCCAGTTGCAACCCCTACCGTTGGTAAGCAAAGTGCATTTTCGACATCTACCGTTTTGCTTTTGATGATAGGCATGCCTGATTCAGTAGCAACTAAAATATTTGGATCTTTAGGCGAGACTGCTGAGCCTTTGCCTTCCATCATAGCTTGGTCATTGCCTGGTTTAGGGTACATCACCTTACCCTGCACAGTTAACCCAGGCGTTCCTTTGGTCGCAGGAATTCTTTTCATTAGAGGTTGATTAACCTCCACTGTGATTGTTTCTCCTAGGTTCAGCATATCGACTTTACCACTATCATCTGTTTCTTTAGGAGCCAAAACACGTTTACTCACATCTTCTACCAATGGCACAAAGCGAGCATCTTTACCTTGAATTGGACGTTTTCCTTGAGCAACGGGCTGGGTAAAAGTTTCGCCAGGTTTCAACTGAACACTCATCAGCATAACTTTTTTTAATGCAAGTTTATTAATGCCTTTGGTCACCTGAGCATCAGACAAGGCTTGGATAATATCAGGGCCACTCAACGGCTTTCCGTCATAAGCACCTGTTACGACCATACTCGCGAGCATTTCTTGATCATCGAGAACGACTTCTACCGAAGCATCGCGTAATTCTGCAATACGAACGCCAGAGAAAGCTTCACCTTTCATCTCTTTCGCACAATTAATGAATCGATTTACTTCTTCTTCAAGAACAAAGAAATTACTAGCAGATATTTCACCCAGAGCTTCATCAAGCCCTCTAGTGCTGAAGTTATTATCAACCGTAATATCTGGAGACAGCTTCGCCGTCACATATGTACTATCCTCAGACATTGAAACGAACTTATTCCACATAAAACTTCCATCTTCCACGCTCTTACTGACAAATCATTCGCTACGCTTTGACCAAGATATGTCAGCTGTATTGCTCCGCTAGGTTACCTAGCTTGCATCTATATTTTTACACTGTAAATTATAATCATGTATGCAAGAGTTGCACGGAAAGTAGTTGTTATTTTAGCAGTTTCCTATAACGAGCTTGGAAAATGGTGTGTGGCATCAAAGTTATAAACAGCAGTTACACACTTTCCTTGCTTCGAATATTGCAACGACTCACATAATTCTCTAGCAAGAACAATACCACGACCGTAAGTCTGCTCACTATTTACATTTTGAAACTTCTCATAGTCAAAACCTTCACCATTATGCTCTAATTCCATCTTTAGCAGGCTTTTACTAGGTGTAAACTCGACTCGTAATTCAAGAAATGCATCATCGCCAAGTTCACTTAGCTTTTGTTCTCGAATTAAATAGAAATTAAAGAATCCATCTGGATCGTCTTTTATTTTAGAATCTAAGCTCAACAAGCCGTGTTCAATCGCATTAGCAAACAACTCGGATAACACAGAGCAGATCAAGTCCAAGTGTCCACCACCTGGAACAATTCCCATTAGGTATTGACGCACTTCATTCATAACAACTGAGTCTCTGAGTACTTCCGCTGGGAATTTGAGAGAAGACGTAATGGGCAAGGATCTCATACTAATCGCTTCGACTGGCTCTATAGTATCGGCACCATTGGAAATAGGAAAATTCATCGCCAATATAGATAAATCATCTTCTTTACCCTTCGCGGTAAATTTTTGAACCTTGTCGTAAAGATTGGAGATGATATTTTTACTCTCTTGCAATACTTTCTCTAGTCGCTCAGAGCCAAATTGTTCTCCTTCCAAATTTGCCGCTTCAGTAATTCCATCAGTATAACTAATAATTTGCTGGTTAGGTTCTAACTTTAAGTGAACCAGATTCGTTTCAAATTCATGCTCTTTGAGCACACCTAAAGGCATATGGTTTGATTCTAACCGACGAATTATTTTACCTTCAGCATTTAAAACGTAAGCATCTGGCAACCCACCGCCCCACCAAGAAACTTCAAAACCATTAGCTCGAACTTCGAAAACACTAGCCGCAAGCATCATTCCTAAAGGTAGAAATTTCACCAGCGAGTTATTTATCTCAGTAACAATCTCACCAAGCGACATTCCTTTTGCTGCCATAGAGAAAAATGCTCTGGTCGCAGGTATTGCTGATATCGCAGCTGGTAGTCCATGCCCTGTCGCATCAGCTATCATTACATACACGCCACCATGTGGGCGATTTGCCACCACAATTAAATCACCGTTAAAGATGGTGGACGGTGTTGAAATATAATTCAGTCCGTAGATATGGTTCACTTGTGAACTCATTTCATCCATCAGATTTGTAAAAATTGACTCAGCGATAGCGTAATCATACTTTACATGTTCATGGAAGTGCTGTAATTCATCTCGTTGGTTTATCACCTCTTTATGCATTTTAACGATTCGATGGTGCGCCTGAACTTTTGCGACTAAGACACTTCTTTCAACGGGTTTTAAGATAAAATCATCGCCTAATGCAAGGCTACGCTCAAACGAATCATGATCATCTAATACTGTCAAAAAGATAATAGGGATATGATATTCAGGGAAAGCACTTCTGATTTCAGCTGCAGTTTCAAACCCATCTTTAATAGGCATCATTACATCGAGCAGAATCACGTCAGGCAGTGCGGTCATTTCTTGCATAGCAGCCACAACATGCTCACCATCTTCGAAAGTGTCTACTGTTTCAGCAACGTTTGCCAACATGTAACGACATAATTCTCTATTCGTTTCATGATCATCAACGATCATTACTCGCATAGACAGCCCCTTGATCAATCAATACTGAATTTCTTGTCAAACCTCGAAATTAACAAGATCTTTTTCACTTGCGGCAAAGTGTTAGTAATGGAGATCGCTTTATCTCCTTGCCCCA
Source organism: Vibrio sp. A37 (assembly GCF_059777565.1). Taxonomy (NCBI): domain Bacteria; kingdom Pseudomonadati; phylum Pseudomonadota; class Gammaproteobacteria; order Vibrionales; family Vibrionaceae; genus Vibrio; species Vibrio sp. A37. Next base: position 279,139 of record NZ_JBLNLI010000001.1, on the reverse strand, counting down.
AATAATTTTGCATATTTAACAACATACCTAACCCAGCACTATCAATATAATCCACTTTCCTCAGATCGATAATAAACTGATGATCTTTCTTATCTAGGTAGGCACGACGAAACTCCTGAACTAGGTTAAAACCAAACGCACCTTCAATAGAAATTGTTACGCGTTTGGAGCCTTTATCTATATTGGTTTCAACTGTCATTTATACTCCTTAAAACAGCTCAACTTCACCTTCATCAATACTCACTTGATTGGCTGCAGGATCACGTTGATCGTTCGCCTTATCAATGAGCTTTGATAACTGACTTAATAACATTTCTTCATCAATTTCGTTGCTACTATATTTAGACACAATTTCTACGAGATCTTCGATGAATACAATCGAGGTCTTTGCATAATCTCCTTGCTGAACGACGATATCAGCGAATTGAAGCGCTCGTATTCCATTGTCTACATGTTGGTGCAACTCAGAACCTAGTTGACGTATTTTTTGTATTTCTTGCTCAATACCAATATTGACTTGATGAACACCACGTAGCATCTCATCAACCTTTTCTTTTGATTCAATGGCTTCAGTCATATCGATAGTTGCCATTATTCCAACAGTCTCATTGGCTTGCTCTACCGTTGCCTGAGCAACATTTATCTCTTCTTGAATCTGATTATTAAGCTCATCCGCTTTAATGGAGAGGTTCCGAACCTCTTGTGCAACGACTGCAAAGCCTCGTCCAGCTTCCCCTGCTCTCGCAGCCTCAATCGCTGCGTTTAACGCTAGAAGATTAGTTTGCTCAGATAGGCCACGAACTTGGTTCAATAGCTTAAAAATTACCTCAAGTTTATCTGACATGTCGTGAATACTATGTACTGCCGAAATACTCTTTTCAGAGACATCAATAAGTCTCTGTACGTACTCATCTATAATTTCTTCAGTTCGAGGTAACACCTTGGTCAAGCTATATGCACTATCCTGATTACCAAGTAAATTATCGACCAAAAGGTTAGAAATTTGGTTCTGCTCTTCCGCCACTTTTTGTAAGGTGAAGAACGAATTGTTTAGAGTCTCTACGGACTCGTTTATAACAGTATGTTGGCGATTCAATGGATCTGAAATTCGAGGGTGAACTTCTGACAAAACCGTCTTTACTTCTCGCAAAGACGTCGCGAGGCTTTCTTGTTTCTGTGCGGATTCTTCTTTTATAGGGTCACTATCTTTTTTCTGGTTTGAGAGCAATATCCAAGGAATGGCAGCAATACATACAACCAATATCAGTTGCCACATGCTAGAAGAATAAAATAAGCTAACAACAAGCAAAATGAGTTGTAATACGACTGCCACGAAATATTGAAACTTCCTTGTTTTAAAAATACTTTCCATAGCATGGTCTCTACATTAGATTTAGTAATCTTAATCAATTACTTAAATAAATATTCACAAACTAAACCGGGGATTTTCTTTAAATCAGATACTTTTTCCGCAGCACCGACTTCAACAGCCACTCTTGGCATACCCCAAACGATGCTCGATTTCTCATCTTGAGCTATCGTCATAGCTCCTTTATCCTTCATCCTAAGAAGTGCTTCTGCACCATCATTCCCCATCCCAGTTAAAATAATGCCAATAGACTTTTTACCTACCGTCTCTGTAACCGCATCAAACATGACTTCTACTGATGGCTTGTGTCTATTTACAGGCGGACGATCGTCAAGTTGACAGTATAAATTGCCACCCTTCCTCACTAAGGTTATGTGCTTATCGCCAGGTGCAACATATGCACTACCGCAAACTAAAGGCGCGCGGCTGGTACTCAACTCTTTAACGTCTATATCGCTACTTTCATTAAGTCTATTTGCAAAAGATTTGCTGAACATCGCACTAATATGCTGAGTAATAATGATAGGAGGCATCCCTGCAGGTAGTGCGGATAACACATCTTTGATCGCTTCCGTCCCTCCCGTTGAAGCGCCAATCGCAATCACTTCACAAGAAGTTTTTGTCACTTCGTGCTCGTTCCAAGCTTTAGAAGGTGCGGATGGGGAATATGAAGCGCTTACATTAGCACCAGCGGCCATTTTTATTTTCTCATTAACCTGCTCTTTGTAGTTGACCATATCCCCTGTATTTTCAACATCCGGCTTAGGAAAATAATCAACAGCACCTATTTCTAAAGCTTTTAGAGTCGCTTCAGCACCGTGCTGAGTTAAGGTTGAAATCATAACAACAGGCATTGGGCGTAGGCGCATTAGATTCTTTAGAAACTGGACCCCGTTCATTTTAGGCATTTCAATATCTAGGGTTAATACGTCGGGATTGTGAAGCTTTATCAGATCTCTAGCTTCATAAGGATCTGCAGCTTCGGCGACAACTTCAAGCAACGGATCGCTATTTATTAATTGGCACAGCAAGGCCCTAAACACTGGGGAATCATCAACTACCAACACTCTGGATTTATTTGTCATTAAAAAAGCTCCACATCATCATCATGATTCCTATGACTTTCTTTATCCAACTGACTTGCGTATTTTTCTTCTTCTTTATGAATTTTATTCACTTCATTAAATGGAAGTTTCTTGATCCATGCTCGACCAGTTGTAGGCTCAAACATCACTTTTCTTGGGGTATCGCCCCCAAGGTCTTCCGCGATAACGTTAAGCTCCTCTTGATGCACATAACTCCTTACGAATTCGATATTTTTCTGTCCCACCATAGAAATATGGCCCATCATTTTGGCACCGCCAAATAACTTAACCTTTAAATTGAGCCTAGATGCGCCGTGAGACACCAAACTGTTGATAAGCATTTCCATAGCGTGACTACCATAACGGGAAGCGGTAGAAACCACCTCATCAGGGTGCCAATGGCGAAGTTGATTATTATTATCAAACGGCAATAAAAAGTGATTCAAACCACCAATTCGTTTCTCTGGGTCCCAAATACATGCAGCTATGCAAGACCCTAAGCCAGTACATATTATTTCCTCAGCATCGGTAGACCAATAAACACCTCCCGGCATTACTTTCACCAGATGTTTTTGCTTTTGCGGGTGATAAAAGCGATTAATATATGTACTATCGTGCTTAAATTTTGTGGTCCCCATCGCTGCCATTTTTCCCTCACTGTTTTACGTAGATGGTATGCCCCAAATGATGGAATATATCTGAACATGCTCCGACACTCTCTGAGTGACCTAAAAACAATATCCCATTCGGCTTTAAGTATTGGTGGAACCGTCTAATAAGTTGTTCTTGTGTTGGTCTATCGAAATAGATCATCACGTTTCTACAGGAAATTAGATTAAACTGAGTGTCCATAGGCCAATCATCGAGCAAATTAATCTGTTTGAAATCAATAAACTGCTGAAGACCTTTTTTAATCTTAATCATGCCCTGTTGCTGCTTTTTACCTCTCACAAAACAACGTTTTAAATATTGCTCGGGAATGGTACTGATTGCTTCATCACTATAAATACCCGCCTTGGCTTGCTCTAAAACCATGGTATCCAAATCGCTAGCGAGTATTGAAAGAGAATCGCACCACTCTATAATTCCAGAAGTAAACAGCGAAGAAACCAGACTATACGGTTCTTGTCCTGTAGAGCACCCTGCAGACCATATACGCAAAGTTTTCTCACCACGCTCTTTCCATTCTTGTTTTAGCACCTTTTCAATAAACTCAAAGTGGTGGTATTCACGGAAGAAGTCCGTTTTATTCGTTGTTAAGCTGTTAATAAAGTGAACACGTTCATTGTCGTCATTCTCTATTAACTCGCGATAATCAATAAAACGCCTCAAGCCTAACTTACGCATCTGGCGACTAACGCGCCCGTATACCATGGCGCGTTTACGATCACCTAGATAAATCCCCACCGATTTATGCATAAACCATTGGATAAACTTAAAATCTTTGGGGGTTAACTCGAACTCCTTCTGTTCTGAAGCATCCATTGGCTTAGTTTCTCGAGTTAGAACTCTTCCCATTCGTCACTATCCTCACTGGCATTTAAGTTCGAATTGGCAACTTTTACACTATGAATCGGGCTCACTTTCCTACTTTCTCGTGGAGGCTTTTGCGTTGGCGTAGGATTACTACTTGGAATTGGTGCCCGTGTTGGCTCAAATGTGGCTACATTGCTGTCATTGCTGAAGAAGTTCATCAATTTCAGCAGCTCTTTACCTTCATCTTTAAGGGATTGGCTCGCCGCGGATGTTTCTTCAACCAAAGAAGCGTTTTGCTGAGTCATCTCATCCATAGTTGAAATAGCTCGGTTTATTTCATCTATGCCAGTTGATTGCTCAGCACTTGAAGAAGCAATTTGCGAAACTAACTCTGTAACTTTCCCTACTGCTTCCACTATTTCATTCAGCGTTTCGCCAGACTCGTCAACTAAGCGCGACCCTTCATCCACCTTCTCTACACTATCTTTAATCAATCCTTTGATTTCTTTTGCTGCCGCAGCACTTCGCTGCGCAAGGTTACGAACCTCCCCAGCAACCACAGCAAAACCTCTACCCTGTTCACCTGCGCGAGCAGCTTCAACTGCTGCGTTCAGCGCTAGTAAATTGGTTTGGAATGCAATTTCGTCAATCACACCGATGATATCGGAGATTTTTTTACTTGCAGTATTAATTTCAGACATCGCAGACACGGCTTGGCCAACGACATCTCCTCCCTTACCAGCTTTCTGCGCAGCATCATCAGCGAGTTCATTCGCCCCTTTAGCGTTTTCTGCGTTTTGTCGAACAGTCGCTGTCATCTCTTCCATACTAGCGGCAGTTTCTTCAAGGTTAGATGCTTGAGCCTCTACGCGTTGGCTTAAGTCATTGTTACCATCAGCAATTTCGGTTGAAGCTGTAGCAACTCGTGCAGATGACGTGGTAATTTTTTCCACCATTTCACGAATATTGGTGATAGAGGTATTGACTGCATTTGACAGCCGGCCAAACTCGCCTTTGTTACTGTCGGACATTGTATTGTTCAAATCACCATCAGCAACCTGGCTCATCACATCAATACATTGGCCAAGCGGATCAACTAAGGTATCAAGTAAACTGTTGATTCCATCGCCAAGTTCTTTCATAAAGCCACTGTATGCGACGGTATCAATTCGTTCGTCCAACTCGCCGGCAATCGCTTTTTGAATGAGGGATTCAACTTGGCGTTGACCATCGCGCTGCTCAGTAATATCTTCCCATTGCAGAGCAGGACCAATATATTCGCCATTGGGGTCATGCATCGCAATACAAGTTAAGTTGAATTCCAAGCCTCCAACTTTAATATCGGCCGAAAATGGTAATTTATCTGGGTTGTTAATGATGCTTTGTTGATGACTAGGATTTTTATGGAAAATATCCATACTAGTTCCGACTAAATTGTTAGCATCAAAACCGGGCAACACTTTTTGTAAATCTCTCTCCCGGGATTTCAGTAAGTTTGACAAAGAAGGATTCAGGTACTGGATAACGCCATCTTTATCTGCCATCATCAAGTTCGTAGTCATACCCTCTACAGCAGATGCCAAGCGACCCACTTGCGTTTCTCTAGCGCGTATTTCAGTAACATCACTCCACTCAAGCGTGTTTCCGATATACTGCCCTTGCGCATCCACAATCGCAGCCACATTCAACTCAATAATAATATCTGCAATTTTGATATCTGTGCTGTAAGGCAAATTAGATTGGTCGGCAAGTAGCTTTCTTTGGTGGGCAGGGTTGCGATGGAACTCATCGATACATCGTCCCATTAACCACTCTTCTGAGGCAGTAAATCCTGACCATACAGAGCGCAAAGTAGATTCGTGTGTTTTAAATAGCTCGATCGTTTCTCTGTTTACATAGGTAATCAAAAAGTCACGGTCAATCATCACCATTGCCGTTTGAGCTTGATCAATAGCGCCTTGCAAACGGGCTATATTATTTTGCTGCTGCCTTTCTTCTGTTACATCAGCCCACTCCAAAGTGTTACCAATGTAGTTACCATCTAGATCTGTAATAGCAGCAACATTGAGTTCGATTTTGAGATCGGCAATTTGAATATCAGTGCTGTATGGTAGATTAGATGGATCGGATAAAAGTTGGCGTTGGTGTGCAGGGTTTTTATGAAATTCATCAATACACCGCCCCATCAACCACTCTTCTGTTGCCATGAAGCCAGGCCAGACTTGCTTAAACTTACTTTCATGCAAAGAAAATAAATTTACTGTCTGCTGGTTGATATAAGTTATTTGAAAATCTCGATCAATCATCACCATCGCTGTTTGAGCTTGATCGACAGCAGCTTGTAGCCGTGCGACATCATTTGCTCTTTCACGAATTTCTGTAACGTCAGACCACTCCAACGTGTTGCCAATGTAATTCCCGCTGAGATCGCGAATCGCGGCAACATTCAGTTCAATCTTAAGATCCGCTATTTGAATATCTGTGCTGTATGGCAAATTCGCAGGATCAGCTAAAAGCTGACGCTGGTGAGCAGGGTTTTGATGGAACTCATCAATACATCGGTCAAGTAACCATTCTTCAGAAGCAATGAAACCAGGCCAAACTGTCCTGAGCTTAGCTTCATGTTTGGAAAACAAACTAATTGTTTGATCATTGACATACGTGACTTTAAAGTCACGATCAATCATGACCATAGCAGTTTGCGCTTGATCTACCGCAGCTTGTAGGCGGGTAACGTCATCTTGTTGCTTCCGGTAACTTGTTACATCAGACCACTCTAATGTGTTGCCAATATATTCACCATTTGAATTAATAATGGCTCCAACATTGAGTTCTATTTTTACACCTTTCACGTCAATTGTGGTGGTATAAGGCATATTATTCGGGTTGGCTAATAATTCTCGCTGATGGGCAGGGTTGGAATGAAATCCGTCAATACAGTATCCAATAAGGTGCTCTTCTTCTGCGCGAAATTCCGGCCAAATCGATTGAAATAAAGCTTGGTGTGTTTGAAGTAGGTCAAGAGATTTTTGATTGAGATAAGTGATTTTGAAATCACGATCTATCATCATTAGTGCAGTTTGAGCCGCGTTCAATGCAGACAAAAGCTGCTGCTTAGATACTCCCTTTTCTTCCTCTACTTTTTCTTTATAACCTTCCATTAATGAGTCTTGAGCTGCAGCTACAAACTGACTCATAGGTTCTTTGCGTTTATTCCAAAATGCCATGAATTTTCCCTCAAGCTGTCACTTCTTCCACTGACGTTTTATTGAGCTCTTCTACGTCAAACAGAGCCTCCAGATTAATCAAAATTAAGTGGCCACTTTCAACGGAAGCAATACCTTTTATATAGCTCTCATCGACCGTTACCGACATGTGAGGTGCTGGTTTTATCTCTTCAACGGACAAATTGTACACCTCAGATACTCCATCAACGATAATGCCCAATGGGTGCTTCTCTGCGTCATTAAGCACTATCACAACTGTTGTTGCACCTATTGTTGCAGGCGTTAAATTGAATCGCATTCGCAAATCAACAATAGGAATATATTCACCTCGTATTTCTAGAACACCTAATAGATATTTTGGCGAGTTTGGAACTTCTCTAACCTCACTCCATCCTCGCACCTCTCTAACATCTAGAATTGGTACACCATACTCTTCTTCATCTAAAAGAAAACTTAAGAACTCTTGTGTTGCCATGGTCACTAACCCGCCTTTAGAATCCGTTCTATATTGAGTAACTCTTCTGTATCAAGAAGAGACATAACCTGTTCACCGACATTCAAAACACCTTGCAAGTATGGCGTGATGTGTGATTCCCCTACGGCAGGAGCGAGTTCATTTGCTCCTTGGCTTATCACATCACTCACGGCGTCAACTACAAGCCCCATTAAACGTTCAGTGTCACCAGACTTTTGCCTTAGCACTAACACTACCGTGGTCGGCAAATATTGACATTCACCAATTTCAAAACGGCTACGAAGATCAACGACTGGAACGATCATACCTCTTAAGTTGATGACCCCCTTAACGTACGCTGGTGAATGAGGAATTGGAGTGGGTTGCTCCCAAACTCTAATCTCTTCGACGTCTTTGATTTGAACGCCATAGAGCTCATTAGCCAATTGGAAACTCAAAAAGTCTGCACTCTCGCTTACCTCTGATTCCACGTTGCCAATAATTGTTTGTGCAATTTGCTCTTTATGTGCTTGCTCTTGTTCAGTATCCATACCCCCTCCTAAGCCGCTCTACCTTTGCGACCTGTCTCTGCATTACGACTCAAAAAGCCTGTAATGAGGCCTTGAATATCAAGAATTAACGAAACTGAACCATCGCCTAGAATAGTGGCACCAGAAATGCCTGGAACCTTGCTGTAATTCGACTCTAAGCTCTTTATTACTACCTGCTGTTGATCGAGCAACTCGTCAAGTAATAACCCAACACGATTTCCAGCCGCCTCTACGAAACACAAAATTCTTTCATCCAGCGGCCCACTATCGCCCATTTTAAGTTCATCTTGCAGTCGTAGAATTGGGATATTCTCTTCTCGTAAACGGTAGAGCTCTACACCACCTGATGCATGCTTAACACAATTCATATCAATTTGAATCGACTCAATAATTGTCAAAAGTGGTATCACATAAACTTCACCACCAACTTTTACTAATTGCCCATCCAATATCGCAAGAGTCAATGGCAAGCTAATCGTAAAGCGGCTTCCTATTCCAAGCTCGGATTCCACCTCAATATGGCCACCCAACTCCTCAATATTTCGCTTCACCACATCCATTCCCACCCCACGTCCTGATATATCAGACACTTCTTCAGCGGTGGAAAATCCTGGTGCAAATATTAAATTCAGCACCTGTTTATCTGACATTTCATCTCGACGAGCGTCAGCAGCTAACACACCTTTTTCTATTGCTTTATTCCATAGTTTGTCACAATTGATACCAGCCCCGTCATCAATGATCTCTATGATAATTGAGCCACCTTGGTGATACGCATTTAACTCTATCGTACCGAGTTCTGGTTTACCGTTTTCCAAACGTATCTGTGGAATTTCAATACCATGATCAATGCCATTTCTCACTAAGTGAACAAGAGGATCTACAATTCTTTCAAGTACTGTTTTATCTAGCTCAGTATTTTCACCCTTGATCTGTAGATCTACTTGCTTTTCAAGACGACCGCACAAGTCTCTAACAAGCCTTGGAAAGCGACTGAATGCAAAACTCATCGGCAACATACGAATATTAAGTACGTTTTCCTGAAGATCTTTACTATTTTGAAGGAGTTGATCTAAACCTGCTTTTAATTTCTCGAGTTTGTCTATGGTAAAATCGTTACCTATCTCGGCTAACATAGACTGAGTAATCACTAGCTCACCGACCAGATTAATTAGGCCATCAACTTTGTCGATATCAACACGGATAGAGCTTACGCTAGGCTCAGATTTAGCGACTTTTGTGCTTGGCTCCGGGGTTTCTTTTTTGCGCGGCTTATCTTCAACGGCTTGTACCGGAAGCTCTACATTATTTGCTGGTTCAGCAATGTTGGTTGGTTTGGAACTGACGTCTTCGGCTTCGCTGGTGGGGCTTCCTTGTGATTCATTCGATTCAACAGCTATCTCCTTACGCTCCAGATTCAAATCACATTCATCTTCTACCCATTCGAATATCTCTCGAATCTGTTCTTCACTGATAGCTTCTGGTAAAGTCGCCTTCCAGCTTAAGTAACACAACTCGCCTTCCATTTCATTTATGGTTGGCAATTTATCTAGGCTTGCAGAAATCACGCAACTATCATCTAAGTCTTTAACCTCTCGAAGAATTCTTAATGGGTCATTGCCACTAAAAAACATTTCTGGATGAGGAATAAAAATGATGTGCCATTCAAAAGGCTTACCTTGATTAGGACTGGAAGGAGCATTGGGATTATCTAGTGTCGAAGATGTTTCAGACGAGCTCGAGGCTTCTACATTATTTTCTAGTAGTTGGTGCAGTTTTTGACTCACCGACTCTTGTAAGTTGGAGTCTACCTCTTTGCCACTTTCGTGTCCTTCCAACATATTCATGATACAGTCGACACTTTGCAGCAGTACATCAACACTCGCAACAGTCAGCCTTAGCTCTTCATTTCTAACCAAGTCTAAATAAGCTTCAACAGAGTGGGTAAATTCGCTAATATCGAATAAGTTAAAAGTAGCCGCGCCGCCTTTTATAGAGTGCGCTGCTCGAAAGATAGTATTTATTGGCTCTAAATCATCGTTTGTTGGGTCGAGTTTTAAAAGGACTCCTTCCAATACTTCAAGATTTTCACGACACTCTTCGTAAAACATCTTGCGCAATTGTTCCATGTCTAAAGCCATAAGAAATTCCTATTTCATTGCTTATTGACGCTAGAAGACGATGTAAATACTAGATAACTCGCTTTAACGTCTTTAATAAAGTTTCAGGGTTAAAAGGTTTTACTAACCACCCTGTTGCGCCAACCGATTTACCTTCTTGCTTTTTTTCCATACTGGTTTCAGTTGTCAGCATTAAAATCGGTATAAATTTATACTGTGGGTTATTTCTCATTTCGCGTACGAAATCGAATCCTCCCATATTTGGCATATTTACATCCGAAATCACTACATCGAATTTGGTTCTCTGCGCCTTATTCAATGCATCGCGGCCATCATTGGCAGTCTCTACATCATAACCAGCATCTTTTAATGTATGACTTACCATCTGACGAATGGACACAGAATCATCTACTGCAAGGATTTTAGTCATATTCAGCCTCTCAAACTTCTCTCTAAATGTTATTCGAACAAATCGCTAAGACCTAAGATAGAAATACCTTCTAATAAAGTATCTGTGGCGTTTACTAGCTCAATTTTAATTTCGGTCGATTTAGCCGTCGCAAATAGGGACGCAAGTGCCTGTATGCCAGCAGTATCTACGCGTGCAACTTTCGATGCATCAATTAAAATTGGAGTTGGTTGGTTAAGCCATTTTTTGTAAGTGGAAGTGGAATCCATTACTGTCGATATATCCAAGCACTCTTCAAGTAGGCAATCCATGTCGCCATCCCTTATATAGTTGTTCTAATAAAATTCTTTCTGACGTTTATAGTGAGTGTAGGAAGAAATGATAAATAAGCAAACATCGAACCATTATTGCAAATATCCCTTAATGGTATTGTGATTTTGATCTTCTTTGAAAAATTGGCGAGCGGCATCACCTCAGAAATATTGAATCTTGTCCTACCGGTTAACTACTTTAAAAATAATTAGTTAGTCGACTTTCAGTAGTATTTACAGTGTAAATTTTAAGACAGGAAAATTGCTCGTAAACATAAGTAACACTAAAGTATTACAGTCCATCAAAATAAAGTCAGTTGCGCTGAAATTTACACTGTAAACTGGAGAGTAAAATAAGTAAGTCGCTTTTGATTTTTTTCTCTACTTGTTTTCTACCGGTCAGGTTATAAGTATTCGCGCAAAAATTAAAACTTCTTTGCTGGACTACTTTCGACATTAGCAAATCAGTAACAAAGTCAATATCGTTGTCAGATAAGCTATATATCATTTCGCTAATAAATGGTACGGCAACTTCAAAAGCACTTCCTCCATTGACATAAGTATAAACAATATCTACTTGGCGTTGTGTCAATTCATTTGACCTAGAACGCTTTACTAATTCACGAGCGATAGACACATCTAGACCTCGTAAGGAGTCAGTTAAACAATACGGAATTGAACTGCCCATTAAATCTTGTGCTTGTGTTAGCCAAGATAGACTTGTACCCCGAATCATTATCGCAGAGTGACAACCACTTGCTGCATCGCGTTTACTACCGACTTTAATAAGACTAAATTCGTTACGCTGCCAAAAGCGCAGTAGCTCTTTTGTCACACCATAGCTAGTAGAAAGAAAGTCATAACGTTTTAGATTTGAGACATAATCCAACATTCGCGATGCGATACCTTGTCTCTGCGTTAGGGGATGAACAGCTATTCTCATCACACGTAAACTCTTTTGCAGTGCAGCCTCCCTAATAGCAAAAGAAGTTAAGATAGAAGTTGCAACAAGCTGCCCTTTCGGCCGACGCAATCCACTTTCAATTTGCGTAATAGATTCCTCACTTAGATTTCCCTCTTCAACTCCTAAGATGCAACCAATTACAACCGAACCTTGCTTAGCTATAAATAGCTGAACTGAAGAGTCGGCTAATAAAGAAAACAAATCATTGGGCGAGGTTTGATAATGGGCTGTAACAAGCAAAGAAAAAATCGACTTCATAAGTTCTACGTCTTGTAACAATTGTTCTTTTCTCACCGATACAAGAATGACGTTTGAAACAGATAAGCCATCAACATCATTTTCATTGACCTCAGCATCAAGTAAAAAAGTACGATATTGCCAGAGTTCAAGCCAATCTTTTTCTCCCCATCGTATCGGTTGGGTTAAATGGCAGCTGCGAGTTCCACTTCTGAACTCTTTTAGCCAGCTAACGAACTTTAAAGTAAAACCTCTACCACAACCTTCATATCCATGGATTGTGGTAGAAAATACAACTCGACTGTATTGACGAACCATTTTTTGTAGCATCACGATCGGAATTGCTGAAGCTTCATCTACCAATAAAAGATCGCATGATACCTTTGTAGAACATACCTCGTCAGGAGAGGCAAAAGTCAACACTGAGTGACCAAACTCTAGCTCTGCCTTACTTTTCGCTTCAACATCGAGTAAACGAGAACAATGTCTAAAAACGGGCTCTACCGCTCCAGTGTTTGGAGCAGTAACGACTATTTTTATTTTTCTTTTCTTCATGAGAATTGCGGACGCAATACCTAGAGCGCTGCTTTTCCCTCGACCTCTATTGGCGGTAAGAAGCAATGGCCTCTTACGATGCCCCTCAACAACGCGAACTATATTTTCAACAGCTAGCTCTTGCTGTTGATAGTCTTTAACCTGTGTCTGCAACTTCAGGTTTGGTAAAGTGGGTAATTCACTACTTTGGACAACATTTACTAACCGACTTAAGTGATCCTGAAGCCAAAGGTGACTTAAATTGTTTTCTTCAGTTGATGAAGAGTAAATAACTAATATCCCCCCTCCAACAAGCGCTCCTAGAGCACTATTAAAGCTATTTGCATCAAAGCCGTCTTCGAAACTGCACAATAAAAGGGAACACTCTCGACCCAGGAGTTGAGTCCCTTTTTTGAATGAAACATACAAGTCGACCATATCCGACTGCGAGCCACCAAGTTGAAAAACTTGTTTGGTGTCATCAGATTTGTATAAATGAATTAGGTGTAAGATTGTACTAAGCTTCCATTCATCATGACCCGATAGGACGACTCCGTGTCTTTGATTCGTGGTTTGTAATAATGTGTGGAGCTCAGCTAAAAATGTCTCGACTTCAGTCATAAAATAATAGTGAACGTAAGTTATAAAACCTATTTTATCACAACATTAAAAAAAGCCGCTTTTAGCGACTTTTTTATATTTGGACCTGAGTTTATTCACTGCAGTTTTTCTTCAAGGTAAGATAAAATCTCTTGCATCATTTCATCGTCTATCTTCTTTAAGTTCAAAGACAAATTTGCGCCGCTGCGACTGTAACTTGCCCTACCCTTAATAAAATCAATTTTACTGTTTGAGCTGCTCTTCTTGGGTGCAAGCTCTTGTATCCATGTTTCGATTGATTCTGATACTTCCTTGGTTAGCCTTGCTACGCCCTGAGTTGAACTTCTTTGCCAAACCGCACCTTTTTCTGATTGGCACCTATCTAACAGCTTCGATTGGTTACCTTTAGTGAGCTCGTTAAACTGCTTGTGCAATTTAACGATTGTCGGCCTGCCTAAATCACCAACATTTGGATAGGCTTGGAGCAACTGCAGGGGTAATGACGCTGCTTTCAACGCACCGCTGACAAGAGCCTCACTACATTGGAAAATTTTAGCGAGAGCTTTTTGATCTTCAGCTTCTCCACTATCTAACTTAGCCTGCATCTCTTTTCCTTTTTCATATAGAGATAAAGGCTTATGAGCATTCGCCACGTCAGACAAAAACTTAGCGTGATGCGTGTTGATATTGTCGGCGACATAAACTAAAAAATCTTGCTTAGCAATAATACAAGACATTCTGCGTCGACTACCATCTAGCACTTCCACCCTGCCATCAGCAGTTTTACGGCCAACTGCTGGATATTGTTGACCGCGCTCACGAAGAGTGACTAGGACATCAGACAACGCATGCTCATTGAGGAAGGATTGCTCACGGGCATTTTGTGCAAACACCACTGTTTGCGATTCGATTTCACTTGCAGGTATTCGAAATAATTCAAACGAAACTTTTTGCTCACCTGCCACTTCCAATTCGATGACTTGAGCCTGCTCTTTAACCGCACTACGTGCTTCTTGAGGGGTAGTTGCTCGGCGCTTATTCGCTTTACCAAACAGTTTTGCGTTCAATTCAGACGTTTTTATTGTCATTTATCCTATTACCCTTTGTTTAATGACAGCCAATTACTATGCAGTACACGCTCTAACTCTAATGCACTTTTTTGGACTGCGTCTTGAGCTGTCGCTAAAGTTTTCTTTCCGCCTTCAAAATCACTCGTAGTAAGGTCAAAAACCGTGCTGTAAGTATCAGCACAAGTTTCGAATGCACGACTACGAGGTATCGTCGCCATCATTACTTGATCGCCCAACAAATAGTTCATTTCGGTTAATACAGACACTTGTTTTTTATTATCATCTTCAAACATTGTCGGCATCAAGCGTACAAATTCTAATCCTTTCCAATCATCTGGAAACATCTCATAAACTGTCGGTAGATGTTGAAAAAAGTTAACAGTTGAAGCCCAATCTAAGCGCTTTGCTGCACAAGGAATAAGAAGAGCATTGGATGCATACATAGCATTCCAGACTAAAGGGTCAACGTGTGGCCCCGTATCTATCATAATAATATCGAAATCGTCAGATATCTTATCGATAAGCTTTTCTTTTAGAAGTTTAACAATATCTAAAGATTGGTCCTGAGATAAATGTTGCCAAGCTTCAGCGTTAAACATAGCATCTTCTGGAAAAGCAGATACGGTTTTCAAGTTCGGGTATTGCGTCGGAAGTAGTACATTTTTATGTAAGAATGGCTTATCAACAACAACGTCTTCCGGCAAATTATCTAACATTACATCGACTGCTGAATATATGTTTTCATGCTCGGTAACACTGATTTGTGGGTTTAGAAATAGACGTAATGAACCTTGAGGATCTAAATCAATCAAACATATTCTATAGCGCTTATCTAGATTAAGAGCCATACAAGCGGCTAAATGAACCGCCGTCATCGACTTACCAGTACCGCCTTTTTGGTTTTGTACGTTAATAATCCATGGTTTGTTACCACCATTTTTCTTGCGCTCATAAAATTTAGGAACGCCAGCGGCTTCCATAATCATATGTGCTTCATTTAAAGAAATGGAATAATGGTTAGCATTGTTTTTGGTAAACTGATGCCCTTTCTCTTCGAGCTTCCCTATCGCTTCATCAAGCTTTCTACGTGTCAGACCTGAGCGAGTTTCCATCAACGCTTTAGACATTGCAGGAAAGTGATCATCGCTTCGTTCTTCTAAAACAATTTCAATCCTATCAGCCTGAACTTGCTGAGTCTGCTCAGCGATTTGGTACAGGTTTTGAATCGTTTGCTCTCTCTTCATAGCCAAAGTCCGTTAATAATGACGAGCACACAATTGTACAGCATTTCACTAATTTAACAACTAAATGCTGCACGAATATTTAATGGTTAAAAGATAAACTTAATTATACAAAGTGAACTAATTATTAATATTGTGATGCAGTGCAAACTAAATAAGCTGTAAAGATATTGCTAAATTTGCCATACATTTAAAATGTTACAACATCACTTATTTACAATGTAAACTTAATTAGCTTCCGGAACGATTGGAATATAGGCATATTTTACGGCCTTTGTATTACCAACAACAGGTGATGCAAACTTAATCAATTAACAATCAAGTTTGTTAAATTTAGATACTCTTGAAAATTGAATATCGTCTGCCTATGAAAGCATGATCATGGTTATTACTTGATCATGCTTTCGAGTTCACAACGACTATGTGGAAGAATGATCAAGAGAGCAATTTAGTTGACTAAGTATATAGTAACGATCCCGATTAACTACGTGGCTAGCGGATCAATGATCAAGTAGACACGCTTTCGGAAGCATATGTTTTTCACAATAAAGTACGGCTAATGTCAGATGTAATATAGATATTTTGATATTTAGTCGGGCAATAGCCGTTGTAAATTGGAATTCCACCTTTTTTGACCAAATTTATCCGATAGCTTGATCATGCTTCCACTAAATAAAGTGATAATTTGCTGAACAATGATGGATATTCGTAATTTGAATTTCATGGTTTGAAACGCTTAAATTACCAAAAACAATACAAACTACATACTCTTGATCATTGTTCCAGTCGGTACTAAACGTATATTTCCATCATTCTTTACACTTGAGGATAAATTCTAATCAAATCAATTGTGGATAACATGTGTAGTAACCTTGATCATGTTTCAAATTACTGATGATCATAAGTCCAGATATATGATGATCATGCTTAAACGTTTCGTTGATCATCATTTCAGAAACTAATGATCATACTTTCATAAAAGCATTGATCATGCTTCCTAACGTCACCTAAAAAAACAACCTTAATTACATGAACTTAGATGTTTTTAGCTCGCTTGATCATAGATCATATAATCAATATAGATCAAAGTAATCAAGTAGATCAGGTTATTAAAACCAATAAAAATTTCTTTATTTCTTTTTATTTTTCTATTAATCTTCTTTTCGGAAAGATGGCAAAATTACGGGAACGTTCATACGGATTCAATTAATGGGACAAGAAAACAAAGTTCTGATCAAAGCACCTCGAAGTCACAAGGACGGGCACTTATTTGAAGTTTCTGAAAACGCTGTAGATTGGATTGAACAATATCAACATTTTAAGGGCGTAACGAAGAGTATTGTTGAACTCCTGAATTTGATCTCTCTACATAGCCTCAGGAGTCAAGACGGCCTAGTATCGACCACAGAGTTAATAGACGCGACTGAAGGGCAAGTCACTAGAGCTGCTATACAGCAGAGACTACGAGCCGCCGTGAATATTGGTTTATTTACCCAAGTAGCTGTGAAATTTGAACAAGGTCTAGCGGGCAAAACAATGCTACATAAGTTTGTCAACCCGAACCAATTAATTTCGGTGCTAGGGGCAACAAGCTTAGTTACAGAATCGGTAAAAGCTTCCCAGAAGAAAAAAAGATCGAAAGCGTTAGCACAAACCAAAGTCAATAAGCGTTTGTTGAATGAGCATGGTTTAAATATTCCACCAGCAATGAAAGATGACGCCGATCAATTCGTAGTTTCTCCGACTAATTGGGCAGGGATCATTGATCAAGCGTTAGCGCCACCTAGGACAAGAAAAAGCTACCAAAAATCAATGGTATCAATTTCGGGCACTAAAGCAGTCATAGAAACAAGATCATCTAAAAATATTATGACGGTTGATGATTTAATGACACTATTTGCCCTGTTTACGCTAACAGTTCAATATCATGATCATCACCAAGATCACTATCATCTTGATTCTGTTCAAGCGCCAAATAAAACGCCATTGTACATTACTGATATTCTATCTCTTCGAGGAAAAAAGGACAGCGGTCCAGCGAGAGACTCTATTCGAGACAGTATTGATCGTATTGAGTTTACAGACTTTCAGTTACATGAGTTAACTGGTCGGTGGCTAAGTGAAAATATGCCAGAAGGATTTAAAAGTGATCGGTTTCGTTTTTTAGCTCGAACTATTACGGCTTCGGAAGAAGCTCCCGTTGAAGGGGCTGATGGTGAGATCCGGATCAAACCCAACCTATATATCTTAGTTTGGGAGCCCTCATTTTACGACGAGCTTCTCACCCGTGATTACTTCTTCCTATTTCCACCGGAAATACTGCGACAACATACGTTAGTATTTCAGCTTTATTCGTACTTTAGAAGTAGGATGTCGAGACGACATTCCGACTCTATGCTTTTAAGCGAATTAAATCAAAAGCTTGCTAGAAACATAGAGTGGCGTCGCTTTTCAATGGATCTTATTCGCGAACTACGAAAGTTATCCGAAGACAAATCGACAGAAGATCTTTTTATCGTTAACCTTTGGGGATACCACTTAACCATTTCAAAGATCAAAAAACAGAACAAAACGGCAGATTATCAAGTCGATATTAAATGCGATGTCGAAGAAGTACTTCGCTATTCTCGAGCTAAAACCACTAATGCTGGCAAGCGTAATATGGCCCCAACGCTTCCAAACCCACTACGAAATGAAATGGTATCGAAACAAAAACTCGATGAGTTATCCACGATTATTGACGGCGAATTTGAACCAATTCAACGGAAAGCGCCATCACCAAAAGGTAAATTAGGTCGTCGAGTTAAGCTGAGAAAGCACTTGGTTGAAATTAATGCGGATGAAATTACCATTACTCTGTCGAAATATACCTCTCCAGAGGCTCTAGAACGCAGTATAACAGCCTTGGCTGCTATGACAGGGCATCCATACTCATCTATCAAAACTGAGTGCGACGAGCTCATAGAGAAGCTTGATTATCTACGTGTGGGAAATGATATCATTTTATACGAGACTCTAAGCAAGTTGGTCGAGTTGTATAATGAACAAACTGACAACAAACATCTGTCAATTGAACGTTTGATTTCTGGCTTGGCTGTGCGCAGGAAGGTATGCAAACAAGTTTATGAAGGTCGTATTGATGAGACAGTGTATAAAGTGCTAGAAGATATGGCTATTTAGCGCAGTTATTTACACAATCAAGTCTTTGTCGACACAAAACTGACATTGCAATGACATGTGGAGCAAACGTTTGCTTTAGTCTTTTACGCCGAATAGACAACCTTTTGCCCTTTCTAGTTATTTGGAAAAGTGGTAAGTTTTATTGATTCGAATTCTAATGCGAGCTTCTCTGAAGCTCGCTTTTTTTATGTCGAAACCGACAATAGCATTTTCCCTTCACTTGCCTTCAAGCTCTTATTTTTTACCAAAATAATCGGGTATTTCATTACGGGAAAGGGGATTTAAAGCAATCACCATGATCATACTTCCGAAAGCTTGATCATGTAAGAGAGAGCCGAATACATTGAATGGCGTTTAAAAAAACAACGATTAATTATTTGGGCCAATCTTTTAAATATAATCTCACATTAAGTTTTATGTAAAGTAGCTATCCTTAAAATATAAGTTTGATTTCGGAAGCTAAAAGTAGCTCACATAATGCAGTTATACTACTTAACAAAGAGTAGGGGCTTTGCTACAGATTAATTGTTCCTTACATGGTTATCGGAGGTAACAATGTCCATTAATTCTATCGACCATGATGAAATGACGAATATTGCAAATAAGTGGGATCTCACGGATGAGGAACAAGAGGCACCCAAAAAATCAGTCGATAAAGTAAAGTCAGCAGAAGCTCGTCGTCGTATTGAAGCGTTGAAGGAGATTCGAGAAAGTGGCTTAACAATCGAAGAGGCTAGAGAGTTGGGATTGTTTCACTAAGTTAGTAGCAATATTTTACGGATTGGGTGGCTTAGGTCACCCTTTTTAATTTGGATGTTTGTTGATCTAAACCAATACAAAGTACTTTTGTTTCCTACCTTGTGTGATATATTTCTGGGCCAAGTATTTTCAGCGTTGAGCACGAGCCATGTCGGTTAATCTTTCATCTTTGCCAAAACATGAGAAAAATAAGATTGAACTTGATAAACAAGCATCTTATTTGGTTTGGCAAATAAAAAATGGTGAATCAACACAAGATGCAATATCAGTCGCTCTTGAAGCGATAACCGACGAGCATGAAAAAGCTTGGTTTCAGAGTAGTATTGACAAGTACAAAAGTATGATGCGCTTGTCCTAAACTCACTGCTTGACGTTAAATTTAACGAGAGAGAAAACCCCAATGGGAAGAAGTTTTGAAGTGCGCAAAGCCTCTATGGCTAAGACCCAAGGCGCAAAAATTAAAGTGTATTCCAAGTATGGTAAAGAGATCTACATGTGTGCTAAAAACGGTGGTTCTGATCCAGATACTAACCTATCACTTAAGCACCTCATCGCTAAGGCGAAGAAAGATCAAGTTCCAGGTCACGTTATAGATAAAGCGTTAGATAAAGCCAGTGGGGGCGGTGGTGAGGACTATCAACCAGCGCGTTATGAAGGATTTTCTCCCGGTGGTGCAAGCGTAATTGTTGATTGCCTTACAGACAACGGTAATCGCACTTTCCAAGATGTTCGCCAGTGCTTTGTAAAAACAGGTGCCAAAATCGGTAGCCCTGGCACTACAGCGCATATGTTTGACCATAATGCGGTCTTCCAATTTAAAGGTGAAGATGAAGAAGTGGTATTAGAAGCGCTGATGATGGCGGATGTCGATGTCACTGATATCGAACTAGACAATGGTGTCATCACAGTATTTGCGCCGCACACAGAGTTCTTTAAAGCAAAGACAGCGCTGCATGAGGAGTTTCCAGAGCTGACTCTTGATGTAGAAGAAATTACTTTTGTTCCTCAGACGCATACCCAAATTGAGGGTGAAGATGCAGAGAAATTTCAAAAGTTCCTAGATATGCTTGATGACTGTGATGATGTTCAACAAGTTTATCATAATGCAGAATTATCCAGCTAAATTCAGTAGCAGATAGTTTTGGCTGCATACCTACTTCATGCCAATAGGCCGAGCGAATTCGCTCGGCCTATTCGTTGGCGACAGCCAATCTAAAAGCGTAAAAACCTCAGAATTTACATTGTAAATGACCTTTCTTGCAAGCGTTCATAACTGCTTAGTTTTGCTTAATATCCTATGAGTTCTATAAAACTTTCTGCTGTTTTTACGGCTTCCTTTCTGTTGGCTATATTTAGCTTTTGATAGACATTGCGTATATGGGTTTTTATGGTTGTTCCTGCCACACCAAGCTCGTGAGCTATTTGGTCATTACTGAACCCTGAATAGATCAAACCTAAAACTTGCCACTCTCTCTGCGTTAGAGGACTGGTTCGTACAAGCTCTGGTGTCTCAGAGTGCTTTATTAGCTTATCAATAAACTCTTGATTGAAGTGCATGTTGTTAGAGCGGGCTGAATGAGTGATCTCTTTCAACAAGTGCTTCACTTTATGTTGTTCTAGCTCTCCAAGCTGGCCGTTGTCATCCAAAAGCTTGAGTATGGGTTCAAGGTGTGCACCATCAACTAGAAAGTAGCCTAAAATGCCAGTTTGGTGGGTTATTTGTAACGCCTCTAGTAATTGATCCTGCGCCAATTCTGAATGGTTTTGCGCAAAAGAAATCATGGCTGCAATAAGTAGGTTCTTATTTGTGTCTGTGACAAGGTTTTTCTCTTTAGCTTGTTGCTGAATCCAAGTGAGGTTCGTTTCTGCTTTCTGGTACTCTCCTAAGTAGAAGTGTGCTCGAACCACATTTCTCCATTGCAACTGTGAAAAGTGATTGATGGCTTTGTCTGGTCGCGTTGTATGCTTGAGCCACTGCTCTATTGAGAGTTTATCGTCGATTGCTCGCCAATAGAGCAATAATGACAGATATGCATTTGCAGTCCAGTCTACGTGATACGTGGATTGACTGAGCAACTCTTCGATTTTGCTAACAAACGCCTTTGCGGTATCAATCTCTCCTCGTCGTAGCGCTATTCTTGTGAGCATAGAGTAAGAATGTAAGTGTTTGCTCTCCATTTTGGGGCCAAGAGTGTCTATCCCACCAAACGCACATTGTTCGGCTTCCTCCAATCGATTCCAACTCCACAACGTTTGTGCCCTTATTCGAAGTAAGAACTCATGCAAAGGAATTTGATGCAATTGATGGTCTTCGATGAGTTTGAATGCGCTATCATGAATTTCAAAGGAAGCTTGCGCGTACCCTTGGGCAAACAGGATTTCGCTTTGTTGGAGAATGGCCCATAGTGCTTGGTGATAAATTTGATATTGACGTGCTAATTTCTCAGCTTGTTGCATCATTGGTAGGGCACGATCTAGATGGCCGATGACATGGTTAACTTCAGCTATCACGGAGGTTGCGACAATACGACTGTGAAAGCTTGTTTGATCTAGTTGACTGAGAGCTAGCTCTGCTAGTTGTAGGGCAGCTTCAGGTTCATTCTCGTTGATCGCAACTTGTGCCCTTAATGCATTGAATTCTGCCTGCAACTCTGTTGAAAGCTTAACACCCAGAGTGGCCATTTGAGCATCTGCTTTTTGTAGTAGTGCTCCAACCTTTTCGAACTGATGCTGACTTTGCGCTAGCCAAGCTTGTAATAAACATAGAGTAGGGTGGGTATAGAGAGAAATAGGATCTAAGCTGCTTATTGCTAACTCAACAGTATGAAGCTCCCCATTGTTAAACAGTTCCCAGCCTTGCTTGCTTAGAATTTCCGCCACTAGCTTATGGTCATTTGACTGCCTAGCATGCTTCAAAGCTTGAACGGGAGAACCTTGATTTAACCACGCTTGGGAAGCGCTAGTATGTAGTTCTTGTTCTCTGAGTGGCATTAACGCTCTTCTTTGATGAGAAAGAAATTCAGCAAACAAATTGTGAAACTTATACCAATTATTTTCTCCTTCAAGACGATGGACGAACATTCCTGAGCGGTGCAATGACTCAATAATATTGAGAGCGTCTTTTCTATTCGTCACTTCTTGCGCGAGTTCATCATTAAAGTGATCTAGGATCGCGCATTGCATTAGAAATATTTTGGTCTCTTCATCAAGAAGATTAAAAGCTTCTTCTGCCAAATAGTCCCACAAATGTTCGTGATTGAATGAGTGAATAGATTCAGCAGTTTGCTTGAGCGTTTTTTCTTGGTTTTGAGTTTGAAGAGCGATGAGCTGAAGCGCCGAAGGCCAGCCTTCTACATAACCGGTTAAATGCTCAGCTATCGTGCGGTCAACTTCACCAGCTTCCTTCTGATTTAGAAAGCGCATGGTTTCATTGGTATCAAACGCTAATTGCTCAGTACCAATTTCAATGACTTGTCCTCTAACTCTTAAATTAGCAATGCCTAGAGGAGGTAGAGTTCTGCTTGTTATCACCAACGTAATATTTTCAGGCAAGTGTTTCAGGAAAAAGCGCATCGATTCGCCAATTTCATCATGATTGATGAGATGAAAATCATCAATAGCGACATAACACTCTTCTTTGAATTCGATCAAACTTGACAGCACGTCACTAAAAAGCGCTGTGAGTGATGAGAATTGTCGCTTTTCAGCAACGGACAACGCTTTAATGCAGGTATTTTTGGTCGCGTTGTTTAGTGCTCGAAGAAAATAAGTGATAAAGCTATACGTGCCGTTATCACTATCGTCAACGCTATACCAACCGACATTAGGTTTGTCAGACAACCACGAAGATGCCGCCGTCGTTTTGCCATAACCAGCAGGAGAGATAAACAGTACCAGTTTGGAAAACTTGGCTTTGCGAAGACTTTCAACAATTTTGGATCGAACAATCGTATTGTGAGAAAAGTTGGGTCGGGTAAGTTTAGATGGAATCCACATATTGTATAACTATCCCTGTAAATAGAAGTACTACAAAGCTAACCAAAAAGCTTTGGTTTAACTTACGTACCGACAACATAGATTATTAGAAGACATATTGTAATTCCTCTACGCCTTTTGAATGTGATCTTTATCTCGTTTTGTTGGGTGTTTTTAAGCCTCATTGATTTTTGTCGTTTCAATATACTTCCAAGCATATGAAAGTTAATAATTTTAATTGCTGAGCAAATATTACATCTCCATTTCAGAAATTATCTGATGACTCAAAAGAGAGATAGGGAATAGTACCATGCTCTACGCCCTATCTCTCCACCTCATCTCGTCCTAGTTAGGATGAGGTAAATATTGTTTACCTATTCCACAATTGATACTTGTGTCATGTTGCGCGCCAAATCAGTGAGGGAAGAGGGTATGAAATCAAAGCAAGCAACCTCCTTTAATAAGGAACAATTTCAAGCAAGTGTTAAAAAGCATTTATATGCGACCTATGCAACAACAGTAGAAAAAGCGGATAAACACGCTTGGTTTTTAGCGGTAGGTAGAGCACTTGCTGAGTTAACAACTTGCGAATTACTTTGTACAGAGCAAGACGAAAAAATTCGAAATGCGAAAAGTGTCAACTATCTCTCTCTCGAATACTTGATAGGTCGATTAACGGGTAACAACTTAATTAGTATGGGCGTCTATCAACATGTCGCAGAGGCAATGGAAGAGCTGGGGCAGAACCTCTCAGATTTGTTAGAGGAGGAGCGTGATCCTTCACTCGGAAATGGAGGTTTGGGCCGCTTAGCCGCTTGCTTTATGGACTCCTTAGCAGCGCAAGAATTTCCAACCGTTGGCTATGGTTTACATTACGAGTATGGGTTGTTTAAACAATCATTCGACCACGGTCACCAAGTTGAAACGCCAGATGCTTGGCGCGGTGTAGAAGGGTATCCTTGGGAAATCGCTAGGCCCGATCTTGCACAAGAAATTGGATTTTACGGTTATGTAGAAACATACCAAGAAAACGGTCAAGAGAAACGTCGCTGGGTACCAGGTATGACCGTTAAAGCGATGCCTTGGGATATGCCTATTGTTGGTTATGAAAGTAATACGGTGTATCCATTGAGACTTTGGGAGTGTCAAGCTATCGCACCGTTTTCTCTAGAAAGTTTCAACAATGGTAACTATTTTGAGGCCCAGCACTCTCTCATTGATGCAGGTAACATCACTAAAGTTTTGTACCCCAATGACAACCATGAAAAAGGCAAAACACTTCGCTTGATGCAACAGTATTTCCACAGTGCTGCATCGATTCGCGATATTTTGCGCCGTCATGAGGAAGCAGGACACACATTAGCCTCTTTACCAAAATATGAAACAGTTCAACTCAATGATACTCATCCAACCATCTCAATTCCTGAGTTGATGCGCATTCTAATTGATGAAAAAGAGATGGAGTGGGATGAGGCATGGTCCATATGTTCAAAAACGTTCGCTTATACCAACCATACATTGCTACCAGAGGCCTTAGAGACATGGGATGAATCTTTGATTCAACGTTTATTGCCTCGTCATATGGAAATTATTTACCAAATTAACTACCTATTCTTGAAAGAAGTGCGAGCGAAATGGCCAGGTGATGTAGAAAAGCAGAGGAAATTATCCATTATTCAGGAAGGCTTCCACCGTATGGTTCGTATGGCCAATCTGTGTGTTGTGGGTTCCTATGCAGTAAATGGTGTAGCAGCAATGCACTCAGAGCTGGTTAAGCAAGATCTCTTCCCTGAGTTTAATGAGCTGTATCCGGGTAAATTACAAAATGTCACCAATGGAATTACTCCTAGGCGCTGGCTGAAATTCTGTAACCCAGGGTTGTCCCAGCTTATTACGGA
Organism: Vibrio sp. A37; assembly: GCF_059777565.1. Taxonomy (NCBI): domain Bacteria; kingdom Pseudomonadati; phylum Pseudomonadota; class Gammaproteobacteria; order Vibrionales; family Vibrionaceae; genus Vibrio; species Vibrio sp. A37. The sequence goes on along the minus strand of NZ_JBLNLI010000001.1, from coordinate 253,679 downwards.
CAAAATTGGCAGCGAGTGGCCGACTCAGTTAAATCAACTTAAACAAATTGCCGCTTACGCCGATGACGCGAGCTTTCAAAAAGCGTTTATGGAAGTTAAGCACCAAAACAAGCAGCGCTTAGCCGATTGGGTTGAAGAAAATATGGGCATCAAGCTCGATACTCGGGCTATTTTTGACGTTCAAATTAAACGGCTGCACGAGTACAAACGTCAACACCTCAATGTGTTACATATTCTATCTATGTACCACCGCTTAGTGCATGATCCTGATTTTGAAATGGAGCCAAGAGTGGTATTTTTTGCTGCAAAAGCGGCACCGGGCTATTACCTTGCGAAAGAAATTATTTATGCAATCAATAAAATAGCGGAGAAAATTAATCACGACCCTCGAATTGGCAACAAGTTAAAAGTGGTATTTATCCCAGACTACCGTGTCAGTATGGCAGAAATCATCATTCCAGCAGCGGATGTTTCTGAGCAGATTTCCACCGCAGGAAAAGAGGCTTCAGGTACTGGCAATATGAAATTGGCACTCAATGGAGCCTTAACCATAGGCACCATGGATGGAGCAAATGTAGAAATTCGTGAAGAAGTCGGAGACGAGAATATCTTTATATTCGGCTTGGAAGTGAATGAAGTCGAAGAGCTCAAACACTCAGGGTACAACCCATTTGATTACTACAACTCAGATCCTTTGTTGAAAGCATCACTGGATTTACTGCTTGGTGAAGAGTTCACTCCCGGTGAACCAGGAAAACTTAGAGCCATTTACGACAGTGTTTTAGACGGTGGAGATCCTTATTTCTGCTTGGTTGATTTTGAGTCGTACGTAAAAGCTCACGAGGCTATTGACGCTCAGTACAAAGATAAAGCTGGTTGGGCAGAAAAAGCGATACTTAACACTGCCTTGGTTGGTAAGTTCAGTTCAGACCGAAGTATTCTCGATTATGTCAATAACATCTGGAAGTTAGAGTCAGTACAGAGATAAGTGCGAATCTCACTGAATTGGAAGTTAGCGAAACAAAGACTATGTCATGCTATCCGGAGAGATGAATGAATAGCGAAAATCACATAAAGCAAGTCGCTGATAGAGCAGGTATTGCCAACCACTATATCAGTGCATGGGGTGTTGATACCGAGGTAAAAGACACCACAATTATAAAGCTGTTATCTGCACTCGGTTATGACTCTAATAGCGAAGAAGCACTCATTAAGTCAGCAGATAAAAAACATAAGAGTGATGTGCTTGAACCTGTATTGGTAGTGCAAAATGGGCAAGCGATCGAAATTTCATTAAATTTGGGCGTTAGTGCCAGAGAAAGCGATTTTAGTTGGCAGCTCAACACTGAGCAGGGAGATATTCTAGAAGGATACTTACAGTCTCAAATAGTAAGAGATGAGCGGGCAAGCGGCGGAGCACTAGTGTTTTCAATTTCTACCGATCTCGCTATGGGTTACCATGAGCTACTTGTACGTCGGAAACGGCGCAAATCCCCGTACAAAATGACCATAATATGTGCACCTGAAACGTGTTTTAAGCAAGAGTCTTTAAAAGCTGGGAAAAAGTTGTGGGGGCCTAGCGTTCAACTTTACACGCTTCGCACCCAACATAACTGGGGAATGGGTGATTTCGGCGATCTGAAACAGTTGGTTTCAGAAATCGCATCTAGAGGAGGGGATTTTGTTGGCCTCAATCCTATTCATGCTCTATTTCCTTCCAACCCTGAAGCGGCTAGCCCTTATAGCCCATCTTCTCGGCGATGGCTAAATACCTTATACATTGATGTGTGTTCAGTCCCCGAGTTTTCCTTGAGTATACAAGCTCAACAAATGGTTGGTAGTGCAGCATTCCAGCAAAGGCTGCAGAAAGTGCGAGAAAGTCACTGGGTCAACTACAGTGAAGTTGCCTCATTAAAAATGGGCGTATTGCCACTTTTGTATCAAGAGTTTAAGCAGCGTCACCTTGCTGAAAATACTGATAGGGCAAATGCATTTTTACAGTTTGTTGAGGAAGGGGGAGATAGCTTGCTCTTCCAGGCTGCTTTTGATGCATTGCACGCCAACTTAAGTGACAAACAAGAAAATATTTGGGGATGGCCTGCGTTTCCAGAGCAGTACAGACGTTTTGAAAGTAGGGCGGTACGTAAGTTCATCGATCAAAACAGTGATGATGTGCATCTATACATGTATTTGCAGTGGATAGCCGATTGCCAAGTCAATGAAGTACAAGTGCTGGCGAAGCAAAAAGAGATGTCGATAGGGTTATACCGAGATCTTGCTGTTGGCGTTGCGGATTCAGGCTCCGAAGCTTGGGCTGATGAAGGGAATCTTGTCATGGAGGCGAGCACTGGAGCTCCACCAGACATTTTGGGCCCTCTTGGACAAAATTGGGGGCTGCCACCTTTAAATCCACAGACACTAAGAGCTAATGCTTACGATGCGTTTATTCAACTGCTAAGAGCAAACATGAGACATTGTGGAGCTCTTCGTATCGATCATGTATTAGGTTTAATGCGTCTATGGTGGGTGCCAAAAGGAGAAGATGCGTCTGAAGGGGCATATGTGAATTACCCTGTAAAGGATATGTTGGCCATTTTAGCTTTAGAGTCTCATCGACAAAAATGCAGTGTGATTGGTGAAGATTTAGGAACAGTGCCTGAAGAAATCGTTTCTGAACTTCGAGAAGCAGGTGTTCATTCTTACAAGGTATTTTTCTTTGAGCGATCGAACAGTGATGGTGGATATATATCGCCTCAGCACTACTCGCCTCAGTCTATGGCGACACTATGTACTCATGATATGCCAACACTGAGAGGTTTTTGGCATTGTGAAGATCTAAAAATGGGCTGTGAATTAGGTTTGTACCCTGATAAAGAGCAATTGAATAAGTTGTTTGATGATCGACTCGCTTGTAAACAAGCTATATTGGAGTCGGTTGCTTGGCATGGCAATCTCCCTGAGGGGATTGGACGCGATGCAAGCCTAGTTCCGATGGATAGCCATTTGAGCGAAGCTCTACAAATTCATGTTGCTTCTGGTGCTTCAGCGTTATTAAGTGTTCAACTTGAAGACTGGCTCGAAATGGATCAACCCGTCAATATACCAGGTACAGTTGATGAATACCCGAACTGGCGTCGCAAGCTCTCCGTAAATCTAGATGAACTATTTTCGCGAGACAACGTTAATCAGTTGACTTCAAGGTTATCTGAAGTAAGAAGACTAGCGAGCAAATAGCATGCTTTTCATCTGTAGCCGAGAGCGACTACAGGACACTGTGACGACGTTAAATTAGAAATTCATCAATTAGGCCTGCGAGCTCGCAGGTCTTTTTCTTACTCCTTCTGTTGCATAATTATCAAATTAGAGGTAATAGAGTAGGACATTTAATGAAAGTTTGGTTAGGGAGAAATAACTTTGAAAACGATAGTGAAAGATAAAAAGACAGAGGTGTATAACCAACTTTCACAAGCGACGTACTCTGATCCGTTCGCATTCATAGGGCCATATGTCAAAGAATCTGGTGTAGCGCTTCGAGTTTGGATGCCTGGAGCTGACTATGTGAGATTATTGGTTGAAGGTGAGTCTGCAATATCTCTTCATAGAGAAGGTGAATCTGGATTTGTGTTGAGAAACGAAAGAGATCTGCATTTTACTCATTATAAGCTGCTCGTTGGCTGGCCTGATTCTGAACAAATTATTGACGATCCATATCAATATCACTCTATTTATGCTGAGTACGACGATCTGCACACACCAATCCATATGTATCATCATATGGGAGCTCAATTCGTGACACTTGAGCGAGACGGACAAAACATTTCCGGCACGCGTTTCTTAGTGTACGCGCCACATGCTGAAGCATGTAGCCTCGTTGGCGAGTTCAACCAATGGGATGGACGTAGGCACCCAATGCAGCGCCTAGACTACGGTATCTGGGGATTGTTTGTGCCGAATCTACCTGAAGGCTCTAAATACAAGTTTGAAATGAAAGGGCCAAATGGAGAGGGGCTACCACATAAAGCTGATCCGTGGGGATTCCTTGCGGAGCAGCATCCGTCTTTTGCCTCTGTTACGTATGATCACGATCGATACCAGTGGGAAGATCAAAAATGGCAAAGTCGTCCTGTAACGGAAAAACGCAAAGAAGCTTTATCGTTTTATGAATTGCATGCAGGATCTTGGCGTAGAGATCAGCAAGGTCAATTTTTAAACTATCGTGATCTCGCCGATCAGCTGGTGCCTTATCTTTTAGATCTCGGGTACACTCATGTTGAATTGATGCCAGTCTCTGAATATCCATTCTACGGATCTTGGGGCTACCAACCTGTAGGACTTTTCGCTCCAACAAGTCGTTTTGGTTCACCCGATGATTTTAAATACTTTGTTGATACCTGCCACCAAGCAGGGATCGGCGTAGTGCTAGATTGGGTTCCAGCCCATTTCCCATCCGATGATCATGGCTTGGCGAATTTTGACGGCACTCCACTTTATCACGATCCTGATCCTCGTCGTGGATGGCATCAAGATTGGAACTCTTTTATTTACGATCTTGGTCGAGAACATGTAAGAAGATTCTTAGTCTCAAATGCTCTGTATTGGTTTGAACAGTTCCATATCGATGGTATTCGGGTCGATGCTGTCGCATCTATGTTGTATCTAGACTATTCTCGTAGCCATGATCAGTGGGTACCCAACGTTGATGGTGGGAATGAAAACTACGATGCGATTGCTACGTTAAAATGGATGAATGAGGAAGTGTACAAGTACTTCCCTAATGCAATGACAATCGCAGAAGAGTCAACGGCATTCCCTGGTGTCTCTCAACCGACATTCTTGGGTGGTCTAGGCTTTGGTTTTAAGTGGAACATGGGATGGATGCATGACAGCCTTTCTTACATTAAAGAAGATCCTGTGCATAGAAAGTATCATCACAATACCATTACTTTTCCGCTGATTTATGCACACAGTGAGAACTATATCTTGTCTTTGTCCCATGATGAGGTGGTATATGGTAAGGGCTCGATTCACAACAAGATGCCAGGTGACGAGTGGCAACAAACAGCCAACTTAAGAGCTTACATGGGCTACATGTATGGTCAACCGGGTAAGAAATTAAACTTTATGGGTGCGGAATTTGGTCAGACTGGAGAGTGGGATCATGATAACCAATTGCAATGGTTCTTGCTCGACTTCGAACGCCATAAAGGAGTGCAATCTTTAACTCGAGATCTAAACCAACTCTATCGTACTGAACCTGCTTTGTTCGATATGGATAGTGAACCAGGCGGTTTTGAGTGGAGACTACAGGACGCAGCAGATGCAAGTGTACTCGCTCATGAACGTATCAGTGCCGCTGGTGAGCGTATCATAGTGATCACCAACTTTACGCCGGTACCTCATGAAAGGTTCCGTTTGGGCGTTCCGAACAAAGGGAACTACAAATTGCTACTCTCTACTGACGATAAAAAGTATCACGGCAGTCAGTATGAAGTAGTGTCTGTTGCGCAAACGGAAGCGATTGAAAGCGAAGGTTTATCGGATTCTCTTTCCTTAAAACTTCCTCCGTTGTCGACACTTTTCTACAAGCTAAGTTAGCTTGTACTCTATTGTTGATTTTATCGCCCGATTTACAGTGTGAATCGGGCTTTTTGTTTCTTGTTCATTTGTCCTTAAGGCAGACTATCACTGCTTATTCATGTAGTCGTCCATGATCTTATTCACGTCTATTTTGGATAACCCTTGATCGACGATACCTTTCCATCGCTTCCCTTCAGAGTCGTCAGTAAAAGCGATATATAGCCCTTTCTCGGCGAGAAGCTTTGGATTCATAACCAGATCATTCTTGTATTTCTTTAACTCTGGCGTATTCGCGGTGAGATATTTGAGCACATTGCTATCAATCACTGCCAACGGCACTCGTTTAGTTGCGACCTTTTTCAAGTTAAGCTCATCTGATTTAGCGGCATCTGCTTGTATTTCTCCTGAAGCGACCATGGCGTCGAAATCTGCAGTATTAACATAACCACGTACCACTCCGATTTTGTAAGATTTAAGATCAGATAACTTTGACCAAGTTACAGGTGCAGTTTTATTTTCTACAAACCCCAGCGGTCCGGTACCAATCTTGTTTGAAAAGAGAATATCCGTAGAGTCAAATTTATACTCAGGAAAATAACCCGCGATATTTTTGTCAGTTTTGGCAAGGTGCACAGTTCGTGACCATGGATAAAACTTTACTACCAATGTATGACCCATAGACTCAACGGCAGCCCTGACTACCGCAACCGATGCGCCTTGTTCTGGCAATGATTTTCCTGAATACGGTGGCCATTCTAGTGAGGTCAATGTAAGTGTGTCGGCTTTTATGGAGCTCGACAAGGCTAATACTAGAACACAGATAGTAATCTGAATTTTATACATGGCTTTTCCCTTTGTGATATTCCTTTAGCTTAGTAATTATAGGTTGAATATCGTGCACGAAGGTTGAAGGTGAAAATTACTTCTTGCTGGACAAGTCAAAGTGATATCAATTGCCTGACACCTTTTATCGTTCGAAGCAATTTCTTCTACACTAATTAAACAGCTTGAATAACGGGTGCAATCACATGGTTACAGCTCTATATGCTTCAGTGTTAGCGGGTCTGATGGTTTGGCTGTCATTTAAAGTCATCAATCAACGTAAGTCGTCAAAAGTGCCTTATTCAGATGGAGGAGTAGATGAATTGATGATAGCAAGAAGCGCTCATAGCAATGCCGCACAATATATACCAATTACGCTTATTTTATTATTCTTGGCCGAATATAACGGGGCAGGGGCACTTTTGATTCACATATTTGGTACGGTATTTTTCTTTGGTCGTTGGATCCATGCCAACGCGATATTAAATGAAAGCATCTCAGGGCGAATACGAGGTATGAAAGTGACTTTTGTTTGTATTGTAGGCTTAATCCTACTTAACCTCATTTACGTGCCTTTGCTCTGATGAAAGTGGGCAATACCATGATTCGTTTTCCTCCATCTTGGGTTTTAGTTTTTATTGGTCTGATATTGAATGTACTTGCCATTCTTATGTCGAGCATTGTGTTAGATAAGCTTATTGATGAAATTAGCATGCTCAATGAGGAAAAAGAGCAAAACAAATACTCAATTCAACTTGCTTGGAACAGTGTGGAAACGTTAGAAAGAAAGCGCGAGGCGGTGTTACTTCATATTCAATCTACCTCTCCCAAGCAAATCAGCTCGATGTTACAAGAAGCCATTCAGCTACAACTGCAACACTGGGTTGGGCAACCCGTCCCACAAATCAGTGAGGAAAACCTTGCTCAGCTTATGATGCTTATTAATCAGACTCAGCAAATCCTGAGGGATAAAATTGACAACTACTATCTTGAAAATTTAACCATTACAGAAAGCGCTTTGCGCTTGGATGAAAAAATTGCTTGGTATAAAAACATTGGCCTTTTTCTACAAGTGTTTGGGCTGGCTTTGATTCTGGCCAGAGATTTAGCTAGAAAGAGCTAGGTGCAGTGTACGAAGCATGGCTCTGCCGACTCATGTATTGAACCAGCAGAGGAGCGTCTAGATTATAGCTGTGGCTCAACGACAACAAATCTGTTGGTACCTGCAATGGGTGCATACCAGTCACTTTGTTTCACGTAGAAAGTTGAGCCGCTAACAGAAACAGGAACAGTATCGTCTGGGAGAAAGTCTACAACGGTTCCCACTCTAGGCCTCGGTTTTTGAGTTGTCGTTACCGTTGTCACCTCTTTGGTTACGGTCACAGGAGGCTGCTCAACGTAAATATACTCATTGCCGCTGCGTTTGTAGTAGACGTTGTCGATTATTGCGTAGGTAATGCCCGCTAGTACAATGTAGCTAGCGCTTTTGGGCATCTTCGTATAGTAGTAGCGACGATGTGCTGGTGCTTTATAAATAGGACGATAAATAGGTTTTACTACCACCACTTTTCGGCCAGCTTTGTGATATTTATATGGTTGATTTGGCTTAGCTATTGCGAGAGTTGGGCTGAGCAGTCCCGAAAGGACGACAGCTAAAGTTCCGTTTCGTAGCTTGGCAGATTTAAACATATTTAATTCCTATCGTTTAAATGGTGTAGTAAATCTAGCAAGGCATACTTCAAGCAACGTAAAGAAAGCGTAAAGGAGTGTAAAGTCTGTAGGGCAATATTTAGTGAAAAATTAAAGACTGGTAATAAAAAGTTGGTTTAACTAGTTAATCCAATGAAAAACCTGAAACTTTAGGTTTCAGGTTTCCCAAGGTGACATAGCTTTTGAAAAGATCAGATTTTATGTTTATCTTCAGCGTAAGCATACAAGCTATTTGCCACTTTCATTAAAGCTGCGGATTGTTCTTTACTCACTTGAAGTTGCGTGTAGCCCGTTTTCTTAAACTGCTCAATCATGCCTTTAAGCACGTCGAGTTCCATATTCACACCCAACGTTGCTTTTTTGGTGTCCACAAACCATTTATCATTCATATGTTTCTTGACGCCTTTGAGGATATCCCCATTCTTTATATTGAAAGGGCTTGATGTGTCGTCCACCGTTCTCAAAATTTCGTAAATAACATGCTCTTGTTCTTTAGCGGTAGCCATAAAGCATGTATTTAACTGCAACTCGGCAACAACATTGGATTCGGGAAGTTTAATAAAGAACTTGATATCCTTGTATCCACTTTTTTGCGCACCGACATTAAATTTTTCCATTTCTTTTGTCGTACCGGAGTTATATCTGTCTTTTAAAGCTTTTTGATTATGTTTGATTGATTGAAACGCTTTGCTGTTTACTACTAAATTTTTTGCTCTGACTAAATCTGCAACACTGTTAAATATAATGGTTGCACGGGCACAGTCTTTTAAGTTTCCTACTTCAGAGCTACGTTCGCGAATAGTGACTTTCTGTAGAGCACCAGTAAAAGACTTCGCTCCTTGAAAAGGGCAAGGTGGTTTTATTACTTCCCCTTTGCTGCAATCTGAAATTGATTTAGCAAAGGAAAGAAGTTCAATCTGCGCATCAATAAAATCTTTGTATAAAATAAATAGCTGTTTAGATTTAAAACGTACATTCGCTAGCTGCTGTCTTCCACTTAGGCTCAATTTACCATTATTGGCCAGAGCTTCATTTTGATATTTTTCATCTAAATATTGAGTGAGATCTGCTCCGGGTTTAAGGCAATTAAACATGATCTCTAAGGTTTCATCTTCGCCTTTATTAAGTGGGGCGTTCGCACGATAATCATTGTAAAACTTTTTTGCGTTATTAATTTTTTCTTGGCTAATAAGGTTAAAGCCTTGACCAAAACCATTGCGACCTAAATCATTAATTTGCTTAAAAACTTGTTGCATATTCTTTTTAGCATTTTTCTGAGTTTCTTTCAGGCCATACTCCTTCATTGCTTCAGACATTAGCTTTTTATGTCTCTGTTCTTTAAATCTTTTATTAGACATTTTTTTAAAAGATTCAAAAGATGGAACATTCAATGATTCATAAATTTTATCTTGAAAAAAGGCAATTCGATCTTGAATAGAAGCCATAAGCACCTCAATATATTTAACCGGTAATTTAAATGCGTGGTAACGCAGCAATATCAAAATGAATTGATAACGATACTTTATTAAATTTGGCAGCTTCACCATTATTATAATTTAGGGTATTATTACCAATGCTAAGAAGTATACTTTCTAGCATCTCGTTAGGTATTAAAGATATTACTTCCTAACGATTGATATAATTTGGTGTTAAAAGCCATTTTTATGCGAACTGAGTTGTTATATTGATTCTTATTTTGCTATATATTAAAATTTAAATTTAGTTAAATTAATTTTTAATATAATTGATAAACTTATAGTTTAGGTTATATTGATTTTTTAGCAAATGGAATAAGCAAAATCGTTACACCGTGGTGCAAAAATCGTCCACTTGTTAATAAAGTGTTTTATGGCGAGCGTATATCTAACTTTTGTTTGCTAAGTTAAAAGACACACTACAGGCTTCATGGGTGCGTTTGCTTGAGATTAGATTAGATTAGATTAGATTAGATTAGCTTTAAGCTGAAAAGGATAAAAACCCCCAAAGTTGTCGTAATTAGTGAAAGAAATGTTGTTAGTGCAATGATATTGGCCGCCAACTTCGCATTCCCCCCCATTGAGCGTGCCATGACATAGCTAGCTGCTGCTGCCGGGCCAGCGCTCATTAAATAAATGATGCCCAATTCTTGTCCCCTAAAGTTGAGTAACACTCCTCCTAACGTTAAAAGAAATGGGCAGAGAATCAGTCGGAAAATGGTTGCAAACCAAGCGGGTTTTATCTCATGCTTCATAGCTCGAAAGTCTAGGGAGCCTCCAGTGCAAAGTAGTGCTAAAGGTAGTGTCATATTGGCAAAGTACTGACCCGCTTTCACCACCATTTGTGGCACTGGAATAGATATCGTATAAACGACTAACCCAAGTAGAATGGCTTGAATTAACGGGTTTTTAGTCAGGGTTTTTAAGATTACGGAAATCGCCTGATTTCCAGAAGAGCTAGCACTGGAAGACAGGGCTATTACCGCGAGCACATTATAGAGTAGCGTTGTACTGGCTACATAGATTGCGGCGACAGCAATACTTGAATGGCCAAAAGTATTGATAACGTATGCTAAGCCAATGATGCCAGTGTTAGCTCGAAATCCACCTTGAACAATGACGCCGCGATCTTTGGGATTGGGATAGAATTTTTTCGAAATAATAGAAGTTAAAATAAAAAAGCCTATATTCGCTACGAAGCCGTACAAAATGAGTGATGTGCTGCCAGAGAAGTCTAAATTGGAGGTAACGATACTTAAAAAAAGCATGATTGGTAGAGTGATCTTGAAAACTAATTTCGAGCCTACATCAATAAAATTTTCGTTGATCAGCCCGATATGTTTTAGATATATACCCAAAAAAAGCATAAGGCAGATGGGGCCAGTGATTGAAACTGAGAAAGATAACTGATGCAGAACATCCATTGATTAAGCCTGTCTCCCAGAGAAGGTTATACCCATGCAAGATACAACAATTATTTGGTTTGTTTGGGTACAAAAATAAGATTAGTTTTCTGAATATTACGCGAATATTCAATCGGATTCACTGACAAATAAGTCAAACAGAATAGAGCAAATAACCACATTTTGATTGGGGTAACGTTTTTATACCCTGAATTATTCTCACTTAAGATTATATGTGATCATATGTAATTGAATTCCCACTTTAAGGGTTAGCCCTTGTTGAGTCAGCCTGCCCAAAAAATCTACAAATTATGCTCAACGGGAATTTACGCCGAACTATCTGTGCGAACTAAGGAATAATTCTAATGAACAGAAATGATGATACTCCTCTCCCTACAAACACGAGCGAGTGGTTTTTTAATCGGAACAGTATAATCATAATTGCTGATATATTATTGTTTTTATTACTCTATTATACTTTACCTTTCGATCCCCAAGTTGTGCTTGGGTTAAGTATGCTCTGCTTTATCGCTGTACTTTGGTTAACTGAAGCGTTGCATGTGACGGTCACTGCTATTTTGGTTCCAGTCATGGCAGTGTTGCTCGGGATCTTTAATACTCAAACTGCACTAAATAACTTTGCGAATTCGATTATTTTCCTATTTTTAGGGGGCTTTGCATTGGCAGCGGCAATGCATCGACAAGGACTGGATAAAGTTATAGCAGACAAAGTTCTTGTGATGGCTCGTGGGAAGATGAGCGTAGCTGTGTTTATGCTGTTTGGCGTGACTGCTGCTTTATCAATGTGGATCAGCAACACAGCCACTACCGCAATGATGTTACCTTTGGTGTTAGGGGTTCTCAGTAAAGTCAACTCGGAAAGTGGTCACAAAACATATGTGTTTGTCTTGTTGGGAATTGCCTACAGCGCAAGTATTGGAGGGATTGCAACTGTGGTTGGTAGTCCACCGAATGCGATTGCAGCAGCGGAAGTTGGTCTGAGTTTTACCGACTGGATGAAATTTGGACTGCCCACATCAATAATCTTACTTCCAATCGCTATTGCAGTATTGTTCTTCACATTAAAACCCGATTTAAAAGGCGAGTTTGAACTGAACCACGAAGCAGTTAACTGGGATAAAGGTAAAGTCGTAACACTGGCGATTTTCGCATTGACGGTTGTAATGTGGATATTTAGCAAGCCGATTAATAGCATGATAGGAGGGTACGCTAAATTTGACACTATCATCGCATTAGGTGCCATTATTCTCGTGAGTTTTGCACGGGTTGTGCACTGGAAAGATATCGAAAAAACGGCCGACTGGGGAGTTCTACTGCTATTTGGTGGAGGAATTTGCTTAAGTAACGTATTGAAAGCAACCGGAGCGAGCGTATTTCTTGCCCATGAGCTGAGCAATTTGATATCAGATTTTGGCATCTTTGTGGTGATTCTAGTTATTGCAACGTTTGTCGTTTTCTTGACTGAGTTCGCCAGCAATACAGCAAGCGCTGCTTTGCTTGTTCCGATATTCGCATCAGTTGCAGAAGCTTTTGGCATGTCTCCTGTAATTCTTTCCGTACTGATCGCAGTAGCCGCTTCGTGTGCGTTTATGCTGCCGGTTGCCACTCCACCAAATGCAATCGTATTTGGTACCGGACACATAAAGCAGACAGAGATGATGAGAGTCGGGATTATTTTAAATATTGCCTGTGTTATCGCTCTAACGCTAATCGCTATGGCGCTCTGGACATAGCGCATCAAATGAGCGAGGCATTATTGCCTCGCTCTTATCTACAAACTTAAGGTTTAACAGTTTGAAAAGCTGAGAGTAAGGTTTCTAGCTTATTGGCCTGAGACTGAAACTCGACCGCCATTTCTTTACTGTGTTCCGATTCTTGCAAGAACTCTTCAGAGAGGGAGTTAACAGTGACCACGTTCTGATTTACGTTGTGAGTAACTTCTGTTTGCTCACTTGCAGCGGAAACAATCTGTGCGGCTTTTTCAGATATAGTTTGAATGGATGATGCGATTTGCTCAAAACTGGAGGTAGCATTCGAGACATCTTCAACACTAGTTTGTGCTAAGGAATGGCAGCTTTCCATTGTAGACACAGCGGAATTCGTCGCTGATTGGAAATTAGAAACCATACTTGAGATTTCTTCTGTTGAGTCATGAGTTCTTTGTGATAACACGCGCACTTCATCTGCCACAACAGCAAAGCCTCGGCCTTGCTCTCCAGCCCTTGCCGCTTCGATAGCAGCATTGAGCGCCAACAAGTTTGTTTGCTCAGCAATTCCCCGAATCGTTGCGACAATGGTGTCAATTTGCTCACCACTTTTTTCTAATTCAGCTATGATATCCGACGCCACATTGACTTGCTCAGCAAGCTTGTGGATAGACTCTTTGCTCATAGTGGCCATTCTTCCACCTTCTTCACTAATCTGCTCAGTGGAGCGTGAAATAGCGGCTGTCTCCTCCGCATTCTCAGCAATACTGGCCGCAGAGGATGCCATATTGTCGACAGAGTGAGTAATCACTTTCATTTCTTGCTGCTGCTTATCAGAACGTTCAGAATGTTGAATAGACGAGGAAGCTGTATCTTGAGCTTGCTCTCCGATGACTCTTGTTACCCCGTGAAGACTATCCATTATATCTATCAGTCGCTGGAAAAAGCCCCTGACACTTGTGAGTAATACTGAATCCATGTCTGTGTCGCTCGGCACAACTAAGTTCCCTTTTGCCGCTTGTTCAACGGAGCCTATAACGATACTCGATTCTACGAACTGACGATTCCCTTCATAGATGTAGTATGTAGAGACAGATAAAGCTAACAGAGCGCATACCACGTGATAAATGAGGGGCGCAAACAAACCAATGTTGCTTTCTGCTCCCCAAGAAAATACTTTTATTGGGCTACCCCAAAGTTCTATCCCTGCATATTGACAGTAAGAGAGAGTAAGGTGGTGAACGACAGTCGTTAACACCAGTACAATGACTGGTGTATAGTCTCGATAGCGGTTGAGGATTGCAAAGTTTATAAAAAATAAAAAGTGTCCTTCGCCAAGTCCATTAGATTGCTGAATCGCTATTGCCATCATACCTGTAAGAATCGTTGCCATGATCACTCGAGATATTGCGCTTCCCGCACAAGTGGCATAGGCGATAGCTGCGAGCACAGCTAACCCGCCCCCACCAAAGATGCCCAATAAGAAGTAGCCATTTTGCCAAGGTGTGAGAGCACTCAGAAAGACGGCGTAGGCAATGATGACGTAGAGCAGAAGTTTGTCGGCTCGTTTAAAATCTTCAGTGAACTTATCTTTTAGCTCTGGAGATAAATTAGAGTCGTAACAGTAGAATAGACTTTTCAACATAGGCTAACCTCATAAATAAAATTCCTTGGTTAAGGCTTCAATGGAAAACGAATTTGGGTTATAGGTCTTAACAACCCACCAACGGCCATTGCGTCGCTCCAAAATGTACGTTCTCCCTTGGTGTTTTATAAGTTCGCCATGCTGACTAATATTAAGCCCAAATTGAGATTTCATCTTGGCTGAGTCGGTCGTTGAAATATGGCGACCGACAAATTTAGGATGAAACTGCTGGGCATATTGTTGAGAAAGAGATGGTGTGCTGTTTGGATCAATATCGACAAATATAACTTGTGGTTGATTGTCGAGTTTTCGTATCGATTGGCTGATGTTGGCCAGTGTTAGAGGGCAGACATCGCTACAGCCAGGAAAACCAAAGAACACAATTGCTGTTGTAGCATCATTATTATCAAGAAAATCTCCAGCAACGGATTTATTGTTTACCATCGGCAATGTACTAATCGACACAATAAAAACTAGTACAATGACTAGAATAAAGCCCCCGAATAGAGTTTGGCCCCATCGAGACTTAATAGAGAGATCCATTTCTCCGCCTCATTTATTTTGCTGAACTTTTTCAACCACAATAGTTATCTATTTTCGCTGTGCTGTGGTTGTATGGGTAAGTATAGACGAAGAGATACCAATAAATTTATGGAGGAAAGTAGAAGTTAGTAGGGCAAGATAGGGAGAATGCTGGCAGCCTATACTGCCAGCAAATATAAATTAATGTTGTTCAACGTATTTTTTGAATTTTGCTTTGGTTGCAGCATCCGCTTTTGCGTACCAGAAATGGAGCATTTCTTCAGCTGTATTTTTCCCTTTTACTTCTTTTAGCTCTCCTTGCTGTACAGCTCGTTGAGTTAAAGTTAGTGCTGTAACGATGGCGGCAGGTCCACCTTTGGTGTTGTAATCCTGGGCTTCACGTGGGTAGTTGCGACCGATTTGCACGCCTTGCTTGATGAGGCGGTCTTGTTCAACAACTAGCTTGTTGTCGTTTTGATCGACTAGGTTCCATTGAAGGTTGTTAATATTTTTTTGCGCTTGGCTAAGCGTGTTGTATTTTGTAAATACGAAATGAAGCTTGGCATCTTTGGCGTTAAATTTGGCAATAATCGCTTGGCTCTCGACCGTTACACGATCTTTACCTTTGTCGAAGTAGGGGGCATATTTAAATACGATTTGGTTGTCACCATTTGGCAGAGTAATGGTTTTGTTGGAAGAAAACATGCTGCCCTCTAGTTGAGGTGCTTCACTATTTGCCGCTAAAAATTCAACCGTATCAGGAATCGTAATGGTTACCTTTGCTACAGCAAAAGTACTAAATACCATTGCCAATAAAAATGAGGCGGGTTTAATGAGTTTCATTCTTTATGTCCTATTAGATTCTGTCATGCAGAGACTGCCTAGCAAATGAAAATATTGCAAACTATTTCGCCAGCCAAGAAGTATCTTTAATAGAATCTTTACAGACGGATTGGATGACTTCTGTGTTTGCTACATAGTGGGAGGACATTGTTTATTGCTGACAGGGGCAAAGGTACGAATACTTGGCTGGTGGTTAACTTTTCTAACATACTTGTTATTCAGAACGTCATATTTGCACTATTTTGGTATTTGTTGTGAAAATATTCACCAAAATGATCCTTTTAAGGGAAAATTATTTCTATATATTCAGGGTGGATGTTATTTGTCTTTGTTATTGTATTTTAATCGCTAATGATAGTTGTTTATTTCCTATTTTTTCAATCCATGCATTTGATTACTTATTGGTCAAGTTTTAACTTGTTGTCTTAATTGAGGTTTTTTTGACTTTATTGGCCTAAATTCTGCAGTTGGTTAATTAGGAAGGTTGACCAAGGATGGTTCTAATAATTACTGGAACCAAATCAATATGATTAAAAAGACAATTGCAGCTTCACTTTTATTTTCCGTCCCCTTTTTTGCAACTGCTGGACAAGTCAAAGATTTTACGCCGAGCAAGATCATAAAGTTATCAGACAGCTACTCTAATTATGTTTCTATTGCCAATGGTGATAAAGATAAGGTGTATATCGCTTTTCAAAAGGCGGATCTTGATGAGAATGGATTAAAATCAGTGGTAGTCGATAGCTACGATCGTGATAGCAAACAGTTGAAAACTATTTCTCTTCCTTCGTTCGTTGAAGGGAACGAAGTAGTGATGAAGTATGATCGTATAAATCATGGCTTATATATTTTTACATCAAGCAAAAATACGTTTTCTTTCGGAACGGACACTGATAACTCTTTACTCAAAAAGGGCCACGTCTATCAGTATTTAAATGGAAAGTGGTCGGTTATTATGGGCGCTGATTTAGCTGTAAACACGAGTCCGCTGAACTCGAAAGACGGTTTTGCTATTGGTCCTCATGGTAACCTGTTTCTCGCTTACGCTGCTGTTGAGGAAGCTCATCCTAGATACGGCTATATACAGCTGAAAGAGTATAATATTAAAAATAAAACTTGGTCCGATATCCCTACCGCGGGTGCGCTATATGAAAATGATTGGAGTGGCTATGAAAGGGCTACAAACATAAACCTCCGTTTCGATAACACCGGAAAACTTTGGATGGCGTATCAGGACAACAACTCTATTCCTGGTGGGGGGCAACAAATGATGCCAGTTATCTCATATTTCACGCCAAGTTCAAATGCTACTAATTGGTCTGGAAAGCTCTATTTTCGAGACCCTGAGCTAATCTATGGTTCATTTGATAACAAAGTGATGGTCGATGACAAAGGAGAGGTCTATTTGTCTGCATTAACAGAAGGTGTGGCTTCAGTATATCGTATTGAAGATGAAGGAGGGCCTTCGGTCACCGAAGGGTGGAACTCCCAATCAGGTGTGTTTAATCAATCGGCTCAATATAGTCAGTTTAATCATAATTTCTATATAGGCTATAGGCTCAATGTTGAGAGCAGCTATTCACCTCATGTTGCGAGGCTGAGAGAGAGTGGGCAAGTCTTGGATCAGCAAGTAGACTATAATGTGCCTACTGAAAATGATATGACATTTATGAACTTTACGGTTGGTAATGATGGTCAGTTATCTATGGTCTATGAAGCAGACTCCGCGTCTCACTCAGGCGTATGGTTAGCTACAGATTTTAAACAAAGCAAAAAAGCTAGCTAGCACCATGAGCACATAGTGAAATGTGCCTACTCACCCTGAATGTTCATGTTGAGGGTGAGGTTTTATCGCTAAATATGGAGCGGCCCCATTTTAATGCTGTGGCGAAAATCACAGCTATACTTGTATTGACTGAGATATAGTGTGTCTACTTTTAATAGCAGGAGGATTGAACAGTGAATCGTATTGATACGCGAGATATTAAGCTGGTTTTATCTTCTTGGTATAACTTGGACTACTGCCTTTCTCTTCTTAATAAGTCTATTTAATCTCTTCTAATCATTCTGAATTAACACTTTATCTGACTTCCTATTTGGAAGTATTGATGCTGCCTTTTAGGTGGTGAGTAAATTAATCACTAGTTTAGATAAAAAAGTCTATCACAGCCGATATTTCAACTAAATACGAAGCTGCTTTGAGTGGCTTAGCTTATCCGAAGCTGGGGTTAAACTAGAAGGATTTTAAATATGAAACGCATTCCTGAACCATTTCGAATTAAGATGGTTGAACCTATCAAAATGACCACGCTTGCTGATCGTGAATTGGCTCTAAAAGAAGCAGGGCTGAATCCATTTCTTCTGCGTAGTGAAGATGTATACATTGACCTACTGACGGACTCTGGTACTGGAGCAATGAGTGACAATCAGTGGGCTGGCTTGATGCTGGGTGATGAGTCTTACGCTGGTAGCAAAAACTACTTTAATCTGTGTAGTGCTGTAGAGCACTTTTTTGGCTACCAATTAACGGTGCCCGTTCATCAAGGCCGCGGAGCCGAGCAAATTCTTTTCCCGGCGTTAATTGAACGCATGCGTCAGGTACGAGGTGGTCATTCTCCTGTATTTATCTCCAATTATCATTTTGATACGACGGCTGGGCATGTCGAGTTAAACGGAGGTAAGGCGGTCAATGTTCTGGTAGAAGAAGCATTTGATACCACCACTCCTTTTGATTGGAAGGGGAATTTCGATCTCGATAAATTAAATGCAACCATTGAGCATTATGGTGCAAAAAACATTTGCGCAATCATCTCTACTATTACGTGCAACAGCTCTGGCGGGCAGCCAGTATCAATGGCGAACCTGCGCGCTGTTTATGAGATCGCTGAAAAAAATGATATTCCCGTAATTATCGACTCTGCAAGATATTGCGAGAATGCTTATTTCATTAAGCAAAGAGAGCCCGGTTATCAAGACAAACCAATACTCGACATTATTCGTGAGATGTACCAGTACGGCGATATGCTGACTATGTCGGCCAAAAAAGATCCCATGGTGAATATTGGTGGGTTGTGTTGCATTCGCGATCATCAGGAGCTTTTTGCCGCTGTGCAGACTCGATGTGTTCCCATGGAAGGTTTTGTTACTTACGGTGGAATGGCTGGCAGAGACATGGAAGCGCTTGCAAGAGGCTTGTATGAAGCGGCCGATGAGGACTTTCTGCAATATCGCATAGCTCAGGTTGAGTATCTAGGTGAAAGGTTGAGAGAGGCAGGTATCCCAATTCAGTATCCAACTGGAGGTCATGCCGTTTTTGTCGATGCGGGACAAATGTTGCCTCATATCCCAGTAGAGCAGTTTCCTGCACAAGTACTGTGCAACGCTTTGTATTTGGAGGCTGGGATACGTGCAGTTGAAATTGGTTCTTTGCTACTAGGACGTGATCCGGAAACAGGCCAACAGAAACCTTGTGAAATGGAGTTGATGAGGCTCACTATTCCACGTCGCGTGTACACTAACGACCATATGGACTATATCGCAGATGCAATCATTGAACTGAACAAAAACGTAGAGAAGTTGTCCGGGCTAGATTTTACCTATGAACCCCCCGTTTTAAGGCACTTTACCGCGAAGTTTAAACAGCTCTGACAAACGGACCAAGCCCTGCAAACGATGCTGGGCTTTATGACGTAATGTGTCACTGAAAGCTTAAAGCAAGTTTTCCTCAGAAATAAAATGTTATGTTATAACGTTACTATCGTGGTACGATATGTGTGAATAGATAACCTAAGGGATATAGGTTTTAGTGGTAAACTCTTCTCACACCAAGACGCTTGAAGCGTCTTGTTTTTTCTCTTCAATAAATCCAGTTAGTAAAGTTCTTAAACCTGAGTTAGGTGCGGAACTTCGACATATGCCCTGCAATACTTTTACTTAGCGAAAGCACTTCTTGTGAGTTATTCGAGTTCTCAGCCGCGCCTACCGATACCTCAGATGAAGCATCCGATGCTTCAACAATGGCTTGGCTGATTTCTTCTACGGCCATTCTTTGTTCTTCGGTTGCATGAGAGATTTGTCCGCTTCGTTCTGAAATATGATTGATCAGCTCTTGTACTTCTTTGACAGAATGTTGTGAGTCTCCAACTTTTTCTGCAGTATTTTCTAGCATCGTTGCAATACGAGTGAGCTCATCTTCAACAGATTTTGTTGCTTGATCGAGAGCTTGAATATTTTTCTGGATCTGTTCAGTTGATTCACTGGTTTTAACTGCTAAGTTTCGCACTTCATCAGCGACAACGGCAAAGCCTCTTCCTTGGTCACCTGCGCGAGCAGCTTCAATCGCAGCATTCAAAGCGAGTAAGTTGGTTTGTTCAGAGATATCATTTATCACGTTAAGCACAGTTGTAATTTTTTCACCTTCTTCGATGAGTTTGTGCATTTCGGCATTAACGTGATCCATCTCTTCACGCATGTTAAATATTTCTTGCGAGGAGGACTCTATTGTAGTGTTCACTCCATTCGTAAGCTGAGCCGCGTTACTCGCTTGAGAGGCGGTATCAGAAGCCGTATCGGCTACAACAGCAACAGATTGATTTAATTCGGTTGCAGCAGCAGCAACGGTGGTGAGTTGTTGCTTTTGCATGTCGAGCTTATCAGCATTATCTCTTGCTGTAGTGCCATTTTGAGTCGCCTTGTCTTCAAGAGAATTGGAAGCACTCGTTACGTCGATAACAATGGTACGCAATGACTCGGTAAACGCGTTGATACTTTCGGTAATTGCATCAAATTCCTTGTATTTTGCTTTTTGGATTTTATTGGAAAGGTCACCTTCACCGGATGATAGAGCGCGAATTCTTTCGGTCAGTTGCTGAAGCGGTTTCAGAACTGTTAACGTAAGCACTACGACAATTGTGACACTAATAATAAGATCGAGAATAATCAACTCAATGATATTCATTCTAAGAGAGCGAGCTAGCTTAGCATCAAGAACCTTCGTATTGTAAAATACAATGACGCTACCGACGTCATTCTTCTCGTCATATTCAACGAAAATTAATTGGTCTTTTACCGAATTGTTTTCGTCAAACATGGTTTTTTCTTTTACATCGATGATTTGTGGTTCTGCGCCATCTTCTCCTTCTTGGCGAGATAAAAACAGCACTTGTCCGCCCTGATTATCTAGGACCTGCACTGCTGAAATTTCAGGAGTATTCAACTCAGCAGCGATTGTGGAGCGAGCTGTGTCCAAATCAAAGTCCCACATAAGCCTCGGTAAGCTCATGGTTAATCGCTGTGTACTGTTGCCAACTGTTTGATTGAGTTCTTGTTGTAGGTTTTCTTTGAAGCTTTGATACTTAATAAATGCTGAAATAAGCAATACAATCGTCACCGCAGCTATTACTTGGACGAGGAATATAACCTTCAAACTCTTCAAAACAGACTCCTTGTCGTTAAGAATAGGGATATAAATAAAATAGTTATAGGTTGGACTTAATTCAAATTATCCGATTGTATTTATTGATTCTATTGGCTTACATAGAAACTCTAAATCAATGACTTAGAAAGGAGTTTTCAATTATTATTTGGTTAATAACTATAGTGAAGGAAAGTTGAATGAATGTCTTAGTTGAAGCAAATAACGTCTCTAAGCAATATAAAAACGTCCATTCTGATAGAAATAAAGCGATAGAAAACATTAGCTTTCAAATACATGCAGGTCAAGTCGTCGGTTTGCTTGGTCATAACGGAGCGGGAAAGTCGACCTTAATTAAAAGTTTGCTGGGTGCTCATCGTTATCAGGGAGAGATAAAAATAAATGGCTTAGAACCTATTTCAAGTCGAACCGAGATAATGAAAGGTTTGTCTTATATTTCTGACACCAGTACGTTACCAAACTGGATGACAGTAAAGCAGATATTCAAGTATATCGCTGGCGTGAACCCGAGCTTTAAGTCAGAAGTGGCGAAACGACTTATTTCGGAAACGGATATCCGTCTGCGCACTCGTATTGGAGCCTTGTCAAAAGGGATGAAAGTTCAACTACACTTAGCCATCATTATTTCAACTGAGGTTAATGTCCTGATCTTGGATGAGCCGACCTTGGGGCTGGATTTAATTTATCGAGATGTTTTTTATCGGCACCTGATGAATTGGTTTCGTGAGGAAGGGAAAGCATTACTCATTGCTAGTCATGAAGTTAATGAAATCGAAAAGTTACTGACAGACGTGTTGATATTAAAAAGTGGCCGCTTGGTACTTAACGAGTCGATACCGTCACTTCAGAAAAAATATACCATGGTTGAAGCCGCGAATGAGCATTCAGAGCTAGTGCGAAGGCATAACCCAATATATTCCAAGCCGGGGCCAAGTAGCACTGAATGGTTGTTTGAAACAGAGAATATGGATTTAGCAGAAGAGATGATAAGCCAAAAAAGAGCCTCTCTTTCCGATGTCTTTCTTGCATGCCAACAAGGAGAGAGCTTGTGAACTCAACTTTGCATATGTTGGAAAAAGAATGGATTGAGAACAAATCGGCGACAACTGCACCAATTATTCTAGTTTTATGCAGTATTTTGATTGCAGTCGCAGCGTTGTCAAACTCCGGACACTTCGCCAATTTTTCATATCAATTTAGCTTTACTGGCAGTCAAACTTTTACTTCAATGTCTGGGTTTCACTTTAGCCTAACAAATATTCTGATGGGTATAGCGGGAGTGGTTTCAATTGTTCTAACTAGTACTTACTTTCCAAAAACCTTATTGAAAGAAAAACAAGAAGGCAGTTGGATGTTCTGGCGGAGTATGCCTGTCAGTGACTTACACCGGCATCTGGTCAAGCTACTGTTTGGTTTGATAGCCGTACCATTATTCTGTTCATTTTTTGTGTTAGCGTCTGAACTGATTTTTTTATTGGTTAAACTGCTTTCTCATAGTCAGGCTAACTTTTTATTAGCACCTCTTTCCTTTGTTCACGCTTTTTCCAGCTGGTTATTTTTTGTTGGAAGAATGTTGGTTGTTGGCTTCTCACTGCTGCCTCTTGCAGCCATTGCACTTGCAGTCTCTCAGCGAACTCGTTCGCCAATCGCAACCTTATTTATCTCCATCTACTTGATAAAGGAAATGCCGATACTTTTGTTTGGCTATCACGGTGTGAGTCAGTTTGTTAGTGCAGTGATTGATTTACCCAGTCATGCACTTTTTGACGCTAATCCACTCAGTGGTTTTATGCAGTCAAATTTACTGTTTTTACTTATCTATTTTATCTTGGGGATAATTGGTTTTGTCATTAGCTTACGGTTAAGCAAAACGATTGATTAGGAAAGAAGCAGAAAATAAAAAAAGCTGGCAAAAATTGCCAGCTTTTTTCAATTGTATTGGAGAGTTAGGGGGCAACCTACTTCATAAACCAAGAAATGAAGACGACGACACCGAAGAGAAAGGTGATGAGTAGTGCAATTTTTCCACCACCAGCAGTATAACTTCCTTTTAAATCAATACGCTCGTTCACGACATCAGAAGCAGGTTGACGAAGTTTAACAACCATTGCTAGCGGCCCCCAAACGGCTAGGAACACAAGCACCATACCAGCATAACTCAACATTCCAACGAACTGATTAGCAAACAGTTTGGTTAGAACAAGAGGTAAGATAAATGTTAGACCAAATGAAAATAGCGTATTGCTTGAAACCGCATCTTTATTCTGATCATACAGCGCCATCGACACACCTAAAAATGAAGTGATTAATGCAAGAGCTGAGAAGATAGAACTCACTTCTTTGATAAATGGTTTGTCGTAGCTAAAAGAAGAGATGAGCTCAGTAATACTGTGAAACTGGCTGACGGTATGCACGCCTAAGTTACCAATGATGGTAAATAGCCAAGCGAGATAACAAGCAAGAGGAATTAATCCACCTAGTAGAACCATATTGCGAATTTGCTTAGGAGTTGCTCCTTCGTTGTACGTGACTAGAGAAGGAATGACGACCATTGAGCCAAAGCTGGTGAATATCACTGCGCTGTATTTGAGTACATCATGGAAACTATAGCTGCTCGCTTGGTCTATATAGTTCAAGTGGATATTTGAAGATAAATACCCAATAACGATAAAGAGCATCGCGATCATAACAATAAATAATGCTCGATTGAGCTTGTCTATGTGCTTCGTGCCAGAAGCGACAACTGCCCCCATTAGCAGACAAAATATGGTGTAGCTTATAGTCGGCGACAAATTAATACCTAGTCCGCCCAGAATCTTGTGGAAAAGATCGCCAACTCCTAATAGGTAAGCAATCATGAGACAAATTAGCAATAAGTAAAAAAGAGCATTAATAAAGTGTTTAAACTTAGAACCAAGCGTCAAATAAGCGATTGTACTCATTCCGCAGTGGCCTTTAGTTTTAGTGCAAGCTTCTGCTAGTAATAGGGCTGAGTACGTTGTGCCGGTAAAAATGAACAACATTAATAATGTACTGGCGTAGAAGCCAAATTGTGCAAGTACCATTGGTATTGCCAACATGCCTGCGCCTAAAGCAGTTCCTGCAAGAATCAAGGAACTGCCAAAAAGTCTCATATTCAAAATGAACTCCGTAAATTCGGTATGTTAGTCGGTTTTTTAAAGGGGCTCTTTGTAACAAAAAGTAAACCTCAGTACAACGAATTCTCATTAAATCTGCTCAACAATTGTCGCAACGCAAAATTTGGAAATGGGGGAGTGGGGGAGATCACTTGAGTTCTCACTCGGTTGGTAGCAGAATGAGAAAAAAATTTTCAGGAGTGACAATGGAGCTTTCCGATATTCGCCGCGAGTATACAAAAGGCGGTCTACGTAGAAAAGATTTAAACGCAGATCCTATCGAACAGTTTAACTTGTGGATGGAACAGGCCATTGCAGCGCAATTGATAGATCCGACTGCGATGACGGTGGCAACAGTTGACTCAACAGGGCAACCATTTCAGCGAATCGTATTGTTAAAAGACGTTAGCCAGGCAGGGTTTGTTTTTTATACTAACCTTGGAAGCCGTAAAGCAAAACACATAGAGCACAATAGTAAAGTAAGTATTCACTTTCCTTGGCATTCAATAGAAAGACAGGTTCATATAACAGGAACTGCAGAAAAACTGTCTGCTATTGAGAACATGAAATACTTCACTTCAAGACCTAAGGAAAGTCAAATCGCTGCGATTGCAAGTAAGCAAAGCAGTCGTATATCAGCAAGAGGGATCTTGGAAGGAAAGTTTTTGGAGCTGAAGAAAAAATTTGCAAAAGGTGAAATTCCTGTGCCAAGTTTTTGGGGCGGCTATCGAATTAAACCTGAAAGTATTGAATTTTGGCAAGGTGGTGAAAATCGCCTTCACGACCGATTCTTGTATTCTAAAGATGGAAACCTTTGGGATGTTGAGCGTTTAGCGCCTTAATTTTTACACCCACCATAGAAATTTGCACAAAAACGCCGCTACATTGCTCTAGCGGCGTTTTTTCTATTCCGAGTGCTGCTCTAATTAATTTCCCGAACCACTCTAAAGCCCACATAGTTTGCTGCTGCTGATGGGGCGATAAATAGGCGCTGATATGCTTCAGCCATAGCCGGAGAAAAGTTCCACGCCCCGCCTTTTGCTAGGCCCCTTCGGTCTTCTGTCCATTGCCATACGTTGCCAACCATGTCATACAAACCTAGAGGGTTTGAAGCAAATGCGCTAACAGGGGAGGTGCTCTTGTTTGACCAAGGAGTGCCACCCCAGCCAGTATTGGCTTTTCCGGGCTCAAATTTGTTGCCCCACCAATAATTGTCGTGGCTACCAGCTAGTGCCGCGATTTCCCATTCATCTTCTGAAGGAAGCCTATATTTGTAGCCAGTCTCATTGCTTAACCAACGAACGTAGGCATCTGCATCGTTTCGGCTCACGCAGACCACCGGAGAATTAGGGTATTGCTTAAAGCCAGGGTCTCTCCAATAGCTCTTGGCGATAGGGGTTACTTCAGAGCCTTCGACAGTTGTACAGGTGTTTTTAAGCTCTGCATCGGTTTGATAGTTGGTCCTGTTTATGAAATTTTCAAATTGGGTGACAGTAACTGGCGTTGCCCCAATTGCGTAAGCATGATCAAGGTTAACTTGTTTGGATGCATTCTCTCCAATCAGGTATTCCCCAGATAAAATAGTCACCACATCAGGGGCTTTTGTTCTCCCAGCTATCGCATCAGCAAACTCTTTGCCAGCGACGAGTTTGTTCTCTTTTTCGCGTAGAATGGCTCTGAGGTTATGATCTGTGTGTATTTTTAGCTCACGATGGAAAGAGCGAAAGCCATCTTTTTGTACCGTTATCATGTGCTCGCCAACAGGCACCATGATTTCTACTGGCGTACTGCCATAAGAGACGCCATCCACAAACACTTGGTCGTTATATTGATTGGAGCGAATTGAGAGGCTAACCCAAGCGATTTCCTGTTGATTGCCGGGCTTGTCCGCATAGGTGCCAGGCGCAAAGCAGTATTTTGATTCCAAGCCAAGTAATTTACACGAGGTACTCTCAGCAGGTCTTGCATCGAGCTCCACTTGTAGTATCGCTTTAAAGCGCATGCCGTCATAAAATCCAGAATTAAGTGTCTTGTGACGTAAAACATGGATATTTAACGAGACGTTATTGATGTTTCTTGCAATTAGCTGTGATTCTGTCGCTTGAGATACAAGGTTTTTTTGAAATTGTTTGACGGCTTTTTGTAGAGCAAGCTCTTGAGTTTGTTTAGTACATTGAGCAATCGTCATGTTGGATTGGCAGAGGTTGGTAAAGCTAACTTTTTCTTGTTTGGTTTGGCCAAGCTCGCTTTTCAAGCGCTCCACACGTGCTCTTTTTTTATCTTCGAGTAGGGCGGCAATACTTTCTTCGATACTTTTAACACCCGCTTGAGCTTGATCGAAAGTAAATTTTTTCTCTTGAGCTTTTTGTTCCGCTTCAAGACGTGCTTTCTGATTTTGTTTAACACTAGACCAAGCCTGTTGATAGGCATTTTGAGACTGGGATATATCTATATCAGGATCGTCGATCATCCTCTGATAGTCTTGCGCTAAGCTTTGTTTAGCCTTCGCGAGATCAGAATCATACTCTTGTGCCTCTTGCGAAAGCTTATCCAACCGCTCTTGCTGCAGGTCCAATTGTTGTTTTTGTTTATCTCTAGCATCTTGAGCTTTTTCTAACTCAGTATTCTTACTAAATAATGCATCATCGATCGCGATAACTGAGGAGGGCGTTCCTTCTGCCATTGCTGACGATGCTATCCAGCAAGGAATAAGTGCTAAGAATAAAGCTGTTAAACCTTGTCGCATTGTCTTTCTACTTCAGTAATATTAATAAAAAATCCTAAGCGAAAACACCACTTTATCTCTTTATATCTTACGATACGGTTAGACAAAATGGCCCTTAAACTGCATCTTTGTGAGTCTCAACAAAGAAATGGAATTTGTTGTGCTTTAGTTGATTGATAATTGAACAATCAACTCACTTTTCTCCACTAACTTTGTTTGCTTGGTCTAAGCTTCACCCAAACTGTATCTCGACCTTTTACATTAATCGTTTGGTTATAGGTTTCGTAGCCGTCTTTCGATACTGTCACTTGATGACGTCCAGTTGGTAACACTAACTCAACAGGGGTGCTACCGTAATCTATTCCGTTGATGGTGACTGAATCGTTATATTGATCGGAGCGAACGGTCACGTTGGCCCAGCTTTTATTTTTGTCGTTGGCTTTTTTCGCTGCGTCACCTTTTAAACAGTAGCGGCTGGATACATTGAGTAACTTACAGGCGGCAATAGCTTCAGGCTTGGCTTGCAACTGTGCTTGCATCTGGGTGAAATATTCGTTATTTCCCTCAAAGCCAGCACGAATAATCTGACTTTCTTGCACATGAATATTGAGCTGAACACCTTTCACATTCTGTTTAGCGATGACAGATTCGGTTAAGTTGTCCATAAGCTCAGAGCGAAAAGATTTAACCGCTTTTTGTTTGGCTAGGTGCTTCCCTTGGCTAGAACATTCGGCCAAGGTCATTGTCGTTGAGCAGGTTGTTTTATAACTGGTTTCGAGTACCGAACTTTCCCTTAATTCCGCTGCGAGGCGTTTAACTCTAGCTTCGACACGTTGCTCTTCTAGGTTGGAAAACTCGGTATTTAGGCGGGCTTGTTTTTGCTTGATCTGAGAAAGCTTCATTTCATTTTCAGTAATGGCTTGCTCATTTTCTAATTTGGAGTTTTGGTTCGCTTTTACTGACGCCCAAGCTTGCTGATATTTCTTTTGGAACGAAACAAGATCGGTATCAGGGTCCTCAAGTAGTCGGCTATATTGCTTATCGAGTGCAGACTTAGCTCTATTGCGTTTGGCGCTCAGCTCATCACCTTCTCGTTTTAGCTTTGCTTGTTCATTTTTTAGCTGTTGGAGCTGTCCAGATTCGGTATCAAACTCCGAAGCGATATTGTCTATCTCAGCTTGTTTAGTGCTGAGTTTTTTGTCGATTTCAGTAACAGGATCGACCTGATTTACTTCTTCGGCCAATATCGAAGTTGAAAGCCATATCGGGCTGAGCGCAAGCAACAGCGCTGGGATGCGACGTGTTATCATAGGTCCCTGCATACAAATTAACGTGTTAACCCACATAGAGAAAATCACAAACTAGATCAACCAAGCGAAAAGTTATCTAATCAGTATTTTCAATTCCTTTACGTTCTAAAACTTACAGCCAGTAATTCACTAAGTAAATGACTTTGAATATTTTAGAGTCGTGCATTATCTATTTTGAGCACATTGTTAAATTATGCAAGTCTATAATTTTAACCTGGTTGCAATATCAACATTCGAATAGACATTGACCGTAATTAATGTGCACTTGATCATTGTTCCGAACCCACAACTTTGTCGTAACGCTGCGTTTGATACTCACGCACTTTTATATGTGAGCAATGTGGTCAAAGTGCCGTGATTTCTCGGGTTGTATTTTGGGGATTTTGGCCTTTGCGGTATGATGAGTCACTTTCTAGTTTTCGAAAATGGACGGTAGTAAATTGTTATTGGATAAGCACGAATTCGTTGCCCCCGCTGCAATTGACATACGTCCAGCGCAGCTTGTTACTCTTCCTTCTCATATGGAGTGCCATGATCATGATTACACCCAAGTGGTGATTGGTCTTAATGGCCAAGCAGAGTTTGAAGTGCAAGGGAGGACAAGCGAAATTGGCCCTGGGCAGGGGTGTGTTGTGTCGCACGGCCTTGATCATGCTTTCGGGAGCTTATCTCGATGCTCTGATATTCTGGTGGTTAACTTGGCTCAACCAAGTGACAACGACCCAGTTAATCTTAGTAAATTTAACGAGTTATCAAGGTCTGATATCTACTTTAGCCTCAATGCGCGAGTAAGCCGCTTAATTTGTGGGTTGGTTGAAGAGCTGAAGGTTACCCCTGACGATCTCTATTTAAGTCGAGCTTGTTGCGATACTGTCATCGCTTTGTTGCTGCGTCACTCCGTTACAGCTCCGGTTGCAACGAGAGACTCGAGGTTAGACTTAGACTCCATAGAGAGTTATGTCGATCAGCACTTATCACAAAAAATTACTGTCGCTCAGCTTGCTGGAAGTGTTTACCTTGGCGAAAGCCAATTTCACTATTTATTCAAAGAAAAGCTTGGTATCACGCCACACCAATATGTTTTATCTAAGCGAGTAGAACGTGCAAAACTTCTAATGGAAAATAGTCATTTATCTTTAGGTCAAGTTGCTGAACTCTCAGGCTTTTCAGGCCAGAGTGCTTTTTCTCATAGTTTTGTAAAGCTAACCGGTATCTCTCCTTCGAAATATAGAAAATCTAGGGCCTAATTCATCTCTGGATACTTCTCTGAAACAGACGTCAATTGCCCTCAGTGTTAGTCTTGCTCCCCTAATTTTCTTGTATCAATAAAATCCTATACTTGTTTTGCTGTGATGATGTAGTCATCTTGTTAACAAACGGAGTTTTTGGCAAAAGGTGCGGAGTATTTCGCAAGTATTTACCAGTAGCACGAAATAAACTCCTGCCATTGAAGAATTCCCAAGCATGATTGGATCTGATATCGAGGACTAACAATGTTTATTGCAACCGATGTGTTAAAGACAGAGTTCGTTAATCAACCATTAGAGCAACTATGGTCGAATATTTCTCCACTTTATATGGTGGATGAAACCCAGTGGTTAAAGCAGCTTCTCCCGTTAGCTGCGCCAAGTGAAGTAGAAAAATCGCAGATTGCAGAAAAAACGACGCAGCTTATTCAGGCTGTGAGAGCGGATAGTAAAGCAATCCAAATGATAGACGCATTGCTTTTGGAGTACAGCCTAGATACCCAAGAAGGAATATTGCTGATGTGTCTCGCTGAAGCCTTAATGCGTATTCCAGATGCAGCCACGGCAGATGCACTGATTAAAGACAAGTTGAGTGTCGCCGATTGGAAATCTCACCTTAAAAGTTCTGACTCAGTTTTCGTTAATGCTTCAACTTGGGGGCTGATGTTGACCGGTAAAGTCATTGGCGTTTCTGGTGAGACCAAAAGCCCAACTCAAGCAGTAAACCGTTTAGTGAACAAGCTCTCAGAGCCAGTTGTGCGAAAAGTGATGCTCCAAGCGATGAAAGTGATGGGTCACCAATTCGTGCTTGGACGAACCATTGAAGAGGCTCAAAAAAATGGCCGGACAATGCGAGACAAAGGCTTCACGTACTCTTACGATATGCTAGGTGAAGCGGCACTTACGACAGCAGATGCGAATAAATATTTCAA
The DNA here is from genome assembly GCF_059777565.1 of Vibrio sp. A37. NCBI lineage: Bacteria > Pseudomonadati > Pseudomonadota > Gammaproteobacteria > Vibrionales > Vibrionaceae > Vibrio > Vibrio sp. A37. The sequence goes on along the minus strand of NZ_JBLNLI010000001.1, from coordinate 223,170 downwards.
AGACTACCTTATTGCGATAGAGGAGGTTGGGCGAGATAAGTATGCGCAAAGTACCAGCCCTGCACCCTCTGTTTCGATTAAGTTATCGGCACTGCATCCAAGATATGAAGTGGCTAATCAAGAGCGAGTACTGTCAGAACTATATGAAACCGTGTTGCAATTACTGTGTCGAGCAAAAGAACTGGACGTTGCCATTACGATTGATGCAGAAGAAGCGGACAGGTTAGAGCTTTCACTAAAGCTATTTGAGAAAATTTATCGTAGTGAAATGGTCAAAGGCTGGGGCAAATTTGGTCTCGTTGTTCAAGCCTACTCAAAAAGAGCGTTAGCAGTATTACTTTGGTTAAATGGCCTAGCAAAACAGCAAGGGGATTTGATTCCACTTCGTTTGGTCAAAGGTGCTTATTGGGATAGCGAAATTAAATGGTCGCAACAAGCAGGCTACGAGAATTACCCCGTTTACACACGCAAAGAGGCAACTGACGTCGCGTACTTGGCATGTGCTCGGTTCTTATTAAGCGAAAATGTGAGAGGTAATATCTTCCCACAATTTGCCAGTCACAACGCGCAAACTGTCACTTCGATAGCCGTGATGGCCCAGCATGGTGACTATGAATTTCAGCGCCTACACGGTATGGGAGAAGCGCTGTACAACCACGCCATGTCTACTTATCATCAGCCTGTCCGCATCTATGCCCCTGTTGGTAGCCACAAGGATTTGCTTCCTTACCTTGTTCGACGCTTACTCGAAAATGGTGCGAATAGTTCTTTTGTCCATCGCTTGGTGGATGCCAACTGCCCAATAAGTCTTCTAACTCGGCACCCAGTGGATATGCTGCAGGAGTTTGATACTCTGCACAATGCAAGCATCCCTCTACCACCACACATTTTCCCCGATCGTAAAAATTCCTACGGAATCAATATCGATATCGAAAGTGAATCGGCTTCTTTTGAGAAGAAAGTTGAGATGTTTCTGAGCAGGCAGTGGCAAGCAGCGCCATTTATCAATGGAGTGTCTCATTATGAAAGCATGATCAAGGAAGAAATGTCAGGCGAGCGAATAACTGCGCCGTATGACCGCCGAATTGAAGTTGGAGAGGTTATGTTTTCCAACCTTGATCATGTTTCCGACGCCATCGAAGGTGCAGCTAACGCATACAAAAATTGGACAGAGACAAGCATCACTGAAAAATCGTCGCTACTTAATAAACTTGCCGATCTACTCGAGTCAAATATGGAGGAGCTGGTAGCGATATGCCATCAAGAAGCAGGCAAAACAATTCACGACAGTATTGATGAAGTCAGAGAGGCGGTAGATTTTTGTCGTTTCTATGCCAACTCAGCTCAGTTACTTAGTCCAGTAAAAATAAAAGACTTTGAAGGTGCTGACAGGCAAATAACTCGAGTGGGCCGAGGCGTTTTTGTGTGTATTAGCCCTTGGAACTTCCCACTCGCTATTTTCCTTGGCCAAGTTACTGCCGCATTGGTGTCAGGCAACACCGTTGTCGCTAAGCCAGCAGAGCAAACCAGTTTGATTGCGATGAAAGCCGTTGAACTGATGAACGAAGCGGGTTTCCCTAAAGGGGTGATACAGTTGCTTCCTGGAAGAGGAAAAGATATCGGAGAAGCATTAACTGGCCATATCAAAGTATCTGGCGTGGCTTTTACGGGGTCCACTTTAACGGCTCAGCGAATTAACCAAGCACTTGCTCAAAGAGAGGCTCAACCTGCTCCGTTAATTGCTGAAACTGGTGGTCAAAACGCTATGATTGTCGATAGCACTGCGTTACCGGAGCAAGTTGTACGTGATGTATTGAGATCGGCGTTTGCTTCTGCTGGGCAAAGGTGTTCTGCGCTGAGAGTGCTATTTGTGCAAGAAGACATTGCCGACAGAATCATTACTTTGATAAAAGGCGCGATGAATGAGCTGAGTGTTGGTAAGCCATTTTTGCATAGTACCGATGTCGGGCCAGTTATTGATGGAGCTGCAAAATCAAAGCTTCTTAAGCACATTGAAGAAATGACGTTAACCCAATCCAAAGTTGCGCAACAAAACTTAGATGCTGAATGTGAACACGGTGATTATATTGCACCAACTGCGTTTGAAATTAATGACATTAGCTGTTTGAAAGAAGAGCAGTTTGGACCGATTCTGCATATCGTTCGTTATAAAGCGAAGCAATTAGCAGAGATTGTCGAGAAGATTAATCAGACGGGATATGGTTTGACATTAGGTATCCACAGTCGTAATGAAACAACGTATCGATGGATAGAAAAAAACGCCAAGGTTGGGAATTGCTATATCAATCGCGATCAAGTGGGAGCGGTGGTAGGTGTTCAACCGTTTGGAGGGCAAGGTTTATCAGGCACAGGTCCAAAGGCTGGTGGCCCGCATTATTTGTATCGTTTTACACAAGTCGAGTTTTCTTAAACTGCCGCCTAAGGAGAAATGATAATGACTCATCAAGTAACATGTTTTTCTGATGCTTTTGTCGCAGGAGAAAGTTGGAATCTGACTTCATTTGAGTTTAAGTGTAAGCACTTACTATCAGCTAAAGATGAACTAAAAGACAATCAGAGGCTGTCCTCAATATTGGGTTATCACATGCAAGCCGCAAAACCTCTACTCTCTGAGCCTCATAACCTAGTTGGGCCCACAGGTGAAACGAATGAACTCTACGTTAGTGGAAGAGGGGTTGTATTGATTGTGCAAGATGATAGCTCACTGGAAGCGAGAGATGTAATTGTGGCTCAAGTATCGGCTGCACTTCTTGCTGGAAATAGCGTGATTGTATGTACTGATGATAATGAGCTTAGCAGTTTATTGATTCGTGCCTTTTCGTCAATGCCAGCGAATTTAGTGCAGTTCGTATCGTACGATGCGTATCATCAAATTCTCGATTCAGATGTTAGATGTGTCGGGTATGTCGGAAATGCTTCGGTGGAACGTTCAATTAACCGTCAGCTTGCAAAGCGTAACGGTGCAATAGCTCCCCTAATTTCTGAAACTGAGCCAAAGAATATGACGTTAGTATTGGATACTCACTTGGTGTTGAGATTTATGACAGAAAAGACTCGCACCATCAACATTACGGCAGTGGGAGGAAATGCTACATTACTCGAGTTAGGTAGTGAGAGTCACTAAATGATACAGAAATCAACCATGCCTATTGACTTCACAAAAATGGAAAATTTAATTTTTCATTCATAATTTCGATTGGCTTGTTTTATGCCAGATAAGCTCTGTATAATACAGAGCTTTTTTATTAATCGACTCGTATTCTTTATGAGCGACTTTGGTATAAAGTTTGACTTGTGTCACAAAAAAATACCTAATCTTTCAGTATACGTGTCATTCTGCTCATATTGAGCTATGTATCAGTTAAATGACCGCTTTTTTAGAGGACAAAAAAATGCCAAAAGCTTACTGCCATTGCTGTCGCCGGGAAACTCCCCATAAAGTAGTAATGAAGCGCAGTCAGCCAGAACAAGGATCGGTCTTGCAAACAGTCCACAATTTAGTGACTGTGGTTTTTCAAGGTGGGCACTACGTTAAGATGGAAAAACAGAGTTACTGCCGAGTGTGTAATAGCCGTACCGAGTTAACTGATGCGGGTTTTTCAAATGCTAAAGTCATTTAACAACGCATAATGAGTTGTTAAATCTCTCCCTCCTGATTTGATTCAGAAGCCTACCTTTGGCTATTATTTCTGTCACACAACCATATAAAATTTTTTCTTATGGCGTTAGATAGAATTGATCGTGAAATTTTGCGTGCCTTATTGTTAAAGGGGCGTTTGTCTGTTGTAGAACTAGCCAAGCAGGTTAACTTAACCAACTCACCTTGTTCAGACCGAGTGAAACGGTTAGAAAAAGAGGGCATAATCAAAGGTTATCATGCTGAGCTTGACCCCGAAAAATTGGGCTTGGATGTTCAAGTATTTATTCATATCCGGCTCGATCAATCTAGCTTTTCTGTCTTTGAAAAATTTGCTTCTGCTGTAGAACTAATGCCAGAAATTGAAGAATGCTACTCTTTGTCTGGGGACTTCGACACCATGATAAAAATAAGAGTTAAAGACATGAAGGCTTACCGAGATTTTATGTCAAGCAAATTAGGAACTTTACCTGGCGTGATCCAAACTCGTAGTGAAGTCGTTATTGAAGAGCATAAAACAAGCTTTGGGATTAACCCAGATCAGCTATCGAGCTTGTAAAAAAGGAAAGCCAGTCAGTCGCTTTCCTTTTTATCCTTAAGGCACGTTGGTTAAGCGGTAATTAATGCTGAAATAATTCCGATTAACCCACCAAAAACACCTCCCCAAACGACTAGCCAACCTAAATGGTTTTTTATCATTTTCTGTACCATTTCTTTCACCATTTTTGGGGTTAACTCGTTGAGGCGCTGATCGATAATATTTTCGATGTTTGTCGTAATTTCGCCCATCATTGCTGGGCTTTCAAACTGTTGCTTAATTGCGTCTTTTACTGATTCACTTTGACTGATTTCGACCACAGATTCTTGCATTTTTTCGACGAAAGGTTGCTTGAGTGGTTGCAAAGCTTCGGTGCCACCAAACATTGACAACATTCCACCAAACTGAGAGTTGGCAATCACATCAACGAGAGAGTCAAAGGTTGGATTGAAATCCACTTTTTCCAAAATTGGCTCTAGGTTGATAGTTTTGTCGCCAGCCATTTCATTGCTTAGAAATCGGTCGATGTTTTCTGACGTAAAAAATTGCTCCATCATCAGCGTTTTAATTGCCGCTTTAAACTCCTCAAATCGGGCAGGGATTACACCTGAACCATACAGCCCGGGCACTTTCTCGAAAAGCATATGTATGGCCAGCCAATTGGTGATGGCTCCAGAAAAGGCGAATAGACCAGCATATAATAGGATATGGTTGTTGGCAATGTAGCCAGCGGCCAGCAGAGCCAAGGAAATGATATTTGTCAGGAAACTTTTGTTCATACCAGTTTGGAGTTAGTTTGAAGTGGTCTAATTTTATGAAATTCTTACTGGTATTGGAAGGTGGTTTGGCTAGTAGAAAAGAGGGCAGTTGAAAAGTCCACCTCATTTTTAGCATGATATTTTAAATATTTGAAAGTATAAAAAATAATTAATAAAAATTTCTTTATTTCATGTTGAATTTAAAAATCGTTAAATATTATATTTCTTATTTGATTAACTTAATTATCATCATTTTATTTAATAATGTAAAAGGGAATGTAATGAAGAATATATATTTTTTGTCACTAATTATATCAGTATTTTTTTTGAGTTTTAGTGTATTTTCTAAAACTAATGTTAATACTCAAGATATATTTAATGGAATAATGGTTGAACCATCGGCTAAGACTCCGAATATATCAACTAAACAAATGCAGCGATTTGTGGCTGAAGGTAAGTATAAGATATTTGATGTTAGGCCTTTGTTTGAGTTCGATATGGGACATATACCAGGAGCGATACAAATAGGACCAAAACCTGATTCGAATCGAGAAGCTTATACTTCGGACTATCACACCATATCTAAGAAGGTGAATGGCAACAAGTCAGCCTCTATCGTTTTATACTGCAATGGTCCATATTGTGGGAAAAGTAAGCGCGTAGCGGCTGAACTAGTTGAAGCTGGGTTTAAAGATGTTATGCGTTATCAATTAGGTATGCCAGTATGGAGAGTATTAGGTGGTTTAACTGAAATTGAAAAACCAGCTCTAAAGTATGTATTGGAAAATGACAAAACTGCAGTGCTGATTGATGCTAGACCGAGAAAAGCGTATGCGAAAGGGCATAACCCAATAGCAATTAATCTGCCCGCTAACCTCATTACAGATAAGAAAGGTGGTCAACTTATCAAGGATGCGAAAGAGTCAAATTTACTCCCGATGGAAAACCACAATACAAGAATTATAGTTGTGGGTGAAAATAAGCATCAGATAGAGAAGGTCGCCTTAGCTATTCAGATGAATGCTTTTTCTAATGTAATGGTATATTTAGGCAAAGCCCCCAAATTAGTAAACTTTGGTTAATATTGAAGAATTACGCTAGATTATAGATTAAGTCAGTGTGATTTTTATTATGTATGGTTTACTACATGATGTCATGTTGAAAATATTATTTTTAGCCGTAATATGTTACATTTTTCAAGAAATAGCAAAACCTTCGATTTGGAATAATTCATGATCAATATTAAAGAGTTCACACATATAGGTAGTGATGAAAGAGGGGACACTAAGAGCTTTTCGGTAAAAGATTATGGTCAATTTGTTTATATTACTCGGAAATCAGGTTGCTTAAGTGGAAACACTTATCACAAAGGCTTAAACACAGGGACTAACCTAAAGACATTTGTTTTGCTGCAAGGAGAAATGACGATCAACTATCGTAAGGTTGATACTCGTGATGTTCAGTCTCAGGTTGTTTCTTCGCCAGCTGTTATTGAAGTATTGCCAAATGTTGTACACAACATCGTGGCTAATACCGATATTATTATATTGGAAAATAACTCAATCGATGACATTAAAGCAGACGTTGTTCGTGAACAAGTATAACTTAGCCACTCAAAGTCTATCGGTTAAAATATTATGATTACAGTAATAGCGAAATTTAATTTCAAGCCTGAGTTTGTTGATGAGCTTTATCAGGAGTTTATCTCGATAACGCGCTATAGCCGCAAAGTCGATGGATGCATTCAATACGACTTCTATCAAGACGCTAAATCCCCTGAGACATTTGTTCTTATCGAAGCTTGGGAAAGTGAAGAGGTCGTTAATAAACACGTTGAATCAGACGTGATACTAGCGGCGAGAGAGAAAATTGCTAAGGCCGTCAGCGTGGAGCCTGAAGTGACGCTATTAAATAAGGTTGATGTAAGTTAACCCTTAACTACTTTAGCTAGTATTGCTTTTATCTAACAGCCCAGTCTTGATAGTCAAGACTGGGTTTATTGCTTACCAAGTTTATCAGCCAATCTCTCGATCTTTTATTCCTTTTTAAATTTTATCAATTTTGTCTAAAAAAGTTCTTTACCTCAGCTTAACTTGAGGTATTAGCATGCCTGTTGTGGTTCACAAATAGGTATTAAGGAAAGGACAATGATCCAATTAGAGCATGTGAATTTAGTCGTGAAAGATATTCCCGAAATGTTGAAGTTTTATCAAGCAGCTTTCCCTCATTGGTATGTGCGTGATGAAGGGCAAGGTGATTGGTACGGAAAGCCACGTAACTGGTTACATTTCGGCGATGAGTATCAATATATTGCGTTGAGCGATCACGGTGAAGGTGAAAACCGAGACTTATCGGGCCACCAAGTTGGTTTAGCTCACTTTGCATATGTGACTAATAATATTGAATCTGTAATAAAACGATTAGAAGAGGCGGGCTTTCCAATAGCCAAACCTGGTGCTAAAGAACCCTACCGAAAAAATGTTTACTTCTTTGACCCTGCTGGCTTTGAAGTAGAGTTTGTTGAGTATCTTAGTGATGATCCGGCGCTTCGTAATCGCTCCAGTTAATAAATCCCGGTAAGTGTTATTTTTTAACTTGGAGAATAGGAAGAGTAAATAACTATCGAAAGCTTTTACTCTTTCCACCTCGAACTCTCAGCCACCATTGAGTTTTCTAATAGGTCCTAGTTTATAGGAATAAAAATCATCAATAGAAATTTATTCCTTTACCTTATGTTTTCTGCTTATATATAATGTTATTTAATGGCTATGTAAGATTAAATACCTTCATACTTAAGTCTTATTGTAATTTCTTCGATTTTTTGACTTTATATTATAAATGCTACTTACGGTGGTAGTATTTATGGTGTTAATCGGTCTTATTACCTATTTTATCAGTTAGGTGGTAAATATAGTTTATTAGATGATATACAGTAGTTGGTACTGTTTTCCTCTTAAGTACCACTACTAGAAAGACAAGGAAATGTTATTGTTATGAAGAAGATTATTTTTATGGTGATTACTATTTTTTCTTTATTTTTTGTTGGGTTAGTAAGAGCTGAAGGTGGTTATAGTGGCCCAAGTAAAAAAGTTTTTGACTCTGATGTTTACAAGCACCCACATTCAAAACCACTTATTGGGAAAATAGCTTTTAGAGTATCGGACTCGGATTATTATGACTTTATTCTAGAAGGGTCTAATATTCACAAAAAAATAAAAATAAGCAAAAAAATATGGAACGATAGTAATCTAAATATAAATGAAAATAGTTTGGTTCATATAAAAGGAAAAACTGTTGCTAACAGGGCTGGATTTACCTATATCAATGTAGAGTCCATATATTAATTACTATCAGATTATAGTATAAAGGGAGTAATCTTTAAAATTTTCTCGTTTAACGTAGATTTTGTTTTTCTAGCGGGTTGATGTGTAAAACGGCTGTCCTCTTATCTATGGGCAGCCGTATTTTGTTCGTTATACATTCACTGCTACATCGTTAACATCTTCACCAATAAACCCACCTGTTTGATGTGCCCATAATTGAGCGTAAATACCATTGTTTGCCACCAACTCTTGGTGAGTACCTTGCTCGACGATTTGTCCTTTGTCTAGCACGATGAGCCTATCCATTGCAGCGATAGTGGAAAGGCGATGCGCGATGGCAATCACTGTTTTACCTTGCATCAGCTCGATTAGGCTCTCCTGAATCGCCGCTTCAACTTCAGAGTCTAAAGCAGAAGTTGCCTCATCCAGCACAAGCAGTGGTGCGTCTTTAAGTAGTACACGAGATATTGCGATGCGCTGGCGTTGCCCGCCTGATAATTTTACGCCTCTTTCACCTACTTGTGCATCGTAACCAGTGTTACCATATGGATCGGTAAGTGTCTCGATAAACTCGTGTGCATGGGCTTGTTTAGTGGCGTTAATTAAATCCTGCTCGGTAGCGTCAGGGTTTCCATACAGAATATTATCCCTGATTGAGCGATGCAGTAGGGACGTATCTTGTGTGACCATACCAATTTGGCTGCGCAGTGAATCTTGCGTGACATCCGAGATCACTTGATCATCGATCCGTATTTCGCCACCTTCAACATCATGGAATCTTAGAAGCAAATTAACCAAAGTAGATTTACCAGCCCCAGACCGTCCAACTAAGCCCACTTTCTCGCCGGGCTTAATGTTTAGGTTTAAATGGCTAATTACGCCCTTGTTTTCGCCGTAGTGAAAACTCACATTGTCGAAGGTGATAGCACCTTTAGATACACTCAAAGGCTCGGCATTTGGCTTATCTTGAATATCAATCGGTTTAGATAGTGTTTTCATTCCATCAACGACTGTACCCATATTTTCAAATAGTGCACTGACTTCCCACATGATCCACATTGACATACCATTAATACGCAGCGCTAAACTGATCGCAATGGCAATTGCACCGATGGAAATAGCGCTACTTGCCCACAAGTAGATAGACAATGCTGCGATAGAGAAAACAAGAATGTAGTTAGTGATTTCTACTGCTATGTCAAAGCCAGAGACCAAGCGCATTTGGCGGTACACCGTTTTTAAGAATCCTTTCATCCCTTTTTCGGCGTAAACGGTTTCTCTTTTGCTGTGTGAGAATAGCTTTACAGTTGTTATGTTGGTGTAACTGTCGACTATGCGCCCAGTCATAGTCGAGCGAGCATCTGCTTGTTCGGAAGCGACTCGTTTTAGTTTTGGTACAAAGTAAATCTGGATACCAACATAGCAGCATAGCCAGACCAGCATTGGGATCATTAAACGCCAATCCGCTTGAGCGAGCAATACCACAATCGAAGTAAAGTAGACGGAAACGTAGACAAAAACATCCATAGTTTTCATTACAGTTTCGCGTACCGCCAGCGAAGTTTGCATCACCTTGGTGGCGACTCGGCCAGCAAAATCATTCTGATAGAAATTTACACTTTGCTTAAGTAAGTAGCGATGTGCAAGCCAACGAACTGACATCGGGTAGTTGCCGAGTAAAGTTTGATGGATAAGTAAGGAGTAGCCAATCACAAGTATTGGCATGACGACTAACAATAGGAGGCTGTAGCCAATGAGCATTCCACTGTTGTCATGGAAGAAAGTCTCAGGATTACTTTTTGATAGCCAATCAACCAGCTTGCCCATGGCACCGAATAAAGAGACTTCCACAATTGCAACAATTGTGGACATTATGGACATGATGATAAGAGGCCGCTCAAATCCTCTTGTGTAGTAACGGCAAAACGCGAATATCCCTTTAGGTGGCTGAGCAGGCTCTTCTTCAGGGAAAGGTTTAGTAAAACCTTCAAACTTCTTGAACATAACAAACCTACAATTATGTAGTTGGCGAGAGTGTTGACTCGAAGAAAAATAGCTACCGCTTATGGTATACCCAAACATTAACATATGTCACTGCTGTATTTATAGTTGTGATGTACTCAAAGCGTTTTTTATTAGCTAACTGGGTAAAAACAGCAATATTTAGGGAGTAATATCTTTCGAGCAATAATAAAGTGGGTTTTTCCAGTGAACTAGGAACAAATTCAGCAAGAAATCCGTTAACAAAGCTTTTACAATCAAAGTTTGTCATTTACATAGCGAGTTGTATTAATGCTCAAAGGTTCGAAGATTTCACATAGCCACGTGTCAGGGGCTCAAAATGCTAACTGTGTTGTGATGGTACCGCCGAAGGAATTCAAGTTTAACGCAGAGACCGCTGGTGACAACGAATTCCAGCATCAACTTAATTTGAGCAATGATCAGGTTAAACAACAGGCTATGTCTGAGTTTACATCTATGGTAGAAAGTTTGCGATCGGAAGGCGTACAAGTCATAGAGTTCGATTATCCTCTTTCTGACATAGAAACACCGGACGCAGTTTTCCCAAACAACTGGTTCAGTACAACGCCTGATGGCTCGCTATATACATTCCCCATGGCGTGCCGAAACCGTCAAATTGAAGTAAGACCGGAAGCTTTAATTCAAACGTTGCAACAATCTGGTCGAGTAACCAATAAGCAAGTATCTTTGCAACATTTAGCAGAAAACCATACGTATTTGGAAAGTACTGGTGTGATGGTTTTTGATCACCTTAATCGTACTGTCTACGCGGCACTATCACACAGGTGCAATAAGCAGGTATTGCATTACTACGCTCAGCGAATTGGTTATGATCGCGTTGTCTCATTTTCTACCGCACTTCCTGGCAGCAATGCGCCGATTTACCACACCAACGTAATGATGGCAGTGGGAGAAGGCTTTTGTGTGATATGTGATGAGGTCATTCTGGAAGAAGAAAAACGATTCGTTCTCAAATCGCTCTCTAAAGATAAGCAGATCATTTCTATTACAGTGGAGCAGATGAACCAATTCTGCGGCAATTTACTTCAACTTGAAACCAACACTGGCCAGAAGGTTATCGCTATGTCTCAATCCGCTTACGATGCCTTTACGCCTGCTCAACGCAATCAGTTGTCTAGCCACGGAAAATTATTAGCATTTGATGTTTCAACTATTGAGCAAATTGGTGGTGGGAGCGTAAGGTGTATGCTTGGCGAAGTATTTTTGCCGTTAGCTTGATTTATCTAACATGCTGCCTATCTAAATAAAGGTGGCAGTATGTTATCCATTCTATGCGTCAGCCCCCATTTGATGTGTGTTTCTTTGTCAATAGTATGCCTCTTTTCTATTATTAATAAATGTATTAATTATTAGAACCTTCCGATGAAAATAGTGGTACTATTTTTCACAGTTATATTATTTTCGAGATTGGCGTTTTCCGCTGTTTGCAACAAAGAAATTACGATGACTGGTAACCCAGAGTATCCTCCCATTACTTTTGTTACTAAAAGTGGTGAGCTTGTTGGATCCTATATTGAATTCGCACACGATATTTTGGAGAAAGCTGGTTATCACACTCAGAGTATTCCCTCACAAAGCTGGGAGCAAGCGCAAGAAAAAGTCAAAGTTGGCGAGATAGATATACTAATTGCGCCTTATTTTACTGAAGATAGAAATAAGTGGCTTGATTATGTTGAGCCTGAGGTTTCATTTGATCCGGCTGCAATATTTATTAATGTGAATAATCCAATCCCATTTAATTCTCTATCAGATTTAAAAGATCACCATGGTACGATACAGCGAGGAAGTAGCTATGGAGAACAATTTGATTCATTTGCTAAGTCGAACTCAAATATTACTGAAGTGGATAGTATGGCTACTGCGTTTTTGCATCTTAGCAATGGTTTAACAGATTATGTTCCAGCAGGGGTATATGCCGGAGAAATTGAAATTCTGAAACTCGGAATTTCTTCATCGGTTAAGCCTTTAAATCCCTGGATAACAAAGGATAAAATGTATATGGCATTTTCTCGGAAATCACCCTGTAAAGGGCTCATTCCCGCTGTAAGTAAGTTAATAGAAAACCACTCTAGTTCTGAGAAAATAAAAGAATTGAATGCGAAATATCGTTTATTATCCGGCTATAACCCTAATTAAATATTCAATATTATCAATTACATTACTTTTTTTGATTTTATACTAAAAAAGCAGTCAACTCGTATTCACTACGTATTTTTTAAAACATCTGGTTTGTTACTTTTAAAGTTCTTTTTCATATTGGAGAAGTACTATGTCATTGTTTACAGTATTTTTTTGTGGAACAGGCTCTAACGCTCAAGATGTGAATAATAAAAATTATATTGCAGGTGAGTTAATATCCACGTTGGCCAAGAATATGGTGGGTGAAGAACTATTAGATTATATACTGGTTGATGGTGTTGGAAGTGGTAACTGTAGTGAGTGGAAGAAATCGGCAAAAAATGATTCATATGGAGGACTCAGCGGAAAAATTAGGGGAAAAGGAGTAGCAAACAACATGGAGCATGCGCTCAACATCATGAAAGGTAACGCGGTAAAAGTATCAGATGAAGATTACAAAAATAGAGCGAAAAGCTTATTAAATGAAACTAAACCAGAAGAGCAATATCAGTATCAAGCCAGAAAATTTAATAGGCCGGGACGGACGCGTACCCAAGCATATAGACAGTGGGAATCCAAAGTCGACAGTTTAGCGGAGGATTTGAAAGGCAATATAAAGTTTCAAAATACTCAATTGAGACACCGTCGCACTACCGATCCGATTACGACTGTAAATATGATTGGCTGGAGTCGTGGTGGTGTGAGCTGTTTTGAGCTAGCAAATAGAATGCTCAACGACAAAGATTTATGCAGAATAAAGGTGAATATTTTTGCTTGTGATCCCGTTCCGGGTGGGCAGAACAATTTTAAAGACTACAAGTCTCTAGGAAAAAACGTTAAGAATTTAGTATGTCTATTCGCCCGTGATGAACGTTCACGATGCTTTTCTGCTCGGATGCCCATTTTGCACAAAGATACCAAGTTTTATACGTCTTACATGCCTGGTCGACATGCTACTTTAGTGGGAAATGCTCATGAAGATGGCGGAAAATCAGGGGTGAATATATATGATGGTCCAGGAAAAGTCACTCGGGACTTTGCAGAAAAAGTCCTTATTGGCTGGGGGACGACATTGAAACAGAACTCAATACTTAATTTAAGTGGCGATGACATTTCTTTATTGTATGTAAAAATGGAAATCAATGATGATGCTTTTCAAGCGATGAGGAATAAGCATTATGGCTTAGGGACGAAATCGTCTGATGCGAAGAGGGTTAATCAAAAACGAAAAAACTGGTATGGGGTGCCTACGGTAACATTTAAATATCCAGGTCTAAATATCAATTTTGAGCAGTTTGGTTGTGTGAATAGGCATCACTATGACGTAATGAAAAATAGACAATTTGCGGTTTCTGGAGCAGGTCCTTTGGTGCCATTTAAGCGACACTAAATATATTTCAATCTTGTATAACGCTCGAGTTATTAACGTCTCGAGCGTTATACAATGAGCTATGCAGCTACTGTCTCAAGCTCTACTTTTTTCGACTTGTATTGTCTACTTTGGTGGCCTTCATCCAGATGGCATGGTTCATAAGTGCACTCGCCAATTTGATGTCTTGGACAAACGTAGTGCTTACTTCTTTCTATTAGTTCGGTTTTACAATTCGGGCAGTATAGTTCCATCACTTTTTCCTTATCGGATTGATTGAAGTGTTTTTTCTATAGCTGTCAGCCAACCTGACAAAATTTTTTTAACACAGTTACCAATGTGCCACAAGTTTCTTAATTTTTAATGACAATAATTTAACACTGTAGTGACTAGTCTTTCTTTATGAGTAGAGTAGTGTCTGCGTTGGAAGCACCGGCTCAATATCTCAATTTGTGAAGAAAATGGTTTGTTACATAAATTATCGCACTCACTTTTTAAAATTATGCATAAGCTTTAAACACAACGTTAACCAAAAGGACTTTAACTATGTTGCTTGTTCAGCTGATATACGTGAGCTCTATAACCAATGGCTTTGCAGAAGACGATATTGCGCAAATTATAGAATCGGCGAAACGCAATAACTTGTCTCGTGATATTACTGGACTGTTGTGTTTTAACCGCAAATATTTTCTTCAGTGCCTTGAAGGGTCGAGAGCCAAAGTAAACGAGATTTACCACAAAATTCTCAATGATAAGCGCCACAACAATATTATATTGCTGGAGTATCGAGAAATCAGTCAGCGGGATTTTGTAGATTGGTCGATGGGATACGTCGGTGATACCAGTATTAATGAAGCGACAAACAAAATGTACTCTGTTAGCTCTGAGTTCGATCCGTATAAAATCTCCGGAGAAAGTGCTTTCCTGCTGCTCAAGCACTTAAGTAAAGCCGTCAATGTGGTTTAAGCCTTTAATATGAATAAATACGACCTTGTATTACCTTTGAGACAGGTCGTATACCACTTCTGAACATCGATTCTCATTGTTCCATCGTTTTAATTCATAAAGGAATATTTTTATAGTGTATTCTCGCTATATATAGCCTTTAGAGAATGTTCAAATATCGCCGAACGACTGGCGTACTAGAAAGACATCCGCTGGTGCCGCTTGCTAGAAGTATTCAAAAAATCGTGCCGATGCAGAAGAATAAGATACTGATTTTGTTTGACAAAAATCATACATCGGTGGCAACAATTAAGGTTTCACTACACGATAAAAAATCGATCAACTGGAAAGGGATAACGGCAGAGTGGGAAATGATTGAATACATCGATGAATGGGAAAAAGTGGTATTGAACGCCAAAGGAGAATATGACGCTATAATCCTAGAAACCTATTACCGCTTGAGAGATAGGAAAAGTGGTGAATTTGTCGATGAAAAGCAAGTATTGCAATGGACTGGAACCCAATCTCCAATCCCAGTCTTTTCAATCTATCCAAGATCTGTAGGCAGTAACAAAGCGTTAGGTGCACTGGTATTAACTGGTCAGTTATATGGTGAAGCGGCTGGTCAAATGGCATTAGACAGGTTAGAGCAAAAAGCCACCAAGAAGCATATGACGTTAAAGCATGGAAGGTTTTACTTTAACCAAGAAGGCTTAGATAAGTTCAATTTGACTTTGCCTGACAACATTAAGAAAGGCGCTATTTTTCAGTGACAGTCGGGTGATGTAAATTTCTTTCACTGGCTTTGATCGTCCTGCGAGGTATGTAATTATGACTTCTCAAGTTACTACGGCTCAAAGGAATGTCATTTGTATAGTCAAAAAGTGCGGTGGGGAATTGCTGGCCTAGGTAATATTGCTCACCGCTTTGTTCAAGATTTAGTTTCCCATGTCTCCGATGCTCAGCTATATGCGGTAGCTGCTCGCGATGTTCACCGAGCAGAAGCGTTTGCTAATCAATATCACAGTCAAACTTACTATGGCTGCTACTTCGAGTTGGCCACCGATCCCAACGTGGATATCGTTTACGTGGCAACTATTCACCCTTTTCACAAAAGCTTAGTTGAGCTTTTTCTTAATCATGGCAAGCATGTATGTGTTGAGAAGCCGGCTTTTACCAACGTACAAGATTGGCAACAAATGTCGAGTTTGGCTTCAAATAAAGGCTTGCTGCTTGCGGAAGCGATGAAGACAGTTGCTTTTCCTGCTTATCGATCAATGAAGCAGTTCATTGTAGATAACAACATTACAATTCATTCTGTAGAGGCCGCTTTTGGCACCGAGCACGAATTCGATCCTAACTGGCATTTATTTGACCCAGAACTCTCTGGAGGCGCCACTTTAGATGTCGGCGTATATGGTTTGTGGCTCTATACTGATTTGTGCCAGCTTATGGAAACTCCTATCGAGCGTCCCAAGGTAAATATCATCATGGATAGTGAAGAGAGCAAAGTGGATGAGAACGTTGAGTTTGTTTTCGAAGGCCCGATAAAAGGGAAAATCGGAGCTTCTATAACTCAGAACCTAAAAAGAGAAGCGATCATTACTGGTCCAGAGTTGGAGATTACTATTCATGACAAATGGTGGAATCCGAAAACGATAGATATCAATTTTCGAGGTGAACATACTCAAATTACTACTACACAAAGTAGTGGAGGTTTTGAATATGAAATCGAACATCTGTCTTCGTTGATTCGAAACAAATACTTTCATTCCGATATCCTAAATCACAATACGAGCCAGACAGTTATTGAGATTATGGAGCAGTCTTTGGTTGAGCATGGCTACGAGTATTTGTTGGGTAATTCCAAACAGAGATGAAGTGCGATAAATAGGCCATGAGCTTGATATTGTTTTATTGCAAGGAGATATTTGATGCTAACTGTTATGATACACGCCAAGATAAAGCAGGAAATGCTTAGTGATTTTATCGACTTGGCAAAAATGCTTGTGGCTGAAACTCGAAATCGTAGGAAGGGTTGTATAACTTATACGTTCAACCAACGCAGTGACCAGCCAAATGAGTTCGTGATTTATGAACAATGGGAGAGTCAAGAGGCCCTCGATGCTCATATAGAACAGCTAAAAGTTTTACTTGGTCCAGCCAAACAGGGGGAGATATTACTCGAGAAGTTATTGCGCTTTTACGAAAGCGCTGAACCGATTTTATACAACCAAATATGAAGGTCTCATAAGGAGAATACCATGACCTACCCAATTGAAGGTTCTTGCCAATGTGGAAATGTGACATATCAGCTACTGCAGCCACCTAAAATGGTTGTTGCTTGTCACTGCAAAGAGTGCCAGAAGCTATCCACGAGTGCTTTTAGCATTACTGCAATTGTTGACGCTGATAGCGTTAAATTTGACGGTGAAATGTCAGATTGGAGCCGAGTCGCCGAGAGCGGGAATACTAGCGCAGCAAAATTTTGTCCGATCTGTGGTAATCGCATGTATCACTTTGATCCTAATCAGCCAGATACCATTAAACTTAAGCCAGCGAATCTCACAGATACTAGCATTCTTAATCCCACCGCCCATGTATGGGTAAGCGAAAAACAAGACTGGTATCAGGTCCCTGAAGGTGTTCAGGTATTTGAAAGGCAGCCGTAAAGCCGAAAACTCTTAGAGGGAATACTTACTGGAGTATGGTTAGTGTCAAGGAACGACTTATCTCAGATGGGCACTTCAGGGGTATACCAAGATACCTATAAAGGCCAACAGTGTGTTCTTAAAACGTGCGCATCTGGGGTCGAAGTCGGCTTCTACCGGGAAGTCGCACCAATGTTTCGCTCAGTGGGGATTGGAATCCCAGAGCTGTTGCATGTTGAGAACCGCAATCTGTATCTTGAATACATTCCCAATATGGTCGATCTGGATGTATTGGTTGAACATACAGAAGTGCTGCAAACGCTATCAAGGATACACACTTTAAATGCTTCATTTTTCCCTACTACACGGTTACATAAGTGGACCAACTCAGCAACGCGTTCAGCCTTATCTATTCTTGGGTTGCCGAAGGAAACGGAAACGTTGATCTATCATATGCGTACAATAGCTAAGCCTTTATTTGAATCGGATTCTTTTGTCTCAGGGGATACAAATTCAGGGAATTGGGGTTTTAGAGAAAACGGTGACTTAGTTTTATTCGATTGGGAAAGGTTTGGTAGAGCGAGTCCGGCAATCGATCTAGCACCGCTAATTCCGGGTATGGGGAATGTTGATAGCTACAACAGAATCGCTCATGCATATCGGCAGCAAAATCCCAGTTTGGATAGTAGCGCTCTTGTTCAACAGCTTATCTTAGCTAAAGCTTGGATTGTCATCGAAGTGGTGAATTTGGCTTGGGAGAGGCGTCACCCTAAGAGAGAAGTGTATTTTAATTGGTATAATGAGAATATTCCGATGTGGGTAACCGCTATCAGAGATTACCTTTAAGGCTAAATCGATAAAAAACAAAATCTTAGTTTTAATATAAAGTTAATGAATTGTTACGAAAATCAAATAATTAACGTTTAAATTTCAGCTCGCTCATGTATCATCTGGCAGTCTTAATTGTACTAGCATAAGGAGTGTGTTGGATTATGTTATTTTCGCGAATAAAGTCGAATTTACTTTTAATTGGCTGCATTATATCTCCATTTGCTCTGGCAAATAATAGTCCTCAATGCCAGCCGCAATCTTTAGAGGCAAATCCACAGAATGTGTTAGATTGCTTTCTCCGCCAGCCTTCACAAGTCAATGGCCCAGCCAAACTTCAAAGCAAGGAAGTTAAATCTCAAGTTACCATTTACACATTTGAGTTGGAGAGCCAATATTGGCCAAGTAAGCAGCTTAGCGATAGTGGTCAGGTATGGACGCATAAGCTCGTCATCTATGTCCCCAAAAATGTATCAACTAGAGAGGCGTTGCTGTTTATTAATGGTGGCACAAATAACGCCGAAGATGGGCAATATATATCAGACCCAGAGGCGGTAGATTTAGAGTCGATAGCAATCGACAATGGTTCGATTACAGCCGATCTACAAGATGTCCCGAATCAATATCTCACCTTTGATGATGGAGTACCACGTAGAGAAGATGGTATCGTCGCGTACACTTGGAACAAATATCTTGATGCGCCGGGAAAAAACGCTTTTTGGCTAGTACACCTTGCTATGGTCAAAGCAACAGTGAAAGCCATGGATGCGGTTCAAAATCAAGCTAATGTTCGCAATTACCCAAAGCCTGAACACTTTGTGCTTTCTGGTGCAAGTAAAAGAGGGTGGGCGGCTTGGTTAACGGCAATTGCCGATAAACGTGTCAATGGCTTGATACCTATTGTTATCGATATTCTCAACACCCAAGACAATATTCACCATATTCACGATAGTTTGGGGGATTGGCCAATTGCATTTCATGACTATGTTGAACAAGGTGTCACGAAGCGAGTGGACTCAATTGAATTTAATAAGCTCATGAAAGTGGAAGACCCACTGGCGTATGTGAATGAGCCCAAGTATGAAAAGCGATTAGACATGCCTAAGTACATCATTAACGCTTCGTCAGATGATTTTTTTGTACCTGATTCGTTGTTGGAATACATCGATAAACTTCCGGGGCAAAATGCAGTGAGAATATTACCCAATCAACGTCACTATGTAGATTTTGCAATCGTTAGCCAAGCGATGAATGAATACTACCAGCTGTTTCTTACGAACTTAAAGCACTCTCATCGTCAATGGTCGCCAAAAATTCGATGGTCAAATAGCGAAGATAACAGTCAGATAGAAGTCACGACGGATTTTGTTCCAAAAGGAGAAGTCAGACTCTGGCAAGCTTATAATCCGGTAGATAGAGACTTTAGAATTTATCCAGCGAAAATAGCCTATACTAGCTCAACCATTTCAGGAACATGCACTCACAACCAATGTACGTATCATTTTCCTGCTGTAGAGAGTACCCAAGGTTATTACTCTCGATTCCTAGAGTTTGACTATGAAAGTCATCAGCACGAGTTGGTCGTAACGTCACCAGCATTTGTGACGCCGAATAGTTATCCTTAAAGGCTAGCCAATATCGCTCCACTCTTGCAGGGCAGATTTATCGTGCTCTGCAAGGGGAAGTGATTACATGGTTATGCTGCTTCTGCATGGCGCTTTAAACTTTGTAATAAGTCATTAAACCCTTTACCTAATCCACGCTTAAGCAGTGGATAAAGCAGGTAGCCATGAGCTTTTAGTGTTGGACTCGCGTAGAACTTCACCTCTGTACTATTTAGAGACAAGCTAACGAGTTCAAATCGAACTTGGTTTTCTTGTATCGGAAATATCGACGGTACATTTTCGATTTGTACATCTACTTCAAGGACGTGATGCAATTGATCGAATTTGGTGATGGTTTCAACGGCTGTTGGGCCTTTTCCGTTTTTGCCGAGTTCGCAAACGCGGCCAGCAATTGGTGCTCCTTCTACGAGCTTGTTAGATGTTAATTCGTAAGATTGGTAAACAGGGTCATGCCAACTGCTTATTTCCGCAAAGTTGTTTGCTAGCTCATGCCATACTTTATCGATTGGTGAGTTGATTTGTGCACTAGAATAAACTTCCATGGTCGTGTCCTCTGTGATTTTCAACGAGATGATGTAATCTTATATGGACAATATTTGGAACGGAATAGAGATAAAGTAAACATGGTGGTGCATAAATCGAACATAGACTGGGATGATATTCGCTTTTTTCTGGCAGTGGCGCGTCTAAAAAGTGCTCGGCAAGTGGCGATGGCTTTGGATATCAGTCATTCTACTGTGTCTAGGCGAATCAACATTTTGGAGAAAAAACTAGAAAACCATTTTTTTGAGCGCACGAGTAAAGGATACGATTTAACTGAAGATGGCGTTATTTTGTTGGAGTATGCCG
Organism: Vibrio sp. A37; assembly: GCF_059777565.1. NCBI lineage: Bacteria > Pseudomonadati > Pseudomonadota > Gammaproteobacteria > Vibrionales > Vibrionaceae > Vibrio > Vibrio sp. A37. The sequence continues at coordinate 202,465 of NZ_JBLNLI010000001.1, read as the reverse complement.
AGCAAGCTGAAGCTGCGATGCTTGAAGCGCAAAGTGTCCTTCAAGGTGGATCTCAATCGTTATCGGGTGTGATTCAGTTTACCCTCCCTGATGTTATTGCTTCGCAGTTAGTTTTACCTCGCTTAAGAGAGTTTAATGATCGTTATCCTGACATTCACGTCAATCTACTAATAAGCAGCCAAACGCTGAGTCTTGAGCGTAAAGAGGCAGACATTGCCCTAAGGTTTTTAATGCGTAATCAATCTCCACCCGAGTCCTTAATTGGTAGGAAACTCGTCAATGTCGCGTCATGTTTTTATCGCTCGGTTGATAAGAAGAAAACCATGCAACAGTGGTTAGGATGGTCTTCACCGGACAAAGATCTATGGTGGATCAAAAAATCGCCAAAGCCTGAGTTGCCAAGAAGACATAAAATCGATGGTGCTGAGATGCAGCTACTTGCTGCAAAAAATGGCTTGGGTTATGCAATGTTGCCGTGCTTTTTAGCTGATCATGAAGCAGAGCTGACTCGGTTGGAAGAAGCCGATGTGATGCAAAATCATGAGCTATGGCTGATTTCGAACCCGAGTCATCGTAATGTGAAGCGTTTTAGTGTTTTTAAAGATTTTATCAAGGATCTGATTGAGGAACGGAGTACAGACCTTACTGGAGGAGACGGATCAAAATACTCTAACGTTTAACTCACCAAATTAATAAAAAACGTTAGAAAAAAGGTGTATGTGGAATCTTTGAATATACTTGGTATAACAGTCACGAAAATTTAGAGCAGCATGAGCGCGTTATTAAGGGGTTTCACGCTACTTATATTTCTTACAAGTACGTGTTTCGCCCATCAAGGAACTATTCATATTACCTTTATTTCTCCCAATCCTGATGATCAAGACTTTTGGGGGATCACCCATAATTTTGCCCGAGCGAGTGCTGAGGACTTAAATATTGATTTGGACATTATTTATTCGGCCACTAATCGATATTCATATTTGAAAAACGTGCGACAAGCCTGTGCCTCAGTTCAAAAGCCTGATTACTTAGTTGCGGTATTTTCGAGAGCGATTGCTGAAGATATCTTATACATTGCAGAGGATTGCCAGATTCCTATTTTTATGGTGAACGCTGGCATACCAGAAGAAGATAAAGAAAGCATTGGCAATATACGTGATAAGTACAAATATTTCATTGGTCATATGGCTCCAAACGAAGAACATGCAGGTTATCAACTTGGAAAACAATTAATCAAAGCTATGAGAAATAAGGCTAAAACTGACCTTATAGAAGTTGTTGGTATATCGGGCCGACGAGATAGCCCTGAGACTTTGAGTAGAAACGAAGGGCTGAAAAAAGCAGCACAAGAAAATAACGTGGTACTGCACCAAGTCGTATTTGCTGATTGGAATGGTGAAAAAGCAGGTGCACAAGCGGCAGAACTGATTAAGCGATATCCTAATTTATCGGCAATCTGGGCTGCGAGCGACCATATGTCCATAAATATCAAAGCAACGATTGATAGGGTAGGAAGTGACGGTAAAATTATTACCGGTGGAATCGATTGGACTAAAGATGGCATCAACGCTGTAAAAAATAATGTGTTGGAAGCGTCGGTAGGGGGGCACTTTACTGAGCTCGGCTTCACTTTGGTGCTTCTGTTTGACCACTTTCATGGAATAGATTTCATCTCAGAATATCCATCGACCATTTATACAGATATGCAATTGCTGTCGCGAGAAAATATTGACCACTACTACGATTTTATAACCAGTCAAGATTGGCAGATGATCGATTTTACACGCTATTCAAAATCATTAAATCCAGATCTTAAACAATATGATTTTGCGTTTGAAACTCTAAATCAATAAGTGAATCGTCTTAATTTTTTCATTTTTGTAATGTTCGTTTTCATAAAAATTTTTCACTCTTTATGTTGACCTTACAGTAAGGGTAAGGAATACGGTATGAACCTCACTACATAAAAGAGAAAGAAATAATGAAAGTCAAAACCTTCAAAACACTCGCGTTATCTAGTTTGGCTATATTGCCACTTTACTCTGTGTCCAGCTATGCTGCTCAGCAACCCGTTACGCTGACGGTGCACAATACCAAGCTAAATATAGATGGACACAACGAAACGGTTTATCAAATCACCAATAGCGATGGTAGCAACGGCTTCGTTGGCCGTGAAGGTGAAAACTTTAATGCTATCGTAAAGAATGAGACGAATAAGCCTATTACGCTTCATTGGCATGGGCTTGTCGATCCGAATAAAGAAGATGGTGTCCCTTATGTAACGCAATTGCCTATCCCGCCACATGGTCAGCAGCATTATGAGTTCAAATTGAATCAAACGGGCACTTATTGGATGCATTCTCATGTAGGTTTTGAAGAAGCAAGGCTCATGGCAGCACCATTTATTATTTATCCTAAATCTGGTCCACAGCAGGGTGTAAAAAATATCACCATGATGGTCCAAGACTTCAATTACCACTCGCCTGATCAAATCTGGGATGCGCTTACAAAGCCAAATGAATCGAAAATAAAAATCAACGGTAACGAAATCAATGATGTCCCACCAGATGTTTTGTTGGCGAATCGAAATACACTTAAAAAGCCAGAAGTCGTTCGAGTGAAGGTCGGTGAAAAGGTCCGTTTGAGATTCATCAACGGTGCGACGGATACCAACGTTTATCTCAATATGGGGGCACTGAAAAATCAGCTTGTTGCGGTGGATGGTCAGAACGTGCGACCAGTAAAAGGCAATAATTATCAAGTTGCAATTGCACAGCGTAGTGATGTGGAATTTACTATTCCTCATAAAGGGGCATTTCCAATTTTAGCCGAAGGTGAGGGTACTGATTTACGAGCAGGTATTATCCTAGCAACGGAAGGGGCGAAAATTCCACAGATCACAGAAAAGGTAAAAAGCGAATACCCCGAGTACAACTACAAACAGTTAATGAACTTACATGCACAAAAGCCGTTAAAAAAACGTAAGGTGTATGAACACTATACCTTAAATCTAACCGGTGATATGACTAAGTATGCTTGGGATATTAACGGAAAAACTTGGCCTAACACTCAACCTCTTTGGGTCAGTAAAGGAGAAAGAGTCGAAGTGACTTTGAATAATAAATCCATGATGCCACACCCAATGCATTTACATGGTACAGATTTTCAAATTGTCTCTGTCAACGGAAAAGCGATTGATGGGCCAATGCGCGATACGGTCAATGTATTACCCCATTCAAAGATAACGATTGCTTTTGATGCAACTAATCCCGGTGTATGGGCATTCCACTGCCACATCCTATGGCACGCAGAGGCCGGAATGATGACCACGGTACGCTATAGAGGATATCAAGCGCCGCAATATTATCTGAACCTTACTCATCAGCCTTCGACAGCACCACAAGCGTAGTGTTAAGGGGCGATGGTTTGTCGCCCCAACTTCCACCTTACGTTTCCAACAAACTCTTTTACGTGAATAAAAAGTTACCTTGAACATTATTTGACTAGCATCTACTTTTTAATTGAATGATTACTCAATAAATATCAGGAATGAGATATGAAATGGATATCAAAAGTATCGTTATTTGTTAGCTTTAGCCTATGCGTGCTGGGCAGTGCGCAGGCTAGTGATTTTTCTAAATTGGGTTACCTAACCGAAGATTTCCCTCCTTTTAATTATAAAAAGGGCAATCAGACCGAGGGTATTTCAGTGGATTTGTTGATGGCGATGGCCAAAGAAGCCAACGTTCCTTTAAAACAAAGCGATATTAGAGTGTACTCTTGGGCTCGCGCTTATGATCTGGCATTGAAAGGGCCTGATAAAGTTTTGTTTGCCACCACTCGCTCCGAAAAGCGCGAAAACTTATTTAAATGGGTTGGCCCTATTGCACCTTTAAGGCTAGCGCTTGTCGGCAAAAAGGACGCAGGTTTCAAAATTGACAATATAGATCAGGTTAAAGACTATAAAATTGGCGTCGTTAATGAGGATTTTGGCGAGCAATTACTTCGTGATGCAGGGGTTCCTGATAAACAAATCGATGAATTAATCAAGCCTGATCAAGTGGCCAAAAAGCTGATATCGGGACGCATACAATTATGGGCGTATGATGAACTTACGGCATTTATGTTGCTGAAGAAGAATGGCGCCGATACGAGTCAATTTCAAACGTACTATGTTTTGAAGGAAGGTCAGCTTTACTATGCGTTAAGTAAGGATGTCAACGACTCAATGGTTTCTTCTATGCAAAAAGCCTTGGACGCTGTTAAAGCATCTGGAGAATACGACAAGATAATGGCCAACTATAAATAATTCCTTTGTACGGTATTACTCTAAAAAGCCTTAATATTAATACGATTAAGGCTTTTTCCTTATCATTCCTAGACTGAAAATTGTTGGATGAAGCAGTTAATTTGACAGACTGTCAACTGCAACTTCTTGTGTGGGAAGCGGGCTATTAAAGTAATTGTGTTCAATTTTGGCAAACTCATCCTGATTGATTAACTCGCTTAATGTCTTCTGGTATTTGACGAGTTCACTGAGTTTTGTGGATCGTTTGCTAGTGGCAAGGTAAATAGGGTTGATGCCAAACGGCACAGGCAACACTCCAACCGTTTCATTGCCATTTAGCTTTATCGCCCAAAGTCCCATAAGCTTTGGCATGGCAAATGCCTCGATTCTGCGTAAATCAACGCTTTTAATGAGTTGTAAAGCATTGTTGCCTTCAAACTCCTCAAACACACCAAGTTGGAGCGCGTTTGAATAGTTTGGATGCATTTTAGCTCCGCGTAATTTTCCTATCATTTTCCCTTGGAAGCTTTCAAAATTTCCGTCAAAACTTATCGCAGAGTCTTTTCTGGCGAAGAGAGAAAAGTCAAAACTCGTGATGGGGGTTTCTGGGAAGTCGAGATAAGTGAGTCTATCTTGAGTGATAACAACAGGAAGGATTGCATCAACTTCTCCTACTTTGACTAGTCGGTTGGCCCTTTTCCATGGCAGAACTAATATGTCTATCGGTACGTTGGCTTTCTCTGCCGCTTTGTTGAGCAATGAAATGAAAATACCCTCGTAAGCTCCTTGGTCATTCTGATAGACATAAGGAGCGATTTCTAACGTAGCAATAACGATAGGAGGGTTTTTATGCGATGCAGCAAAGGAAGAATTTACCCAAATTGCCAAAAATAACATCCATGAATATCTCATTGCTTGGCTCCACTACCGTAGCCTACAGTTTCCCTTAGGTAATTATAGGCCAAGCGCTCGTTTATCAAACGATATTCAATTTGATCATTAGATCTAATGTGCCTATGAAAAATTAGGCATTATTCGCATTTTGAGCGACGGAGTCATGGGTATTATTTTTCCTCCAGATTTTGGTTAGGAAAGATAGCCGAGGTACTTTATCTCTAGCTTGAGTAGGATTGCCACAGTTGCTATGCGGTAGAGGTGTTACATCTTCTTGATAGGTTCTTTTATGTAAGATGGGTAAATAGTCAAAATAATGGTTCATTGTGTACTCCTTTTCATCTTCTTTGAAAACTATTCACCTTTTTTCCCGAAGAAAAAATAGAAGTAATACATTCAAGTTTTCACCTTTTTTCCCTCCGTTACTTATTGAATTTATTACCGAGAATGCAATATCTTTAAGCAAACAAGGTATCAGCTAGTTATTGTAAATGGAGTTTTTATGCGTTACTGGATGGCGTTAGTTTATTTTCGAGACACACTGGCTATAAATTCTCCTCAGAGTATGTCTTTGGATTCGATGACGAATGCTCTTGCTTGTTCTAAGCGTAATGCCCAGTTGGTTATAAAAAAGCTGTCTTCGGAAGGCATTATTGATTGGCGACCAAATGCAGGCAGAGGCAATAAGCCGACGATTATGTTGCTTAAAAGTGTGGCAGAGAAGATCGATCTAGAAGCCAATCGCTTACTGCAAAAAGGTAGAATAGAGCTTGCCATGAAGCTGGTTGAAGAAAACAGGCAAGCACAGTTTTTAGCTGACTACCTTACTGTGCCAACAAAGTGCGTTGAATTGACAGATATTTTGCGTATCCCATTTTACAGAGGTACTCATGAACTCGATCCAATATCCATCTCTCGCCGAACAGAGCAGCATATCGCCAATCACTTATACGCAAAGTTGCTTCAATTTGATCGCGAGACCAGCACTTATAAGGGAGATATGGCACTGGACTGGAAAGAAAATGGCGATGTTCTTGTATTCACTCTCCGCAAAGGGCTGACTTTCCACGATGGCACAGAGATTTCGAGTAAAGATATCGCCGCTCATTATAGCAGGCTAGTGAGTTCAGGAAATCACAACTCTCGTCTGTATAGCTGTATTTCAAAAGTAGAAGTGATGGACAAATACCACATTGCATTTCATAGTCACTTTCCACTGGATTTTATTCTGAAGCTATTGTCATTTGACCCTATGGGGGTCGCAAAACTCTGTGAAGGAAACGTGATCGGTTCTGGTCCTTTTCGTATAAAAGAGCAAACCAAATGGAGAACTTATTTAAGTGTGCACGAGTCGTACCATGGTCTGCGACCTTGGGTTGATGGTGTGGAAATTTGGAATATAGGTGACAAGGCAAAAGACTTTTCACTCAATAGCGATGTTGTTCACGGAAGGGAGGTGAGTGCAAATATCAATAAAGTATTCAATCTGCAGCAACAATGGGAAAAAGGATCGGTTTATGTATTGCTCAATCAAAAAAACAACCACTGGCTGAGAGCGAAAGAAAATAGCAAATTGATCATGTCTGCAATTGAGTCGTTCGGGTTACCCCCAGAGCTACTGGACTCTGGAATATGCAAGGCAATTGGAATGCTGAAGGAAAGTAGCTCTAACGAAGAGAGCAAACAGTATGATGCTAAAGTGGAATCACCTCCATTGGTGGAGCCTTTAAAGATACTTACGTATCAACTGTCGGACAACATATGTTTGGCGAAGCATATCCAAAGAGGGCTATTGCAACAGGGTATAGAGTGTGAATTCGAGGTGGTTGAATTTCCCGTGTTTAATTGTCCGGAAACAATTTCTAAGGCTGACATAGTGGTTTCTGGCGAAGTCTTTAATGAAGATTTAGAGATGAGCTGGATGGGGTGGCTATTTAGCAGCAATGCTCTGGAAAACTGTTTGATGGAAAATGAGAAAATTCGAATATGGCAAGAAGCAAAAGAAATCTTACCGCTAGAAAATCTGACGGAAAAGCTCGCTGCATTTGACGAGTTAGAGCAATCGATGATCGATAGCTACGTTTATCTGCCGATATTTCACATCAAACAAAATTTAAGCTTTTCTGAATCTATTAACTCCAGTCAAATGTTGGCAAATGGTTGGATAGATTTTAATACTGTCACTATACGATCTAACTCTAAATCGTCTTAGTTTTTAACTAGGAAACTCTCACTTTTTATTTCAGAAAATTGATTTTATCTCAGCAACTTATTAAAAATAAATATAAGTTACATGGAAATGTTCGAGCATGAATTGGCTCGAGAAAAGGTAACGCTCGCTTTTCTAAGTCTGTAGTAGAGAGATAAAGATGTATAAAAGGATGTACTTTCTGGCGTATTGGCAGAAGAGTTTCTGTGGGATTATTTTAGCTTTTGTGCTGCTGGTATCAATGCCAGCTAAAGCAACAAGCACAGATGATTGGGGTACAGTGAGTGATATTGGCTCTACTGGTTTAGTTGTTGCTGCGCTGGCATTACCCACATTTAATGCTGATTGGCTTGGCCTTCAGCAAGCTAGCGTTAGTATTGTCACGGCTTCTGGGGTAGCTTTACTTGGAAAAGCAGCAGTGAACAAAACCCGACCAGATGGCTCAGATCAGAAAAGCTTTATTTCCAATCATACCTCAACAGCGTTTTCAGCAGCGACAACCATGAGCATCCGTTACGGTTGGCAAGTAGCCATCCCAGCCTATAGCGTTGCACTGTTAACTGGTGTTGGCCGAGTCAAAGCAGATAGGCACTATTGGGAAGACGCTTTGTTAGGAGCGGCTGTCGGCTCGCTTGTTGGGTGGACATTTACGACACCTTCACAACACCAGCTACAAGTTATCCCTTGGGCAAGTCGCAGTGAAGCCGGGGTGATGGTTGCGATGAATTGGTGAGCAGGGGTGGCAAGCCACACCTGCTTTTATTGAGGCCAAAGCTGGAATAGCTAATGTGTTGCCACCACACGCTTTGTGGTTGGGATATGACTGGTTTTCATACTAAGTGAGACAATAATTCCAAGCGTCATTAAAGCGATAAGCAGCCACGCTGCGTGGTGAAAACCAGGTAGAAATCCACCATGTGCTGATCGCGCGAGCAACAAGCAAAACGCAGCTCCAAGGTTGCCGCCGAGTTCTTGAATTGAAGAATAAGTCCCCGTTGCAATGCCCGCTTGTTGAACCGATAGAGTAGAGACTGCAACCGTTGTTGTTGGCCCCCACACTAATGACGAAGCAATACCAAAGCTAGCCATTGCGGCGATCACCAACACGGGGTTTGCATTGCTTGTTAAAGCGAGCAACAGTCCGGCAGAAATTACCGCAAATAAAAAGCCAGCCGCTATCCAGTATTTTGCGTAATGAACGTTATAAAGTTTTCCGACAATCAACGATAAAAAGATTTGTGGCAGTGGTAGGAAAATCATGACTAACCCGACCTGAATCACAGAGTAGTTGGCAACAGTTTCGAGAAACAACGGCACTAACAAAAATGCACTCCAAGTAAAAAATATCAGCAATCCACTGTTGATTGACGCCTTCAAGAACAACGGATTTTTCAGGAGATCAGCACGTAAAATTGGCATTTGAGCGCGCTTCTCTACCTTAGTAAGCACGAAGACACTTATTGCGCTTATCACAAAGGAGGTGATAATCCATTTATTGGCTAGTGTTCCGTACTCCACAATGGCTAAAACAAGGCTACCTAAGCTCAAGGTCACTAAAATTGTACCTGCAATATCTAGATGCGCTTCATCATGCTCATTCTTTGATTCACTGGCGTATTTTATTACTAAGATGCTTGACACTAAGCTAAGAATTAAAACAAACCAATAGATTGATCGCCAGCCTAAATACCCGACTAATAAACCACCAACAATTGGCCCGATTGCTTGAGAAACACCAATCACCATGGCCCATAGGCCCACGGCTTTACCTCGCTGGTGCTCAGGGAATTCTAAAGACATCATGGCTTGCGAAGCAGCAAGCATAATTGCATTGCCAAGGCCGGTGAAAAACTGCAAACCAATGATCATTCCAATACTATGGCTAAGCGCATCCCCTACCATGGCTATGGATGTAAATGCTAAGCCTAATAAAAAGATTTTTTTTCGCCCATAGATATCTGATAATCGGCCAAACGTGACTAAGAATGCACAGCCGACAATACCAAAAATATTCACTATCCACTGCGCTTCAACTAGACGGGCGTGCATGTCTTTGGTAATTGTGGGTAACGATACGTTCATTAACGGGTAAAAAATACTGATCGCCACGATTCCTAAGCAAATGCCGAGAATACTTGGGATATTCAGAGAATGATTAGCTCTGCCCATAGTGCGGACCTCTCATAACATAATGACAACAATAACAAATTAAGAAATACCGGACGCTAGAAACAGATTGCGTCCCAAAGGTAGGTGCGAGCGTATTATAGGGGCTAAAAATGTGATCTGTATAGATCTTTTTGGTGATTAAATCACTTGATTGTTGTCAATTTTATAATTTTTAAACTGGAAGAATAATGAGACATTTTGCGTTGTTAGTTTTTTTTATCAGCTTTGTTGCAAAGGCTGATGTTATTCCTGACTGCCAGCCGGAACAGATTCAAGTTAGGCATTTGGCGATTGGCGTTCCGGGTATGTCCCAGACAAATGACTATTATGGGGTCATCAATATTTCACCTAATGAGTGTAAAATCGCTCATTCGATTGTCCAACTTGCTCCAGTAATGACCAATAGCACAACTCATCGAGAAGAGGGGGAAGACAAATTCGTAAAGTCTTTTTCTTCTGAGGTAGGCTTTTATGATTTGCAGCCAGTCAAAGATGGTATTCAGTCCCTTAATAATATGGTTTGGTTTAAGGTTCACGGCGCAGGAGCGTGCGATAGCACGAAAGCCATCCAGCAAATAAAAGTTAAGTTAACTTTTTCTAATATCGTTGAATATGTAGTGCCATTTTCGGGATATTCATCTTGTGGTATCAAATCTAAAACTGAGTTGCATCAAGGCCAAAAAGGCTGGCCAAGTAACTGCGTTTATAGTGAGGGGAATTCAAATGTCAATGAGCTACAGGGAGTGGTATTTACTCATAAATTCGCTAACTGCGGTTAAAGAGTGCTCTAGCCAAGAAAAGAAAAAGCATGCAATCAATAAATAATGTGAGTGGAACACAACTTACAAAATGTCAGTACTAGAGGAAGTATCCATGACCCAAGTTAGTCAAGTAGAAGTCGATCAGGAAGTGAAAGAGTTTTTTGAGCAATGGAATCTGTATAAGAAAATAATTCGTCATGATTACATGAAGCATGTCTTCATCCATGAAAAAATATGCCTGACGCTGGATCAAATGAAACTGAGCCGGCCTCTAAGGGTATTAGAGTTAGGTTGTGGAGATGCTGCTTTATCCAGCAAAAGCTTAAGCCAGTTTGACATTGAGAGCTATGTTGGAATTGACCTTTCATCACAAGCTTTGAACGTAGCGGCAACGAACTTAAGCACTTGTTGCTTTCCAGTAAATCTGGTTCAAGGCTGTATGACCGAGAGAATGAAAGAGGAACAAAATGAGTCATTCGATGTAATTTTAACGGGATATGCCGTGCATCACTTAGATAATCAGCAGAAAAAAATAATACTCGATCAATGCTTCCAAAAATTATCGCCAAATGGTGTTCTTTTTTTCTACGATTTGTTTTTGCAGAACAATGAAACGAAAGATCAATATTTATCATCCTACTCAGAGAAGTTTTTAGAGCAATGGAGTGAACTCACTGATAGTGAGAAGCAAAAGGTATTTGAACATATCGATCAGTGTGATCACCCGATTGAGGAGAGAGATTTTTTAGATATGGCTTATCAGGCAGGGTTTAAGGAAGAAGAGTCTCCGATGATTTATGGTGAACCACACCTTGTTCATCGACTGTATAAGTTGCAGAAAAACTGAGGGATGTTGATATATTAAAGCCGAATTTTCGTTTGGCTCTAATATTAAAAAAACAAAGAGATGGTGCTATTCGTGTGGTCCGATATATTGTTTGTACTTGGAGATAATATTATCGAATACGCCATTGCTTCTTATTATTTCTAAACCTTGATTAAACTGTTTAATCAAGAGTGAAGATTTTTCCCCAAAGCGTTTGCTCGCTAACACGTACTGATGATTTTCTAGCAAAGGCCTACCGTTGTGGGTGATAGCCTCTCGATATTGCGCTGGAAGTTGGGCCAAAATATAGTACCCAACATGTACATCTATTGGCGTTGCATCCACTCTGTTTTTAAATAGTTTTTGTAGTGCTAGCTTATCAGTTTTTGCTAAATCAACCTTAAAACCTTCTCGTTGCAATGCTTCTACATGAGAATAACCTAGTGTTGAACCTAGCCTGTAAGCCTTTAAGTCGTTCAGGGTAGACCAGTCAAAGTTACCCTCTTTCAGATAAAAAAACACTTCCTGTACTGGGTAAAGAGGCGAAGAATAGTAGAAATCTACTACTCTGTTTGGCGTTTTAAACCATCCAAAAGTGACGTCTACCTTTCCAGACTTGGTTTCTTCTAATGCTCTTTTCCAGGGCACTCTGCGTAATGTGACATCATAGCTCACAGCATTAAATGCGGAAATGACGACTTCTTCGGCAAGCCTTGCTTTAGCATCGGTTTTGGAGGTGTATGGAGGATAATCTCCAATCGCTGCCACGATAGTTTGAGCGTGAGATTCTGATAAGGTAATTATAAAAAATATAAAAATAGAGAGCTTAATACAGTACTTCATGTTGCCCTGAGACCCTTTAACCATAATTTAAAAGTAGTTGATAAAGAAGTTAAAGGGTAGGAGGGTAATAATTTACCCTCATGCAGAAAATATTTATTGGTTTTAGATAGTTAAAACCTTTCTATTATCACTAACATTAGCACGGCAAATACGCATACCAAATACCAGAAAAATAATGATCGTGAGCTTCGGTCTTCTATGTGCTTTTCTTCTAGAGCCATAATGAACTCCTTGGTTAGTTTCTTAAGCTGCGTGTTTGATATAAGGGCTTATGGTATTAATGAGCTCTTGCTTTAAATGAAATTTATACAAGATATCATCTGCACCAAAACTTTTGGCGTGCTCTAATACTAAAGCTGGGTCACTTTTTCCGTAACCTGATGAGATTGCTAATACAGGTGTTTGGCAGTGTTCTTTAATATAGGTAATGAGTTCATAGCCTTCGACATCAGGCATAACGATATCGGTAATGACTAAATCAAAACTTTGTTTGGATAGTCTTTCTTTAGCTTCAATCGCGTTTTGGCAAAGAGTAAGGGAAACCCTATCTGATAAATGGCTTTCCTTAATTAGTGCTTCCATAACGCTTAAGCACAACTCTGAATCATCAATAATCAATAACTTATCTAGCATGACGTTTCTCTATATTTTAATAATATGAAATTAGTTTAGCATAAATTAGAGTATTCACTATGTTTGTAGGGTTATTGTGAGAGTACTGTTAAAAATGTTAGTTGTGAGGCTTGTTGCGTGATATGGAAAACTCTTTAAAGACGTTCATCCAATGGAAATGAAGCTGCTTGTGTTGACAGAGCCATATTGTTTGCTCGCAGGTATATGGACATCCGACAACATGAATGATCTGAAACTGATGTTCTTTTGCAATATAGTCAGGTAAATAGGCGAGTAGAGGCTGAGATTTCACCAAGGTGGTAAGCATTGAGACAGTGTCTACTCTAGCGGTGATTAATCGACTGTAGTGTTCATCGTGCCAGCCATCAAGGCTGCGGTGAGTATCCATACCACCGTAGATAGAAGCTGAAGGAACGATAAATGGGTGTTTGAGAACTTCCTCGATATGGATTGGGTGCTTGGCTGCTTCTACTAAAGGATGGTGAGAAGCTGCAGCTGTCACGAAGTTAACGTGTTTTAGGGGATGCGCTATGATTTGTCGCTCAATGGGGGTTTGTTTATTTAATCGAGCCACTACTGCCAAATCCACATCATGTTTTCTAAGGGCCTCTAAGTCTTGTGTTGTTCTTGTTTCTAAAGTTGCTTGATGCTGGTTTTCGACCAAATGCTGTATGAGATGGGGAACAAAATAGCTTAATAAGGCTTCTGAGCCGCTCACTCTTAGATGGGGACGGCAAGGTTTTCCCAGCTCTCGCTCTATTTTGTCATTGATTGAAATGAGCTCTATTGCTCGTAGAAACAATGCCTCACCCGCTGAAGTGAGTTTCCAGTGATGGTTAGATCGATTGAACAGTTCTTGCTGGTAATAACTTTCTACTCTTTTGATAATTTTGGATAGTGTCCCTGGCTGCACATTTAACTTACTTGCAGCACTTCTAAGGCTAGGAGCCTTAGCAACTTCGATAAAGGTGGCTAAATCATCAATTTTCATGTGTTGCCTATATGGAAACAAGTGTAGATATCTTGTTTCTTTTCTATCTTATAAAGCTAGCATAGAATAGCGGCTCTTTGATTGGAATAGCGAGAGCTAGTATGAAACGCTTTTTATCCATAAATGCAGGTGTCAGTTGTTTAAACAATCGTTTAGTCGTTCCCCCTATGGCTTCTCAAACCGCGACGACTGAAGGTATCGCAACTGGAAAAACTATCGAACACTACAAAAGGCTTGCTCAGTCTGGGGCTGGATTAGTGATGGTTGAGTACAGCTTTGTCGATATAACCGGTCGCAGCGAGCCTAACCAGCTCGGCGCTCATACGGATGAATGTATCGAGGGAATGACAGCTATCGCTCGCACTATCCAATCCACTGGAGCTAAAGCAGGCTTCCAGATCACGCATTGCGGTGGCAAAGCGCAGCTCGACATTTGCCCTGATTTAATGGGACCTTCAGGAATTACCGTTCCTGCTTACGACCGGACGTTACCGAAGCCGAAAGCGATGAACCTTTCAGATATGCTATACATGAAAAATGCATTTGTTTCAGCTGCAAAACGAGTAGAACAAGCAGGTTATGATTTTGTTGAATTGCATTGCGCTCATGGGTATGGCTTAAATCAAGTACTGTCACCGATTACTAATCAGAGAAACGATCAATATGGTGGCTCACTTGAAAACAGAGCTCGCTTAATTGTGGAGATCATCCAACAAATCAAGCAACGAACTCAACTTGGTATCATGGTCCGAGTACCCGGACAGGACCTATATCCTGAGGGGCTGACGCAAAATGATATGGTACAGATATGCCGCATGTTTGTTGACGCAGGCGTAGATATTATTGATGTTTCTTCGGGTATTGGTGGCTGGAATCGACCTAAAGATCGTCGTGGTGAAGGGTATTTAGTCAATGAGTCTACTTTTTTAAAGCAAGCGACCCTCAATGTTCCTGTGATTGGTGTGGGTGGTATAGAAACACCTGAGTACATTGAGCATGCACTGATAAACGGTTACTTAGATTTAGCTGCTGTAGGAAGAGCCATTTTAAAAGATCCACTAGCGTTTCACCAAGCTGTCTTGCAGCAAGAGGAAATAGCATAAGTGTATAAAAATCAGCAATATATTTTCATTAGCAAATTTCTATGTGATTAAATCATAGCTCTCTGTTTGGTGCAGATTAAATAAAGAAGCACAGACAAGCCGTGTATATATAGGCTATTTGGATATAATACCGATTTATATGCATCGAGGTGTTCACTGAATCGTCAGTTTTATCAGCTAAGCAGAGAATAATATGATTGAATTTACAGAGCAAGATATTGAAAAATATTCCAAAAGTACTGTGTCTGGGACAGGGTTCTTAGCATATCGAGATGTAGAAAAGCTTCTAACCGATCTAAAGCTAAAGCCAAAATGCGCTTTAGATCTTGGATGTGGAAGTGGTCGTTCTATCGGTGTGATTAAAGACTTATGTGATAGCGTCACAGGATGTGACATCAGCGATTTGGCATTGCAAAACACCCATAAAGTCTACCCCGACGTTGAACTATTTCTAAATGATTTATCTAGTGACAAATACCCAGCCGATAAGTTTGACTCCATATTTTCATTCTTTACCTTTTGTCATGTCGATTCGCTAGATTCTATGCGCCAAGAGCTTTCACGCTGCTACAACTCACTAAATGATGGAGGATTTCTTTTAATCATTAACCCGAACAGAGCTATTTCTACGAGTGAGTTTGCAAGTGTAAAAGGTATTGGATCTCCACCTGAAAATGAAGGTGATCGATTTAATGTGCTTCTAAAAGGTATCGACCTTGTTGTTGAAGATATATATTGGACGTCAAAAACTATTGCATATGAATGCGAAAAGCTTGGCTTTAAGCAAATGGCACTTCATCAGCCCCTCGGTAAAGAATCAGACAATCAACCTTATCAAGATGAATATCTCGAACCTCCTTACTTTTATTTAGTGTTGAAGAAGTAAGATAAGGAGATTCAATCAATATTTATGACTTGAATATAAACTGCTCCATCATGCTTCGCATACCCTGAGCCTGTTTCTCTAGTTCTTCTGCGGCGATTGCACTTTCATTGGATGCAGCTGCATTGAGTTGTACGACTTGGTCTACCGAAGCAACGGCTTCATGGGCTTCGGAAACGCCTTGAGCTTGCTCTTTACTTGAGTCTGCAATTTGGGCGACGAGGTTTGAAGTGTTGGTAATGCTCTCAAATATCGAGCCTAGCGCTGCTTCTGTGTTTTCAGCAATGCTTGCGCCGTTAATCGTCTTTTCTTCTGAAGTCTTAATCAGCTTAGCCGTTTCTTCTGCAGCTGCAGTGCTCCTTGATGCCAAGTTGCGAACTTCATCCGCGACAACAGCAAAGCCTCGTCCTTGTTCTCCGGCACGAGCAGCCTCTATTGCTGCGTTGAGTGCTAATAGGTTGGTTTGCTCCGCTATCTCATCGATGGTTTTAATAAACTCGGAAATACTTTGGCCCGAAGCCTTAATCTCATGCATTGCCTCGACCATTTCTTTCATATGAGCTTGTCCAAGACTCACTTCGTTTTTGGCTTTCTCTGCTAAGGAATTGGCTTCAAGAGCATTGGTTGCATTTGAGCTTGTTTGTGTCGAAAGTTCTTCTAACGAAACTGAGATGCGCTCTAGGCTTTCTTTCTGCTGAGCAGCGCCTTCCGCGAGAGATTGACTAGACTGAGATACGTTGGAACTGCCGGATGAAATTTGGTCGCCTGTCTTTTGTACGTTTTGCAATACGTCAGTTAGGTTAGTGACCATATGTTGCAAGGCTTTGCCTAAGCTATCCTTGTCAGAAGCTAAGTTAACTTGGGATGAGAGGTCTCCTTCAGCGATGGTTTGTGCCAGTCGAGCTTTCTCTTTTAGTGTTTCGACCATGTTTAATATCGAACCGTATAGGCTGTTTGGTGATACATTGTGTGAGGGAAGTTCCAGTTCAAGATTGCCTTCAGAGACCGATTTTACGATGTTAGTGACGTCTCTAGGATCACCACCAAGTTGTCTGTTGATTCGGCGAGTAATGTTGAGTGCAACAATAACTCCGACGGCAAACGCAACTAAAACAAGTAACGTAATTACCCAAACGGCGACTTCATTGTTTCGTTGTAGTTGTGGACCAAGAATATCCTGTTCTTCTTTTACAGATAACTTTATCTTCTCTATATCTGAGGCGACGATAGGCCCTATTCTATCTAAAGTGTTATTGATGATATCGTTTCGTTTCTGAATGGCGGAGACAATTTTTGTGAAGGTATCTCGATATGTTTTTGATTCGGCAACCACGCCAGCAAGAAGCTCTCGTCGAGCCGGATTTGCAAGCTCGTAGTCGAGCGTTGCAAAGTGTTTGTCCATTTCTTGGAATTCAGAGTTAACTCTATCAATAGCACTTTGTTCATTAGATTCCACGAACTTGAGTACATATAAGCGAGCGAGTAGCAGGTTCCGCATAGCCAGTGAAGCGCTGAATGCCGCAGCCATATCGTAATCTTCATTAGCTGAAACAATAATTTGTGTCAGTTTCTTCTCAATACTTGGTCCTGTGATGTTTAGCCCATCGTTGAATAGTTGATTCCTTTGCTTTTTTAACTCGACAACCGCGCGAAATTTCTCTTCATATTCAACTAACATCGTTTTGATAGAGCTCATGATTTCTTTACGGCTTGGGTCGGTCACGTTATCCAGAGCATCATCTAGGAAAGTAGAGGTTTTTTGAGCGTATTGTTCGAAGGATTGTTTATCCTTTTCTGAAGAGCTAATGATGTAGTTTTTAACCGCCATGCGCATCATCAGAACATTTGCTTGAACCCGACCCGTAATATTGGTTGTTCTGGCTAGAGAGCGGTAGGTTTGAAAGCCATTTGAAGCCTGTTCAATAACATAAAACGAGGTGATCCCAACGACTAGGAGAAGTGCCACCACACTGCCAAAACCTAAATACATTGATTTCTTGAAACTTAGCATGAGTTAAGATCCTACGTGTATTGAATGCTTTAATTTGTTTTCGGTTTAACCGAGTTCTCTATCGGTGTTTTGTTTTGGGTATCTTCGAATTTTTATTGTTCTAGACATATTTAATATAGAGGAAGATTTGAGTTCTGCATCGTTGTATCCATCGGAATGGGTGACTGTATATAAGTGGCTAGAATCACAAGTTGAAATATCCAATGACAGCCGTCAGTCATGAAATCTCTAAGTGTGATTTTCTGTGAAAATACCAATTGGATAAAAATTAAACAATTGCTCTATAGATACTACGTATGCGTTTTGTAGGCGTTGCTTGGACTCTGGGACATCTATAGGTAATCCACATTGAGAATAGACATTCTGTTCCTAATAAGCTTCGCCGCTAAGCGTAGGTTATGCCTTTCGTTATAGTGCGATGGCAGTCGATGAAGTTGAGCTGAAAAATCAGCATCGGATTAGGATACAAGGATGAAATACACAATTTATTTAAAGTCTTACACAGCGTTGCAGCTACTAGCATTCGCAATGCTTTCTATGTTTAGCGAACGTGCACAAGCGTTGCAGCATGAATATCTATTACAAAGTGAGTGGGATGGGGGAGGGATGGCGACCTTAATTGTTCGCAATAATACAACCACCCCTGTAAGCAGCTGGCAGGTTGAATTTGACTGGTTAGCTGATGAGAACGTTGATTTCGCTTGGAACGCAACAGTTACGCAATCTGGTAGCAAAGTGATTGCTGCTTGTGAGTCAGGATTTTGTGATATCCCTCCTGGAGAAGCAAAAGCATTTGGATTTGTGTTCTCCGCCACTCAGAAATCGTTAGTACCAAGCAGGATTGTAGTCACTTCCGACGCAGTGACTACAGAGGTGCCGGCACCTGAGCAACCCTTACCACAAGAGCCAATGATTCCTGGTGAAAATGGGCTAAGCGACGAATTTAATTACGTTTTGGGGACTCAGACAATTTACCCTTTGTACGGCTTTACTAACGATGGAAGGTTAGTGGAGACGGCGAAGGAAATTCGCAGACTAGGTTCTAATCTTTTGAAGTTCAGTTTGTCTCCATATAGCTACCCAGACTTGCTCACTAGCTATCAATCGTATGCTTATCAATTCGTTCGTTTGGCACGGGACGTGCCAGATTTCAAAACGGTGCTCGATATGGACTTTACCTACTACATGATTTGGTTGGAGGACTCGGGACATTGGATGGACAACAACGGCATGAGTCAGCAAGAGCTTGATTTACAGTATTCTAAAATCTATAGCTTGGCTGAGTACCTTCTTACCACTTACAACGGTAGTGGTAAAACATTTATGTTTGGTAACTGGGAGTTGGATTGGCAGCTGGTAAAAACAGTAGAAATTGATCCAATTACAGGGAACTCCACCGAGCGTTATGACGATTCGGTGGTTGATTTGCCTGACTTGCGAATCCAAGGGCTGATTGATTTTATCAATATACGCCAAAAGGCAATTGAAGATGCGTTGGCAAATACTCCCCATAACAACGTCAATATCCTGCAATACGTTGAGGTAAATAAAGTGGAGTCAGCGATGGCTGGAAAGGAGCGAGTCACCAATATGGTTTTGCCTCACACTAATGCCGATCTCGTGTCGTATTCTGCTTATGATATCCCAAACAAAGAAGAGAACGCAGACATCAATAAGCTCAATACCGCAATGACGAGCGCACTTGATTTTATCGACTCTCACCTACCAAATAAAACCAGTATACCGTTCGATAAGCGCGTCTTTATTGGTGAGTACGGGTACGCGGCAAATTGGTTTTTAAGTCACGGAGATAAAGCTGGGGAAACGCAAGCATTTTTAACCAAAGGAATGATGAAAGTTGCTCTCAATTGGGGCACTCCGTTTGTTCTATATTGGCAAATGTACGACAACGAGTGGGACGGGTATTTGCAGGATTATCGTGGCTTTTGGCTCATCGACCACAATGGGGTAAAACAGCCTAGCTATTATTTACACCAAAACTTTTTAACCCAAGCGAAAGCATGGGTCTCGGACTTTGAAACGCAGAACGGTAGATTGCCGACCGCCGAAGAATATCGAGTTGAAGCAATCAAAATTATAGATTCTCTATAACATTTTAGCCCAACAGACGTTGTTGGGCTTAACTCTACTTAACTCGAATAGGCTGAGAATTTACGTCTTCAGATTGGCGAATAAACTTGAGCCTTAGCATGCAAAGTGTGCCACCAATCATCACGATACCTGCTAAAAATAATCCATCAAGGTAACTTAGATTATGCGCCGCCATGATTGCGACGATGAGCGGAGCGACAATTTGCGCAAAAGAATAGCTTATTGTCATCTTCGCCATCATTTTAGCTGGATTACTTGGGTAATAATGCCCCGACATGGTCATTACGATATTCACTACTGCAATAAAGGTATTCCCGAACAAGATCGCGCTCACTAGTAAGGCTAAAATACTGGAGCTAACCATTGGAAGTAAAATCCCCAATGTTTGCAGTAGGCAAGCCAGCACTAGTGCATTTAAGTTGCCGGTTCGTTGAGATATTTTGTCCCATAGTACTGGAGAGGGTGCGGCGGCGGCACCTAACAAAATAAAGACGAGATAGCCTTGGGAATCTGTTCCTAAGGCGCGATTCACGATAGCCACGATAAAAGTCGCGCTGACCACGTATCCAACACCAGCACAAAAATACCCAAGCTTTAATGTCCTCAAAAATTTGGCACTGGGTATGTTTCCTTTGTGGTGCGAGGTATTAGTATGAACATGACTGGGGCTGGGTTTAGGTAGCCAAGCTAGAGCGGGGTACAGTAAAGCAAAACTTAAAATGCCGTAAGCAATATAAAGCTGTCTCCAACTTAAATAGTGGTGTGCTATCGCAGGTAACAATGCGGCGACAACGATACCAATTCCAATGCCACTAAAATGAAATCCGAGCTTAGATCCTTTCTTATTGGTGAGTAGCCAGTTTAAGACCAAGCCGGAGCTCATAAGAATACCGCCTGCGCTACTTACCCCCGACAGTAACATAAGTATTGCCCATACCCAGATATTTTGGCTTGTCGACATCAAAAAGGTCGATACAACGGCGAGCACCATACTTAGCCTGTAGCACTTATCTTTTAGCTGTATATCGTGAATCATTGAGATCACCATAACCGCAATAAAGTAACCGATATAGTTAACGCTGGCTAACCAAGCCCCCGAGCTTTGATCAAGCCCTGCTTGGCTTTGCAATATAGGTAACATAGGTGTGTACGCGAATCTGGCTATACCGACACTTAATATTAAGCTAGAAACTCCAGAGAATAGTACTTTTGTTTTAAGAAGGTCTTTCTGCATATCAGAGGGCCTTTATTTTCGCGATTGAGAAAAATATAAATAATTTGTTAGTTCAATAAAAATGATTTATTTTGAATAATATGTTCATTTTTAGAGATGTGAAATATGGATCTTCAGTCGTTACGTACTTTTGATATGGTGGTAAAACAAGGCGGAATCTCGTCTGCGTCGAAAAAGCTCCATACGGTACAATCCAATGTCACCATGAGAATACAACGCTTGGAAGCTGAACTTGGCGTCGATCTTTTTCATCGCAAAGGTCGAAGTCTTGTGTTGACGGTCGCTGGACGCACTCTACAAGACTACGCCCAGAAAATGTTGCAGTTGGAGCAACAAACGACTGCGGCGTTGAGGCAGATTGGAAGTGCGAGTGGCGAACTACGGATTGGTTCGATAGAAACATTTGCTGCTACCGAACTTCCCAACCTATTAAAAACTTGCGCTGATACTCATCCAAATATTTCATTGCAGGTGCAAAGTACGACAACTTCCGATCTTGTTCGCCAACTGCTTGCTCATGAACTCGATGTCATCTTCGCCAGTGGGCCTGTCGAACACAATGAGTTAATTACCGAAGCGGTTGTAAAAGACTCTCTAGTTTTGGTGCACAAAAAAGGCACTGATATTAAAAACCTTCCCCTTATCTTATTTCGCGATGGGTGTTCTTACCGGGCTCAAGCGCTAGCATGGCGACGATCTTATGGCGACACGGAGCTTAAAGTGATGGAGCTAGGCTCACTTGATGGGATACTGGGCTGTACCGCTGTCGGTATCGGTTGTACGTTAATGCCTGAAAAAGTGGTGAAAGCATCAAAGAGTTACAAGCAGCTTACTGTGAGTCAACTCCCTGCCGAATATGCGCATACGCAAATTCAAATGCTGAGACACAAAGACACCACATTTCTGCCTTCTATGCGCACGCTAAAAGATAGCCTAATGTCAGATGCGCAATGTTGTTAGTCATTAGGGCGATCATTCGCCTATTGAAAGGGGGAATGATTGAGATAGATGCTTGGTTAAGCGTTTGGCTCCAAGTACAAATTGGGCTTAGAGATTAGCATTAACCTTTCTGCGTTTTCTATGTTGTTAAAACCAAATTGACGGTATAAACCATGAGCGTCTTTAGTCGCTAACATCATGCGTTTTAGACCTTGCAGCTCGGAATGCTGCATGATGGAAGTCATCAATTTTTTACCAAGACCACGACCTTGCTCTTTTTCGATAATAAATACATCTGCAAGGTAGGCGAAAGTAGCCTTATCGGTGATGACTCTGGCAAAGCCAACAAGCTCTTGCGAGCCCTTGATTACAGAAAAGCAAAGCGAGTTTTCAATCGACTTTTCGACGGTTTGTTTCGGTATTCCAGATGACCAGTAACTTTGCTCTAAATAAGCGTGTATGACATCGAGATCAAACTCACTTTTATCTGTGCTGATTCTATATTCTGACAAGTTATTTTTCTCTGTAAGTTCATGACAAGAATAAACTTATCAGTTGGCAATGGTATGTTCAATAATTAGCTTTAATTGGCCATCCGACATTGAGGGTAAGTTTGATGGTGAACCGCTTACGTAGGCTCAAGAGTTTGAGAAAGAGTGTCAAGCCCATGATCAACTCGTCATTGAAATGATATTTTTGTTATTATAACTTTATATTTTTATGCTGATTTTTATTGTTAACTAATTCTACTTCCACGCTTTATAAGCATAATCAAGTTGGAGTCATGCCCTATTCCTTGAATGTTGCTTGCATTAAATAGTAGTTCGCTCGATACCTGTAGTGGCCCAAGAATAAAACCACTTGGGCCCACTTTATTTAAGAATTACATTAGAGCTTTTTCGCATCATAAACTGAGAAAGAATTGCTCGACGATTGCAGCAATCCAGCCTAGTGAAAGCGTAACGAACTAAGAACCCATCGCTATAAGAGGGAGGTATATGTCAATCTGTTTTTCTACATAAGTAGCGGGCTGTCAAAGAATGTATCCATATCATTAACGACCTCCAACTAGACTCTAAAAATCAAAAAGAAATAAACGTCAAATAACTCCTTAACAGATTTATATAAACTTTTATAATTGTTTTGCATATCATCTAATGATGATATCTTAGATATTGATATAGAATTAATATTGAAGATTTTTCTTAATGAATTAGGTATTTCATGATTGGTTTTAAGAAACTGAATGTACATTGAGAATAACTTATTTTCATTATTGAAATTCTCATTCACATAATCCCTTACTAATAGCAACTTATTGTTTATGTTCGTATGAGTACTGTGGCTTAGGCTATTGTAATTACTTCCATTGAAATTGTTTTTTTTAATTTCATTGTTTACTGAATATACAAATGGATAGCAAAAGTAGTAAACAAAATCAATATTATGCTTGTTAGTATAATTTGTATATAAACTTCGAGATCTAGATATTTTTTTATATTTCTCATCGGATATTACAACACTTTGTGGCAATAATATTTCTCGATTTAATCTAACTCTATAACCATAAAATGAGATATATTGGCTCGTTTTTTTCATCCATCTTATAGTAGGTTTTGTATATAATTTAGATATGCCAGAGTAAGGTGTCTTAGTATTTGACTTTGGATATTCAGTCGTAAATGGTAATGGTTCATCGAACTCTCTGAAGAAAAAATGCCCACTATTACCGGTATGGGATTTTGTATTCTTGCTTGCTTTATTTTCCAGTCTCTTAATTTGTTTATAGTACATTGAAACTCTATTATTTTCACTTCCATACAATGTCTCACTTTCAATATAGAATAGAGCTGATTTCTTTTTAACTTTCTCCGTTAAATAGTAATACCATTCTAAAATAGAGGGTACATAAATGGAAAGTTTGTCAGAAACTGTTTTAGAATACGTGACTGTATTTGTCGTTTTACCGTTCCAAAGATTTGAAAGGCTATAGTCGTTTACAACCTTTTCCATTAGCTTATAGGTATTTCGCACTTTTTCATAATATTCACCTTTAGTATGGGCAGCACCAATATTGAGTATTGTAATTCGTGATTTATGATTTCTCATTTTACTCATAATAATATTTCTGGCAATAACGTGATTTGATATTAGGCCTCTTAGAAGGTCTGATGAGTGATCTTTTCCACCATACTTAGACATGCTAATGATTGAATCAATATTCAAATATGCTTGTTTGGCCAATGCTTTAAAATCTTTTTTATACGTACTTAAATAACTCTTAATAGATTTAACATAATTATTATAGTTATTATGATCTCTTTTATCGACGTCTCTCATATCACCATAGGAATATGGCCCTATATGCTCAATATTTACATGTGGAACACCTAGATTCTTACAAAAATTACTCATTGCTTTGGGCAAAATAAACTCTAGTGATTTTTTTCTATTTTCTCTGTAAGTATTTGGATTGTTTATTCTAACATGTTCCTCACCCAAACTATAATTATAACCAGCACTTTCCAATAAATCTTGATAAAAGATTTTCTCTATTTCATCATCAATAGGTGAATTTGCATAAAAGCTTTTCATTAGTTGGTGTAGAAAATTACCTTTTTGAACGTTACATTTCCTCATCCAATTTTTAATTACATTGTGAAATATTTTATCTACTTCGCGCATTTCATATTCACGGGTGAGGAGATTTTTTAGTTCATCATTGCTTAACGATTGGCTGGGGTTATTATTGGGATTTTCATCGAAGTATATAATCTTATTAATTACTTCTTTATTTTTTTCGTTTAAATTGTAACCAATAGAGCTAATTTTCTTCATTAATAGGTATGATACTAAATACCCCGTACAGTTAATATCACTGTGTGGGGCTGCTATAATGATATCTATATCTTTGTCTTGTTGTATTTCTTTTGACAATCCTTTGAGATAAATTTCGTCTATTATGTTGGATATTTTTGGCATCAGTTAATTCCTTTTATATTTTTAAAAATTACTTAATGATAAGAACTGTCATAAATAATTACTTTATAAGTAACCAAAGGCGACTTATTTATGTGAGTTTTTCATGATATCTATTTTACTATAAGGAATATTTTTATATTAAGTTGGAATAATTAATTTTTCTTTGATTGTTATTATTGGTTGTTTTAATTGCTAAAATAATTATTCTGTTGATTGAATTTAATTCCGTATCTTGATTGTTAAATTCTTGATGAGCTATTACAAGCCATATATGTCGAAATGGAGTACATCAAGGAGACGTACATTTTATGGTTTTAACTATCTAATATGTAGGAAATTTTTAGGTGGCTGAGGGCAATATGGCTAGATAGGAAAGAATCCTTTATAAAGCTCTCCACCAAGGTACTAGATTTAATATTTGATCATTCTTAAAGTTTTTTCCTACTACTAACATTGATAAATTGGTAATAAAAGTTGAATAAAGATGTCCTTTCTAAGGGAAAATACGGCAATCATTAGTTTTATAAATTATGAGCACTAAATGCGTATAGTAGACAGACTCGTTTGCCTCTTTGTAAGAATGTCATTGCATATAAATCTTGAGCAAGATGACATGTACAATAAAGGTACAGCTCATTCTTAAAAGGAAAGATTTGTGAATAGATGAAAACGTCACTAGTCACATTATTGGGACCTTCTTCATCAGCTTAGTACTTCGCTAGTAAAAACTGACTCTATCCACGTAGATTAGAACTACATCGATGACGATATAGTTAAGCTCTGTGTAAATGTCGTTACTTGTTGGGGAGGAGCTGTGATGGCAAAAAAAGTGTTGTTGTCCACCGATAAATGATATCCACAGGGTGGATAATTACAATAACTCATTTCGTAGGGTAAAAGGTGCTCGTCCTTAACAGAGTAGCCTAATCTGCGAAAACGCTTTTAGGGCAAAAAAATCCCAGAGCAATTTATGCTCTGGGTGTGCTACTCAATAAAACACCAACAACATCAGTCGACTTAAAGAAGTGGCCCTGGCTTGAAAGGGTCACATATACACAGTAGCCATTTTCATTGAGGATTTGGTGTTATTTTGAGTTTATGTGACAAAGTTGGGTTATATTTTACTATAAATCACAGTTGCTGACGTAAATGCTCAAAGCGCGATTATAACAATTGAAATGCTAATAGGTTAAGTATCAGTATTTCAGCGCAGTGTTCCATTCTAATGCACTAAACCACTTCACCTGCTTCATCCTCTATTACGATGTCTTTCTCTAAGCTCGCTCCCTCCAACCATTGTTGCAACGACGCACTCTCCAAAACCTTTTGTTGATAAGCTTTAGCGTACTCTGATAGTTGAATACCGTAGGTTTGGAAGCGAAGCGCAACAGGGGCGTACATGGCGTCAGCAATTGACCATTCGCCGAACAACCACCCACCTGGGTATTGCTCTGCTTGTTCTGACCAGATAGCGTCAATGCGTTCTACATCACTGATTGCGCCTTTACTCAACACAACCTTTCTTCTGGCACGAATATTCATTGGTAACTCATTCCTTAAATCTAAAAAACCAGAGTGCATTTCTGCCGTGACCGCTCGGGCTTTCCCTCTTATTTCAACATCACTTGGCCATGCTTTTCCTTTTAGGTAACGTTCGTTTACATATTCCAAAATGGCGAGTGAGTCCCATACTTTAATTCCATTGTCCACCAATGTTGGCACCTTAGCTGTCGGGGTAATCCCTTCTAAAGTTTTGTAGAAATTTTCTGAGAATAATTTTAACTTGGTTAACTCCACTTCCAAATCGTATTGAGAAAAGATCAACCATGCGCGAAGTGACCAGCTTGAGTAATTCTGGTTCCCAATAAACAGTTGCATTTGAGCCTCCATATCTTTTGCGTTTTTTCTTAACTAAAGTTGGAAACCACAATATCTGATTGTGTTCTGTCGGACTAACGGATAGTTTTAATGGAATACTTTAATAAAAACGATGAATGGACGTTTCATATGGATATCGACGCTCTCCGTAGCTTTCTCGCTTTCGTAGAAACGGGCAGTTTTACTCGTGCTGCTAAGCAAATTAGCCGTACCCAGTCCGCGTTTAGCGCTCAAATGCGAAAGTTAGAAGATGAACTCAGTGTAAGCTTGTTTGAAAAAGACGGTCGTAATCTTATCTTGAGTGAGGCTGGACTAGCATTACGTTCTCATGCTGAGCAGCTTGTGAGCTTACATAATCATGCACTTAATCAAGTCAAGAGATACGAGAACAAACGTCCGTTGTGTTTGGGATGCCCAGAAGATTACAACGACAACATATTACCTATCGTTATTCGTGTATTGCAGCAAACCGAGCCGACCTGTTCTATCCATGTGTATAGTGAACCCAGTATCAGCTTGAGAAAAAAACTTGATGAAGGAAAGCTAGATGCCGCCATTGTTACTCGTGCGCCAAATAGTGAAGAGGGACACTGGCTGGCTACTGATAGAGGTGTTTGGATTAGCCACCCAGATTTCATACTAGATGGATCGCAGCCTTTGCCCCTAGCTTTATTTCAAACCGACTGCAAATATCACGCAGCTGCAATCGATAGTTTAACGAAACGCGGTTTACCATATCAATTGCTAGCTTGCTGCAATACAGCTTCTGCGCAACGTGCCATTGTTCGTTCAGGTATGGCTATTGGTGCAATGGGAGCTGCAAGTGTGACCAATGACTTAAAGATCTTAAGCGAAATGCCGCCATTACCAGCAGTTGATATAGTGTTGATTACTGGTATTGAACCTCACCCAATATTGGATAAAGGACGCTTAGCAGAATTACATGAGCTCATGTATGAACAGACATGTCCGTAGCCTCGTTCTTTGATTTTGATTCAGATAACAATAAGTGAGTATTGAGCAATATTAATGCTCAATCTGAGTATGCTTCAAAGACTGAAATATCTATATTTTCAATATTGCAAACCGCCTTAATCGTTGGGTTTAGACAAAAGCGTTGCAAATATAGGGCTAAGTTTTTGTACATCAATGGAGACTTTTCTATTGGAAGCGACCACTCCGCAAGCATAAATAGAAAATAATCACAGGCAGTTAAGGTGTCGCCAAGTAAGTATTTATTGTGCTCAAGTTGGGCATCGATAATCGCGAGTGCTTCAGCAATTCGCTTATCTTGAGCGGCGATAATATTAAGGATTGCTGATTCATCATCAGTATGTCGATGTGGGTAATAACGAACCATTAATTCAGCTTGAAGAGTGTTGTTAAGGAACGCTAACCACTGGAAGAATAAAGGTCGCTTTGGGTCACCTAAAGCGGGCATCAAACCCGATTCAGGATGTAACTCACATATGTGTGTACAAATTGCTGAGCTTTCAAAAATAGGCTGTTCATCAATAACTAAAGTTGGAATTCTACCCGCTGGATTCAACCTGAGGTAATCCTCTGATTTGTGAAAGTTTGATTTTCTATCCACTAACAACAATTCGTAGTCAGCATTGACGTGATGAAGCAAAAAATGGGGAGCTAAGCTGGCGTTGTTCGGATAATAGTAAAGCTTAAACAAGGTTTATTCCTATCTTTAATTTTTTACAACCACAACTTAATACTTTATCAAGCAGTATTTCACTCAGCAATAAAGATGCTTTTTATTTCCTACTTCATCAGATAACTCTTTGTTTAAGATGGCTTCTGGCTCGTCATATTTTGATGATGTTCGAAATGCTGAATCATGGCTTTTCCTATCTGCGCAATGGCTTTGTTTAACTCTGATAGTGAAGCGGTATTTTCAGTAAGGTAAATTGAAACGACGAGTGGTTTTGAATTAGGTGGCAACAAACTCGCGACGATACCTCTCGAACCATGACCGCCATACCCTGTTTTGTCGCCTATTTGCCAACTTTTAGGTAACACGGAGCACAATAGATCGTCTGCTACTTTATCACCTTTCATCCAAGCGAATAGTTGACGTTGCTGCTCAGAACTGAGGACGTTTCCGTACAATAACTCTCTCAATGTATGATTGATGGTCACAGGTGTTGTCGTATCACGGACATCTCCTGGTGTTCCGTGATTCAGTTCTGGCTCCCACCTAGACAGATTGGTGGTTTTGTCTCCCGCATTGCGCAAGAATTCTGTTAAGCCTTTCGGTCCGTCAATTGCTCTCAAGATCAAGTTCGCTGCGGTGTTGTCGCTCCAAGACATTGTGGCATCACAAAGCTGAGCGATAGTCATTGTTTCATTGATATGTTTTTTGGTTATTGGAGAATATTCTACTAAATCACTTTTCCGGATCTCTACTGTGTGAAATATCGTCCCGTTATTAAGTGCTGCGGCACAAGCTAGCACTTTAAAGGTACTTGCCATTGGAAAGCGTTGTTTCCCGTTATACTGATAGCTATTACCTGTATTCATATCGTAAAAAGCGACGCCAACTCTAGCTCCACCTAGCGACTTTGAAGTATTTTCAATGCTCTTCAATACTGAGTCCGGTAGAGTGTTAGCAAAAGCTGAGTGAGACAATATCAGTAGAGAGGAAACAATAACTGACTTTAGGGTGCGTTTTATATATTTCATGGATTAATCGATGTCCTTTGAAAGAATTCCTTGTAAGTGCTTCAAATTAAGGAATAGTCCTACTTGTTTAATACGCCTTCAAGTAATTTATTAAACCTTTCGACAAATTGAGGAGATATAGTTTGCTTACTAAACATAATATATTGATTATCTTCGTGTATCTTCATCGGGTGTAATTCTATATTTTCTAGCTGTTTTGTGTCTTTTGCTAGTTTTAGCATCGATTCTTCTACTCCTATGATGCCATCCACCCGACCATACATTAAAGCTTTGAGTTTTTGGTCTTCTGTATTAAAGAGAAACACCTGCTTGGAAAAACGTTCACTTCTCAGAGATTTTTCGGCGTCATCTCCATAAAACGCTCCACGATTTAATCCAACGGTATGGCCAGACTTTAAGTAGCCATGAATATCTTCAAAAGGGTAGTAACGGGCGCTATTGTCCAAAACGAATAGCCTCATCGTCTCTCCGCGATAAGGTAGACTAAACAATGCGTAGTTTAATCTCTCCTCTGACTTGGATACTCCCGGCATAAGATCGGCTCTACCATATTCAATGTCTTGTAACTTTCGCTTCCATGGCCTATGAGATAATTCTAATGTGCAGTCTAACTTTGAAATCACCGTTTTAACCAAATCAATATCTGAGCCAGTAATCGTACCCTCGTCATTTTTGTATTGGTAAGGTGCCCAAGGTTCCCACCCCATTCTTAACATGCAGTCTTTATTGGTGGTTTTTGCGAGGCTTGCACTAGCTGAAAAACTAAAAAGCAAAGCAGACAATATTATTAGAAGCTTCATAACTGACCACATACTATTTCGTTATATAGAGAAACAATAGTACTCAACGTTAATAGTACAATTACTAAAAAATAATCGATGGGCAGTTTTTGATTAATTAAATAATGAAATTAGAGTATCAATATACAAGATATTTATGGCTATTTTGTGTGAGCCTTTTATGTATGCTAAAAACGAATTTTTGTGAGAAATGTAATTTCCGAAGACAT
Source organism: Vibrio sp. A37 (assembly GCF_059777565.1). Classification (NCBI taxonomy): domain Bacteria; kingdom Pseudomonadati; phylum Pseudomonadota; class Gammaproteobacteria; order Vibrionales; family Vibrionaceae; genus Vibrio; species Vibrio sp. A37. Next base: position 172,006 of record NZ_JBLNLI010000001.1, on the reverse strand, counting down.
TTTGAATTGAATATATAAGCCGAGTTATAACCATTTACACATTCGCTCTGTGAAAATAGTGCTGGCTAGCAGCACTATTTTCTTCTTACTCTTCGCTACATTGGGTTAAGGTGTCTAAATGACATTGACCAAAATCCAGCCAGTTGAAGATAGCTTTACCGCGTTTAAGTTTTGTTGATGGCCGTTATTGGTATAGGTGAATGACCAGTGTTGTTTATTTGGAGAGCTGCGCATGTGTCTAAGAAGCGACTCGATAGTACTGTTCATCTCTTGATCTTGTGATAGTTGTCCATCAATGTCGTCGTTATACAACCCTTTTGCACTGCGATAGTAAATTGGTTTAGTTTGCTGTTCCGAGATATGAGAGCCTAAGTCCGCAATTTTCATACCCTTATCACTCACCAATACGAATCTCCCCATTTGGAAAGTATGTATCGATTCAAAACTCGCTAAAAAGTGATCTATGGTGATGTCGATAGAAGCAACCCCCAAAAGTTGGCTACTGTCATACATAGGGTAAGAGGCAGTGACCATTAAACCATTTCCGACTAAATCCATATATGGTGCAGACCACCCCAATTCTTTCTGCTTAAAATTTGCTGCTTGGTAAAAAGGAGTTTGTGTCGGATTTTTGTTGGCGATCGCTTCATTTAAAGGAACATATGGATAAATAGCCATCAGCTCACTAGAGGTAGTGATATATACCCAACCGTCGTTAAGCACGTTGTAAAAAGAAGAGAAAACAGGGGAAAGTTTAGATATTGTTTGCACTTGTTTTTGTAAGGCTGGGGTGACGGTACTGGCGTTGTATATATAACTTGAAAGCACCGGAGCGCGGTAGTCTGGTTTACTTTTTTGGCTTCGAAAAAAATCGACTTCCCTGATGCCTTGATCGAGTGGTGAGCTAATGCGCTCATCTTTTCGAATATTTGGGTGGTTGCTATAACTGTTTACGTAATGGCCTAGCACGAGCCGGTTTTGCGTATTCTCGTTACTTCCCGTACTTTGGTAAAGTCGAATATAAGCCCTTCCCAATGATGTGGTAGAGCTTGCGACTTGTTCAAATTTCGCATCGATGTTGTCAGCAAGCTCATTTACGAATGCTTGCTGCTGCTCATCTACTTGGTTGTTAACGTTCGCAAGTGCTGAGAAAGAAAATACATTCGATAGGAATATCGGCAGTAGATACCACTGTTTCTTCATAACTGTCCCTGTAAGTAAACTTCATCCATCAATTAAGAGCCTTATTATAAAGAACTTAACGGGTAATTTAGTTATTGACTTGAGAGTCTTGTGATGCGCGATCGAATTGAAGTATGTAGAGAGTGCATGTTTTCAGTTTGTTGTTTTATAAAGAATATATTCCCTAAAGGCATATAAATTAGACAGTCATACGCTAATGAATGAGGATAATTTCCTACAAAGCATAATGAAGTATGTTTATTTAGTATTTAGGTGTTTTGACTTTCTTGTTTTAGCCAGTCAATAAATACGGTAATTCTATCTAAGCGCTTAGATTGTTTGTGGTAAATAGCTGAGTTTCTAATCCCGGGGGTGAGCTCAATATCAAACGGCTTCACCAATAGACCTCGGTCGATAAAATCCCTTGTTAAACTTTCAGTTCCCGGACAAACACCGTGCCCAGCCATTACCGCACTTAATCCCATATCCAGTGTCGACACTTCTAACCACTGCAAAGTTTTCTGGTTTCTAGTCACTTTCGCTTTCTTAAACCAATCATCCCAACAGAAATGGTGATTGTGTATCCCTTTAACTAGCCAGCAACTTAATAGGTCTTTGGGCTCTTTTATATCCATAGAATCCATCAAGGTAGGCGAGCATATGGGGTAAAGCGGCTCTTCGAATAAAAGCTCGTGCATCAAATGGGTAGTAGTCGTATTGTCGAGATCGACTTCACCTAAGGCGATATCAATATTTGCACTTAACTCTGCTAACGAGCGGGAGGTCGAATGTACTCGAATGGGGATATCTGGATACTGGACACTAAACTTCCATAGTCGTGGCATAAGCCATCGGGACGCAAATGAATGGCTTGTACTGACGTTTAAAACCCCATGTAGAGGCTCGTTATTGATGGCATTGAGCCCCTCGACAATATGTTGAAATCCGTGAGAGACATGCTCATACAACATCTTTCCTTCTGGTGTTAGCAGCATCTCTCGTCCGCTTCTGAAAAACAGCTGACAGTTTAGTGCCACTTCCAGAGAACGTAATTTCTGGCTCACTGCTGCTTGGCTAATGAACAACTCTTCAGCCGCACGGCTATAGCTTTTTAATCTTGCGGCAACTTCGAAATATCGAATACCGCTTAGCAAACGTAATCTGCTGTCCATAAGCTCAGCTTATTTGAAAGTTCCATTTTTATTGTTGGTCATTTTAACAGTGACTAAGTAAAAATAAAGTATAGGCCGTAGTGCATCACTTTTTATTTACAATAAACATAAGGTCAGCTAATGAAAATGCAAATAGAGGAAGTTACACCTGAGCCCGAGGAATATATCTCTTTAAGGGAGAGAGCAGGGCTTGCATCAAAGCAGTTAAAGGCAGCAACGTTAGGGCTACCTAACTCACTTTATTGTGTGACTGTTCGAGATGGTGCCAAGTTAATTGGAATGGGGAGAGTGATTGGTGATGGTGGCTGTTTCTTTGAAATTGTTGATATTGCCGTTGACCCACAATATCAAGGTCAGGGGTTGGGGAAAAAGATAATGCATAAAGTAGAGGCGTTTATCGCTGCGAATTCACATCAGGGATCTTTCGTGTCTTTGGTGGCGAATACACCGGAGTTTTATAAGCAGTTTGGATATCAATTGGTGGCACCCAAAATGCCGGGGATGGGCAAGGTATTGTAAAGGTAGGGCCGAGTGGCCCTACCAAAGTAAACTATTTTTGTAAGCTCAATTCCTCGGAGCTATGCTTCGTGACTTCGTCGAAGTGATGAAGCGTTTGTTCGCAAGGCTGCTCGCCTTTTAAACTGACAATCACTAGCGCAAGAGATGCTAGCAAAAACCCAGGTACAATCTCATATAGGCTAAACAGTGCAGAGTTTGGCCACACGGAGTGTGCCCAAATCCAGCCAATCACTACGGCAGCGCCAACAATCATTGCTGCAATGGCTCCGTTTGCGGTACAACGTCGCCAAAATAGTGAGAACAAAATAACCGGACCAAACGCGGCTCCCATCCCTGCCCAAGCGTTACCTACAATAGATAGAATGGTACTTTTCGGATCACTAGCGAAAATCATCGCTACTAGAGAGACGGCAACTACAGCAGCCCTTCCGAGCCACACTTTGGATTTATCGGATAAATCAATGTGGAAGAAGTGGGCGATATCTTCAGTCAGAGCACTCGAAGAAGCCAATAGCTGCGCAGCGATAGTGCTCATTACAGCGGACAACACGGCTGAGAACAAGATAGCGGCAACCCATGTCGGGAACAGCCCTTTTGCAAGCTCTAGAAAGACCATTTCGTTATCGAAACTGTGGCCACGTGTCGCATAATACATTGCACCCGTAATACCGACGGCAAATGCGCCTAGCAGCGAAACAATCATCCAGCTCATGCAGATTCTTCTTGCCACAGGCATTCCTTTTACGTCCCGAATTGCCATGAAACGAACTAAGATATGGGGTTGGCCAAAGTATCCAAGTCCCCATGCAAGTAGTGAGATAATTCCGATAGTACTCGTGTGCGAGCTTACAGTAGAGAAGAAGTGAATGGGAAGCGAACTGGTTGCCATTGAATGATCTAGGTGATACCAAACGGTAATTGGGGTAATCAATAGGGCGAAAAACATCAGTGAACCTTGGAAAAAATCGACCCAGTTTACCGCTAAGAATCCGCCTATCGCTGTGTAGGCAACGAGGAAAATCGCACCGAACCAAACGGCTTGGTGATAAGGCAAATGGAAAAGAGCTTGGAAAAGGAAGGCGCCACTAACGAAACCTGCTGCAGCGTAAAGAGTAAAGAAAATGAGAATAACAACTGCTGTCATCAACCTTAATACGCGGTTTCCATGCCCAAATCGAGCGTCAAAGTAAGAAGGTATAGTCAGAGCGTCGCCAACATTTTCGGTGTAAATTCTGAGTTTTTTAGCCACAAAACGCCAGTTGAGGTAAGCGCCAATAGTTAGGCCAACGGGAAGCCAAAGTTGATCTAAGCCAGAAACGAAAACAGCGCCTGGTAGTCCGAGAAGCAGCCAGCCGCTCATATCTGAAGCTCCAGCCCCCAAAGCGGTGATGGCTGGGCTTAGGCTACGACCACCTAGCACGTAATCCGAATTATCTTTTGTTGCGCGAGCCGCAAAAATACCTATTGCGAACACGATTAAAAAGTAAATCGCCAAAACGATATAAAAAGTTAACATCAAGTCTCCTATTGACCGTCCGCTTATAAACTGATCTTACTGATCGTGAGCTTATAGAGCTTGGTTATTTGTTTGTTTCACCTAATAAAAGTAAAAAATTATAATTATTTTATATGCTTAGTATGTGGATACTTTGCTATCTACTGCTGATAGTGTTGAGGGGCCGATCTACGATTACGGATAGGCAGAAAACAGTGCATAACAATGTTTTTGCAAATCATCGATAATCATTAAATTGAAAAAGGCTGCTCGAGAGATAGCAAATTATGTGCAAAAGTCGACATAATTTGGGCGAAAACACTAGCATTTGCAACCAATGTTTAACATGTTTAATGTCTCAAATTAATGTTTTAATTTTATATACTTAACATTTTTTATATGTTTACAGGCAAAATCTAAGGCTGCATATTCTAGCATTAAATGCAGGGTAATGAGTAATCGGTCGATAACAAGGGTACTTTAGAACAAGAGAAAGGAGCCTTAGATTTTGCTCTCATAGGCACCTTTTCGTTATCCGTTGCTATTGAAAGAAGGCAAGGAATGGTGAAATCAGAAGAAGTCCCCCAGTTAAAATGATCAACTGGGTTGGCAAGCCTCTGTACTTAGCAAGCGAAGGCACTTTATAGACTAAATAAGCTGGGATCAGGCAGCCAACCAAACCAAAAATAGGGCTTGATAAAGAAGTAAACGAGAGAATTGGGAAGTTGCTGGAAATAGCAGCCCATGCCAACAAGATGACGAAAACTACTACCGCATTATTCACTAGCTTTTCGCTAATTGATGAAGCTTTGTACTTGCGACGCAACAGGTTCATCACGATACCTTTGCTTGCTTCTTGGATACCAAGGAAAACACCAAAAAAGGAGGTAACCACTGCAAATAGGTTAATGATGATACCTGCGACTGTGGCCCAGCTGCCTGGGAAATAATAGGCGATGATAGCCAAAGCTGAAATATTGTCTTGTTTCGCATGAATCGCTTGCTGCTGAGAAATCGCGAGAGTAAACGAAATGGCATAGAAGAAGACTATTGCAAATAAGATAGCGAATGAAATTTTCATTGCTCGCTGTGCTTTTACTCGAGCCACTTCCACAGACTTTTCTTTGGAGCGGTAAAAAATCACCATAGGGCTCAAAGACTGAAGAAACAAGATAGAGGTGATAGTAAAAGGCAGAGTAACGATGGCATTTTTGACTAGTGAGCCAATATCGCCGACAGGTGGTAAGTGGCTTAGATGCCATTGAGGGATTAGAAGAACTCCCATTAACGCCACTAACGCTAATACGGTAACGGCTAAAGTACCTGAGAGCTTAAATAGTATTTTCTCGCCCTTTGTTGCAATGAAAGCCAAAGCACTAATTAGAATTAAACCATAAATACTGTTGTTACTTAGATTGGTTTCGGTGACGTGATAAGTCTGTAGGTAGGAGGCGCTGTCATTGGTCACTGCCAACGCGTAAACAAATACCCAAATAATGAGCATAATGAAGTAGAGTGCGCCTAACAAAGCTCCCCAGTTTTTACCTAAATAGCCAGAAATAACACCTGTGTAATCAGTGCATTGTCCTGACTCAGCTAAGGTGTTAATAAACAACTTTTGAAAAAGGTACATGGCCGGATAGCCGATAGCTGAAGAAAGCAAAAATACCCAGATACCACTAACGCCTACCTGAACTGGCAGAAATACAATACCCGCACCAATAGCCATACCAATGCTCATGACAATCCAGCCGTAGTCGGTGGAGTCGAGTTTGATTTCTTGAAGTTGAGGAGGGCTTTCTAGCACACTATCCATTTATTAATTATCCTGTAGATTTTATATTTATATAAATTATCAATTGGTTTGCTAGTCATGTTATAAGTTGGTTGATTTATTTACATTGTATAAACTTATTGTGAATATTTACACTGAATCGTTAGAATAATTACTTAGCTGTATGCCATCAATTTTATCTTAAAAATATTTGGTTATAAGTAATTTCAAAATGTAATTTCAATTATTTTATATGAATTTATTTTTAATTTGTCTATTACATAAGCTGAATGGGAAATGTTTAATTTTTAGTAATATATATATTCCTATCGGTAACTTGAATTAACTATATGCTATTGGTTACTTAAATGATCCTGTGGAAAGATATGATTTACATAAAAAACCTTAATGGTAACCTTATCCCTATTAAAGATTCAGCAAGTAAATATGTTAAGAAGCTAGTTACCAATTTAGTTCTAAATTATGAGCGGGATCTTTCAAAAGCAGTAGCAAAAAATGCAAAAGAGATTGAGAAGGTACTAGATAAATGGCTGAATTCATCTGATAATTTGTATTATCGATATGTTTCTGGCCAAGATGAAAACTCTAGGTTTTATGAAAATGAGGTTCAATTAGCAAAGGCGCTTCTCGGTGAGGTTAACTCCCATGAAAATTTGAAAAAAGAGACCATACTGGCTAGACAAGTCAAAAGCTCTAGTTATATAAGAGCTAATCTTAATACTTTGCTAAAAAAATTAAGCGTCTATTTAATAAAGTATCACACAGATTATCATCAAAATGATAAAAGGGTTCAAAAGGTTTATGGTAAAATTTTTTCTAATTTTAGTACGTACAAAGGTTTGTATTATCACTATTATAGGCTCAATGGTATAAAAGCTATTGTGACCAATCCAAACTCGACAACATCAATTTTTAAAAAAGTTGCTGCGATTCATGATTTAATTGAAGTGTTTGATACAGCAGAACCCGGAACTAGTGATGTCGATGACAACCACAATAAATGTACTATTTTAGAAGAAAATGCACCAGGGGTGTATACAAGAAGAAAGGTCGCTTTAGTTAATACTGAAACTTTTAGAGATAATACTTTTCACAATGGTAAAACAGGCCAATTCACAACCATAAAAGAAACCTCTCCCTTTATTGAGTCTGCAAGGTTAGCAGAAGTACCTACAGAGATGGGGCCTTCGTATACGGCAGGCAGAATGTTTAGCATGTGTAAAAAATTGGGAGCTAATGTTGAAGAATTGACGGCTGCTGCTTGGGCTTTGTTCGCTTTTTGGAATTTAGAATATCGAAAGGAACAAACTAGAGTGCATCGATTTCATTTCGTAATGGATATGGCGCATAACTATGGTGTTAAATATCACGCATTTCAGTATCCGACCCAATGCCCAGATTTTACGCATGATGGATACGAGTTTCGGAAAAAGCGCAATCGACGTGTGGCTATTACATCTCAGGTATAATCGAATTTTAGTAGTTGTTGTCGTTTTTTTTCCAATGTTTTTCTTCTATGCAAGTAGTGTTTTCAGTACTTACTTATTTTTCTAAATACGAATAATTGACTAACCTTGACTAAATGTGATCTTAGAAGTGTTTTATCTTATGTAAGGCTTAAATGTTACTTAGGAAATCTGAATAAGACGACATATATAAAAGAGAAGGTTATATTTTAACCTTCTCATTCAGTGTTACCGCAAGGTAATATCGGTATTAAGTTATCTAGTCGGCGTAGTTAGCAGCGTTGGCGATACTACGTTTTCTGTAGGAGCTTTAGTCGTTTTAACTAGTTTGGAAACTTCGAAAAGTCCATTTGGTCTATTTCTAAATACTTCAGTCTTCACTTCTGGCTCATCATCAGATTGAACTTGCTGTAAGATTTTATCCATAAATGAAACCGAGCTAGAAAACGTAAGATCATAGTTTTCATCATAGTCTCTTATGTAATCACCTGAAATAGATTTCAGTGTTTTGATGTATTCCACGCCACTATTGTATTCTGACTGCGAGATAGGTTTATTAGTTTTACTTAAAAGTTGTAAAAACTTTAATGGGTTAGCTACGACACCACTACATATTGTAAGCGCAGCTACTATAGGGGTTAGCAATACTTTGCGACGATACCAAGCAGAGAATACCTTAGGATCGTAAATAATATTATCAGGCGATTGTCTCGTTGCCCATAATTTTTTTGCTTGTTTGATCGTTTTTGCTAAATAGATTTTTTGAATAATAAAGTCTATATATGCAATGACTCGCTCGGTGATGCCTTTAATTAATTCGAAAAGCATACTACCCACACCAGATACTGCATCTATACTGGCATCAGCGCATATAGATAATATACCAATAGTCATATCTTTTAACCCACCAAGTGTTCCTGTCAAAGATTTTGTAGCTAAAGTTTGAGCTATATGGATAGGTACGCCACTTGCCAAATGCACACCTCTACCTTTGTATAGTTGTTCAAATAAATTCTTACACTGTGTTAGCGCTGTTTTTGTGCCGTCATAAATATCGATAGCATTCTGCACATATCCCCAAAAAGGAATGAATTTAGCAAGCATGTCTGAAAATAATGTGGCAACCCATTGGCCGATATCCGCTATTTGATCGGAAATATATCGACTGTAATGCCCATATTTGACTTTTATTTTATTCATTATTTCATTCCAGAAATTTCTAAGTTCCCGGAGAATTTTTGAATCTGCCGTTTTTTCGTCAAGTATCGTTGTTAGCTTAGTTGAGGCTGTATTGTATATTTCTTGTAGTTTATTATTTGCACTGTTTAGGAGGTTTGTAGCTACATTTTCTAATTCTTCGATAGGCTTGGTGCTTCTAACTTTTTGTACATATTTTGAGTCCCATGCATCTTCAATAGGGCTTGTACCGCAGATAAAATTTTCAAAGCCACCTTTCGCTGTATTTGTTAAAAAATTAGAAAAAGTAAATTGCTCAGTCTCAATATTTAAACTCGAAAGAAATCTAATAGTGCCAAGTCTAACATCCAAGGCTTCTTTATCTTGTATCGTTAATTTTTTACCAATCGCATTACGCCTTGGTCTATTTACACTTGTTTTAGTAGGCATGCTACCCTCGATATTATATTTTCCTATTAGGAGTAGTAGCTATGTATTCCTTCATTCTATCAGTCAGTGAATACTGATAGTAAGCAAACACCTAATTAGAGTCCTATGTTTAAAATATTCCATGATTTTAAATCAAACGTGACCTTGGTATGGCCTTTGATACTATTATCACTAACAAGTTAATTCCTGTCTGGAATAAAAAGATTCCTGTTGGTTGTTTGATTTGAATTAGCTAGATAGTTATGTGGGAATTATGAAATGGGAAATTTATGACTTAATTGATCTGGAATATGTTTATTACTTTGTGTTTGCTTTAAATTTGATTTTAATACATTAAACCTACAGCAATACTGATATGGTTGCAATTGTATACTAAATTGTACTGTTGATATAAATAAGTATATTTTCCTATATCAATCTAGTATAGTATTCAGCTTTAGCTTACAGAGGTATTGGGTGGATTTAGAATGGACCAGCTCAAGAATATAACAATCAATCACTTGCGTTACTTTATCAGTGTTTACGAGTTGGGTGGTATTTCTCAAGCTGCGAAGGCTCATGGTGTGACCCAGTCCGCGATAACAAAGAGCATTAAAAATTTTGAAATTCAGTTAGATTTGCCTCTATTTCATCGCGATACACGTAATTTCTATCCTACTGAAGCGGCGAAAACTTTATATCCAAAAGTTCTGGATATTTGCTCTGCTTATTCCAGTATGGGTAATGTAGTTGACATTATTCATAAAGGAGACCACGGAGAAATCAATATTGGAGTAGGGAAGATTGTTGCGCCGATTGCGACACGTTTATTATCGGTGATGTTTTCAAATCATTTTCCTAATTTGAAGCTTTCAATAAAAGATGACACACCGGAGGGGCTCTACAAAAAGTTACTCCAGGATGAAATAGATTTTTTCATGGTATATAGCAAAGCTGCACAATTTTTTTCACATGTTGATCAGCTTGTGATTAAGAGCCTAATTAGTTTTGATATTGTCGGCGTTATTTCACCTGATGCACAGCAATATGATGACATCACTACTTATCGTTGGTCTTTCCCACAGCAGGTTGCAGAAGGTTTATCTGGATATAGTCGCTTTAGCGATTCGTATAAAGAAATACAGTCAAAAGGCAACATTGCTTATGAAATTGACTTTAATACCACAAGAATTTCTCTAGCGGAAGAAGGCAAAGCAGCAACGATTGTTCCTAAATTTTTAGTGGAAGATAAAATTGCTCAAGGCAAGCTTATCCAGCTGCCTATAGATATCGAAAAGTTTGAACTGTCGGTTTTTTATCTCAGTACGAAACCTTTAAACCAGAATTCAAAGTTAATTCTTGAAAAGTTTCAGAAACATTTTTCTGAAGGGATTTAAAATGGGCTATCTCGATTTAATTCATTGCATATCTCAACGATTGCTAGTGATAGCCCGGACTTGATAACCTGCTGCTGCCTTTGCAGTTGCAACTGATAAAACTCAATGTCGATATCATCGTCGGGTTCCAGCGTTTCTAGTTGCAACATGCTTAATTTTTTCACTAAGTTAAGCTGCTTAATTGGCTCTAAAATATTGGGGTGTGAAAACTGGTAGTCATTACCATCACTTGCAAGTTGTGCCTTTAATTTAAGTAAGCTTGTGACGTCATGGTAGACGTTGTCGTGCAGTACCCCCAAACCAAACAGAAGCTTAAGTCGAACGGAGAGATCGCCTAAAGGGCCAGAATCTTGCAGTAAAGGCCCGACAACGGATTGGACTGCGAAGTTGTCTTTGCGAAAAATTCTATTTATTAAATTATCGATGGCCTCGTTGAGGATTTCTTCAGTCGCAATAAAGAACCCACGCACGGTGGGAGTATTGTTTAAGCGTTCTAGAATGTTAGCTTCGTTAAATTCAGTTGGCATATATTTTTATATTATTGGGGGAGCGATGCTCCCCGACTCACTTACATTTGTTGAAAGGTTTGCTCAATCTTTTTAATTACTTGACTGTCTGCGTCAAGGCCAGTGTAGCTAACAATGGTATCTTTTAGGCCCCGAGTCTCTATCGACTTTTGCAATTCCACTGCTTGGCCATCGGCCTCATTCTTGTACTTAAGTGCAGCAGCGATACCTTTCAAAAGTGATTTGTTTTCAGTATCGTATTCAATTGTACCTAGTAATGGCTTTACTAATCTATCGTTTAAACTTAATTTGCGTATTGGCTGCCGAGCGACACGCTCAATTTCGTCACAAAGATACGGGTTGGCAAAGCGATTGAGTATTTTTTCGATGTATCCTAAATGCTTTTCTCTGTCGAAGGAATAACGCTGAATGAGCACTTCTCCACTTTCGAGCATGGCTTGTTTGACCTCTGCTCGAATCTGCGGATCTTCAATCGCGTCTTTGATGGTTGTATACCCTTTTAAGTTGCCTAAGTAAGCGGTAATGCAGTGACCAGTATTGAGGGTAAACAGTTTCCTCTCTACGAATGCCATCAAGTTTTGGGTGGTTTCCATTCCGTTAATAGCGGGGACAGTTCCTTTAAATTGAGTTTGGTCTACAATCCACTCGCTGAAGCTTTCTACTGTGACCTCTAGTGGGTCATCGTTCGCTGCGCCAAGTGGTGGGACAATTCGATCGACAGCAGAATCCACAAATCCTACTAAATCATCTGCTTTGCTATGAAGTGAAGGGGCTAGATATTTGTACACTTCTTCTTTTAGGTGAGTGGTTCCTCTTACCATGTTTTCGCAGGCAATAACATTTAGCGGTTGGTTGTTTCCCAATGCGAACCGAGCCTCAAGCCCTTGAGCGATGGATTTGGCTATCCGTTTGAGTACATTCGGTCCAACAGCCGTTGTAATTAAATCAGTTTTCACGATGTTACTGATTAAATCATCGCTGGCTGAATTGACAGCCGTGATATGGCGAATGGTATCGACTTTACAGTCTTTGCCAACGACTTTCACTTTGTATTCTTGTTTGTGGCTGAGCTGGTCGATAAGTGGTTTGTCGACGTCTGCAAATGTGACAGCCATGTTTGCTTCAGCTAATACTTTTCCGATGAAGCCACGGCCGATGTTACCTGCTCCAAAATGCAATGCGTTTTTCATAATAATTCTGTTCTCTTTTAAGCTATTGAGACTCAGCAGTGACCAGTTACTCATGGTCACTACCACAGCGAGTGTGTATTGAGTTATTTCGATTCGGTACCAGATAAAATTTGCAAAACGTCATCAACGTTGTTGGTACTGGTTAGTTTTTCAATTGCTTCAGGATCATCAAGCGCATTAGTAATGGTAGTGATAACTTGAATGTGCTCATCGTTTTTGGCGGCAACACCAATCACTAACTTGGCGATGTCGTCTTCATCGTCAGTGAATTGAATACCTTCGCGATATTGGCAAATGACAATGCCGGTTTGTTTTACTTTATCTTTCGCCTCAACTGTCCCGTGTGGAACTGCAATGGATTCACCCAAGTAGGTTGGAACTAAACCCTCTCGCTCAAACATTGCAGATATATACTCAGGCTCAACATAACCAAGCTTTACAAGTTGGTCGCCAGCGAACTGGATAGCTTGTTGCTTGGAATTTGCTGATAGCCCAAGGTGGATATTGTTTGGAGTCAGTTGGAAGACGCTTTTTTCTTGCGGTTGGTAATCTGTATCATTTGCAGACACTAGAGATACGTTAGTTGAGCTGTTCGTATTTTCATCCACAACAGGCGCACCTTGCGCGGTATTGATGTTTTGCACCAATTGCTCATAGAGTTCGCTGTCTAAGAAGTTTGTCAAAGGAATATGAATGGCATTTTTAGCGTATTGACGGGCACGGGCGGTCAGTTCTTTATGAGTAATCACGATATCGGCACTCTCTGTTAGGCTATTGATGGCGAGGTTTGAAACATGGATATTGAGTCCTGCGGTGGTCACTTTTTTGCGTAGTAAGCTAGCCCCCATTGCGCTGGAGCCCATACCTGCATCGCAGGCAACCACGATATTTCTTACTTCAGTGAGCGTTTTAGTGCTCTTATCAGTATTGGAGCTATCCGGCTGCTTTGTTGCGGCTTTCATGTTCGCCATTTTTTCTTTAGCTTGAGATAGAGATGTTCCTTCCCCGTCTTCTTCTTTGGATGTTTGGGTTTTTAGTAATAGAGCTGCAACAGCAAATGAAACTGCGGTTGCGGCAGAAATAGAAGCGATGACACCTAATATTGACGTTTTAGGGGTCAGCAGCAAGATGGCAAATATCGAACCCGGCGAAGCTGGAGATACTATTCCCGCATGAAATACAGTCAGCACAAACACACCAGTCATTCCACCCGCAATTGCCGCTAAAATAAGACGAGGGTTCATCAGTACATATGGAAAATAAATCTCATGGATTCCGCCAAAGAAGTGGATAATTGAAGCTCCACCCGCTGTTTGACGAGCTGTTCCTTTACCAAAGAACATGTACGCTAGAAGAATACCTAATCCCGGGCCTGGGTTAGCTTCAATTAAGAAGAAGATTGATCGCCCAGTTTCACTGGCTTGTTGAATACCAAGTGGAGAGAAAATACCGTGATTAATTGCGTTATTTAGAAATAGAATTTTCGCGGGTTCAACAAATATAGAAGTTAACGGCAGCAGATTAGCCTGAACTAGGAAGTGAACGCCCTGTGCCAATATGCCAGAAACAATAGTGACAAACGGGCCAATAAATAGAAAAGCAACAATTGCGCAAAGCATGCCAATAATGCCCGCAGAAAAGTTGTTGACCAACATTTCAAAGCCACTTTTCACTTTGCCTTCTATGTATTGATCGAAAGTCTTTATTGCTAGTCCGCCAAGTGGTCCAACAATCATTGCTCCCATGAACATAGGTATATCCGTCCCAACAATCACACCCATGGTTGTGATCGCACCAACAATCGCACCACGTTCACCTCCAATCAATTTACCTCCGGTATAACCGATGAGCAGAGGTAGAAGGTAGGTGATCATTGGATCAACCATTGAGGCTAATGTTGGGTTAGGTAGCCAGCCTGTAGGAATAAATAGTGCGGTTATAAAGCCCCAAGCGATAAATGCGCCTATGTTGGGCATAACCATATTTGATAAGAAGCGGCCAAAATTCTGTATCTTAATCTTAGCGTCTGGTGATATCATAGGGATTCCCCGTTTGATGTTTTTATTAATTCTTGTGTAGTACGGTTCGCCAAAACCGCTGGTTGTTTAGTTCACAGTCAATTTACCACACAATGCTAAATAACGGCTGATAACGGGTTTTTGTTATTTTCTTCACATATTTTTGTGGTGAAAGAGATTTTAATGTGACTTTTGTCTCTTATTGGTTGTGTAATTAATTTTCAAAATTTCTTATTCTTACAAGTCAAATTAAAATGGATGATCAATATCACATTTAATTTTATTTTTGGTAGATATAAATTGTGATCAATGTCTTATTTATATCTTTTTAGTAACTATTCTGGATTTTTAATGTGACTTTTATCTCATTGTGTTTGAGATCTCCTTTTTATTTAATGTGACATGGGTCTACAAGTTAAGTATTCTGAAAATCACGCACACCAATTTGTTGGGTAATTTCACTGTTTTATTAAGGGTAGATACTTATGGCGGGCATTGTCGATCTAGACAAGTTAATTCAATCTATGTCTCCACAGCTGCAAGATGGAGAATATGTGTTTTGCTCTATCCCTCAACAGTTATTCGCTCAGTACGCCTATCTAGAACCTATTTGTACTTTTCAAGAAAGTGAAGGGTTTACGTTAATTACAACGGTAGAGAAAGCGATGAAAGCTCAACTTTCATTTGAAGGAACGTTCAAGCAAATTACCTTGCAAGTGCATTCAAGCCTAGAGGCTGTTGGGTTAACGGCTGCAGTATCAAATAAGTTGGCGTCTGTTGGAATTAGTGCCAATGTTGTTGCTGCCTACTATCATGACCACGTATTTGTGCCATCAGATCATGCCGAGCAGGCGATGGTAGCCTTACAGCAGTTATCCATTCAGGAATAGTCCCCCAGTGTAACACTCGTTGTAGCTTGGACATTCTCTGCATGATGCGGAGGGGCAGATTGGTAACCCTGAGTCGAGGCAAAACTGTCGGTATAGAAATTTTTTCCATCTCATAGCGTTACTAATATTTCGTACCTAACGTTTTTTACGAATTGAGTCAAATAGTTACCGTCAAAGGAGTGCAGCTGACAGGATACCTATTATTCCTCGTTCATGTGGAAAACAAAGATCCCATTTTAGTCAGCGAAAACCTTCTTGGAAGAAGGTGCTTTTTTCTCTAAGATCTCACCAATTTTCCGCTAACGTAAAATCGAGTTTTTAATGAATTACAATGACAGCGTAGTCTATCGCTCTTTAGACAAAAAATGTGTGGTGATTACTGGTGCTGCGTCTGGGATTGGTGCTGAATTGGCTAGGGCTTTTGCCAGCCAAGGTTCAAAAGTGGCTATTTTAGATATCCAACAAGATACTGGGCGGGCTCTAGCCACGGAAATTCACGGTGAGTTTTATCAGTGTGATGTGACGGATATTGAGCAGTTACAGTTTGTCTTATCTGAAGTTCAGGCTCAACTAGGAGCAATTGATGTTTTGGTAAATAATGCTGCTAGCGATGCACATCACTCATTGGAAGATCTGACAGAGCTGGAATATAACGAGCGGATGAATATTAACTTAAGACATCAATTATTTGCGATTCAGTCTGTTGTGCCGAGTATGGAAGAAAACGGCAGTGGTTCGATTATTAACATGGGATCAATCATTTGGCGTCGTGGAAAACCTGGGCGTGTATGTTATTCGATTTCTAAAGCTGCAATTCATGGCATGACACGAGCACTTGCTCATGAGCTTGGTGCAAAAGGGATTCGTGTCAATTCATTAGTGCCCGGAGCGATCAAAACGCCTAAGCAGGAAGCTATGTGGGCGAATTTAGACCCAGAAGCGGAGCTACGCTTTATCGATCAACAAGCGCTTAAAGTCAGACTTGATGGTACCCACTGTGCTCGTATGGCGTTGTTTTTAGCCTCCGATGAATCTTCTGGCTGCACAGGGCAAGACTTTATCGTCGATGCTGGGTTGAGTATTAACTGATGACTTAATTCTAAATTCTCGTCTCCTTTAAGTGATCTAAAAAGGCTTTTACTTTGGGGGGCAAGAACGTTCTTGTGGAGTAGTATGCATACAAGTCTAATTTCAGCGGTTCAAGATCTAACTTAATCCTTTCTAGTTTTGAGTCTCTTATTTCACTTTCACATACTTGCTCTGCTAGTATGGCGAAGCCAAGGCCAGCAATAGCCGCTTGTTTGGCCATACTTCCGCTATTCACTTTAAAATTTGAAACGACACTTAAGGTTAATGGCTGCATGTTCTTTGACGTTTGAAACTTCCAAGGGGTGCCATTGAGAGCAGTGGTCGTCGTTATAAAGGGAAGCTTTCCTAACTCTTTAACCGTCTTAGGTCGCCCCACTTTTTCTATCAGCTTAGGGCTGCCAACAACAGCACTTTTCCAACTAGCGATTTTAGTTGCAATCCAATTTTTATCGGCGAGCTTGCCTCGGTTAAAGCTTAAAATGACGTCATAGCCATCTTGCAACGTGATTCTTGAGTCAAGGCTAGTGTCACATGACACTGATATTGATGGGTGTTCAACGACAAATGATGTAATTGCTTCTCCAAGCACGGGTATGTCGGGTACTAACAGTTTTAGTTGCCCCGATAGTGTATTGTTGTTGGATTTAATGTCGTCGAATGCTTCTTCAAGCGCAGCCGTTAGGTGGTGAGTTCTTTCATATAATCGGATACCCGCTTCTGTAGTGGAAACTTTTCTTGTGCTCCGTTCAAACAACCTGACGCCTAGATGTTTTTCCAACAAACTAATATGTCTACTGACATTTGTACTTGGTATCCCGAGTTGCTCGCTTGCTCGAGAAAAGCTGTTGCAGTGATGGACACAATAAAAACTTTCAAGCCAGATTTGATCTATCTTACTGTTCACTTAATTATCCCATAATATGAAATAGTGAAAGCTATTCTAGCTAGTTTATCTTATTGTCTGCAATAAATAACCTTAGTGTTTTCTATAAGGAAACACTAATTATGTATTTGAAAAATGGTTCTATTTATTACTTTCAGTCAATGGGCGTTTCAATCTATACCCATTTTGTTATCGCGATCAGTTCACTTCTCGTTATTCCGTTGGCTGCTTATATATCACAAGATATTGGATTGTCTCCTTCCTTGATTGGCTACCTAGTGAGTGGCAAGGCGGTTTCGGCGTTAATTACCAGCTACTTGGTGAGAAAAAGGCAACCAAGTGATCTGCAGGTTATGAAAATGCTATTGCTGGCTCTATCTGTGGTGACTTATTTATTTGCACAAGTGAGCTCATTTCCGTTGATGTTGGTTTATCAGAGCCTTATAGGCTGTTTTGGTGGAGCACTCTCGGTCATGAATTTCAATGATACCGTGGCATGTGGAAAAGTAAGCATGCAAAAGAAACGAATGGGTTCGTTGTTAAGCTGTTACCCTCTTGCTCTCGCAATTGGAGTATCGCCACTCATTTCTATTGCTGGTGAATATGGTTGGAGAACATCGCTTGAGCTACTAGCAGCGCTCCATTTGGTGGCTTTTTTTTGTGTGTTACCTCGAGTGAATAATGCTCCAGTTAAAGCCGATGACACACAGTTATTGAATGACCATTTTCAATCAGTGAGTTGGCGAGACTTCTTCTTGTGCAGCTCTACGTTGTTTATATGTGTATTTAGTACGTTTCTATTTTCCATTCAGCTGCCAACTTTCTTACTCACAAAGCTTCACCTTCCTTCATTTTTGCTCAGCGCGAGCTATGTAGTGGGCGGATTGGGCTGCTACATCACAATCAATAGGTATTCCTCTAAGCAAGACGCTTTCCTTCCTTCATGGATCATCGTAGGGGCATCTTTTGGAGTAGCTATATTGGCTATTGTGGTATTTTCTTCCCAACAGCTGCCAGTGGCTGTTGTTGCATTTGTTCTGTTTATTTTGCTCAGCGCAAGCCGCACGTTAGTGGTCAAAACTGACATACTCCAACACTCAAACTCTGAGCTGAGAACGTTGATGATTGGAACTCAAGGGGGAGTGCAGTATTTAGCGATGGCTGCCGCTGGCGGTGTAGGAAGTGTTATCTTGTCTTCGGGGCACAGTAGCCAGAATTACTCTTTGCTAGCAGAGTTTGGGCTTGCAATATCTTTGCTGGTGCCTATTCTGTGTACGTTGATTCGTTTACGTTTTAGAAAAAAGCCTAGCGATTGCTAGGCTTTAAAGTTTTTATTTCGCAGAGTGATTAGCTGTGAGCGTCACTTGGTAACCAAGATTGCTCTGAAATCAAACGCTGGTGTCTAAATGTTAGCTGTTCTACTTTTTGACCTTCAGGGTTCCAGCAAGTCACAGTTCCATCTTTTAGAGCGCCATCTTTATACTTTGCTTCAGTCGCTTTATGGCCGTTAGGGTAGTAGTGAATGAAGGTACCATTCTCTTTACCATTCACGTAATTCGCAGTGAGTCGTTTTTCACCGTTAGGGAACCAACGCTCGACGTGGCCATTTAGCTTGCCGTTTTTGTATACGAGTTCAGCTTTTTTCGCTCCGTTCGGATACCAAGCTTCAACTTTGCCATCTATTTTCCCTTTTACATAGTGGATCTTAGATGCAACCTGTCCGTTAACAAACCAGTTGGTTTCTTGTCCATATTCCAAGCCATTCTTGAATTGAGCTTTGGTTGCAAACTGGCCGTTGTCATATTTTTCAACATACTTACCAGTATAAGGCGTAGTTTGATTTACCTGATAAGCGACTCCTTGTCTTACTTGTAGGTAGTCGACAGTTTTTTCGCTAGATGTAGTTGTAGCCGCATAGGTCGCGCCGGATACTGCACTTAGCGCAATTATCAAAGGTACATATTTTTTCATAGGAACGCCTCTTTATAACTGACTATTCTCAATTGGATATTGGATTGAGCTGGATTACAGCATTCCATTTCAATAATTAAATGTCTTTATTTAATTTGGAATACATACTTTCCACAAATGTTATCCAATTTTTTGGAACTTTTTTAAAATCCAACAATCATGATGAATTTAATGTGTATAGTGAGTGCTAACTTCTTACTATTCAGTAATATATATCTATAATATTGACATCGGTTTTATGATTATTTATCTATTATCACCTAATGGTAATAAAGTTCAAAGATTTATATCAATAAATAATTTATACAAAATAATAGTGTTTAAAATTGCACTCTTTTTTTGATATATAAATTATATGTTTTGTGAATTACTGTGAGTATTAGTAATTATTAATGTATATGTTTGTCTATCTTCCCTATATTTGAACAATATGGGAAGATAGAATCATGGATTAACTAGAAAATGTGCCCCTAATAAAAGTGGTTTGACTGACGGTGTGACCTGCATTATCAGTGACCTGCAAAGTGTACTCTTTATTAGAATGGGTAATATTGGACAGATAGAACATACCATCTTTGTTGGTGTTATAAACCTCTGAGGTCGTCTTACCTTTCACCGTGACTGGCGTATTCGCTAATACTTGGCCATTCTCGGACACAGTAACACCAGTAAATTGCCCCATTGGTATCACTTGAAAGTTAACATTGTTAATTCCTTTTGCGAAAGCAAACCCAGCGGTTGAAGTCATTAGAGCGAACGCAAAAATGGTCAGTAGCGCTTTTTTCATATTGATATCCCTCGTATTCATTATCGTTAATCAATGTTCAAATTTGTGGTTTTATTTAAATGTGCATTTTGCTGGATATCGTTTAAAAGCCAGTGAGTAGGGAGTCACCCATCTTTGGATTTAAAGGATAAGTAGAACACAAGGTTTAAGTTACGCCTTTTTAGATGAATCAATGATGAATAAAGTCGACAGGTTTGATTTATAAGGTACTGATAAATTTACATAAATTTACGCTTCGTTCACGATGGAGTCAAACTGGTGGAATATCTCTGGTTGAACTCTGTGTAGAGTCTATACTTTTGATATGTGTGTCACATAAATTTGTTGATATTGCAAAGATATAGTGAGTTATTTAAAGGAGCATTTGTTCATTATTTTCGCTCAGTATCACATTGTGATCATTTGCCCGAGCAAAATAGCCACTTTATAAGGCGGGCGGGACAAAGAAATTAATAGATTTTGCTAGACTTTGGAGTAATTTACATTCTCTATTTAAATAAGTTAATGAAAGAAAGAGTTGTGGTATCGGTTTCTTCAATTCATGGAACCAAGCATTTCCATCTCGACAAATGGTATCGCCAATTCCTAAAAGGGTTTGGCTATTTTGTGGCGGCTGGAATAGTGACCATTGCTTGCGTTATTTATTACTTAATGGGGGAAGTGGATTTCGCCAAATTAAAACAACAAGAACTAGAAACTAAGTCGATGACTCTAACCGAAGAAGTTGAGTCTTTAAAGCTACTGAAGTCGAATTTAGAAAGCGATCTACTCGATAGAGAAGAGCGCATAAATACTGTTTCTGACCGATTAGGGGATTTGGAAAAAGCCCTTGGAATGGAAGAAAGCAGCGGGGTTTTGGAGACGCGGCTAGATACAGCAGCAATTAACTCTTCCGTGCGAATGGTGATGCTTACTCAGATCCCAAGCGGTGCTCCAGTGATAAATGCACGTATATCTTCAGGTTATGGAAAAAGGAAGCACCCAGTAACAGGCACGTTAAAAATGCATCGAGGACAGGACTTTGCCGTTAACACAGGAACCCCCGTGTATGCTCCCGCTGATGGTGTGGTCGAAGTGGCGCGCTCAAGTGACAAAGGTTCAGGAAACTTTCTTCGTTTGCAACATAGTTATGGATTTTCAAGCTCTTATTCGCATTTGCACAAATTCAAGGTCAGAACGGGTGACTTTGTTAAGAAAGGCGACTTAATTGCGCACTCAGGGAACAGTGGATTGTCATCAGGACCTCATCTTCACTATGAGATTCGATTTGTCGGACGCTCGTTGGATCCTCGGCCCTTTGTAGATTGGAGCGTGAACAATTTTGAAATCATATTTAGTAAGGTACGAGGTATCAGATGGGAATCTTTAGTAAACCGCGTCGAGCTGAGAGTCAGCAGTCAGCTACAACTCTCATCGCAAAAGGCTGTTCTATTACAGGACAACTCAAGTTAGAAAGTGACTTACAGGTCGATGGCTCTGTGGAAGGGCAAGTTAACGCTGAAAAAACGCTAGTAATTAGCGAAACTGGTTTAATTTCAGGGGAGATTTTTGCTGAGAGAGTTCTAGTGAATGGGCGTTTTGAAGGCACTTGTCACGCTGCCAGTATAGAAATATTGAGTAAGGGAAAAGTGTCTGGAACGCTTTATACTGATGACTTGAGTATCGAGCAAGGTGGCAAGTTCCTTGGTGAAACGCATGCTTCTCCAGATAAGCAGGTAGTTGACCTTCAAGGGGTAAAAACAAAAGTGGAAGTGTGACGCCTCTGACAGGTTTACCTCCATGTTCCTTCTGTCTTTGATTCCCTTCCTTTGAGGTGTTGGAGGATATCGTTTCTTCGCCCTCTCCAAAGCGCAGTTCATGTTGTTATGGTGAGCTGTTTTCCTTAATGAGTTTGGGTTAACGTATTAATTTTTGTGACCTAAACTTAAATAAGTAAATAAATTTTAAATAGATTGCGTCGATAGCAAGATATTGAAGTGAACTGGCTGATGCACATGAATATTTTTGGAATTGCAATAGGAGTAACCGGACTAGCACTAATATTGGTGTTTTTATGGATGCTGTCGTTATCGATGCGACGCAAGCGGCTTGAAAGAGAGAAAAAGGAAAGAGAAGTCGCTTATAGGAAAGCGTTAGAAAAGGACAGAAAACAAGAGCACCAAGAAAAAATCAGTAAGGCCGAAGGTGGTGATATTTCTACTATTTTATTTTTGGCAAAAGAAGCAGAGCGTAAAAACCTGAAAGAAGCGATGTACTGGTATAACAAAGCGGCAGAGCTCGACAACGTGAACGGCATGTATGGTGTGGTTCGAGTTAGCGCCCGGGTGCATCAAGATGCTGTTGTTAAAGAGCGAGCGAGGTTTTGGCAACTTCGTATCAAAGCCGCTGAAGGCAATATACCCGCGAAGTTTGATGTTGGCACGGCATACATTCATGGTCGTGGTACCACAAAAAACATAACTAAAGGTATAGAGTTTATCACTCAAGCCGCCAATGAAAATCATATTCAGTCAATACTGTATTTGGGTGATTGGAACTTATCTTCTCAAAACCCAAAAAAGAGCGCTCGAGAAGCGGTCGTTTGGTACAAAACTGCTGCTCAGCTGAGAAGTAATCAGGGACGTATGAAGCTGGGTAATTGCTATTTGAAAGGGCTAGGTACTCAACAAGATCATAATCGAGGGGTGTATTGGCTGGAGCGTGCAGCCGAAAAAGGGGACAGCAAAGCAATGTACTTAGCTGGTGAAGCATGGATGGATAGAGGCCCGAGTGGTAACGCCATTGCTTATATTTGGCTGTTTCTTTCTGCAAACTTCGGTTATGCACAAGCTAAGGCGTTACGTGATCAGGTTGGCTCAGACATTGGCGTGGATACTATCGTGGGCTTGCAAACTTTTGCCAAACCCATGCTTAAAAAAATTGAAGAGAAAACCGTTAGTAAGCACTCCATCATCAAAGTACTCAACAAGTTATATAAGCGTAAAGTGCCCTTGGTTGATAATATCGGGAATGCGATACAAGCTACTGAAGAAAAGATTACTAGTGAAGGCGAGGAAAGTGTTCCTTTTACTGAAATTAGCCTTAGTGAAGAAGCTCAACCAACACAAGTCTCAGAAGAATACCTGCCACCCTCTGACGCGAGTAAACTCGATTTCTCATCCTCCCCAATAGATAAAAGCTCAAATAGCTAGACGGGAAAATATTCTATAACCTTACTTACTAGCTGAGTATGATATCCATCTATGTATAAAAAGCAGCAACTTCCGTGAGTTGCTGCTTTTTTAATAACTATCAATGATGGTTATGCGTCATTTTCATTCCAGCTTCAACTTTTTCTACCGGAACATCTAATGTTTGTGTTTCGCCATTAGCAAATTTTAGCTGCACTTTGATTTGTTCACCTGGAACTAATGGTTGCTTGAGGTTCATCAACATTAAGTGGAAGCTTCCCGGTTTTAGCGTTACTTCTCCATTGGCAGGAATTTTGATTTTTTCTATCTCACGCATTTGCATAGTATCACCATCTCTAAACACATTGTGTAGCTCAATTTTCTCTGCTACAGGTGTCGATGCTGAAACCAAGTATCTGTCTGTGTTTCCAGCGTTTTTGATTTCTACAAACACAGCGCTGTTTGTTGCGTGAGGAGGAGTTGCACGTGCATACGGGTTAACCTCTTTTACTTCTGAAGTTTGAGCAAAAGTGACTAGCGGAGTTATTGCTAAGCTGGCAATTAAAAGCGCTTTCAACTTCATGTTACATTTCCTTGTTGATATTGACTGACGACAGTTTTAATCGCTTGCACTAAAGGAGCAGGCGATTGGATATGTGGGACTTTTGTAATGAGTGTCCCATCAGGTTTTAAAATATAGAAATACGAGCTGTGATCGATGGTGTATTTTAGCTCAGAGTCTGGAAGCTGAGTTTTGTGGAATATAACGCCATATTTATGAGCAACTGCTTCGGTGACGCTGTAGGGTGCGGTTAGCCCTTCAATCATAGGGTTAAAGTAGTGTGCGTACTGGCCTACTATTTTTGAAGTATCTCTTTCTGGGTCTAATGTGATAAAAATTGGCCACAATTCAGACTTGGTTTTATCGTCTAGTTGGTTAAGCGCACCGGCTAGCATCGCTAAAGAAGTCGGGCATACATCTGGGCAATGAGTAAAGCCAAAGTACACAATTCTTAATCGCTTGTCCTTGGGGTTGAATATTTGAACAGGTTGATCACCTGTGCTAAAAAATGTTGCTTGAGCAACGTTAACAGGTTCAGAGGTATGTTTTTCTACCTGTGGCGCATTCCATAGCGCATTTGCGCCCAAACCAGCAGCAAAGGCAATAATTAAAAAGAAAAGCCATTTTTTGTTCATCGCGTTGTCCTAATAGCGGGGTAAACGGTCTGTTTGCCGTCAGAAAGTTCGCCTAACCAAGTCATTGAGTTCGTAGTACAAGCAGGAACGATAACTTCCCCTTGATATATCCCTTCTCGTAACTGAGTGAGTTTGAAAACAGGTTTACCCATGTCCATTTCCAGTCCAGTTAATGTAAGTTCAAGTGACGTTGCCTGCGCGGTTGGCCAGCTGATAGTCAGAGTGAAAGGAGCCAACGGGTGTGGGTTGTCTTCATTTAGCCTCATAGTTACGCCATTTTGCTCACAAGAAGAGGACGAAAGAACGCAATATTGCTCTGTAGATTGCTTTTTCACAGGTTGGTCTTCGTGAGCAAAAAAATTTTGAATTACAAACCCAACAATGAATGCAAGCGCGATGGCACTTAATTTAACAGCAGCTTGCATGCCAAACTTCCCTAGACATTAGACTCTATATCAAGTGCAGGATCTTATCATGACTGATAGAGAGTATTGGTTTGGAAGGGAAAAAGTGTGGAATTACGCAAAAATGGAGCCATAAGGCTCCACTATTTGTTCATTATTTGTCGACTACAGTTATTTTGCTTAGCTACTTGTTCGCTCCGCGAATTTTTCTAAGCCTAACACTATAACTACAGCAGCAATCATCATGATTAATGCCAACCAGAAGCGATCGGGTTGGGAAGTAACCGCTTGGTAATCAAATGGCATCAGGTTGTGCTGAAGTTGAGGAACTTGCTCTCCATGAGAGTTGAGTCTCCAGCTCAATGTTTCTTTCCAAGGCCAAATTTTAGGTAAAGTTCCCATCATTAGACCAATTAAAAAGGTGATGGTGAGATCCCTATATTTTCTCAAAAGCCAAGATAGGAAATGGGAAAAAGTGAGTAGCCCAACAACGCAACCACAAGCGAATAACACCAATACATCAATTTGTAGTGATTTAACTGCATCAAGAACTGGCGTATAGATACCAATAAGCAGAAGAATAAAGCTGCCTGAAATTCCCGGTAAAATCATCGCACATATCGCTATCGCACCTGATAATACTAGGTTGAGACTCGTTGGCTCCACTTGGGAAGGTGAGATAACGGTAATGGTATAGGCGGCAATAACTCCGACCACCAAGGTCATAAACCTCGATATGGACTTATGTTCTACTTGCCTAAACATATGGTAAACAGAGACCAAAATTAAGCCAAAAAAGAAGGACCAAACAGGTATTGGATAGGCGATGAGAAGCCATGAGATAAGTTTGGCTAAGGTGGCAATGCTGGTTAGGATACCCGCAAAAAGTGCAATAAGAAACCCACCGTTAATATGATCAAAAGCGGCTTTAATTCCTTGTTTTTTAATTATTTTAAAAAGATTAAAATTGACTCGTCGGATACTTTCTAGAAGGTGGTCATAGATTCCGGTAATGAAGGCGATCGTTCCACCAGAAACACCTGGGACAACATCTGCGGCACCCATCGCTAGACCTTTCAGAAATGTAATTAGATAGTTCATTGATTTTCGTAGTTTAATAGTTTCATACCCGCAGTATACAAATTAATGTGTAGAAAAAGTATCAAAACTCCTAGGGCGTGTATAAGGTCGAGCTAGGAGTAGTAAGCGAAGTAAAGATTCGATTGATAATTCCCTTTATAAGAAACTTGGTGAGTATCAAGTTGCATGCATTTTGCATTTTGCAATTGCAATTTGAGAATAAATGCTCGAGTTAGGGGTGATTTTGCCTATGAACGTCATGTTTTATGTTGATTAAAAGTTGGCACGCATGCTGCATATATTAAATCGACCCTTCTTAAAGCCGAGGGTCACCTAGCCAACTGACGTTGTTAGTGAATGTAATATTGTTCACACATTATAGAGGCCAATCGAATATTGCGATTGGCTATTTTTTTGTCTGTAAATCAGCTTGTTGCTTTATTCCTTTCCTACGTTTAATTCGCCCCTTTTCAGTATGCAGGCCCTGTTTGTTACTTGATTGCGAGCACATATTGTCGCTTCTTATTCGACAATTTGCGCAAAAGCCTTTATTAATATGCGCTTTGTTTTTTACTTTGGTCATTTTGAATTTTCCAAGCAGCTTTAAAGCAAGGATTCTCGTCTAGATTCGGTGGGTAATAAAGGCTCCACTAAAACTCTTTTTTGTTCACAGTGAAAGGATGGAGCTTTGTTGAGCCTAATTAATAAGGCCCTGGGAATTAGTGGTAGAGTAAGGCTTGGAAGATTGACTCCATAATAATAAATAGAGGTAGTATGAATCAGGTCATGTCGGTAGGCCCCTTTGAATCTTTTCTAATCGCATTGTGCGTCTTGTTTTTAGGCCATCTTGTGAATGAAAAAATCACCATCTTGAGAAAATATAATATTCCAGAACCTATTGTTGGCGGTGTTGTTATCGCGTCTGTCGTGATGGGACTTCATTTTTATGGAGTAGACATTAATTTTGCCTTACCTCTCTCAAATACATTCATGCTGATGTTTTTCGCTTCGGTGGGGCTTGCTGCTAACTACAAGCAACTCATAAAAGGGGGAGCAAAAGTTTTCGTATTTTTGGCGGTCGCGACTGTCTATATCATTATTCAAGATGGTGTAGGGGTTACATTGGCTAATGCGCTGGGACTGAACCCTCTGCTAGGGTTGATTGCAGGCTCAATAACACTTTCTGGTGGGCATGGAACTGGTGCGGCATGGGCGCAGACGTTTTCTCAACAATATGGATTGCCGAATACGCTTGGAATCGCGATGGCGTCAGCCACATTTGGGCTTGTCATTGGTGGGATTATCGGCAGCCCGATTGCGCAGAAACTCATAAACAAACATCAACTCAGTTCTGAATATGGTGCCACTGATCATACCCACGATAAATTCCCTGAAGTTGTTACTTACAATGAAAATGAAGAGGATCGAGTCACGGCGAAAAAAGTGATAGAAGGTGTTTTCGTGTTACTTATTTGCGTGACAGGAGCGCAGTACTTACAGCACTTTGTCAACTCATTCCACATACAGTGGTTGATGATTCCTGACTTTGTGTATGCGTTGTTTATCGGTGTGTTTATTACCAATGTTTCTGAACTAACTAAAATTCGCAAAGTGGATGCAGAGGCTGTTGATATTTTAGGGACCGTGTCTCTTTCACTGTTCCTTGCAATGGCGTTAATGAGCTTAAAATTGTGGAATATTTTTAGTTTGGCGTTGCCGTTACTGATTATCTTGGCAGTTCAATCAATCATTATGGGCTTTTTTGCTTACTATGTGACGTATCGAGTGATGGGGTCAAACTATGATGCTGCTGTTATTTCTGGAGGACATTGTGGTTTTGGTCTAGGGGCAACCCCAACAGCAGTGATGAATATGGGATCGTTAGTGAATCGATTCGGCCCCTCTCCCCAAGCATTTTTAGTTGTTCCAATAGTGGGTGCGTTTTTTATCGATATCATGAACTTAATTGTTATACAGGGATACATTTCTTTTATAGGTTAGGCCCAGTCGCGGAGAGCAGTCTGCTCTCCGCAGATAACTTTTCTAAAATACCAAGTAAGCGACACCAGTCACAACCGGTAGTGTAATCAGTGTTCTCAAAACAAATATGATAAATAGTTCAAAAGCGTTGATTGGGATCTTGCTGCCTAGTAGCAGGGCTCCTACTTCTGACATATAGATAAGCTGAGTCACTGACATTGCGGCGATGATGAAGCGAGTCATATCGCTGGTGATTGGGGTGATTAATATTGATGGAATAAACATATCCGCAAAACCCACCACAATGGTTTTTGATGCGGCAACAGCTTCCGGGACGCCTAGTAGTTTTAGTAATGGAACGAATGGTTGGCCAAGAATGCTGAATATCGATGTATTTTCAGCCACAACAAGAGCGACAGTACCGAGTGCCATTACTACAGGTAATACACCGAATATCATATCTATTGCATTCCCACAACCTTCTTTCGCTACCTGTTTGAAAGAAGTGACTTTTGATGCTTTTTGCAAAGCAAGCTCCATACCCCAAGAAAAGCTGCTACGTCCTGTTGGTAAAGCGTCCGCATCTTTGTCTCTTGTAGTGCCGTCGATAAATGTATCTTCCTTATTACTCAATGGTGGTAAACGAGGGATAATAACGGCAGCGACAATACCAGCCAGACAGACAGCACCATAAAACGGTACAAAGAGATGCTCTAGATTGACTTGCGCGATAACAACTAAACTAAATGTGATGGATACCGCTGAAAACGTTGTCCCCACCACGGCAGCTTCACGTTGTGTGTACACTTTGTTTTCGTATTGTTTGCTCGTCAGTAAGATGCCGACGCTACCATCGCCTAACCAAGATGTCATACAGTCGATAGCACTGCGTCCAGGAAGGTTGAATAGTGGCCGCATCACTTTACTTAGTAAAGATCCAAACAGCTCAAGCAAACCAAAATTTAATAGTAGTGGTAGCAGCAAGCCTGCGAATAAAAATACGGAAAATAGCGTTGGTAGTAAGTCGTGCAGCACCAGACCACCAGTATTTTCGTTCCTTATTGCTTCAGGACCAACTTGGTAAAATGTCATTAAAACGGCTGCGCCACCGATAAGTCTGACAATCAGCCAAACCAGAGAAGGGTTTAGCAAGTTATTTAAAAATGGACGATGAACAACAAACGAAGGCTTGAAGACTTTTGTCAGTATTGACGCTATTGATGTAAACGCAATCACCGCTGTGGCAATCGCAACTATACTCTCTCCAAGCAGAGTTTTTACCGACTTAGCTAAAACGGCGACTGGAATGGTAAGTTCACCAGCGTAATGAATAGGGAGCATAAATAGAAAAATGCCTAGAATAGAAGGGATTAAAAATACCCAAAAGCTATTCTTAGCGGGATTCCTTTCGAGAGTTTGAGTGCTTTCTTGCATGAAGTTTCCTGATGCTACTTAACAGATAAAAAAGATGGCGAGCTATACAAAAAGTGTGGAGGTGATATTAACTTCTTAGAGTTACATTCGCAATATTATTCACTTTTAATGAATTAATATATTTTTTTAGTGTGACAATATTAAAATGCATAAAATATCAGTGACTTACTTTTTACCTCCTTTCCTATTGCATCATCCAACCCTAGAGTAGGGCTGAATGATTGAGTTGAATTATCTAGTTAAAAATAGCAAATTAGTTGTTTATATTATTCATAATGTGATCTATTACCGCTTTAGTTCGGGGGCTTTGGGAGCTTTCTTTAGTGTAAACAATGTATGTGTCGTGGTTTTCTTCAATCGTGCTGCATGAATATTGAACAAGTAACCTGCGTAAACGGCCTTGCCTAACGTCATGTTCAGCTTGCTCTTTCGGCATGACACATACCCCACCTCCGTTCACACATACTCTGTGACCAACACTGGTACTTATATAAGAAAACCAAGCATTTGAAGTATTAAAGGTTTCGACCGCATTGCTGTCTCTATGCTTGAAGGTCCAAGTGGCATGTTTATTCGAGCGCTTTAGTCCGATGATATCATGTTGCTGCAAGTCCTTTGGACAATTAATTGCGGGTTTGTCTTTTAGGTAATCAGGGTGAGCAACCAGCCAAAACTCAGGGTAATGTAGTGGTCTCATAATGAGAGATGAGTCTTTAGGTTTGGTCACGCAAATATAAATATCGTGCTCTGCAAGATAGGGATCGATATATCCAGCTTCTATCGTCGTAGAAATGGTTAGTTTCGGCCACATTCGATGCAGTTTTGGCATATGAGGGGCAATATAGTTTTCGCAGAGCCAGTGTGGGGCACTAATTTTTACCAAGCCGCTAATTTCTTGATGGCGGTTAAATACTGCATTTTCCATCAAATCGATTTGAGAACATATTTCTAGGCCTTTTTCATAGACAATGCGACCTTCCTCAGTGAGCGCTAACTTTCTCGTATGCCGTCTGAATAAAGAGGAGTCCAACTCTTTTTCCAATTGTTGGATGTGTCTTGACACCGTTGATGTGGCGCAATTGAGTTGTTCTGCCGCTGCAGAAAACCCACCGCATTCCACGACAGAAATTAGGTAGGGTAGTGATTCGATGGATAACATTTTAGCCCCTATGCTTGTATTATGCTTTGTAATATAACATGAAGATTTGTTGTTTTCTTAAGCCCACTAACCTGTCTACTTGATAAAAATAAGTAATACTCCTCAAAATAGAACACGATTAGAAAGATAAGGCTTTCACTTTGCAATGCGCAAAATTGCATTTTTATGACATATCAATGACTTTCTAACACAATTTTTAATCAATACGTCGTATGTTGGTGCTAGTATCTTTGCTGAAGACGCGTAACTCTCGTCACTTTAAAATTTATATTCATCGAGACATTAACTATGAATAAAATAATCAAGAGGACAGGGACTCTATTATTTACAACATCTATAAGCGCATTTATATCTTTTCAGGCTAACGCTGCGACTGGCATGACCCAAAAACAGTTTAGTCAACTCTCTACCGGACAAAAAACTTGGGTCACTTTGGCCTTCGGTGCCGGGTCTGGACAACAATACCGAGGTTTAAAAACGAATGTAAATGGGGTGAACTACGGTTTAGATAATACCGCATCAGATACGACGGCGAGTTTCGATGTAAACTATCAACCATTTTTGCATGGATTAGTTACGCTCCGTACACAAAGTTGGAATGAGGGTATTACCAGCGGAATTACAAATGCTTTAACTCCAGATTCAGTGTTAGATTCTCAAAGCTTGTCTGGTAATGAAACCGCGTTGGAGTATGGCTGGATTGATAGAGGGGCGATAACAGGTAACACGACTGGATATTGGTCTGCTTCGACAGGTATAAGCTATTTTAATGGTGAAAGCATGTCGTGGCAGACAATTAGCAATGGTCAGGTGACAAACTCTGGCAGCTCCAAGTCAAGAAATGCGGTAGGTATACCTCTAGAGCTTCAAGCATTTATATATCCTGGACAATCTCATTTTGGCATAGGTATTATTGGCACAGCTTTGGTCACTCAGTACTCCACATTCGAATCTATTATGCTTGGTCTCCAAGGACGTTTTTAACAATTAAGAAGCCTCCGTCCGTAAAAGCCCTTTCAGTATTTGCAAGGGCTTTTTCTGTATTTTTTGCAAATGCGCAGACACCACAATAAAGGATTCTCAGTCACTCAAGTGCAATGTTATTTATTACAGTGCGCCCGATTAAATATGTAGAGGATATGGAGATTTATTCTGTATATTGCCCTAAGTTATTTGATTTACAAGTCCAATAATTGACTTGTTTGTTATGGCAAATATTTACACAGACATGACTTTTTTGTTGCTTTCTTTACCTGGTACCTCCTCTGACCACTAATAAAAACTGATAGTATTCCCTTCAGAAAGATGTGTGACTCTCGTCACCTTTGTTGATGTCTAAATTTTAAAGTTATACAAACTATGAGTGGTAAAGTTTTAATGAAGAAGCTAACAAAAAATATTCTATTAGTCGCCACTTTATCTACAGTGGGAATCTCATCGGCATATGCAAATAATTTTTATGTCGAAGGTGGTTTAGGGGCCAATATTCAAGAGTCTTTAGGCTGGACGGGAGCAAGCTCAGTTAGAGCTGCGGCTGGATATCAGATGAATCTATCTCCTAAGTGGGACCTTGGTGCTGAGCTAGGTTACAACTACTTTGGTGATGCTCAATATGATTTTTTTGTTCCTTTTAACCTTACAACAACTGCTGTTGATATGTCTGGTGTAGCTACTTATAACCTTAACAGTGATTGGTCGTTGTTCGGTAAAGCAGGCGAAGCTTATATGATGACTTCGGATGATTATGGTCACGGTACTCACGCGTTTTCACCATTGGTTGGTGCGGGAATTGGCTATAAAGTCAACGATGCCTTGACTATCAATACGTCGGTTACTTATTACTTTGGTGTGAACTCTAATTCGACAAACCAAGACACTTCTACAGATGATGCCGCGCCGAATATTACTAACTTTCTAGTGAGCTTACGTTATTCATTTAAGTAACTCTACTAGTACTTTAGCTCTTTCAAATAACTCCACGTAAATGTGATTGACACAACCCCAATAAGATTTTTAATTATGAATAACTTAATCAAACAGGGTCTAAATTTTTGGGCCATCATCGCGCTACTCATGTTCTTTTCCTCTCAAGCGAATGCGACACAGATGACCCAAGAGCAATTTAATAAGTTAACCCCAGGACAAAAAACTTGGATAACACTTGGGATTGGATACGGTGGAGCGAATCAGTATCGAGGACTAGATGATAACTATAATCATCAATATCAAAATGATTCAGAAGGAACTAACCCTCTAGTGAGCTTAGAGCTTAACTACCAACTTTCGCTTCACAGGTTAATCACGCTTAAAGCTCAGAGCTGGGATGATAATCCAGCAGATACTGGGATCATCTTGCCTAATTATTACCCTGATTCAAATTGGGATAAAATGAGTTTGTCAGGTACAGAAATTGCTGCTGAGTATGGGTGGATTGATCGAGGTACTATTTCGGGAAGTACTAATGGGTATGTATCAGCTTCTACTGGATTCAGTTATTTTGCTGGTGATGATGAAACGGTTACTTATGGTGACGCCAATAGTCCAAGTAGCTATACGGTCAGAAACCGCAATGCAGTTGGAATACCTTTAGAAGTGCAGGCGTTTATTTATCCTTGGCAAAATCATATTGGTATAGGCTTAATTGGCACGGCGTTAATCACTCAATACACAGTATTTAAGGGTGTTATGGTAGGCCTTCAAGGAAGGTTCTAATAATTAGGTTGTGCTGCTAATCCTTATATAAAGCCTCAGATTTAATCGCTGAGGCTTTTACTTATTTATTAATTAAATATTGGGAACCTAAATTAACCGATCTTTTAACTTAATGATATATATGATTAATTCAAATTATTGCGAATCACGCAACTGATCTTTTTAATTCTGCTGTGTTTAAAGTTCTTCATGAGAAATAAATTGGTTCTTGTCCAATAAATCTTAATTTACTTCCTTTAAATAGGGGAATGTTATGAATAACATTAAACCAGAACTTTGCAATTCCGTGTTATTTACTCCTGCTAATCGTCCAGAGCGATTTGAAAAATCAGCGAACAATAAAGAAGCACAGATGGTTGTGCTGGATTTAGAAGATGCGGTTGCTTTGCGATATAAAGATCAGGCTAGAGAAATTCTGATTGATTATCTGCAGAAAAATATCAGCATCCCTGCAGATCATCCAATGATAACGGCTATTCGTGTCAACGCGATTAGCACTCATGCAGGTCTAAAAGACATTGTTTGCCTTGTGCGAGAAAAAGTGGTTCCCGATGTCATTTTCTTACCCAAGGTTCAAAACGTTCAAGAACTCGAACTGTACTCCCAGCTGCTTAATTTAGGTAGAGAGAAACATGTTCAGTTTATTGCGGCAATCGAAACCGCTGTCGGTCTAGAAAATGCACATCAAATCGCGGCTTATCCTGACGTTATTGCCTTAGGCTTCGGAGGCGCAGACCTCGCAGCTGATCTAGGTGTTGAGCTCGACTTTAGTACTACAGCTGTATACCGGGCGCGTGTTGTTCAAGCGGCGAAGTACGCGGGTAAAGCAGCTTGGGATGTCCCATATCTCGATTTCAAAGATGAAGCTGGCTTGTTCAAAGAGACTGAGCAAATTAAAGCGATGGGATTTAATGCCAAAATCGCTATTCATCCAGCTCAGTTGGCCACTATCAATGAAGTTTTCTTCCCTTCCGAAGACGAAATTGATGAAGCGAAAGAGATCCTAATTACCTTTAAGCAAGCGAATGGCTCAGCGTGTCAGTACAAAGGCAAAATGCTAGACGTGCCAGTCGTGAAACGAAGCCAAGACATTTTAGAAAAAGTCGGTTGCGAATATTAGGAGCTCACGATGAATACTGAAATCAAACAATTTACTGTGGCCCAAGAGCTTTATCAAGGAAAGTTGATGTCGGCTGACGAAGC
The DNA here is from genome assembly GCF_059777565.1 of Vibrio sp. A37. NCBI lineage: Bacteria > Pseudomonadati > Pseudomonadota > Gammaproteobacteria > Vibrionales > Vibrionaceae > Vibrio > Vibrio sp. A37. The sequence continues at coordinate 137,681 of NZ_JBLNLI010000001.1, read as the reverse complement.
GATATATAAATTTCTCCCTGAAGCTCGGTTTGTCACTTTTGGATGCTATGCTGCAACGCCGATCGCGATAAGCGAAGCATTTGCGAATGCAGCAAAAAATGGGCTATTCACCCATCCCATTGATGCCTATTTGTTTCGAAGCTCAGCTAAGGTAGTGAGTTATTTCAACGACCCAGAAGTTCTAAAAACCGTTCATTTACAACTTCCTTTTATGGGTGGTGAGATCGGTACTCTATTGCAAACAGCTAAAAACCATCTAGGAAAAGTACAATATCCCGAGTTTATTCCTGGGCACTTTAGCCATATGGAGTCAGGCTTCCTAACTCAGGAAGGTGACCCTGACGTGCATATGTTGCAAGTGTCTTCGATGGATGAGCATGGCTACTTCAGTTTTGGTTTGGATGGTAGTTTTTCAATCCCCGCGGCAAGACGTGCAAAACGAATTATTGTTGAAGTGAATGAAAACATGCCACGTACATTTGGTGATGGCATCATGCATGTGAGTGAAGTTGACGCCATTATTGAGCACACCAGTGATCTTTTGATACTGCCAAACAAACCAGCCAAAGAGACCGATCACGCGATTGCTGAGCACATTATTAACTACATACCAGACGGTGCGTGTATTCAGCTTGGTATTGGTGGTGTGCCGGATGCTGTGGGTAAGTTCCTTCTTGAAAAAAATGATTTAGGTATCCACACAGAGTTACTGTGTAGCTCGCAAATTGACTTAATCAAAAACGGTAATGTGACAAACAAATATAAAAATCTACATCGTCATCACACGGTATTTAATGTCGCCATGTTACCTAGCCAAGAATATTACGATGTCATGGATAACAACCCATCGATGCTTTGTTACCCAGCATCTTATGTAAATGATTCCAGTGTTATCGAGAAAATCGACAACATGATTTCTATCAACTCATTTGTTGAAATCGATTTGTTTGGCCAAGTGGCTTCTGAATCCGTTGCTTGGAAACAGCTTACTGGTACAGGTGGACAAGTAGATTTTGTTCGAGGTGCTGCGAACTCACGTGGTGGTAAGAGCTTCTTAGCTGCAGCCTCGACAGCAAAAGGCGGGCAGTTGTCAAAAATCGTTCCTCGCTTGAACAACATCGTAACAACCGCAAGAACTGACGTGCAACATGTGGTAACAGAATTTGGTTGCGCGAACTTGGCCGGAATGTCCAATAGCCAGCGTGCTAGAACACTGATTAATTTAGCACATCCAAGTTTTAGAGAAGAATTAACCACGCAAGCAACCGCAATGGGTCTAATCAAATAAGGGGTAACGCCATGTTTAGTGCATACGCAAAAGTTAAAGAAAATACTTATCGTGAAACCTTCGGCTTGGATTTCGAGCAGTTTGAAAAAGGTCAGGTGTTTCGCCATCGTCCAGGTATCACCATTAGTCAGCAAGATAATGTTGATGAAGCGACAGATACCATGAATTCCGCTCAGCTTCACTACGACAACCACTACGCCTCGCAGACAGAATGGGGACAGTGCTTAGGGGTGAGCACCATGACTTTACAAAAGGTCATTGGTAGCAGCTGGAAAACCTTTGCTCGTAAAGATCGCATTGTAGAATTCACTAATATTGCAATGACACGTCCCGTGTTTGGTGGCGATACTCTTTACGCAGAAAGTGAAATCTTATCGGTAGAGAACTTAGAAGGTTTCGATTGTGGGTTAGTCACTGTGCAGACTCGCGGTATCAATCAAAATGATGAAGTTGTAACCAAGGTAGATTATAAAATTCGAATTTATAAGTTTGGTCGTCATCCATACTTTGGCAAAACTGAGTTTGACTTTAACCTAACCGACGAAAAATTCTCAGCATATAAGTTAGAAGAAGATGGTGCTCTAAAAGAAACAGTGGGTATCTACTTTGAAGACTTACTACCCGGTGAGACTTACCAGCACGCTGCTTACAAAATTATTCGTCCAGAGGAAGCGGTAGAACACGCGCAACGTTCTATGGAGTGGAACCCTAAATACGTTGACCCAACTTATTACAACGAGTATTTCCCTGAGCAAGGAAAAGAGGGTAATTGTCCGGTGACAGAAGCTTACTGGATGGGAGCAATGACAGCTTGTACCACTCGCGCTTTGGGCCGCGTGGTTGCCAATTTAGCATGGAAAGATATGAAGTTAAATCGAGAGCTCTTCCCGGGTGAAAAGTTAAGTGTAACTTCTGAGATTATTGAGAAAAGGGAGTCCAACTCTCGTCCAGAACAGGGCATCGTTACCGTTGTAACGCGTGCCTTTGATAAGGATAAACAAGAAGTGCTGTCATTTACTCGCACGTTGCTGGTTTACCGAAAAGGCAAAGGCCCATACGACAAAGCGGGTTACTAAGCAAAGTTTTCATCCTCCCATTTTTAATGCGCAAGTGCTGTCAGCGCTTGCCATAAGGTACAAGTTATGAAAAAAGAAATGACCGTTATTGAATATGTTTTGGGCCAAATTAAAGAACTCGGTGTGACGGATGTGTTTGGCGTTCCTGGTGATTTTGTCTACCCAGTGTGTGACGCTATTATGGACGATGAACAGCTTCGTTGGATTGGTTGCTCGAACGAATTAAATGCGAGCTACGCGGCGGATGGGTATGCACGTACAAGAGGCGCCAGTGTACTTGTCACTACATACGGTGCAGGGGAGTTGTGTACTTTTGGTGGTTTAGCGGGTGCGCATGCTGAAAACTCAAAAGTGATTGCTCTAGCGGGTATGCCTGGTATACAAGAGCAAGATGGCAAAACTCGTTACCACCACATGGTCGGTGATCCTGTTCCTCGCTACGATGTGTTTGTGGACATGATCCGTCCATTGACCGCAGGGGAAGACAGCGCAGTGGTTATCACGCCAGAAAACTGTGTCTATGAGACTCAGCGAGTTCTGGCAGCGATGAAATACTACTCGAAACCAGTATATATGGCTTTTCCTCGTGATGTGCCACATTCGCCCGTCATTTTCCCTGAGCAAGAGCAAGCAATTCCCTTTACGAATGTGAAAAGTGACTCAGAGACTTTGGATAAAGTGGTAAGTGAAATTTTTTCCCGCGTGAGTAACGCTAAACAAAGCTGCGTGCTGCCTGGTTATTCTTTGCGCCGGTACGATGGGGTTGAATTGGCTAGTACGTTCATCGAAAAGTCTGGCTTGCCTTTCGCAGAGTTGAATCAAGATCGAGGTGTTTTATCGATGCAACATCCAAATTACATTGGCAGCTACAATGGCCATTGGAAAGGGTGGTCTGAGTCAGTGGTGACAGATAGGGTAGAAGACTGTGATTGTATCATCGCGTTAGCGACGGAAAATCATGATTTTAACAACGCTTTGCACACGTTGGCTTTTGATAGAAATGGACTGATTAAAATTGGACCTCATTGTACTCAGATTGGAGACAACTTTTTTGAAGGTGTTGAGCTAAAAGATGTGTTATCTCAACTAAATAAAGTACTTACTAAGAAGGTCGCTCAAACTATTCCTGTACTTAAATCTTCTGAGGTCGTAATAGGAGCCCCAACAGGTGACGCTAGCGATATCATCGAGTATGAGCCTTTGTATGAACGACTTCAGCAATTTATCAAGCCCGGCGATATAGTGGTTTCTGATACTGCCATGGCCTCTATGTGCTTTTCTGCAAGAGTGAATTTACCAGAAGGTGTAGATTTAGAATCTCAGCTTTCATGGGGAGCGATTGGATGGGGGACGCCTGCAATCTTAGGCAACTGTATCGCGGCTCCAGAGCGTCGTTGCTTGATTATTTGTGGAGAAGGCGGGCACCAAATGACAGCGACCGAATTGGGGACACTTGAAAGATATGATGCAAAACCTATCTATATTGTGGTGAATAATGGTGGATACTTAGCTGAAAGGTGCACCAACCGCTATCCAGATGAAGACTATAACGATGTTGCGCAATGGCATTTTGCTGATTTACCAAAGAGTTTAGGTTGCAACTGGTTGACTCGACGGGTAACTAACTTAGGCGAACTAAATCATGCGCTAGAGCAAGCAAATACAGCGGAAACTGGCGTTTATATCGAAGTTGTTGTTCCAGCAAATAGCCTCGCTAAAGGTTGTGATTTCTTGTTTGGAGCAACAGGCAAACAGTTTGATCAAGCTAATAGGAGCTGGGAAACTAGAATAAGTACTAGCAATCGATAGCCCAATAAATAGTTTGAGCTTTGAAGCGAAAAAGCACTTCATCTAGATGCAAGTCTAGTGGAGTGTTTTTTTGTAATTATTCATCTTGTTGCATTGAATCGTCTACTTTCGTCAAGTTTAAAGAGTTACTCTATACGCAAATTATTCATCTAATGAATACACTTAGTAATAGTGTGTCATTGTCAGTTGAAACAAGTGAAAACAAACAAACGTCCAAAATCAATTGTTGTTAGAGTGGCTGCAATTTTTTTAATCGTTGCTGCGACTATCGCGGCCATTCGTCACGAAAACATCGTGGCTCAAAGAGAGTCAACGACGCTGATAAACGACGGCTCCAGCAATTCTGTTTTGAACCAAACATTTGGCGTTGATTCAACCAAACCTTTTATTCTCAAAATACCAAGTAAAGATGTCACGGCACATATTGGTAGTGTTGATCACACAACTAATATTGCATCCGGCCGGTATAAAGACAAACATGACGATTCTATAGGGATTGTTAAGTTAGACATCAATACAGTATTCCCTCTTGGATTGGATAAAGAACATGTTTACTCAGCAATTGTTATTGTGTCCAACGGAGCGAGTGAGGATTCTTACTTCCTTTGTAGCTTCAGATATGACAGTGAAAGTGGGTTCATGAAGTTAGTCGATAGTGAATGGCTCGGGCGTGAAATCAGTGTTGAAACAATAGAAACGGATGGAGATTTGATTCGTTTAGAAGTCACTGGAGGAGAGGTTCCTTCAAATTCAAAGGCTTATGCTCACTCATTTATTTTAATGGTCTCGGAACAGTACCACTTTAATACGCTTAAAATTCGACCACATGAATAAACATTCGTGCTTGCCCAATTAGAGCTTTTGTAGATTTTATCTATCTACTATTGTCTACTTTTAAGCCATCCCACAGCTGTTAAACTGTTGAGTTGTAAGGTGCGTATTGTAGATTGCAATCAAATTGCCTATTATCTACTCTTAATTAGCATATGACATAGTTCACATATAATGACGTGTAGGGAGTATTAGGATGATCAGTAAGCGTTACTTTAAAACTAAAAATGAAGTAGAGGTTACTTTTGAAGTGCCAGCAGCAGAGGCAAGTCGCTCAATCGCGTTAGTTGCAGATTTTCTGGACTGGCAGCCTGTAGAGATGAAGAAAGTAGCGAAAACAAAGACATTTAAATACAAAACTCGCTTACCTAAAGACGGACAATTTGAGTTTCGCTATTTAGTTGATGATGAAAAATGGTTAAATGACCCTCAGGCGGACTTGTACAAGCCAAATGGCCTTGGCGAGGACAATGGTTTAGTGTCTACCCACCAATAGAATACATATTTAGTAACATGTCTATTTTTGGGCATTTCAAACACAAAAAGGCGCTTGGCGCCTTTTTTCTTCTCATTGTTCATCACTTCTCTGTATGTGTTCCATTCTCTGTAGCAGGCAGTTTGAATAGATAAAGAGTGACTTTTTATTCATAAACACTTACTCTTTGCAGCTTATGAGGTCGTTATTTCGGGGAAAACTGTGGTACCAAGTTCCATTACTGAGCGCTTTTCTGCATTTTCAAAACAAAAAAAAGTTCTAATTGCATTTTTACCAGTAGTGGCTGGAGTGGTTTTTACTTCTTTAAACCAGAACTTCTCTCATGTTTCCGTTTCTGTTTCGGTACCAACGGTTATCGCTCCTGATGCAGCACCAACACCTCCAGAAACCATTATTGATATTCCTGATTACGAGTACGTAATTAAATCTGGTGACAGTCTAAGCGTTATCTTCGACAAACTCGGCTTTTCTTATAAAGAGATGATGAAGATAATGGAGACGGACTTAAACTATCTAAAATTGGATACGCTCAAGCCTGGTGATACATTAAAGTTTTGGCGCTCTGACGATCATAAATTTTTGCAAAAGATGGAGCTGCAGTTTAGTTTGGCTGAACGGGCGGTTTATTCCCGCTTAGATGATGGGTCTTATAGTTACGATAGCGTTACCGTTCCGGGTAACTGGAAAGATTATGCCATCGCAGGCACTATCCAAGGAAGTTTCTCAAAGTCAATTAATGCGTTGGGTATCGGTAATAATGAGATTGAGCAGATAGTTTCAGTTTTAGGCGATAAAATTAATTTTGCTCGAGACTTGAGAGCTGGTGATAAGTTTGAAGTCGTTGAGGCCCGTCAATTTGTCGATGGCAAAGCGACCGGAAACAAGGAAATTCAAGCAGTAAAGATTTTTAATCGTGGCCAAGTGATCTCTGCCTATCTATACAAAGATGGACAATACTACGATCAGAATGGAAATAGCCTCGAGCGAGCCTTTCAACGGAAACCATTTGTTGGTCGATATCGTATGAGTTCTTCATTCGATCCTAAACGTCGCCATCCTGTGACAGGGAGAATTGCTCCACACAACGGTACAGACTGGGCGCTTCCGACAGGTACACCAGTTGTGTCTACAGGCGATGGCGTGGTCACGTTAATTCGAAATCACCCTTATGCTGGAAAATATGTGGTTGTCCAACATGGTAATAACTACAAGACTCGCTACCTACATCTAAGCAAAATTTTAGTTAAACGTGGCCAAAGAGTGAAAAGAGGGCAGAAAATCGCGCTTTCAGGTAGTACTGGTCGAGTGACTGGCCCTCACATTCACTATGAATTGATTGTAAAAGGTCACCCTGTGAATGCGGTAACCGCTAAAATACCGATGGCTCACTCTGTACCTAGTTCAGAAATGAGAGACTTTATCGCTCAGCGTAATCGTCTTGACGCGCTACTGAATAGAAAGCAGATCCAGTTAGCGGCCAACAGCTCCTCGAATACCGGTAGTTGATACTTTCGCTGACTGCGTTATCTAACGCGATGATTGCTTTAGGTTCAACCGTTAATGACTTTTAGCTTCTTTCTTTGATTTTGACTTATTTTGTCAATCATTACTCGGGTCTCTTCTGGTGGAGAATAGTAATAGCCTTGTATTTGGTTGCAACCCATGGAATATAGCTTCTCAAGCGTTTTACGATCTTCCACCCCTTCCGCCACTAAATCGACTTTCAGTTGCTGAGCGAGTTGAATGATGAGCCAAACGACTCGTTCAGATGTTTCGTTCAGATGCATATTTCGAACAAAAGTGGCGTCTATTTTTATGCAATCAATAGGATAGCTATGGATATAATTCAAGCTGGAATATCCTGTACCAAAGTCATCTAAAGCGACTCTAAATCCAAGAGAGCGAAGCTTCGCCAATATCGACTCCACTTGGTCGGTTTTAGTTAATAAAACCGTTTCGGTCAGCTCAATTGTAAATTCTTTTGGCAAGAATCCATAACGATTAACCGTTGTGGTCAAGTGCTCAAGGTACCGACTTGAATCGCTTAACTGATGGGCAGAACAGTTCAAGCTATAAGTGACTTTGCGGCCAAGCTCAGCCTCAATTTGCAATTTCGATTGGCAGGCAAGCTCTACAATTCTCTCGCCAAGCTCAATGATAAGGCCTGACTCTTCCGCAGCAGAGATAAATTCCACCGGGGATATTTCACCTAAGGACTCCGTTCTCCAGCGAGCTAATACTTCGAAATGAGCCCACTGTTGGGCTCGCTTTTTAACAATAGGCTGGATAGCGACATAGATTTGGTTGGCAGGATTGAGTGAATTCTCCAGAGCATATCGCAAGGCATCAATGACCATAGTTCTTCGGTAATATTGAGCACTTAGCTGCGTGTCGTAGCAACATGTGTGGCTGGTCGAAGATTGTTTGGCAGACTTAAGTGCGAGGCTCGCATTAAGAATCAACTGATCCGGATGAATGTTTTGCTCAGTTTTGCGAGCTAAGCCAAAGCTAACACTGAGTTTAATATTGCGTGAAGAAGCTGTAAATCCTGACTGGAGCTGCTTGTTGATACTCAAGCAAATATCTAATGGATCGTTAGAAAAAGTAATGAAGGCGTATTCATCTCCAGCTATGCGAAATACTAAATGAGATTCAGGGACGGTTTGAGTAACGACTTTGGCAACATATTTAATAACCTGATCGCCAATGTAGTTACCGTGAATGTCATTCAGTTGCTTGAAATTATCGATATCGAGGTAGGCTAAAGTAAAAAAGTCATGAGGAGAGCTTGTCAGTGCCTCGAGTTTATCTGAGAGGCAACTTCGATTCATCAAGCCTGTTAAGTTGTCGTGAGAAACTTCGTAGCTCAGCTGATTAACCAAAAAGTCAGACCGCTCGGTGAGCCATTTCATGCGTAACCCATGAACGACTACATTAGCTAAAATTTGGTGATAACGGATCACTTCTTCAGCATCAATGAGTTGGTGCTGAAACTTGGAAGATAAAATCCCTAACACTTCACCGGAACTGGCTCTCAATGGTATTCCCAAATACGCCACAATATTGTTTTGAGTGATACTAGGATCGTAGGGAAAGTTGCTTTTTAAGTTTGAAGGATAAAGGAAGAAAAGCTGCTCAGACTTTACGACATGCTCGCACGGCGTTCCTTGAAGTTGATACGACTCTTCATAAAATGTCTCATTTTTGCAGCAAAATGATAAAGTCCGAGCGTTGTAATGCAGCTTATCAATTTCCACAATACTGGTGCTAAAAGTCTTAAAATGCTTATGTAGTACTTGAGTAACTTCGTCCAGTAATGCTTTTCCTTCAAGAAGTAAAATGTTATTTATTGTTCCAAAATTGATAATGTCGCTGCTAACCTTTATATCTCTAGCCATAGTGGTTAACTCACGTTGTTGTGAACTTAGTTCACATTATTTATAATCAGTATGCACATTTACACTATGGCATGTATTGCATATAATTCCAGTCTTCAACGCTCGCTCGAGCTCGTTATAACTCAATTTTTGTCCAAATTCATACAGTTAGTAATTATGTTTTGATGGTACTTTTTTGTTGGTACTTTTTTGTCATATTTTGTTCAATGGACTTTGGGGTTTTCTTTTAACCTTTCTTTTAAGTAACTTAGGAACAAATGTGTCCTAGTATGTCTGTAATCTAATTTCGGGTAGTAAGCATATACCGTTGCTTCATCTGCTGTAACATCGGGTAAAATACGCTCAAGAACTCCCTGGTTGAGCTCGTCCCTAATCATCCTATCTGCGGATAGTAGGATACCAAGCCCATGCTTAGCAGCGTAAAAAATGGCTTCTGGGTTAGTGGTAAAAAAGTTGCCTGAAAGCATGATTCTTTGCCCCTGAGATAAGCGAATTTCTCGTTGGGCTCTCTCCCCCCAAATTAAGGTGTTGTGAACTTTTAGTTCTTCTACTGTTGTGGGGCGACCAAATCTTTCAATATATTTTGGAGAGGCGTAGAAGCCAGCTTTGTGGTCGTATAAAGGTGTTGCGATAAAGCTCAACGAATTAATCTGCTCTAATTCACGGCTGATAATGACATCTAAACTGAGCTCAGGTAGTTGTCCGGGAGTCGTTGTGGTGAGTTGAATTCGGATATCGGGATATTTTAAGAGAAAGTCGTTGAGGTATTGTACTAAAAACTTAGAGCCAACTGCCAAGGTGGCTCCAATTTTGAGTAACCCAACAGGGGTTTGATTGACAGAGCGTGTTTCGTCCACAACAGATTGCCAACCGTCCAGTTGGTCTTTGGCTCTTTGGTAAAATAGTGCTCCAGCTTCAGTTTGTGTCACTGAGCGAGTAGTACGCTTTAACAGTTGTGCGCCAATCCTCTCTTCTAACCAGTGAATCCTTTTACTCACTGCCGAACTCGTTGTGTTGAGTTTTCTCGCTGCTCCATTGAAGCTTTTCTCTTCAACCACCTTTAAATAGGTTTGTACGCTCTGAATCCAATCCATAAATCCCCTTATTGATTCTTATTTGGAAATAATCTGTTTCCCGAATGAATTATTATCATTTATAGGTTAACAATATAAACTGTTTTTATGAAAAGAGAACAGCAAAATAAATTTAATAAGGCGCCCTTGTTTCTCGCAATTATGATTATTGCGACTGGACAAGTTGGTGTCAGTATTTACTTACCTTCCTTGCCACTGATTAGCGAGGCGTTATCGATAACTCGCGCAGATGCTCAACTACTCGTGACTGTTTTTTTAGTCTGTTTCGGTGGTTCTCAACTGTTTTACGGCCCATTGTCTGATGCGATAGGTAGGAGGCCAGTCTTTTTGATTGGGCAAGGGGTATACTTAATCGGTACTGTGTTGTGCGTCTTGTTTGTTGACAATTTTACTTGGTTAGTGATTGGCCGAGTTTTACAGGGGTTGGGAGCAGGCAGTGCCTCAGTGTTGGGTCGCAGTGTACTGAGTGACAGTTATGAGGGCCCAGATTTAACACGCTCAATGACTTACCTTGCTATGACAGCTTCTATTGTACCTGTCGTATCACCCGCATTGGGGGGATGGATTGCGTTTCATCTCGGCTGGCAGTCCGTATTTGGCTTTGTACTTATTTATCTATTGGTTATGTTTGTCTTAGGTTCGATGCTGTTACCTGAGACGTTACCCTATGATAAAAAACGCTTTGAAATAGTAGCGGTCACAAATAATTATTGGCACTTATGCCGAAACCCTCAGGTTATTTCGAGTGCGAGTTATAACTGGTTAACGTATTTGATTTCGGTGGTCTCGGTTTCTATATTCCCATTTTTATTGCAGAAGCAATTAGGTGTGACTGTAGAATCTTACGGAATGTATATGATTATTCCTTCTGCTGGGCTAATGGTAGGCAGTATGGTGCTGAACGTGATAAATAAAGTACTATCGACCAGCCAGCTATTAGTGTTATCTATCATGTTAATTGCTTTGTCTGGAATGTGGCTGATTGTCACCCCGTTGTCGCTGTTCAACTTGATTGGAGCATTTACTCTCATGACAGTCGCTCAAGGGTTATCTTTCCCACTCTCGATTAGTATGCTTTTGTCCCCACATAAACGTCAGGCTGGAGCAGTCTCCGCTTTAACTGGAGCAGTTCAAATGGGAGTCGCTGGAATTGCTGGAGGCTATATTGTCAAGTGGTGGGTGTCTAGCCAAGTCACTGTCGGTGCCTTTTATTTGGCGGTAAGTATCATTATGGCCGCAGTGTTGATCACTACACTTGGAGGTGTTAAGCGGTTTGAGGCAAATGAGTCAATGGCGGAGACTCTACCCAAGTGACATTCAGGTGAATATTTGCTGTGCTTAGGTATAATACGCAGCAAATCGTTAAGAGTAATAAAACATGCAACAAGATGAATTTGAAGCGCTTGTGATTAATTTGTGTGAAGCAGAAAATTTGCCACAAGCGTTAGAAATCCTTAAGTCGAGTGAAAATGAAGAGGTTGCACATGCTGCAAAATCGCTAACTGGCCAGTTTGCTATTGCTGAAGTAGAAGGCGAACAGCGTGTGTATCACGTAACCACTCAATCCGATGAAGAAGGAAAAGAGCAAGAGTTTGTTGAACATGTCATGAATGTAGGTGATGACGTTATTAAGTTCGTAGCATGGTTCTTTGATAGCATGTTTGAGGTTAAACAAAAACTAACCTACCAAGCTGCTGGAAAAACCTACAAACAACCAAAAAGATCTTAACCTAAAATCTTTCCTTTTGTATGTGGCTATTTTCTTGAATAGCTACTCATTTCCTTCGCATTTACAATGTAAACTCACCTCAAAAGGTCAACGCACTCAAAAGTTACTAAACCTTGATCAGATATTAGTTATTACGTGGGCGCAAGGGATTTAAAATGTGTATATCTTAAATAGAATGCCATTAGCCTTTGCTTTTTCATTTCACTTTATTTCAGGTTTGTAAATCAAAGGGGCGATATACTCTACGCAATTCAGAGTAAAGATGAATACCGTGAGTTGATGAACAGGGATGGTTAGGATGACTCGAGTAATTTGGCTACTGATATGTTTTTGGGTTGCCTCTTTTCAAGCTTTTGCACAGAAACAAGAGTTACAAATTAACTCTGCAACTGAGAAGCCCCTCAAAATAGCATACTGTCAGGATTGTGTTCCTTTTCAATTTATAGATGAGCATGGAGCAGCTTCAGGTCTGATTGTTGACATGTGGCGTTTATGGGCAGAAAAAACCGGGCGTAAATTAGAGTTTGTCCCCTATATTTGGGACGAAACCTTGCAAGCTGTGGGAAGCGGAGTCGCAGATGTGCATGCGGGCCTTTATTACAATGAGCAGAGAGATCAATTTTTAGATTACGGTAGTCTTCTCACTCGCACTAGCTCTCACATAATCTTAAGAAACAACCAACCTTCGTTTGACACTTTAAAAGCTTTAGAAGGCGTGAAAATTGGGGTATTGAAAGGCGATTTCCTCGAAGGCTATTTGAAAGATAGACTTACGCCCACAAATATTATCTCTTACCCAAATTACCATGACCTTATCAGCGCACTAAATAGTGGTGAGTTAGATGTATTTTCAGCTGACACTTTAACTGCGACCTATTATCTGCAAAAAAATCATATCTTTGAACAGTTTAACTTAGAACCTGCCCATATCCTTTTTTCGGACACATGGCGAGCGGCTGTAACCGAAGGAAATATCAGGCTTCTTGATGAGATAAATCGTGGGTTTGATCTCATATCGCAAGAAGAGAGAATTGCCAACTTTCAAAAATGGAACCCTTCTTCTGTCGACACAATTAATGACCACGATGCAAAGCCATCAGGTTACGAAGAAGCTGAACACGACAGTGCGATAAGAATTTTCATTAGTATTGCTTTAATGCTCGGCTTTTTGATGTTCTTGATGGCGTTCCTATTGCCACGGTTTCTATCCAATGAATCTATCGCTAAGTATGTGGCTTCAAGAGCATTTACGTATTCAATTATCTCCATCACATGTGTCATTTCGTTTGTCATTCTATTTCTGGTTTGGCACACCATTGAGCAGAATAAGAAGTCGACATTACGCAGCGTAGAAAAGGATTTAGTGTTTGTTCTAGAGCGAACCAATGAAAGCTTGGAAACATGGGTTAGAGATAGCGAAAGTTATCTAACCAGCTTAGGCAAGCATCCAGAACTAGTATCGCTAACCAAAAAACTGTTAGCGATTCCCCCTGAGAAGGAAAATCTGCAAACCTCTGAGCCTCTAAAAGAGATTCGAGCCTTTTTTGGTGAGTATGTTGATGAGTTAGGTGATATCGGCTTTTTCATAATTGATAAAGACAGAATTAGTGTGGGTTCAAGGCGAAATACAAACTTAGGCTCTAAAAACTTGATCGCAATACAAGCGCCCCATTTACTTGACCGAGCTTTTAACGGAGAAGCGGTATTTATCCCCCCCATCTTGTCTGATGTTGAAATAAAATCTTCAAATGGAGTGAGTACCAAACTAGATGCATTTAACATGTTTTTCGCAGTGCCGATAGAAGATGAGTCTGAGCAAGTTATTGCCGTATTGACGCAAAGGTTGTTACCTGGCGGTAGGCTATCCAAAATTATGCAGCATGGCAGTATTGGTCGATCTGGCGAAAGCTACTTGATAAACCATGATGGTGGAATGATCACAGAAAGCCGCTTTGTGGACTCCTTGGAGGAAATTGGGCTTTTACAGCCTGGGAAAACGCAAGATACGCTCTTGGCTCTCAAAGATCCCGGCGGAAATATGATAGAAGGTTTTCGTCCTAAAACCCCTATTCAAGAGCAGCCTTTTACCACAATGGCGCAAAGTGTCATTGCGATGGGCAAGGCAGCTCGCGGCAAGACAAATTCGCACATCAATTCCAATGTGGAAGGGTATAGAGACTATCGTGGTGTACCTGTTCTTGGTGTTTGGATGTGGAACCAAAACTTAGGGGTAGGTATTGCTACTGAGATAGATAAGTCGGAAGCATTGGAATCTTTTTATCAAATGCGCATTTATCTATTTTCCACCGCATTTGTTGCTTTGCTATTAGCCGTCGCGTCTAGCATGCTTACGGTGACTATAGGACAGCGGGCGACCAGCTTTATGCGTCGATCCAATGAAGAGCTAGAAAGCCGGGTAGAAGAGCGGACACTAGCTCTTAAAGAGGCGGAAGGTCGGTCTCGCACCATTTTCGAAAATACCAAAGATGGCGTTATTGCAATTAATTCTGTCGGTACGGTTCAAGAATTTAACCCTGCCGCTGAACAGATTTTTTTGTATAAACGAGAAGAAGTCGTTGGCCAAAACATCAAAATGCTGATGGGTGAGCCATACCGAGCGAATCATGATGGCTACTTAAAAAAATATGCAGAGACTAAAGAAGAGCATATTTTGGTTCGAAACGTGGAGTTGGAAGGAAGGCGATCTACCGGCGAAATTTTTCCAATGGATCTGGCGGTGAATGAGGCTTTTTGGGCTGGTGAGCCGATATTTGTAGGTATTATTCGGGATATTACCGAGCGAAAAGCGGCCGAAAAGGCGCTCAAAGAGCGGGAAGGAAGGCTGTGGGATCTGTATGAGAATGCTCCAGTCGCCTATGCCTCTATCGATCGCCAGGGTAATTTTGTTAAGCACAACAAGGCATTCTCAGAGTTACTTTCAATTGAGCGTGAGGATATTCAAGCGATTAACTGGCATGACATTATTTGTCCTGAATTTGTCGAACACAAAGCACTATTTGATGGAGTTTGTGTTGGTGAAAGCTTCTTTTGTCATGAGATACCGATTATTCGACAGGATGGAGAAAAGATCATCGCCGAAGTATCTGCGTTACCAAGTTTTAATGGTGGTTCTGAATTAGAGGAGATTCGAATCACTATGACAGATATTACTGATCGTAAGGAAACCGAAAATGCGCTGAAGGAAGCGAAGAAAGCCGCCGAGGAAGCCACCAAAGCGAAATCTGATTTTCTTGCGAATATGTCGCATGAAATTCGCACACCCATGAATGCCATTATAGGTATGTCTGGGCTCGCGTTAAACACGGAGCTAGACAACAAACAAAGAAATTACATAGAAAAAGTCAACCGTTCGGCAGAAAGCTTGCTGGGAATAATTAATGACATTTTAGACTTTTCCAAAATTGAAGCCGGAAAGTTAGACATTGAGTCCACAGAGTTTCATTTAGAAGATGTTATGGACAGTTTGGCGAATCTTGTTGGAATCCGAGCGGAAGAAAAGGGGATTGAGCTACTATTTGATGTTTCTGCTGAGGCTCCGACCATGTTAATTGGTGATCCACTTCGGTTAGGTCAGATCCTCACCAACCTTGGTAACAACGCTGTTAAGTTCACTGATGAAGGTGAGATAGTGGTAAAGGTTGATGTAAAAGAACTAGATAGTGAGTCGGTCATTTTACACTTCTCGGTGAGTGATACTGGAATAGGAATGACTTCAGATCAACAAGAGAAACTGTTTGAGTCGTTTAGCCAAGCCGACTCATCAATAACGCGAAAATACGGTGGAACTGGGCTAGGATTAACCATCTCGAAGAAGCTCACTCATATGATGGGCGGAGAAATATGGGTGGCAAGCCAAGCAGAAAAAGGCAGTACTTTCCATTTTACTGCGAAGTTTAACTATCAAAAAAATGCACCTATTGGAAGAGTTAAACCTGAGCTTCCTGAGTTAAAAGGACTTCACGTTTTAGTCGTCGATGATAATTCGACAGCACGGAAAATATTTTCTGACATTCTTTCTTCATTCGATTTTCAAGTCACAGCATACAGTTCAGGTACTCAAGCTATCGAGCATATTGAACAGCAGCGACGAGAAGTAGATCTGATTGTGATGGATTGGCAGATCCCGAATATTGATGGTGTAGAGGCTACAATGCGGATACATGATAAACAACCAGATTTGCCCGTAATTTTGGTCACAGCGTTTGGTCGAGACGAAGCACTGGAAGCGTCTAAACGAGCGAGGTTCGCTCGTGTGTTAAGCAAGCCTATTTCCGCATCAACCATTTTGGATGCGGTGATGGAAGCATTTGGTCATGATCCTGAAAAACGGCAACAAATGCGGCCAGTTGCCGATGATCTCGATGCGGCAAGCAAAATTCGTGGCGCTAAGGTGCTGTTAGTTGAAGATAACGACATCAACCAAGAGCTTGCTATGGAGCTACTCGCATCTGCAGGCGTTAACGCTAAAGTGGCAGAAAATGGACAAATCGCACTGGACATGCTCGATCAAGAGTCATTCGACGGAGTCTTGATGGACTGCCAAATGCCAGTTATGGATGGTTATACAGCGACACGTAAGCTTCGCCAAGATAGTCGCTTCTCAGACTTACCAATAATCGCTCTTACAGCAAATGTGATGTCAGGTGATATAGAGAAAGTGATTGATGCAGGTATGAACGACCACATTGGCAAACCAATTAACGTCAGAGAGCTCTATACGACTATGGCAAAGTGGATTCACCCTTCTAAAGAAAGCAGAGTTGACTTTAATAATCAGGAGCTTGTGGAAGATGATAGTCACTTGTCGATACCCGAGTTACCCGGAATAGATGTCGAGAAAGGGCTATCAACCGCAAATGGCAATTCTAAGCTGTATCGAAAGCTCATTTTCAAATATCGAGATGCGTATGAGCACTTTGAAGCGTCTTTCAAAACAGCATTTTCTTCAGATGATGGCCAAGCTGCTCAAAGGCTAGCTCACTCGTTGAAAGCTGTCGCTGGAAATATTGGTGCAATCGCAGTGCAAAAGGCAGCCGCTGATCTCGAAAGTATCTGTAAACAATCAGCTGATTACCCATCTGAGACAGTGAATATCGTTGTTAGAGAGATCGATAACACTTTGGTTGGCTTATCGATATTCGAGCAAGCTGCGGACGAAAAAAATAGTAGTATTAAATTCGATCAGGACGTGTTTAGCTCTATGGTAGCTAAACTTAGAGGTTTGTTGGAAGAGGACGATACTGAGGCGATGGAAATCGCAGAGGAGCTGTTGGAAATGGTCAATGAACCAGAGCTAAGTAAAGTGATAAAAGAGATCAGCCGAGCAATAAGCGAATATGATTTTGAACAGGCTTTAGCACAACTCGATGTTTTGGACGTTAACACGCCCTAGATTGGATACTAGTAAGCAATATAGGCTTTAGCTTTAACAACTATAATTTTTTAGGCTTAGGAGTCAGTTATGGATAAACAAATAGTGCTCGTGGTCGATGATACCCCGGACAATATCGACGTTATGAGTGGTATTTTGCGCCCAGAATATAAGGTGAAAGCCGCATTATCTGGGGCGAAGGCGCTTAAAATTGCGTCCGGCACACCCAAGCCAGATATTATTTTACTTGATGTGATGATGCCTGAAATGGATGGCTACGAGGTGTGCAAAAGGTTAAAAGCTGACTCTAGTACTCAACATATACCAGTAATTTTTGTCACAGCGATGAGCGCAGAAGAAGATGAAACTCGTGGGTTGGATCTCGGAGCCGTTGATTATATTACCAAGCCTGTACGCCCCTCAATTGTTAAAGCTCGGCTAAAAACGCACTTGGCTTTATATGATCAAAACCGTCACTTAGAAAAAACGGTGCAAGCGCGAACAGAAGATCTAATTAATACTCAACTGGAAATTATTCGTCGCTTGGGAAGAGCCGCTGAATTTAAAGATAATGAAACGGGCTTGCATGTTATTCGAATGAGTCATTACTCAAGGCTTATGGCAGAGTCTTTGGATGTATCGGAAAAATGGGCGAATTTGGTATTTAATGCGGCGCCTATGCATGATATCGGAAAAATTGGCATCCCCGATTCCATATTACTCAAGCCGGGTAAGCTAGATGCGCAAGAATGGGAATTAATGCAAAAACATCCTGAGTTTGGTGCGCATATAATTGGTGAACACGATTCAGAGTTGCTAAGAATGGCTAGGGAAATCGCCTTGGCTCACCATGAAAAATGGGATGGCAGCGGTTATCCGCATGGCTTAAAAGGAGAAGATATTCCCTTGTCGGCGAGAATTATCGCGATCGCAGACGTGTTTGATGCGCTCACTACTGAAAGGCCATATAAAAAAGCTTGGTCGGTGAAAGATGCGGTAGCCTTGATTGATGAAGAATCTGGAAAGCACTTTGATCCTGAACTTGTATCAGTATTTCACGAGGTGATGCCAGAAATTCTTGATATCAAAGAGCAATATGCAGAAGAACATGGCAGTCAAACATAAGCCTAGCTGCCCACGCTTTATACCCAGTAATATGAAACTACTATCCAGAGCTCAGCTTACTTAGGTATAAAGTGTTCCCATTCTAGTCGACCGCTATGCTTGGGGCATTGGTGTTAAAGTGATTAAATATAAGCTCAATATCACTCATAAGAACTCGGTTTGGCGCTAACTCAGGCAGATCGTCGAACGCGTAAAAACCTACTCCCGGAGTGTTCACCTGCATTGTTGGCTGCTCAGCCACTGACTCAAACACAAAGAACAGTTTATATACATGGAATGGAAATTTGGGCTCGTATGGATGAACGGAGCGATCTTTTACGTAGATAAGACGTGGCGATTTTACAACCAATCCTGTTTGTTCAAGCACTCTTTGCGTTGCAGCTTGAGAAGGAGTTTGGCAGACTTCACCCCAACCTCCTGGAATACTCCATCCACCCCCTTCATTTTCCTGTATCAACAAGATCTTATTGTCTCTTACTATGCCGGCGCGAATATCCACTTTTGGTGTTGGGTGACTTTTCTCTGGTATCAATACTTTTTCGATCTGTTCGACGGGTGTATTGCTCAATGATGCGAATATTTCATTGGAAATTTGGGATAGTTGGTCGTAGCGTTTTAGATCGTATTTGTCTTTGCTATAAATTTGCCCAGTATGAGCAATCGCTTGAATTCTAGTGGCCCATTCAAGCCAAGATGAGGTATTAGACATAGTTTGAGGATTCGTTTTGAGATCAGTGGTCCTATTATCTCCAGACTTTAGATGGAGGCAATGAGTTTATATGGTATGAAGCTCCTTATATTGAATGCCTAAGTTCTAATGAACTAAGGCATTCTTTGGGACAGATAATTGAAGTATTATCCGGCGGAGGTTTGACTAGAATCTATATCAACGACATTGTCTGGAATGACATTGATACCCTTGTCTTTTAACCAGGCTTCTAGATTGTCTGCTCCACCCACATATTGTCCTTCAAGCCAAATTTGTGGAACCGTTACGGGGGTTTTTAAGCCAATTATATCTTTCACTTCAGGTATCATTCGATACAAGGCGGCACTATCTTTCACCACATCGTGATATTGATACTCGATGCCAGCGTCATCGAGCAGTTTTTTCGCTTTGACGCAAAACGGACATGTCGCTTTGCCGTAAACGATGTTACCTTTCAAAGTATCTCGCTTCGTCCATTTTTGTATAACAGACTGAACTAACACTCCTCGATTGAGTGCTTCTCCTTGGCTAATTACTTTGCCTTCCACCATGATAATAGGTGCGTGCCAAGCGCCTACTTTTAAAGGTTCCCACCAATGAGAAAGCCAATCTTTTACTTCTAGGTCAATTGGGATGCCAGATAGCTCATTTTCAAATGTATCGTTGAGAATGTCTTTTGTTAAGGTGCATTCCCCACAAGGAATGCTAACTTTAAACGGTCCCCAGCTTCCAGCCCATTGGTATAGAGTAATTTTAATTGGTTCAGCCATTTTAAACTCCTTCACATTCGTTCTATTTTAGTAGAACCGAGCAGGAATAAGTTTCTTTCATTGTTTTTTAATTTTTCTAAAAAATAAAAAACCTCCAACAAGTTGGAGGTAAAAATATGAAAATAACAATAGTTATAATACCGAAGCTACAACATTTTCGATTTAACGACGCTATGTAAGCACCTTGACGTTGCTTTGGTATAGAACAACAAGATGTAAGTACAAATACGTGTGGAGCATTTGCACTTATAAAGTTAGCAATAGCCATGCCATGGTTAAAATGCTGAATTATAACAACTAAAAACTCTAGAGATTGAATTTATTGCCCTGTTTTGGTGAAAGTTCGCCAACTTGGTGCGATATGGCAGTTGCTGACAATTTTAGTTCGATTCACTCGGTAAGGTTCGGCTACAATAACATCAATTTGGTTAATGAAAAGGTTTAGGTACATGTATAAAGTGAAAGTTGGTGAGCAATCCATCACACCTAGTAAAGTAGTGTGTATTGGTCGAAATTATTTGGAGCATATTCAGGAGCTTAACAACACCATCCCTGATGAAATGGTGGTTTTTAATAAACCTTCGACTAGCATTGCTAGCCAGTTATATGCGTTTCAGGGAGAATCTTTGCATTACGAAGCTGAAATTTGCTTCCTGATTAAAGACAATCAGTATGATGCTGTTGGAGTTGGTTTAGATCTGACCAAGAGAAAACTACAATCTTCTTTGAAGTCTAAGGGCCTTCCTTGGGAAAGAGCGAAAGGGTTTGATAACTCAGCCATATTTAGCCGTTTTGTTCCTATGGATAAAGTTGATATCACCAAGCTACAAATTGAGCTCTATATAAATTGTGTACGCGTTCAGTGTGGTCATGTAGCGCAAATGATGTATTCGCCATTGACAATATTAGAAGAGCTGAAATCTTACACTTCATTGCTTGACGGTGATGTCATCATGACTGGCACTCCAAAAGGAGTGGGTGAAGTACACAAGGGAGATGTATTCTTGTGCCGTTTGAAAAGTGCTGAGGAAACAATCTTAGAAGTGGAATGGCATGCACAGTGATTAAAACTTCGGCGCACAAGGCTGAAAACGCCCTAAAATTAAAATAAAGCCAAAATTTGTTTTATTTTAGTTAAGAGGTGTCTAGTGGGATATTTATTTTATATCGCGAGATTTTCTAGTAACCCCTTGCGTTTTGTGTTCAAACCGTTTGTTCTAGTACTGATTTTTGTGGCGGGTTGCTCAGAAACAAACCGTGTTACGAGCCAAACAGTGTGGTTGGAGCTCAAAAGAAACAACTTTGATACCATAGATTTTTCAACCTTAGGCAGCGAACGGTGGACACGGGTTTGTTTTCTTGGTCCATACAACCAAGAATCGCAAGACATGTTGGGTTTCAATTGGCAAGTTTCAGAGTATACAAATGTATTAGATTCAGACCGTCATAATGTTATTGTTTTTTCGACGGATAGTCGGGTGGTTCAGTATCTGGTTCACTCTAGAAATAAAGGTGACTTCTCGGCAATGTCAGGCAATTGTTTCTCTCGAAACAAAGCACTATTTAGTAGAAACCAAGACAATCAATACAGAATGAGCTACTACCCTGCAGATAAACTGGAGATTTTTTAAGTTAGGCTATTTTGGTGTTCTTTGATTAATTTGTCTAATTGTTCTTCCATTCGTTTCATGGCATCCAAGTAGCTTTCCTGTTTATTCATTTCTCCCACGACTTCGTAATAGCATTTTACTTTTGGTTCAGTGCCGGAAGGGCGGATAATAATACGAGATTGATCTTCCAAATAGTAAGTAACGACGTCGCTTGCTGGATAAGGTAAAGGCTCAGTTAGGGCTCCTATATTAAATCTCAATGAAGTTTTAAAGTCTTCTATTTGCACTATTTTTATGCCCGCTATTGATTCTGGAGGCTGTGCCCGTAAAGAATCTCCAATGGAAGGGCTGTCAGGTTCTAACTGAATGCTCCTTTGTGCATTTAAATAAATTCCGTATTTTCGGTAAATAAATTCTAAGTAGTCCCAAATAGTTTTGTTTTGCGTGTAAGTTTCTGCCGCCAGTTGAGCGAATACAGCAAACGCGAAGATGCCATCTTTGTCCCAGACTTGTTTGCCAATGGTATAACCAATGGCTTCTTCGTAAGCGAACAGAAACTGATGTTCCTCCGTTTCCAACTGCATAGCCATATTACTTAACCATTTAAAGCCAGTTAGGGTTTTATAGTGCTTTGCACCTAGATCTGAAGCGATTTTTTCTAGAAGACGAGAGGAGACAATGGTGTTGCCAACTAATTGATTTGTAGGGTCGGTTTTTGTTAGCAAATAGTGGCCAAGGAGCACACCTAGTTGATCTCCAGTGAGCATTTTATATTGGCCATTAAGTTGCCTTACTGCCACAGCAAATCTATCTGCATCAGGATCATTCGCACAGGCTAATTGGGCTTTCAATGAATCCGCCATCTCAATGACTTTATCCATCGCGCCTTTTTCTTCCGGGTTTGGGAATGCCACGGTGGGAAAAGAGGCATCTGGATTACGCTGCTCTGGAACACTTAATATGTTTGCAAATCCAATGTCGTGGAGTAGCGATTCAGCTAAATTTGCTCCGACACCGTGCAGAGCGGTATAAGCGATGGTCATACAAGCTGGGTTAGTGTGATTAGTTAACATTGGGCTATGTATCATAGCGTGCTTATACGCGTTGAAGTATTCGTCTGACAACCATTCAAGCAATCCTTTCTTCTTGGCATCATCCAGTCCCATTAACGGAATTGGTTTTGTTGCGGCTTGGTCAATTTCATTGGCAATCCCCTGATCGTGTGGTGGGATGATCTGAGCTCCATTTTCCCAATAAACTTTAAAGCCATTGTATCTAGGAGGGTTGTGACTGGCGGTAACAACAACTGCTCCTGCTGCATCTAGATGCCGAATACCAAACGCAACTGCAGGGGTAGGAGCTTCATGACGCGTTAAATACACTTTTATACCAAGGGCGGTTAAAACTGAGGCTGTGTCGTGTGCAAACTGCTTCGAGTCAAACCTGCCATCATATCCAACTACTATTCCACGTGAACAGGCACGTTTGACATGTTTAATAAGGTAATGCCCAAGCCCTGTTGCCGTTTCTTGAATCACCAGCCGGTTCATTCGATTAGGCCCACACCCCATTAGACCACGCAGCCCAGCGGTTCCAAATTGCAGACGATTTTTAAACCGTTCGTTTATCTCATCGTATAGCTTCTCTTCAATAAGAAATTGCAATTCTTCTCGTGTTCTTGGGTCTGGATCTCTTCCTAACCATTGGGTCACGTTTGGTTTCATATTTGGTCCCTAATAAAGCTCACGATTTACTACATATTTTATGTGTTAAAAAGTGATTAATATGTCATTAAAATAATATATCTGGTTCAGTGATATATACCTCATTATTACTTGCACTTTTTTGTGATTTATTGATGTAAACATCAGAAATGAATGTAAAAAGTTTTTGTATTAGGACTTTCTTGAACTATTCAATTTCGTTAACTAACGTTTATTTACATAAATATAACAAAACCCGCCAAGCATACGATTTGAACCACCCAAAGTGATGTGTCACCACTGACCTTTGTCATGCTTGATATTTGCTGACCTAATGGATGGCTAGCGGATAATTGGGATTTTGCGCGGAAAGACTAGTGCCAGGCAGGCAATTTAAGAATCAGGGTAGAGGAGAGCGTCTTTTGAAAAGGTCAACAACCAAACGTGGGCTGTGCGCCGGTTTAATGTTTTTGGGTACCACCATTCCTGCTATCTCCGCCGAACAAAAATTTAACATGACGAAAGGTGTCACCGATATAAGTAGTCAGGTTTATGACTTACATATGCTTATATTTTGGATATGTGTGGCGATTGCGGTTGTCGTGTTTGGCGTGATGTTTTACTCGATTATATATCACCGGAAATCGAAAGGGGCGGTAGCAGCAAATTTCCACGAAAGCACTAAGGTTGAGGTCATTTGGACCGTAATACCAATCATTATTTTGGTTGCAATGGCTATTCCTGCGACCAAAACACTCGTTGCCATGGAAGATACAACAAAATCGGATTTGACCGTTATTGTGACAGGTTCTCAGTGGAAGTGGCATTACAGCTATTTTGGCGAAGAAGTAGAATTTTTTAGCTTACTCTCAACTTCATCTAAGCAGATTGACGGTGAAGAGCCCAAAGGCGTGAATTATTTGCTGGAAGTTGATAATCCACTTGTTCTGCCCATCAACCGCAAAGTTCGATTCTTATTAACCTCAGATGATGTCATTCACTCATGGTGGGTCCCAGACTTTGCAGTGAAAAAGGATACGATTCCCGGATTTATCAACGAAGCATGGACCAAAATTGACAAGCCAGGCATCTATCGAGGCCAGTGTGCCGAGTTGTGTGGTCGGGCTCATGGCTTTATGCCTATTGTGGTTCAGGCCATGGAAGAAGAGCAATATGAACAATGGCTAGCCAATAAAAAAGTGGAGATGGCCGAAGCCCGCAAAGCCGCTCAAGCAGCACTTGGAAATGTGTTACCGAAAGAAGAGCTGATGAGTATTGGTGAGCAAGTTTATATAGACAGGTGCGCTGTATGTCACCAGTTGAACGGGTTAGGAGTACCGGGAGCTTTCCCTGCTATAAAAGACAGTAAGATTGCTACTGGGGAAGTCACCGATCATCTCAATATTATTATCAATGGTAAGAGTGGAACAGCGATGCAGGCCTTTGCTAACCAACTAACCCAACAAGAAATTGCAGCAGTAACAACCTATCAACGAAATGCTTGGGGTAACGATACGGGGGATGTTGTACAAGCATCTGATGTAAATGCAGTAATTGATCAAGAGCCTAAGGAGTAACCATGACAGTGTCTAAAGAACATGAGATTAAATCTGCTCCAGTTGCGGACGCTGAATTAGGCCGAGTAAATAGTACTATCGCGGTTGAAGATGATCATGCTGGTCATGACCAGCATCATGCACCTTCAGGTCTTGCTCGCTGGCTATTGTCAACCAACCATAAAGATATCGGCACACTGTATCTTTGGTTTAGCTTCATCATGTTTTTGGTGGGTGGAGCGATGGCAATGATCATAAGAGCGGAGTTATTCCAGCCCGGAATGCAGCTCGTTGATCCAGATTTCTTCAACCAGATGACTACAGTTCATGGTTTAGTGATGGTGTTTGGCGCCGTTATGCCAGCCTTTACAGGTTTAGCCAACTGGATGATTCCTATGATGGTTGGTGCACCAGATATGGCGTTGCCACGGCTGAACAACTTGAGTTTCTGGATTTTGCCTTTCGCTTTTTTAATCTTACTCGCTTCTTTGTTTACCGAAGGTGGTGGGCCTGATTTTGGTTGGACGTTCTATGCGCCACTTTCTACCACATACGGCCCTGATAGTACGGCACTATTTGTTTTCTCTGTTCACATCATGGGTATCAGTTCAATTATGGGGGCGATTAACGTTATCGTAACCATATTCAATATGCGTGCGCCAGGGATGACTTGGTTCAAGCTACCATTGTTTGTTTGGACGTGGCTTATTACAGCGTTCTTGCTGATTGCTGTTATGCCAGTATTGGCTGGGGCGGTAACCATGGTGCTGACGGACAAATATTTTGGAACCAGTTTCTTTGATGCGGCTGGTGGCGGTGACCCAGTGATGTTCCAACATATATTCTGGTTCTTTGGTCACCCAGAAGTGTACATAATGATATTGCCGTCGTTTGGGATTGTTTCGGCGATTATCCCTACCTTCAGTGGTAAGAAGCTATTTGGTTATCACTCAATGGTGTACGCGACAACGAGTATTGCATTGCTATCGTTTATCGTTTGGGCACACCATATGTTCACAACCGGTATGCCGGTATTTGCAGAATTGTTCTTCATGTATTGCACGATGCTGATAGCTGTGCCGACAGGGGTGAAAGTATTTAACTGGGTCGCGACCATGTGGCGGGGGGCGTTGACGTTTGAAACTCCGATGCTGTTCGCCATTGCATTTATTGTACTGTTTACCATCGGTGGGTTATCTGGTTTGATGCTGGCGATTGTTCCTGCAGATTTCCAATATCACGATACGTATTTTGTGGTTGCACACTTCCACTATGTACTCGTTTCTGGTGCTGTGTTCTCCATTATGGCTGCTGCCTACTACTGGCTGCCAAAATGGACGGGGCATATGTATGACCAGCGACTCAGCTTGTGGCATTTTTGGTGCTCAGTTATTTCGGTCAATATCCTGTTCTTCCCAATGCACTTCTTAGGTTTGGCGGGAATGCCAAGACGTATTCCAGATTACGCTATCCAGTTTGCTGACGTGAACCAAATTGTATCCATTGGTGGATTTGCATTTGGTTTGTCTCAATTGATTTTCCTTTGGCTGGTCATTAAGTGTATTCGCGGTGGTGAAAAGGCGCCTGCTAAGCCTTGGGAGCGTGCCGAAGGGCTTGAATGGACTGTACCAAGTCCAGCTCCCCACCATACTTTTGAAACGCCACCAAAAGTTGATTGATAGGTATCGTTATGGAACAAGTGGAAAAGCAAAACAAAACGCTTGTAGTCAAGCTGCTGGTAGCAGTAGTGGGTATGTTTGGTTTTGGTTTTGCACTCGTCCCTCTTTATGACGTTATGTGTGATGCGCTGGGAATAAACGGAAAAACTAATACAGTATCAGCGATTCAACCCAAAGGCATGGTTCCCGACACCTCTCGAATCGTGAGAGTAGAGTTTATGTCTCATATAAACCCTGACATGCCGTGGACGTTTGAGCCTGAGCGCAAAGTGATGGAAGTACATCCAGGTCAGGTAATCCATACGGCTTACGTCGCGAAAAACTTGTCCGGTGACTTTACTACTGGACAAGCAGTGCCTTCTGTTTCCCCGGGACTGGGCGCGAGTTACTTCAACAAAATTGAGTGCTTCTGTTTCAACCAGCAACCTTTAAGTGCTAAGTCTGAAGCAAATATGCCACTGATTTTTTATATCGAGCCTAACATACCCGAATCTATACATACTCTGACCTTGTCTTATACGTTGTTCAATATCAGTGGCAAGGTCAAAGCAGAAAACACTTCTGCGAAGGATAAAACTTCAGGAAATATGGAAATTAGCTCAGTACAAGGAGCGAACTTATGAGTTCAAAGTTTGAACGTTATTATGTTCCAGCACAGAGTAGCTGGCCAATAGTTGGGGCGGTTGCTCTGTTTTTAGTGGCGGTAGGGGCTGGGCTGACTGTTCAACACCTAGAAACCGGAGGCGCAGGGAGTGTATTCGGTAAAGTTGTGTTGTTTGTAGGGTTTGCTGTTCTCCTCTACATGCTAGCAGGTTGGTTTACCAACGTAGTAAACGAATCACTTTCTGGATGCTATTCAGATCAAATCAATCGATCTTTCCGGCAAGGGATGAGCTGGTTTATTTTTTCGGAAGTTATGTTTTTTGGCGCATTTTTTGGTGCTCTTTTTTATGCGCGTATGGTCTCTGTACCTTGGCTCGGTGGGGCATCAAATAATGCCATGACCAACGAGATCTTATGGCCGACTTTCGAAGCCGTGTGGCCTTTGCTAGAGACTCCTGCTGGTGAGTTGACAAAAGAAATGCCATGGGAAGGCTTGCCATTGATGAACACCATCATACTTCTTGCTTCTTCGATTACGTTACATTTTGCGCATGTTAGCTTAGAAAAAAACAAGCGCTTTGCTCTGATTGTTTGGCTGGAAATTACCATTATTTTGGCTGGATTCTTCCTTTATTATCAGGCGTATGAGTACATTCATGCCTATGAAGAGCTTGGGCTCACTCTACAATCCGGTGTATATGGGAATACCTTCTTTCTTCTAACTGGATTTCATGGGTTACACGTCTGTTTGGGAACCATATTCTTAATAGTTTTATTAGCACGAATAGCCAAGGATCACTTTACTCCTAAAGACCATTTTGCTTTCCAGGCCGGTAGTTGGTATTGGCACTTTGTGGATGTGGTTTGGTTAACCTTGTTTATTTTTGTGTATGTATTGTAACTAGTAGAAATAAGGGCCGTTAATACGGCCTAGGGTTGGGCTCTAACCAGCCGCTGGTTAGAGCTATGATGAGCATTATGACAACAATAGCTGAAATTAATACTCGTTTTCCCAAGTAATGGCTCATTGGTCGATTATTTTCATTTTCTTCAGAGGGTTCTCTAACCATTTGAAATAGCGCTCTCGCGAGGTTAAAGATGATGAAAAGTAGCATGAAGACTAACGCGAATTTAAATACTAAAACCATAGCGAAACCTCTATTAACGTTATTGAAATCAAAGAATTTTTTTGTATGTGCATTGTTAACTTTGGTCGTGTTTTCTCTGTTGGTCAAATTGGGTTTTTGGCAACTTTCAAGGGGATATGAAAAACAGCAGATGGAGTCACATCTTGCGCAAAATCTTGCGAAAGCTCCAATACGATTTGAAGAGTTTCTCGCGACTCAGCAAGGGCTGGAAGAGACGATGATTTCAACTGGGAGAAAAGTTTACGCAAATGTATTGCCAATGGAAGGGAAGCATTTGCTGTTAGACAACCAGATTTACAACGGGAAAGTGGGTTATTTAGCATACCAGTTAGTGAAAAGTCGGGATGGGCAATATTTTTTATTAGAACGAGGTTTTGTTGCCGCGAAGAAACATCGTAATCAGTTACCGCAAGTTAATTGGTTAGAAAAGCCCACAAAATTAGTTGGACGGGTGTATCAACGTTTAGCTAATCCATTAAGTCAAAACTTAGGCCTTGAAAATACCTCGCCAATGCGCATTCAAAACCTGAATTTTGACCAGTTGTCCGCACTATTTGATGTCGAAGTTGTGCGTTACGTGTTTCAGCCTACAGTAGAAAACTGGCCTTACGCACAGCCATGGAAGCCACTACCAATGAGTTCTAATAAACATTTCGGATACTCATTCCAGTGGTTTTCGATGGCAATTATGCTGGTATTTCTTGCTAGCTGGCTAATTTACAGAACTTATAAAAATTCCAATCGACTCTAGGAGAATGTTGTGAAAAATCGTGTGGTTAGAGGTCGTCTTATATTGGTTAGCCTTGTGTTGTTGTTTGCGTTACCAGTTATCGCTGCCAAGGTTATCTTAAGTAATAATTGGTATCAGTCTGGAGTGACAAATAATGGTCAGCTTTTTGATCCAGTCGTAAGCTATAAGTCCCTTGGTTTAGAAAACCCTCTGCAAAGCCAATCTTGGCAGCTTGGGTACGTGGTTCCACCTAGGTGCGACAGATTCTGCAGTCAGCAACTCTATTTACTGGGACAAAGCCATACGGCTCTAGGTAAATATCAAACGCGAGTAACACCAGTCGTTTACTTTACCTCCGACAGTGACGCGTCAATCAAAAAAGATTACCCCTTTCGCACTATCGAAGTTAGCAACGCATTCACTGACGAAGTTCAAGAATCGGAATTTGTCATCATCGATCCGCTTGGCCAGCTAGTTATGCGCTATCCCAAAGTCGATACGGCAAATAAGCTGGTTTCTCAGTCTAAGGGGTTACTTGCTGATTTAAAGAAATTATTAAAACTTTCAAGAGTTGGTTAATCGAGTAGAAACAACCTATATGCAAAGCTAAGGAGAGCGTATGAAGTTGCAAATGTTGGTAAGGTTGAGTCTTGTTCTAACGTTTATTGTGATCATGCTTGGGGCATACACACGTTTGGCTGATGCTGGGTTAGGGTGTCCTGATTGGCCTGGTTGCTATGGCCATTTTGCGGTGCCTACAGATGGAAAAGATATTTTACGCGCGAATATGCTTTATCCAGGATTAACGGTTGAAGCAGATAA
The DNA here is from genome assembly GCF_059777565.1 of Vibrio sp. A37. Classification (NCBI taxonomy): domain Bacteria; kingdom Pseudomonadati; phylum Pseudomonadota; class Gammaproteobacteria; order Vibrionales; family Vibrionaceae; genus Vibrio; species Vibrio sp. A37. The sequence continues at coordinate 108,113 of NZ_JBLNLI010000001.1, read as the reverse complement.
AGCGTGGCTGGAAATGATTCATCGTTATTTTGCTGGTACGTTGGGATTTCTGGTTTTCATCATAGCGTTTGTCGCAGTGAAACAGAAAAAAATCCCTGTCACTTTTGCAGTAGGTTTATGTTCTTTAATTGTATTCCAAGCACTGCTTGGTATGTGGACCGTTACGCTAAAGCTAATGCCTGCCGTTGTCATGGGACACTTGCTCGGTGGCTTTTTTCTGCTTAGCGTCTTATTTATGCTCTATTGGAAATTGTCTGGGAAACGCTTACCTTCTGGCTATGAGGCCGTCCCTCCAATTCTGCCCGTCCTAGCCATGTTTGCCATGATATTTGTACTCATCCAAATAATGTTGGGAGGCTGGACGTCTTCGAACTATGCCGCTTTGATGTGTACTGGGTTACCTATATGTGAAGGGGACTGGATGAGTCGCCTCGATTTAGTTAACGCTTTTAAGTTAGTTCACTCTGGGCATGATAACTACGAGTTTGGTGTTCTGGATTATGAGGCACGTATGACGATTCATGTGGCTCATAGGATCGGAGCCATATTAGCTTCAATAGTCGTGATTGCTCTTGCGGTAAAGTGCATATTACAAAATGATGTACTACTGAAAAAAGTCGGCGTGCGGTTATTGCTAGTATTGGCTTTACAAATTTTATTAGGTGTTAGTAATGTCGTCTTTGCTCTTCCATTAGTGGTTGCCGTAGCACACAATTTAGGTGCAGCCTTATTGCTTATTACTGTTTTATATAGCAATTACTTAATGTGGCAACCCGCAAGAGCGGTTGAGTTAAGCAAGGAGGGGGCTCAATGAGTAAAGCAGCGATAGTTGAACAACGAATCCCAAACACGAAAACGGTTTGGAAAACCTACTTAACGCTCACTAAACCAAAAGTTGTTGCTTTGATGCTACTGACAGCCGTTGTGGGGATGTGCTTAGCCTTGCCGGGGGCATTACCCGTACAACAATCTGTACTTGGTTTAATTGGCATCGGTTTAATGGCGGGTTCGGCGGCAGCTTATAATCACCTAATCGATCAAAAAATCGATGCAATTATGGCACGTACCTTTAAAAGACCGCTCCCTTCAGGAGATATTCAAGCCTCTAAAGTTTTTCTATTTGCTACTAGTATTGGTATTGCTGGATTTATTGCTCTTTATGCAGGGGTGAATGAATTAACCGCTTGGCTAACCTTGTTTAGCTTGCTTGGTTATGCTGTTGTTTATACGTTGTATTTGAAACGAGCGACACCGCAAAACATTGTTATTGCAGGGCTTGCTGGCGCTATGCCACCTTTACTTGGTTGGTGCGCGGTGACTGGCGAGATTCATCCTCATGCATGGCTGCTAGTGATGATCATATTTGTCTGGACGCCCCCTCATTTTTGGGCACTTGCCGTTCATAGAAAAGATGATTATGCCAAAGCGAAGATACCTATGCTCTCAGTTACGCATGGGATTGAGTACACCAAAACGTCGATACTCCTATATACAATTTTACTTAGTATGGTTTGCTTGCTACCAGTACTGGTAGGAATGTCTGGAGTGATTTACTTGGTCATATCAACCGTGTTAAGTGTTGGGTTTATTTACTCCGCTTGGCAGTTGAAGTATCACCAGACTGAGCGTTCAGCCATTAGTACGTTTAAGTTTTCAATCTATCACTTGATGATGTTGTTCATAGCACTATTGGCTGATCACTACTTAATGTAATGTTCTATTAAAAAGAATATGTTGCACCGAGCAAGAACTCGTCCACGATTGGAACGAAGTGGTCGGTGCCGCTATCTGTCGTATCCCCAAAGTAGTGTATGTAGGAAGCCTTTAATCCAAGCGAGTCTGTAATGTTATACCCAATACCAAACCCGGCAAGAGGTTTAAAGGCTTCATCGGTATAACCATTCAAGTCAGAAATCATATAAGCGCCACCACCTTTAACAAAGGTAGCCCACTGTTTATTAATATGGTAATTGCCAATAATAGAGGCGTCTAGCGCAGAAAGTTTTCTAAAATTTACTGTGCCAAAATGGCTATAGCCAAATTCAGTGGCTAAGTTCCAATCGTTGTATGTGTCTTTGGCATAGCCAATAGCGATTCGAGCTGATGTATCATTTTCAGATGAAGAACTATATTGGAGGTTACTATCAGAATAAACTTGATAAGCAGTACCCAGTCCACCATATACATATGTACTATTTGCATATACGCTAGCGCTTCCTAGCAGAGAAAATGTTGCCCCTAAAATAATATATTTAGCTACCGCTAACTTTTTCATGTGTCACCTTTTAAAAATTATCTTTGTTGAACTATTTTGTTCAAGTTGTGTAATTTGTTTGATAGATGGCTCATTTTAATTATTTTGGAGGTTAATTGAGGGTAACTACAAGGCTTTGAAAATAATTTAAATTTTTAAAGATAAGTGGCAATAAGAAACTTATTGCTATAAAATAATGACCAATTATAATGCCGTAATATTATTCGATATAGATATACTTGAAAATATAAAGAGAATCTTTATTTTTTCTTTTCCCAAAAGAGTTTATGGACAAGAATACTCTAATTAAATCAAGCAGTATTAAGAGTGTTTTTTCGAAAAGAATACTTAGAGGAGAATTTCGCCATAGAATATATCTCCCCTCTATTAGTATAGAATTACTTAACCATATGAAATTGTTATACAAATAACACTTGATTTGCTCTTGTATATAAGAGCGAAAATACTTAGTGATGATTGCAAATGGTGATATTAATTCTTCACTTCATCCATCAACCAATCAATCACTGTTTTCACATTCTTACTACGGACTTTATCTGGGCGACAAAGAATGTAGTACCATGAATCGATGGTGACCGCTGGCTCTGATAGGTTTTTTAATAGCCCTGAAGAGAGCTCATCGGTAACGAAAATATTATGAGTAACAAAAATACCTAGCCCTGCAATGGCTGCTTGTATAGCTTGGGTAGAGTTTTCAAACCACTGCTTTTTCGCTTTGCCATCGATATTTACACCTTTTGCTTCTGCCCATTGTTTCCAGTCTCCGCCTCGGTATTTATCTTTGACTAAAATTTGAGTTTCATTCTCTAAAATCTCTTCTATCGTTTGATATTTTTCCAAAATACTTGGTTGGCCGACAAGTAGGATTTGGTCTTGGCACCATTCTTTGGCTACGCTGTCCGGCCACCAGTCAGGGCTGTTGCCGTAGCCAATGGCTAAGTCTAAGTTGTCGGCGTCTATATCAAAATCAGAAAGGGAAAGTGCAGAGAGTCTTAATTCGATATTTGGATAGGCTTCAGTAAAGTTAGGCAAGCGAGGAATAAGCCACTTCAACGCTAATGTCGGGATGGAGTTAAGATAAACCTGTTTATCGGACTGCATTTCTCGCTGGGTAGCTCTAACAATAAGATTCATACCTTCTTCAATGCTTTGACGATAACGTTCACCTTCGGCCGTTAATTCCATATGTCGAGTGGTCCGACTAATTAGTTTTTTACCTAGGAACGACTCTAAGTTTTGGATATTTTGGCTGACAGCAGAGTGGGTGATACACAGCTCTTCAGCTGCTTTGGTAAAGTTCAAATGTTGGCAAACACTTAAAAATACGGGCAACGTCTTTAATGGAGGAAGATCTCTCATGGTGATTTGTTAGTAAACCTTACATATTGGTTAATATATATGGATTTTCATTCAAATGCTACCAGAATACACTCAGCACAAGTTTTAAAAAGATACAACGTGGGTTGGTTACTGTTTTGTCCCCCAAGCCCACTCAAAACCACATAAAGGTAATAGAAATGAGTAAAGCGCTTTTAGTTATCGACTTTATTAATGATATTTGTCATCCAGATGGAAAAATCCCTTCGTCAGCTGGCCACGTAAAAGAGCAAAATGCGATAGGCAATGCTAACAAGGTGCTTGCTTACGCTCGTGAGAAAGGTTGGTTGACAGTCTTGGTTAAAGTTGGTTTTGAAGAAAATTATCACGCTCAGCCAAAAAGCTCGCCAATCTTCGGTAAAGCTGACCAGTTTGAAGCTTTAAAACTGAACGCTTTTGGTACAGATTTCCATGAAGACCTTGATGTGCAGCCTACAGATTTTGTTCTAGAAAAACCGCGTGTGAACCCGTTTTATGGCACAACACTCGAGCCTGTATTGCGTGCAAACAAAGTCGATGAGCTATACGTATGCGGCGTCAGCACCACATGGGCAATTCAAGCGGTAACACGTGATGCACACGATAAAGATTATAAAGTGACTATTATTGAAGATGCTTGTGCAGCGTCAGACCAAGAAGAGCATATGACTTCAATTAAAATGCTATCGCGTATTGCAACAATTGTAAAAGCTGACGAGCTAGTTTAATTTTGATTTTCTCCAAGAACAATTATTTCTTGGATGATCACTAAGCCTATCTAGATACCTTAGGTTTGTACCTTAGCCTACCAATACTCTGTTGGTAGGCTTTTTTGACGGTGGATTCGATGTAATCAGAAGCTACTTAACCTGAAATTCGCTTATTCAATCTATGAGAGTATTTTGATATCTTTCATCGCGATGTCCTGCTAGAGTCCTTGTTTATCGACAAATAGTAAAAGAAATACAGGCCAAAATGCTGAATAAAGCAAACACACTCGACACTCAATTTTCTGACCAAATAAAATCCCGTATTGACCAAAAAACCAAGCCACCCGGTGCTTTAGGTCAACTTGAAGATGTCGCCCATCACTTAGCTCTTATCCAAAGCCAATCACATAGCCAAGCAGTACAAAAAATAGAGATAAATCAGCCTAGTATATTGGTCTTTGCAGGTGATCATGGCATAGCTGAGGAAGGGGTTAGTATTGCTCCAAGTGCCGTAACCCAGCAAATGGTACTGAACTTTCTAAATGGTGGCGCGGCCATTAATTGCTTCTGTGACGTTAATGATATTGATTTTACGGTTGTGGACTCAGGTATTCTATTGCCAATTGAACAGAGTGATCCAAGGCTTATCCTACAGAGATTAGGAGCTGGAACGAAAAATTTTGCTAAGCAAGCGGCTATGAACAAAGAACAAGTGGAGTTTGGGATTAAGCTGGGAGAGTCAGTTGTTCATAATAAGATATCCGAAGGTTGTAATTTGATCATGTTCGGAGAGATGGGCATCGGTAATACGAGCAGCGCTTCAGCGGTCCTCGCCGCTTTATCGGATGAAATGGTAGGAAGTTGTGTTGGGCTTGGTACTGGCATTACACCTGAGCAGTTGCAGTTAAAAGTAGAACTTGTCGAACAAGGGGTGAGTCGTTGTAAAAGACAGTCACCAACAGATGTGCTTGCAGAAGTTGGCGGTTTTGAGATTGTTCAGATGGTCGGTGGTTTTATTTCGGCGGCTAAAAACAATACGCCAGTGATTGTCGATGGTTTTATTGTATCGGTTGCGGCATATGTGGCTACGTTGATAGAGCCAAGTTGTCGTGACTACATGATTTTTGCACATGAATCTGAAGAGTCGGGACATAAAATCGTACTTGAATTACTCAATGCGTCACCGTTATTAGATCTTGGCCTTCGATTAGGAGAAGGAACGGGGGCAGCGCTAGCATTGCCATTAGTGAAGGCTGCCGCGCAGTTTTACAATAACATGGCGAGCTTTGAAAGTGCCGGAGTTACCGTTTAATGGCGAATTGGCTTAAATATCAATTTGAGCTTTTTGCGCTTGCCATGAGCTTTTTTACACGCCTACCCATACCTTCAAATACACCTTACTCAGAAGAAAGGATGAACCGCGCGGGGCGTTATTTTTCTCTCGTAGGAGTAGTTTTGGGACTATTGTGTGGGGGGATTTACTGGCTTACGTTAGCGGTTTTCCCGGCAACTGTCTCAGTTTTTCTTGCTATGGCAATGAGTCTATTGCTTACCGGAGCTTTTCATGAGGATGGCTTGACAGATATGGCCGATGGCATTGGCGGTGGTATGAGCGTTGAGCGTAGACTCGTGATTATGAAAGATAGTCGCATCGGGACTTACGGTGCGAGTGCTTTAATAATGGCTTTATTAGGAAAATGGCTACTTCTTGTCGAGTTAAGCAAATTAACGTCTGTTTTTTTAGCTTTGCTTGTCAGCTATAGCATGAGCCGAGCTGTCGCTGCTTCACTTATTTATGATCTGCCTTACGTTAGCGACCCAGATAGCAGTAAAAGTAAACCACTTGCAAACAAGCAGACCTTGCCTGAGTTGGTTTTTCTGCTGGTGGTAGGGTTTGCTCCATCATTAGTATATGGTTCAGCCGTTTTTGGGAGCCTTGTATTGTTGGCAGTATTATTCCGATACTTGTTTAAACGATGGCTGCTGGAAAAACTGGGAGGTTTCACTGGAGATTGTTTAGGTGCGGCGCAACAGCTGATGGAGTTGCTGATTTATCTTACGTTGGTTGGTCTAATGCATAACAACCTAGTCGCGAATCATCTGCTAGGAGTGTTGAGGTGAGTATAAAACACAACCTAATTCTTGGCGGGGCACGTTCCGGAAAGTCTGCATATGCAGAAAGCGTGGCGAAAAATCTAGCGATAAATAGCTCTGTTAAACGACTACACTATATTGCAACGGCAGTGTGTGTCGATGAAGAAATGAATGAAAGAATCGAGCATCATAAAAAACAGCGAGGAGAAGGGTGGCAAGAGCATGAAGTGCCATTTAATTTAGCCGCAGAGTTAGCAAGGTTTACAACTCATGATGTTGTGCTTATCGACTGCCTGACATTGTGGTTAAACAATGTTATTTATGAGCTTGGTGATTTGGCCAACAACCAAAAGATTGAGGACTACATCGCCTGTCTGGTTCAGTCTATAGAATCATGTGAGGCGAATATTGTCTTCGTTTCCAACGAAGTTGGGTTAGGTATAGTCCCGCTAGGGAAAGCATCAAGATTGTTTGTCGATAATGCTGGCAGATTGAATCAAGCTATTGCCAAAGTTTGTGCCACTGTTACCTTTATATCTGCGGGACTGCCTTTAGTGTTGAAGGCTGAATAATGCAAAAGAGACGAAATATCTATTTATTGCGTCACGGACAAACTGTCGGAGAGGCAGCGTTAAATGGTCGGACGGATGTCAATGTAGAAAGCCATATACAACATCAAATGTCAGCCGCATTAAGCCATCTAAACGTAGATTTTTCGCGAGTATTTAGTTCGCCCCTGAATCGGTGTTCAGAACTAGCGAGTCTATTTTCCCTTGAAGCACATGTACCGTTTGAGGTCATCTCAGAGCTACAGGAGATGGACTTTGGTGATTTTGATGGTGTTACTTTTAATAGATTGAAAGCTCAATGGCCAATTCTGGAGTCGTTTTGGCAAGATCCCGCTAATCACTCGCTACCTAACGCTGAAAGCTTGCAAGACTTTCGCAGTCGTGTACTTCGTGGCTGGGCGCAACTCGAACAGTCCCCGCATGAAAACCTATTGGTAATCACTCATGGTGGAGTGATTAGAATGCTGCTCGCCCATATCCTTAATGTTGACTGGCAAAACCCGAGTTGGTATTCGCAACTGGCCATAGGATATGCGTCCTTAAGCCATGTCCAAATGACTGTCGTAGAAAAATCACATTTCGCGGTAGTAAAATCTATTTCGGCTTCGTTAATCTAACTCATTAGTAGCGAAGGCGCTCATCTAAATATGGCATGATTGATAAGCTTGTTTGGTACCGTGAGGCCATACTTGTCCAAGCCGTTTTTGTTGAGATAAAACACGCCAGATTTACTGGTCTGAAAACGCTTAGGCTTTTCTCCATTCAATAGCGCCAGCGCCGCATTTGCCGCATCTTGTCCATGGCCGTATCCTGATAAAACAAATGCGCCAATTGCTCTGTTTTCACCGACTGCATAGTTGACGACAGAGAAAAGAGGAATCGGTGTGTTTTTTCCAGTCCATTCAAGCAACTCTTCTTCATGTACCACTTGCTCAGATCCTTTATTTTTAACGGTATACCAAGTTTGCAATATGATGGCATCGTAGCTATCTTTCGATTGCAATACTTCCTTTTTCCAATCGTCTAAATAGCTGAAGATTTGCGCTACCACCAGTGTATCGCCCACTTGATTCTGCTCGCCTCCTTTGAGGGTAACGGCTTTGATTGATCTTGACGTCGTACTGTCGTCTAACAATATCAAGACCTTATTGTGTTTCATCGGTACCATAGTGTTTATGTGTCGCACGAGAGGGAATGTTAGGTGGCGCTCCAATATTCCAGACACATTGTTGGGCATACGCTCTTGTTTAAAATAAATTCTTGGATTGTTGTTTATTCCATAAAACACTACAGGAATGTTCATCTCTGCGAGTTTTTGGCCCAATAAACTCAACGCGTTATCATCGGCGAGCATAACTAAATCGGGGGCAATTTTTTGGGTACGTTCAAGTGTTTCTTTTGCAATTTGCTCAAATTCCGACTTGGGCCTGCGCTTGGTATCCATATATAAAGCTTCAACGTCGTGTTCTTTGTCTATTGTGTCTGTAACGCCTTTTAGGCAATTCTGGGTCCAAATATTGTCTTCATGATAGCTATTGATCACTAGGATTTTTGCTGCAAAAGCTGTTTGTGTTGCAAATAGTAGAAAAGCGGCGGAAAAAAAGCGCAATAGAATTCCTTTCATATTGTTACCTTCCTATTGGTAATATTATTTTTCTATGGCTCTAACAAAAAGCCTATAACTATCTTGAGACAAGGTAGAGAAATGTCCAGTAAATAAAGTGAATTCACAGAAAGCACTTGGCGTCATCTAACGTGGTGTATGGACTGTCTAAAGCCTAGAGAGAGAAAAACTAGTAACGTACTAATTTGTAATAACTAAGTTAGCGTAAATAATTATGTACATTTTACGTTTCATGTAAAATAACCAAAAATCTTGCCTTTTTTATTAATTAATGATTGCGCTTGTTGGATTAAACCGATAAGTTACACGCATTAGCAACATGAAATACTGATTTGAGCGTGCTCTTTGGTTCCTTTCCAACTGAGCAGTGTAAGAGTAAATAGGAAAAAACCAGCGATGTTCCAAACCGATGACGTAAGAATTAAACAAGTTAAAGAGCTATTACCCCCAGTTGCAGTACTGGAAAAATATCCTGCAACAGAAATTGCGTCTTCGACTACTTTCCAATCTAGAAAAGCCATCCACGATATTTTAAATGACAAAGATGATCGACTATTAGTTGTTGTTGGACCATGCTCAATTCACGATCCAGAAGCAGCGATTGAATACGGAAAACGCTTAAAAGTACTTCGTGATGAGTTAGGCGATAAGCTTGAAATTGTCATGCGCGTCTATTTTGAAAAACCAAGAACAACGGTGGGATGGAAAGGCTTGATCAATGACCCGTATCTTAATGACACGTTTAAGTTAAACGATGGGCTGCGTATTGGTCGTAAATTATTGCTTGATTTAACTGATATGGGGATGCCAACTGCTAGTGAATTCCTAGATATGATTACGCCCCAGTATGTCGCGGATTTAATTAGCTGGGGAGCAATTGGTGCCCGCACGACAGAGTCTCAAGTTCACCGTGAGCTTTCTTCTGGCTTATCGTGCCCAGTTGGTTTTAAAAATGGTACTGACGGCAACATTAAGATTGCGACTGATGCTATTCGTTCATCAAGTGCATCGCATCACTTTTTATCAGTCACTAAATACGGTCATTCCGCTATCGTTGAAACGGCAGGTAACCCTGATTGCCATATTATTCTACGCGGAGGCAAAGAGCCGAATTATAGTGCAGATCACGTTGCTGAAATCAAAGACCAACTGGAGGCTTCTGGCTTACCGCAAAAGGTAATGATTGACTTTAGTCATGCGAACAGTTCTAAGCAATTTAAGCGTCAAATGATTGTTTCAGAAGATGTGTCGGCTCAAGTTGCTCGCGGGGACAAAGCGATATTTGGTGTAATGATTGAATCTCACCTTGTTGAGGGGAGACAAGATTTGGTTAACGGTAAAGCAGAGGTGTATGGTCAGTCCATTACTGATGGATGCATTGGTTGGGCAGATACTGAAAAAATGCTCCGTCAGTTAGCAGATGCGGTAGAGGCGAGAAGAAACGCCTAACATAGTAGAAGTTTTTAAAGGAGGCTCCCATAGGGAGCCTCGTTTGTTTGTATCGGTTTTAGCACAGAGTTCGCTGCATTTCAGCCAAGCGTTTTAAGTGTATCCAGAAGTTATCTTTCAATATTGATTGGCTTTGAATTGGCGAGCTGTGTATGAATGCATCGTGACTTAAGCGGTGATATAAGTTTGTAAACTCGGCTGCCTTGTTCGCATCAACAGATTTAAGTTGGTTAAGGTCATACTCTATCTGCCAATGCCAGTAGCTATTTAGCGCTTGTTTTTGGTGGAAGAAATAGTCTTTTATCAGGTTGTTTTTCACGACTTTTAAGTAATTAAGTAAAGACTGTTGGGCTTGCGCCTCAAACGCTTCCTTTTGATTCTGCAAATTTTTTGGCCAGAGCCACTTGATGATAATGAAAGTAAAAACGATTCCGAAGAAAATGCCCATTATTCTCGATACGGATGCATCTAGGTGGGAGTCAGAACCAAGCCCAACAACGAAACAAATAATACCCTGTAAAGCGATATAATTATGTTTGGCTTCGAAGAAAGTGGCTTCTAATATGAAGCTTATCGCCAATATTATAAAAAAGTAGGCAAAGGGATTGCCTCCGATAATAGTCAGAGCGGGTATAGCTAACAGAAAACCCGTTATAGCACCTATTAGCCTCTGCTTACCTTTATGTGTGGCGTTAGAGTCGTAGAACATGACGAAAAGGAGGGCAGTGATTGCGAGTTGGACATTGGGTTGGTAGCCCAAGAACAACCAAAATAGAGGTAATGAGACAACAATTAATGTCCATCGAAGGGCATTAACATACTCAAATTTAATGAGTTTCTTTGTCCATTGCCTGCGATGAAACTTGTCTGGTTCGATGGCATTGACAGCGTTATGCATAAATCCGAAAGTTTGATGCCAGAATTGCTCCAAAGCGCTGTCATTGGCTGTTAGACTTCTCGCCACTAGATGGGATATATGCTTAATACGCCTGTTGGAAAGAGAGGTGGGGTTTTCAAATAAACAACGGATAAACTTTTTCAATAGTACTTTTTCACGAGCATGATCAGTGGAACTATCTGCTCTAGGTATATCTGAACTGTTTACTTTCAGGTTTGACAATAAGTAGTTAATACCATGCAGATAGTGCTCTATCTGGCGACAAAATCTGATTCTAGCGATGTAGTATGGCTTTTTAACTTCCATGTGTGCCGAAGCAATTTTGGCCTCAATTTTTTTTGTACTCGCTAGAACTTCGCCAACTTGAAAAAGTAGCTGATTTTGATGCTCGTAATTACGTGATTTTAACTCAAGATACAAATTCCAAATTAATTCGCCCACTTGTTTTTGGTATGTCTTCCACAAGTCTTCAAGTTCTTTTGAAGCGCGAAAGCTAAAACTAAACCAATGCGTTGCTAATCCAACGACTGAGCCAATTAAGATTTCATACATACGCGCAATATGTAACTGCACGATCGCATCGTTAGGTAACCCCATGGGTGTACTAAAAAGAAGAAATGTTACAGAGCCATATAACCAAAAGTAGCTATATCTAAGATCAAGCTTTGAGTTACAAAAGCCAAGTGACGCGACCACGATAAGAGTTAATAAATAAATAGAGCCGTACGAAGAAAAGAAAAAGGAGATGATGCCCCACAGTATACAGCCACATACAGTCCCCGCTACTCGTTGTTTTGCCTTGCTGGCGACATGACCTACTTCGTTAAATGAAGAGACAACGGCTGCGCTGATTCCTGCCCAGTATACTTCATCAAGGTGAAGAAACTGGGTAATCGTCATACTTATCGCAACAGCTAAGGCTACTCTTGCTGCAAATAGATATCGAACATTATTTTGTTGAGTCATTATTATCTTCAGTATGTCGGTTGAAGTGTTTAAGTCAGTTGGTTGGCATGAACCAACCGACTTTAACTGGGTTGTCTAGTTTGGAAATATGAATACTTTGGCACTTAATCCTTTTACTAAACCATGGATATGTTCATCTAACTGGACTTTTACGGGGACGCGGTATTCGTAACGAATTAGGCTAGTTTCAGGCGTGACATATGGCAAGCCTCCTCTTTCATTATTGGAAGACCGAGCAATACCACGATCAGTGCTTACCACATGAGCTTTGTATATATGGCCTGGTCTACTGGTTAGATACACCCAAGCTGTTTGTCCTGGCTTAATTTTCATTAGGTTGCTTTCTTTGATGTCAGCCGTTATCCACCAATTATTTCGTACGATACTGAATAGGTTGTCGGCTTGCTGCACATAGTCGCCAGGTTGAAGAATCATATTACTTACATAACCAGAAACGCTTGCACGAATAGTCGTATTGTTGAGCTGCCACATGTCTGTAGCGACAGTATCTTTTAGCTTTTGGATTGTTTTTTGATCAAGTACTAGCTGTTGTTTTGCTTTATTTAGTGCGACTTTATCTGCTTGTAATTGCAAACGAGATATGTTGCTAGTCGTACGTACCTCATCTAGGCTTTTTTTATCTATTAAATGCTTGGCTTCTAGCGCTATATCTCTAGATAAATTGGTTTCGTTTAGCTTGGATTGCAACTGGTCTTGCGCCTGTTTGATTTGAGCTGCGTGAATGTTGGATTGATCGATAGCCACTTTACTTTCGGCAGAGCTGAGTAATGATTGGTCTTGCTTCAAAGTGAGTTTGTAATTGGTATCATCCAATTGAATTAGAGGCTGTCCCGCTTTAACTTTTTGATGGTTTGCAACTAACACTTTGCTAATTTCACCGTCGAGTTGGCTCGGTACGTTGACCCAGTCGGAATTCACATAAGCATCATTGTTGTACACAAAATAATAACCGGACGTGTAATAAGCGGCATAAAGAATAATGCAAGCAAGTATTGTGTATATCCAGTGGTGCTTTGACATGTTTAGCCTTCAATTCAGTATCAATTTAAGATATGAAGAATGTTATCTTTGAGTGATCTTTGTCACAACTGAAGAAGCGCAAAGCATTTTTGCAACTGCTGCAATAGTTATTCTAATGTCTTATTTTACAATGAGTTATATTTATTGTTCTTAAGCTTTAATGCGCCTAAAAAGTCAGTTGATTTAACTATCAATAGCAAAAGAATTGTTTAACAAAACAATCTATTGAGAAAAAAGCCGCCAGAGCATACTCTCTTGTAAGTTCAAAAAAAGGAGAAACTCATGGTTGCAAAGGTAGTTGTAGCGCAACAAGGCCCAGAATTGTCCGAGTTAGTACAAGGTTATTGGCGGTTATCTGAATGGAATATGACGCCACAACAGCGCCTAAGCTTTCTAAAGCAGCATATCGAATTAGGTATTACGACGGTTGATCATGCCGACATTTATGGCAATTATGAATGTGAAAAGCTGTTTGGTGAAGCGCTTGCTCTGGATACAAGTGTTCGTGATGAAATACAAATTGTGACGAAGTGCGATATAAAGCTTTGCAGCGACAAAGCTCCGGAGCGAAAAATTAATCACTATGACACTAGCGCGAAACATATCTATCAATCGGTAGACAACTCGCTTGAGCGTCTGGGTGTCAGTGAAATCGATGTTCTGTTGATACATCGTCCAGATGCTTTGATGGATGCAGACGAAGTAGCGGGTGCATTTTCTGAGCTGCACAAAGTGGGCAAAGTAAAACATTTTGGTGTGTCTAACTTTACTCCTCGTCAGTTTGACCTACTGCAATCGCGCCTTGGTAAACCACTAGTAACAAATCAGGTGGAAATCAATCCACTAAATTTCGATGTTGTTCATGATGGCACGTTAGATCAATTGCAGCTTCTTCGTACTCGTCCAATGGCATGGTCATGTTTAGCGGGCGGTGGTCTGTTCAATGCCAGAACTGAACAGGCTAAGAGAATCAGATCTGAGTTGGAGTTAATTCGCGAAGAGGTTGGAGCTGAATCTATCGATCAAGTTATCTATGCGTGGGTACGTGCTTTACCAAGTAAGCCACTACCGATCATAGGCTCGGGCAAAATTGAACGCGTGCAAGCAGCGATTTCAGCGTTAGAACTGGAACTCACTCGTGAGCAATGGTTTCGTGTTTGGATTGCATCAAAAGGTCATGGGGTGCCATAGTCCCATAAGACCAAACTCAATCACTTATCATTAATCCCGCGCTTTATAGTGTGGGATTTTTTTCGCTCAAAGTTCCATCAAGTTGTAAAAAACATTAACTGTTGGTGATTAACGTCAATGTTTAAAAATTCATTGAGAATTAACCATTGAGGGATATTGATGATAAATCTTTATTTTAGGATTATGACGTTATCGAGCGTTATTTGTGTGTTAATTGCGAATTCTCTTAACTGAGTAAATCCATATTCCCTATTGTTTAGCAAGGAGGCTAAATGATCGAACAGCCTGACACGTGGCAAGCCAAATTTGAACGATTAAGAAGCAACAAAATTTTTGAGCTGTTTGTTGTTGGTGTCATCATATTTTCTGCACTAGTGATTGGTGCGAAAACTTACGAGTTGCCTTCATTTGTTGTGCAGCTTATTCACGTTTTAGATTGGTTTATCACTTTCATATTTTTGGTTGAAATCATCATCCGATTTATTGGGGAAAAAGATAAGAAGCGCTTTTTTAAAAACGGCTGGAACGTCTTTGATACCCTGATAGTTGTGGTGAGCTTGATACCAATATCAGATAGCGAGTTGGCCTTAGTCGGGCGCTTAGTTCGTATTTTCCGCGTGCTGCGTATGGTGTCTATCATTCCAGAGTTGCGAATGTTACTAAACTCGTTAATCAAAGCAATGCCTCAGTTAGGCTATGTGATGCTTTTGATGTTCATTATCTTCTATATCTACGCAGCAATTGGTAGCACGTTCTTTGCTCAGATTAACCCAGATCTTTGGGGAGATATCTCTATCAGCTTGTTAACCCTGTTTCGTGTGATGACCTTTGAGGATTGGACGGATGTTATGTACGAAACCATGGCAGTATATAAGCTGAGTTGGCTGTATTACCTGTCATTTATCTTTTTTACAGCCTTTGCTTTTTTAAATATGGTGATTGGAATAGTGGTTAATGTCCTTGAGCAAGAACATGCAGCGGTTCGAGAGGAGAACAGCAAGAAGGAAAACGAGCCAACAATGAAGGAACTTAAGCAAGAATTGGCAGAGATTAAATCTTTGCTGCAAGCGCAACAGCAGAAGTAAAGATTAAGGTTTTCTTAATGCCGATATCGCATGAGTTTGCGAAGGTATATACTGCGTTGAGCTATCTTTGGAAGTGTTGCTAGCATTTTCAAAGAGTCGCTTTTATTGGAACTTAAATTTTTCTATCGGAAGCCATAGGAATGCAGTATTTATGTCCGAGAAATTCATGTTGAAGGCATTAGAGGTATCACGTAATGCCCTGCCTAAGTGCAACCCTAATCCCCCGTGGGCTTATTTTAGTAAAGAATGGTCAAATCGTGTCGCAGGGGTACACCCAAGAAATCGGTGGTAACCATGCTGAAGTTGAGGCTTTAATCGCATATTCAGGCTTGTGAAAAGACGTGACGGCTTATGTCATGCTTGAACCCTGTTCTTTCGTTGGCCGAACACCTTGGTTCAGTCAGGAATTAAAAATGTTGTGGTCTCAATGTTAGACCCAGACCCAAGAAATAGTGGAAAAGGTGTTAAGATACTCGAACAGGCAGGTATTTCGGTTCAACTGGGGGAATGCCTAGAACATATGAACCCATTTTTAACTCCATATTTGGGTAAGTCCTGAACCTATATTTCATTTTGAGATAAATGATGTGCTAAATATCTCATCGATTTAGATCTATTAATGTTAATAGTAAAGGTTGTCTTCCAAATATAAACTAGTACATAAAATTCGATACCGATGACCTTGAATAGGCCCCATACGTAGTGTATGGGACCTATATGTTTAACTACATATATTAGAATCAGGTACAATTAATTACACTGAAAGTTGTAGCTACTAAGTTTAGGGTAATAGGGATACCTTTAGTATTTCTTGGCCTATTTCCTAGGATTTCACATGTAGTACTTCCATCTGTATTAAATGCTGGCGTGTAAACATTTTTCTGATAAGCCTCAGTGACTATTGCATTTTTTACAACGATTGTGAAATCATAGCTTTTGTCACCAAAGAATGACGAGTATTTATTAGCATTCTGGGGCACGAAGCCATAGTTGTGGTATGGAGGGTAAGAGAGTGAGCCTAAGCTATAGTAATCCTCCGAATACAAATCTCCAACACTTACATGCACTCCGTTTATTACATCGCTACTGCTTCCATTATCAGGAGTTGGTGATTCAACTAATGTACAATATGAACTATCAGGTGTTGCGCTGTTTAAGGAACATTTAAAAATCGCATCTCCCGTTGTCGTAGAATTTGCGTAAGAAAGTGCCGATACACTAAATAATCCAATAAAAGTAATAAGAGACTTTTTCATTAATACTTCCCTAACTAATGTTTGTAATAATAAGTGAAATTGTGAAATATGTTGTGTTTGCCGGCGTACGGTATAGTTAAAGTTATTCTGCTTTATTTCAATTGAGTGATTGAGTGTTTATGATATTAGTCACGATATTTGTTAACATAACTTTAACGCTTGTTAATTAACCGAATTCTTTATTTTGATGATGAATTTATTTATTGAAAACCAATAATAATGATGATTTTTATATCAAATATTAATTAATTTTTTTATTATCTAATTTAAATGTTAATACGAATATTGAATGGTACGTCTAAGCTGAAGTAGAAAGATAGCCTTTGGCTCTGCATATCTTGCCAAGAATTAAAGTGATAAAGACAAAAATAAGACTCTTGTACACAAAATAATAAAATTATCTAGTCATAGGGTTATGATTTACTGATGAAGGAAGATCTATCAACTACTATATAAGTTAAATTCTATCAATGAGTTAGTTATGGATCCATTAACGCAGGGTATACTGGGAGCCTCTTTATCGCAGTCGGCCAGTAAAAAGCAACACTTGGTTATTGCTGGGGTTATCGGGCTGCTTGCTGGAATGGCTCCTGACTTAGATATTTTGATTCGTTCGTCTAGCGATCCATTGCTGTTTTTGGAATACCACCGACATTTTACCCATTCACTATTATTTATTCCTATTGGTAGCTTTATTTGTGCTCTGGTTTTACACCTATTGATAGGAAAACGGCAAGGACTGTCGTTTAAACAAAGTTGGCTTTTTAGCGCTTTAGGCTTTAGTACTCATGCGCTATTGGATGCCTGTACTTCTTATGGAACTCAGTTGTTGTGGCCACTAACCAACCAACGTTATGCATGGAATACTATATCGGTGATAGATCCCGCATTCACACTTCCTATCTTGATCTTGCTTGCATTTGCTACATGGAAGCGAAACTTTTGGTTTGCTCGAGCTGCATTTGTTTGGGCTCTGATTTATCCGACGTTTGGAATGATACAAAGGGACAGAGCTGAGGCTGCTGGATGGCAACTTGCAAAGGAGCGCCAACATATGCCGACTAAAATAGAAGCCAAACCTAGCTTTGCCAATATATTGTTATGGAAAGTCGTCTATGACGTAGGAGATAAATACTATGTAGATGCTGTTCGAGTTGGTACATCGGTAAAAAACTATCCTGGCGAATCTATCGCTAAGCTTGACGTTAGCAGAGATTTCTCTTGGCTTGACCCAAATTCGCAACAAATCAAAGACATTGAGCGCTTTCGCCACTTCTCTGCTGGTTACTTAGCTCAGGACCCAACCGATGAGCTGCGTATAATCGACGTGCGATATTCGGTTGTCCCAAACCAGCTTAAAGCCTTATGGAGCATTAAACTATCTCCATTAGCTGCAGTGGATTCGCATGCCACATACGAAACACATCGAGATAACACTCCAGCATCCAGACAAATATTTTTAGATATGTTGTTGGACTTTTGAAGTATTCGTACAGCTAGGGCCAAATACAATTGTATCCTCAGAACGAGCCCATTATAAACAGGCTGCGTTATAAGTTTGAATTTGTTAGCAATATTTTTCTTTTACAATATCTTTTATCGCTGTAGATTGCTGTTTGTATATATTAATGAAATCTATCGTCGGTTGATTTAACTCAAGCCGTTTGTAATACATATATAGTGGAAGAGATAAAGACATTTCCTGAATCGGTATACATTTGCACTGATCATTTGTTATCAACTTGATGCATTCTGGAACGATTGAAACACCTAAACCTGATGCCACGACTGTGACTAAGTTCCTCATGTTGTCTGGTTGAAAATTCACTTTTGGTGAGAATCCACACTCATGGCAAAGTAAAAATATGCTTTCGTAAATCTTCGACCATTCTGTTCGATGAAAAAATATGAAACTGTCTTCTTTCAGTTCTTTTAATCGTATTTCGTGTCTATTGGCCAAAGGGTGATGAGCCGACACAATGGCAACTAAGCGATCTGTGTAAACTTCATGGCAGGCAAATTGGCGTTCATCAAGCTTATATTGGCTACGTGAAAAAGCGATATCTATCTTTTCCTTTTTTAATGCCTCACATTGCTCCTTACTCGACATTTCAAACAAATTCACTTGAATATTTGTATGACAACATCTCAATTCTCGAATGAGGTTTGGTAGAAAAAATGAGCTGGCTGTTGCTAAATAGCCGATATTAATTTGACTATCAATATTTAGTTTAGAATGTCCGAGTAGCGCTTTAATACGAGTGTCATTGGATATGATTTTGAGTGCTTCGGGTATCAATAATTCACCCGTATTGGTTAGCTCTACCTGATGTGTATTTCTCTTAAAGAGCTTGGCTCCAAGCTCAGATTCCAGATCAGAAATATGTCTTGAAACGGTCGGCTGTGCAGTATGCAGTTCTCTGGCCGCTGCAGAAAAATTTTGTAATTTCGCCACACAGACAAACGTCTTTAGATTTTTAATCTCCATACACTCGTTATACTCAAAATGTTTAATTGTAATACTTTATTACTATTTCCACGGAAAGAGAAGGATGTTTATATTACGGTGTGCGATGTGAATCAAATTGACTAGAAAGCGTATAGAGAATGGGCTCTTCGACTGAGATAGACAAGAAAAATAACAACTCAGTGAGCTTATTAAAATTTCAATTAAAACAAATTATTACCAATCATGATTAGGGTATGCCCTAAATCTCTACAACACAGGAAAGCCTAAATGGATATCAATATCGTCGTTTTACTCGTGTATTTTGCATTTCTTATTTTGATCGGGTGGCTCTTCAGAGCGAGTGCCGAAAATACCAGTGAATACTTCCGAGGTGGTGGTCGCATGCTCTGGTGGATGGTTGGTTCAAGCGCTTTCATGATGGCGATCAGTGCGATGACGTTTACTGGACTGATGGGTAAAGCGCTGACTGGCGGCATATCCGTTGCCATTGTATTCTTTGCGAATGCATTAGGGTATTTCTGTAACTATCTATTTTTTGCAGCCAAAGCTAGGCAAATGAGAATAATTAGCCCGCTGCAAGGTATACGGCAGCGATTGGGTAAAACTAACGAACAAGTGTTTACTTGGGCAAATGTTCCACTAAGTGTTTTACAAGCAGGTTTATGGCTTAACGGTCTTGCTGTGTTTACCAGTGCCGTAGTTGGTGTTCCACTTGAAGAAACAATCATTGGCGCTGGCTTGGTAGTCTTGTTTATTTCGTTAGTAGGCGGTAGCTGGGCAGTCGTTGCGTCCGATTTTATGCAGATGCTCATCATGGTTGTGATGACATTCGTTGCAGCAGTCGTTGCTGTTTGGAAGTCCGGCGGTTTAACCAATTTAATGCATGTTGGCTTGCCTCATCAAGAACTGATGGGAGATGGCTATAGCCACGCTTATTTATTTGTTGGTTGGTTTATCGCAATTTTCGTCAAACAGTTCTTCAGTACTAACAATATGATCGATTCGTATCGGTTTATCTCAGCTAAGGATACCAAGCATGCGCGCAAAGCCGCCGTCTTGGCTTGTGTTTTGATGATTATTGGGCCGCTTATGTGGTTCTTACCTGCTTGGTACGTAGCAGGCCATTACCCAGACGTTTCTACTTGGGGATTGAAAGGGTTAGGAGACAAAATAGCAGACGCTACTTACTATATGTTTGTTAGCCGCGAGATGCCTGTTGGTATGGTTGGGCTGATGTTAGCAGCAATGTTTGCAGCGACTATGTCTTCGATGGATTCAGCTCTAAACCGAAACGCTGGGATTATCCTGAAAAGTTTTTACGAACCTTATCTTTGCAAAAATTTCTCAGAAAAACACCTGATGTCAGTGAGCAAAATTTTAACGGCATTGTTTGGTGTATTAATTATTGTGGTGGCCTTGTTCCTTTCTTCATTGAGGCAGTTCGGGTTGTTCGATCTGATGATGTTAGTTGGAACCTTGGTCGGATTCCCAATCCTTATCCCTTCTATTATGTGTTTCTTTGTTCGCAAGACACCAGATTGGGCAGGGTGGGGAACCGTACTCGTTGGTATGTGTGTTTCAGCGATTATCGCATTTGGTATTACACCGCATACCATTGAGTGGGCTCTTGGTATGAAAACGCCAATTTCAGCCCGTGAGTTTGCAGAAATGAAATCGGTAACGCTTGGTGTGGTAGGGCATATGGTGATCACTTTACCGTTTTTTGTCCTTTCTCAGTTTTTCTATAAAGAGCCTTCAAAAGAGAGAGCGGAAGAAGTCGAAGCGTTTTTCAATAATGTGGATACTGAAGTGGTTGTTGAAGAGACACCTTACAGTGTTGCTATGGATAACAAACAGCATGAAATGCTTGGGAAAATGCTATTAGCGGGTGCTTTCTTTCTTGCTTTGCTTGTGTTTATCCCGAACCCACTATGGGGTAAAGCGCTGTTTGTTTTGGTCGCTGCAATCGTTGGGTTTATCGGAGCGTTACTGCTTTTATCGATAAAAAAACAACCTGAATTAGAATCTGCCAACGCGACGGTTTCATCTGAATAAAGCACAAAGTAAATTTATTTATATTTTAAAAAAGAGGTAGCAACTCTTCGCTACCTCTTCGGAGAGAGAATGTCGGTTCAAAAAAAATTTGGCGGAGAGCTAACAGACGAGGAATTTAGAAAATTCACTCTCTATACCACTCAAAGTAACAATTTTGAGGATGATAACGCTAGAGCTCAGATCCTTGGTTTTAGTGGAGAGAAAGTGAGAGTGGCGCCAGGAGCTATTGTCCGCATAGGTGAAAACCAGATAGGCGATAACTCTTACATAGGTTTATATAGCTACATCAATGGTGATGTGCAGATTGGTAAAAAAGTGCTCATTGGCCCTCATGTCTCCATTGTTGCATCCAACCACTTATATGACCCTGAAACTGGCCATTTTGGAATGCGTACGGATCCAGTGGCCGGGAAAGTTGAAATAGAAGATGGGGTTTGGCTAACGTCAGGTGTCGTCGTGACTCCCGGCGTCACGATAGGGAGGTGTGCGTTAGTGTGTGCCAACTCTGTAGTGACACGCAATGTGAATGCGTATGCCATCGTTGCTGGCTCTCCTGCTAAACCAATAGGCGAAATCGATCCAGAAACTGGTGAATATAAATGGTTTAAGGAGGATAATTAGAATGTTTTCATTAGAGCGAAGTCATGATTTTCAAGTTTTTCTATCCCCTAGAGACAATGCAATTTCGACGGTTAACCCGCCGAGGTTTAATTGGCCACAAAAGAGCGCTCATCAAGTGTACACACTTGAGTTAGAGAGTATTTCCGAGGCTCATAAAGTGTGTTGGGAGCAAGTGAACTCCCCTTTCAGAATGTCCTATTTATTACCAGTTGGCGAATATCGATGGAGACTTATCGATGAGCAAGGTGAAGCTTCTAAATGGCTTTCTTTTTGTATTGATATAGAGACGGTAAAGTATCTTCCTCCCACATCGAATGAGTTATTTGAATTGTGTAGCGATCGTCAACAATTTCTAATGTACTTTTCAGAAGATATTGCTGAGGTTGTAGATGAAGCAAAGTATTGCTATCAAACGCTGAGAACTACCGCCGCTTTAGCGGATTTGGAAGATATAACCTACCCCACTCACTACCGTCGAGGGGAGGAAGAAGGCAAACGAGTAGCCATCGCGAATGTTAGAAAATGGATTGATCGAGACCTAATGTCGTTAACACTGCTCTATAAATTTTGGCAGGATGAAAGGTGTGGCCAAAAGGCTGTTGAGGTGCTGCTAAGATTGTCGGAGTGGAGCCCTGAGGGGCCAGCTTCTTTGTTACGCCCTTGTACTTGGGGAGATGAAGTTGGGCTTTCATTGAGCCGAAATTTGTATCTAGCTTATCATTGGTTAACTCCCTTGATGACGGATGCGGAAAGGGACTTCATCCGCCCAATGTTGATACGCATCGCGTATCAAATGGAAGAGCGGTTGGTACAAGACGAATTTCATCAATACCCGGGTCATTCTCATACATCCCGTTTGCCTGCTTATCTGGGTGTTGCGGCGCTTGCCCTGCATAAGGAGTTCGATGTTGAAGTGTGTTCCCGCTGGCTAGACTATGCGTTGATGATTTATCAAAATGTTTTACCTTTCTATGGTGGTGAAGATGGCAGTTGGGCTGAAGGTCCATTTTATTCATCTTCTTACAGTAAATGGTTTCACCCGTTCTTTCTCTCGGTTGAAAGGTTGAGTGGCTTCTCATTTTATGATCATCCGTTTTATAAAAATTACGCCAAGTTTGCGATGGACTTTGTTGTTTCCGAGCAAGAGATTCACCCTTTTGGCGATGGTTTTTGGTGTCGGCGGGATGGTAAAGAGTGGCCCGGTTTTTTTGCGCAAAACCCTTTGAGAATTTATGCAGATCGATTTGGTGATAAGTGTTCTCAAAATGCCAGTCAGAAGCTTGAAGAACAAATCGATACATATGCACTACACCTTCTCGATATTATTCCCACAGTTAAACAAATTGAGTATAAACGTCGCAGGCTCAATACGGGGGTCGAGAGCGTTAAACCGTCAGAAAATAAATTTTACCCGTTTGCAGGATTTGGAAAAGTGAGCCTACAAGATTTGTCTTGTTATTACCGAGCAAGCCAGTTTGGTAATAGCTCGCATCGACATGCGGATCAGGGAAACTTTCTGTTGGTTGATGCTGGTGAGTGCATTTTAACACCAAGCGGCAGCTACGGTTATCGATTTGGTAGTGGGCATCACAACAATTGGACTCGTACCACCAAGGCACACAACTTACCTTTGATTGCTGGTATAGGGCAAAAACTGGATGACGAGTCTGCAACTGCGTCGTTACTGCATGCTGAGTTGGGTAAACATTGGCGTGTTGTTCAAGTTGATTTGTCTAAATCTTATCAAGAAGTAGAAACATTCAAACGGACATTCGTGTTGATCGAAGACTCAGGGTTAGTGGTTTGCGATAACATTACACTAAGAAAAAAATCAGCACTACAGTGGCGATGTCATACTCCACTAAACCTAGAAGTGAATGGACAGGGCTTTTTTCTGTTAGGTAAACAGTGCGCTTACAATCTCAATTTGCCCAGTCATCCCGAAGTTTCTCCTAGTGTTAAAAAGGGATATGAAGAAGATTTAATGCCTAGCAAAACTGTAACTTCGGATGCCAACTCAAATATTTTTCATATGGAGTGGGAGTTGCCTGTAAGCAAGGAGCATACAGTCGTTGCTAGTTGTCATAAGAGCCCAATTGAATTTAAGTTGAGAGAAAATAGCAAGTTAAGTATTAATGTGGGGGAAGAAGCACTAGAGCTGGATGTTCGTTAATTAAATCTTTGCACTAGGTAATATTGAAGTAGTGGAGGTAGCTCAGTGGTATTTGAGCTACCTTTTTTAGTGATTACTCAGCGTAGTATCTGAGTGTGTCAAACTGCACCTTACCTGTCCCTGATGTTTGATTGTACACACCAGCTTTAAAATAACTTTCTAGGTTACCCCAGTAGCTTATATCGTAGCTATTGATATCTGGATGGGTGATGTCATCTCTTTTTATTGATAGTTTGTTGCTTGCTATTCGAATCTCAAATTTCACCGCAGAATCACGATATTCTCCGAGATCAATTTTATCGTAGTTATTGCAATCTTGGCAGGCATCTGCTTTGATTACAGCCCAGTAGTGATTTTGTACACCATTGTAATCTCTCATCCAAACTAAGCGTACGAGTGGCTTATTGATCGCATTGCTGGCGCTAGTGACGTCGTGTACCTGCATGAACGTAATCTCATCCACTGAACCTGATGACGGTTTAACAACTAAAACGTTGCCTATTATTTTGTGTAATGTGCTACTTGAGGTGTACCACGTATCGATTTGACGTAATTCAGAACGAGCGTGATCGCCGGTAACCTCAAAAGTCATCCAGTTATTACCTGAACTAGGTACATAGAAATATTGATTATATTGTCCTACAAACTCTCCTTGATATATCAGGGTACTACTATCCGGAGCCTGTAATTTTGAGTCATTGAGTACAGGCTGGTATTTACTTTGATCGTACGGTGCGGAATCTGCTAGGGCTGAAAAAGATAATGTTATCAATGAAATATTGAACAAACAACGAGCAGATTTTTTTAGTGTACTTAACTGCATTTTGGTTAATCCCTTATATGTGTAGAGTAGCGAACAAGTTAAATTGGATAAAAGTAATACAATAATATATTTATTGTGTAAATGTTTGTGAGAAGAAGATCAAAGATAGAAAAACTGAGTTCCTAATTTTATGACATGTGTCGAGAATGATAAATTATCATAAGGTATTGAATTTAATTGACTTAAATGAGTTTTCAATCAACTTAGCTAAGTGTGTTTAACTCATACTAAAGTATTATAAATTTGACGAATGTAACATTTTTGCAACCTTGTTGTTAACAAAGTTATTACTTTTGAGGTAGGTTTAACCGCAGTTTCGAAGTGTAGTCGACACTTTGCGAAATAGAATAACTGGCCACATGGAGGTGATTTGGTAAGTAGAATTTAAAATAAGGCCATTAAAATGACCGATTTAACTGTATCAGCGATAACTTATAACCTCTCTAATAATAAAATTTCTCATTCTTCTGAAGGCAAACGAAATATCGAGATGCTTGCTCGTTCCTTGACGAAAAAAAATCCCGATATCATTGTTGTCGGAACTCAAGAAAGCAACAGCTTTCACAACTATATGAGTGATTGCCTTGGCAAGAAATACCAATTTCTAGCGAAAGAAAAGTTTCTAACTTGTACTAAGCCTCCGTTTGAATGGGCAAGTGTCCAGCTTAGGGTTTATATCAAGAAACAGCTGAATGTGGTTAATCTAACCAATAGTTGCGAATACAGTGACAAATATATTCGATCGGTAAAAACGGTAAATGCAAAAGATGGTATGAACAAAGGTGGTAATATCATTTTTCTAGAGATTATTCAGAAGTCGCCACTCGTTCATGGTCATGTAAGAATTGATCAACCGGGATCAAGTTATATTGCCATAGTAAACTGCCACTTGGATTCGTACAGTGAATCATTACGAAAAACCCAGTATGAAAATATCATGAAGGAAATTGATAAATTTTCTGCGAAAGGTAAAAAGCCCGTTTCTGGTGTAATTATGATGGGGGACTTTAACGAGCGCGTTACTATGACTCCTTATAATAAAATGCAAATGATCGGTGCAATACGCCGTATCGCGAATGTCAGCAATATTGTGATAGAAAAGAACCATCTCAACGACATTGACCTCAATGACAGTAAGAGGAAAAAGCTTAAACCATGGAAGAAAAAGCAATATTTCAACCCGATGCATGATACTCAGTCACATATTAAAAACGACTCCAACTTGAAAAAGATTGCAAAGAAAACTCAGTATAATGAATTCTATAAGCATGTGCTGAATGATTCTGATCAGCTAATTTACAGCCGATTAGAATACGATAAGATGTTGCTGAAACTAGGATTAAAGGATTCATATACCACTCGACTACAGCAATACAAAGGACTGGAGTTTTTACCTGTTACCAATTTGGGCAGCACTTATATGCCGAATATTAAAAAGGCAACTAACTTAAGGAAAAGCAAAGGTGACACTAAAGTTGAAAAACTTAACTACGGGATGCTAGATAGAATTGGTGTGAACTCTATACCTGAATTTTTTAAGAAAGGCTGCTGTTCGATTGTGAAAGAAGATAATGGAGTGTTTAAAGGCTTTGATATAGGGATTTCAGATCACTTATGTGTTTATGGTTATATGAAATTTGACCTTGATGAGGCATTTATCCGTAAACATCATGTTTAATCACGTCAACCTGTTGGCCTTATCAAAGGCCAACAGGTTAACTTTCCATGTTAACTCGCTTCGGCTTTTAGTTTATTTGGTTTTTTAATGTTAAATAGGCTTATTAGCATAATAAGCAATATAGCACCGACCCTTAAACTATCAGAACCGAATACTATCACCAGTGCTAATGCAATTAACGCAGCACGTTGAGTAAAATGTAATCGATTAAATACTCTTCCTTCGATTCCACCCGCAAACGCCACGATTATGCCCACAGTGGCCAATATCGATATCGCAAAATCGATACCATTGTTTGTCCATATCAGCCCAGAAAAAGCCATCATTATTGGTATTAAGAAAAAACCCTGAGCCAGTTTGAAAGCTTGAATGGCAGAAGCCATCGGCGATGCTTTTGCAACGCCTGCCCCGGCAAAGGCCGCTAGCGCAATTGGTGGGGTGACGTTGGAAGTTTGTGATAGCCAAAATACGATCATATGTGCAGTTAGCAACCCGATGCCAAGGTTAGTTAAAGCAGGTACTGCCATGACAGACAGTACAATATAGGCTGCAGTGACTGGGAGCCCCATACCCAGAATAATAGCGGCGACCGCAACGAGTGCAAGCACTGACCATAAGTATCCACCAGAGAGAGATATCAAAAACTGAGTAAACTGCAGTCCAATTCCGGTTTGACCGACAACTCCTACAACAATCCCTGCAGTGGCACAAGCGATGGAAATTGGTAGGGCAAGAAAAGCACCTGTTTTCATTCCTTCCAGTATCAATGCAAGCGAGATCCGGCTGTGTCTGCGGCACATGGCAGCGATAATAATTGCAGCGCAGCCAGCCACGCCAACGAGTACGGGCGTATAACTCATTAGTAGTAAAGTAGTGATAAAAATAAGAGGGACAAGAAAATGCCATCCTTGCTTGAGTACGGTTAGCATTTTTTCAGTTTCTGACATGCCCTCAATGCCCAACTTACACGCCATTAGATGGACGTATAGAAGTGTACACATAAAATACAATATCGCTGGAGCTATCGAAACGATTAAGATTTCACTATAAGGAATACCGGTAAACTGAGCCATAACAAATGCTCCTGCGCCCATAACTGGGGGCATGATTTGCCCACCAGTTGACGCCGCAGCTTCAATGCCTGCAGCTTGTTCAGGTTTGTAGCCAAGCTTTTTCATCATTGGGATAGTTAACGAGCCGGTTGTGACCGTATTGGCGATGGCAGAGCCTGTAATGGAACCAAGGGCTGCAGATGCAACGACGCTTGCTTTTGCTGGACCACCTCGATATTTTCCAGCTAAGGCAAAAGCAGCGTCGATAAAAAACTGGCCGGCTCCTGTCACTTGAAGGAAAGCACCAAAAAGTACAAAAATGAACACGACACCTGCGGCTATGGCAAGTGGGGTACCGAAAACACCGTTTGTTGAAAATATGTGGAATCGAATGACTTCTTCTAGAGAAAAACCTTTGCTTGCAAAGCTCGCGGGCAATACGTCTCCGAACAAAGCGTAGCTTAGGAACAGGGTTGCAATGACAACCATAACAAGGCCGACGGTTCTTCTTGTTGCTTCCAGTAAGGCAACGATCATTATAATTCCTGCAAGTTCATCTGCTGGCTGAAGTCCACTGAGCAAGAAACTAATATCGTCGTAGTCAAAATGTAGCATGCGGTTTGCTGCCCAGCACACGGCAATGATAAGAATAATATCGACCAGTCGGGCAGCGATATAAAGTCCACTTGATTCCGTATTTTTATAAAGCGGATACACTAAGAATACCAGACCAAGTACCCAGCTTAAGTAAAGAGGCCGAAATATTGGTGCGGAGAGCTCAGCCGTGATGCCTTGCCAGATTTGAAAAGCAGTTAGAGCAATAGCAAGTAGCGTAGCGATAAGCATCAGCTTATCAGTGAATTTTTGGCCAACACTAGGATTTAATTTGTCCATTAATCAACTCCAATGATCGTTTTTTTGCGTTTTAGAGAGCAAATAAAACTCAACCACCACATCAGACGTAGTGATTAAGAAAACAGATTACATGGTTTTAGCGTTTGCGTGTGACGCCTTGTATTCATCGACAAATTTTTGTGCTCCGGGATGAAGAGGGAATGAAGTTAATTGGTGAAGCTCTTCAGTATCAGATATTTTGGCAAGCCCGATAGATGCGCGTATTTTATCTATATTAGCAAACGTAACTTTAGTGAGTTCATACGCCATTTCATCATCCATATCTTTATTGGCGACAAGCACATTCCATACAGCGGGTGCATCGAAAGCGTTGACATTTTTATACACGCCAGCCGGGACATTTATACGTTCGTAATACGGATATGCGGCAGTAATCTTCGCGAGCTCTTCTTTACTAAATGATAAGATGCGGATATCACGAGTGAGTGCTAATTCAGTAATTGCTCCAACTCGCAGGCTTCCAACAATTACCCCAGCATCAATTTGGCCATTGGCAATCGCATTCGTAGTGGCTGTGTAATTTAAAGCTTGGCTTTTAATATCAGACTCTTTGATTCCGAGTGCTTTTAGAATATTGATGGCACTGACTCTTGTGCCGGATCCAGGTGCACCTAAGGACACTTTTTTGCCTTTTAATTGCTCGATAGAGGTGATGTCTGAATTGGCTGGGACAATAAATTGTACAACGTTAGGATAAAGAGCATAAAGAACGGAGACGTCCATAGGTTTTGGGAAAGGCTTCTTCCCTTCATAGGCTTGCAATACAACGTTTTCCATCGCGATGCCCACTAACTGTTTGTTAAGTGAAACTTTAATAACATTTTCTACCGAAGCTGCAGTCACTTCTGCTCGCATATGAAAGTCGGGAATATTTTCACTCCATACCGTTGCAAGCATTCCACCTAGAGGGTAGTAGGTACCGCTTTGGTTTCCGGTACCGATAGTGTAATTATCTGCAAACGAGAGGTGAGAAAATAATATGGTGACAGCTAAGCCGACTGAAGCGATTCCTTTTTTTAGTAGCCGATACATCATGTTGATAGCTTCCTTTATTGTTCTAAGTTTTAATTGAATGAATCTTCAAATTTTAGTTTTTATTGTTCTGGCAAAACGGGTGCTCAGTTCGCGCCTATCGTCAAGCTAAGAACTATGAGAATGCATTTTTAACTACTCATCAATTTTTTTTAACATAATCGAACAAAAAATGAGATTTCGACGCCACTTTGTTGCTGGAGGCGGCGTGAGGCTTTTAGTATTGGTTTGAACAAGTTTGGATGGTTTTGGGAAGTGAGTATTTATTGTAGTTTGCCCGCATAGACAAACTATTTAGCGGGCAAATAAAGTGAGCAACATGTTTGAGTGTTACGACGCTTTTTTTCTACGAGTACGTGGCATTGGTTTCACATTACTCTCTTGTGGATTTTCCAGCCATGAACCATTTTTCTGGCGACGATAGAAGTGGGTTGGTAGGCCTTCTTGATATTGGGTCCAAGGTGTTTCTTCAATTGCCTGTTTCATATCTTTGTAGCCGAGCTCTCGCCTTAGTCTAATAGAGCGACGGGAAAATTCGGCATCACTGAGAGGAATATGGCCTGGAAGAGGGTCAAAGGTGATATGAACGATATCAATCTTAGTACCATCTGTTAGTGCGGGTACGTTAGGCACTTGACTACTGTCGATGAGATCTGGTGATTTAGTGGCTACGTGGGCTAAATTACGCTGTGCTATAAGGGCCTCTACATTATGATTGCTGCGGCTAGCATATTGGATCTCTTTTTCTCTCCAAAGCACTTCACTCATAGTTTTAGGCATCTCGCCATTTGCGTTCCACAGATCAACAACGAAAATCAATAAACTCTGATCTCCAGCTAGGTCAAGGATTCCATTTAAAGGAGTGTTAGAAACCACACCGCCATCCCAATAAAAATCTTCGCCAACTTTCGTTGGAGGGAAGCCTGGCGGTAAAGAGCCACTGGCTACCGCGTGTGCTGGGTTCATTGTATCTGAATCGCTATCGAAGAACACAAGTTCTCCGTCTGTAACACGTGTTGCACCTACTGTAAGGCGTGTATCCCCATTGTTGATCAAGTCAAAATCAGCGAGTTCATGTAACGTTCTAAAAATTGGGGCAGTATCGTAGAAGCTGGTTGCTGACTCTCCGGGACAAGCAAGCCAAGGGTTTATCAGGCGCGGATTGAAAAAATTTGGTTGGCCAAACATCAGTGCAGTGGAAGCACTAGCAGTATTGAATATTGAAGCGTATTCGCTTGGAATATTCGCATCAGTTCCTGGCCAAGATATCTTTTGCCAAAACTCTTCAAGTTTTTCTAAACGTTTTTCTGGTGGGTTACCTGCAAGAATGGCTGAGTTTAGCGCCCCAATTGAAATACCTGCGAACCAATCTGGAGTATATCCGGCTTCTTCCATCGCTTGATATGCACCGATATGGTAGGCGCCTAATGCTCCACCACCTTGTAAAACCAGGCATACTTTTGGCTTATTTTTTACAGCTCGTATTTTGGCCATTTACTTTTCTCCCTGTAAAGTTTTATGAATCCATTCAAATCTATAGCCCAAAAAAATGAATAGTGTTATCAATTAGTAAAGAGTTTCACGCTGTTTGTCTAGAAATATATATTGATCGCATTTTGTTGGGAGTGAAGGTGTAAATGTTTGCACAAATTGCCAGAAAATAGGGCAGATAGAAGCCGGTTTAGTGTATTGGTAGTGTCTCTATTTTGGGGGATGTTTTTGATAGCTGCACAATGTAGAAAGCACTCATATCTTGCGACATAAGTGCTTTCAGCATACTAGTGTATCGAATGTCGTTTGAGCTTAAAAAGCTGCTTCAACTTCTCGCTCTGCAGCCTGTCTCTTTTTCTGACATTTGCGAGTTTGCACTCTTTCGGGGTAGGCGGGTTCATAGGTACATTCACCAATCTCGTGTCTTGGACAGATGTACGTCATACTTCTTTCCACTAATTGAGTGTGACAATTTGGACAAACACGTTCCATGCTAACCTCCTGTTGTTGGATGATGAGAATCGTTGTTAAATACAGCAGTATGCAAAACTGTCACAAGTTTTCTATCACAGATAAATATGCGCATCAAGTGTCATAATTATTTCACTGCGATTTCACTTACAAGCTTCGTTTATTGATAGAGGTAATGTTAACTTATTGAAAAAATTAGTTTATAACGCGAGCCATATAATATAGATTGATGTATTCGCCGTTTCTAAACGATGCATTTTTTGCTTCACCTTCGATTTCAAAGCCTAAGTTTTTGTAACACTGTATTGCTCGATCATTGTCTTTGTTGACATCAATTTCTACACGTTTAACTTGTAGCCAATTGTCTGCCAGATCGAGTACTGTCTCAATCAGCTTGGTGCCAATTCCCATGCCATGGTAGTCATCATGAACGCCAACTCCAAACGTTGCAGTGTGCATTTTTCTTGGTCGCTGACGGTGCTCGAAGCCAATATTACCAACGACTTTGCCATCTACCTCCGCAACAAATGTATAGACTCCTGCAGGTAGATTCTCCAGTCGTTCTTCCCAGTAATGAACAGATGGATTCGGCAGTTGTAAAGTCTCTGCTTGAGCAGTTGGTTGGCTATAAATATCACACAAAGCTTTCGCATCGCTTACTTGAGTTGGGCGTATGATTACTTCCATATTCTTCCTTATATCTAGTCAATTAGTATAACTTGGTACTATTTCACAGAGTACTCATCCAAGATTACCATTTAAGAAGCTTATTGAAAGAAGCAAATAGTATTACTCGAAAGAAATTTTTACGCTCACGGATGCGTGGTCGCTGCTATAGAGATCTTCTTCAAATCGAGGGTCAACAATATGTTTATCGTTGATTGAATAACTGTCAACGATTGCGCGTCTGTTCGCTGAGTGGTTGCAAAATTCGTCGGATAGTAGAATGTAATCCAGAGTTTGCGAGTGAGTGCCGTAGAAGTGAGTTGGGGATCTTGGAGACGACTGCTCAACTAGGTACCAACCATCGTGAAATTGATAGCTGGCTAGTTTGCAAGTTTCTTTTTCAGCTGCGAATGTAAAGCAATCAAACTCTTCGCTTTCTATCGAGTTGTTAAAATCTCCCATTAAAGCAAAAGGGCGAGTGTGTTTTTGTTTGTTTTCAATGATATATTTGTGCAGTAAGTGGGCTTCAAATCCTCGCTGTACTTTTGAGTACCATAGACCTAAAGTGGCTTCGCTCCAGAGCTTTACTTCTATCGAGTCAGCTTCATTCGCCAGCTCCAAGCGTTTGGATTTAAAATGCACTACATAGATATCCATTGGTCCCAATATCGGTACATCTACAACAGCATGGATCGGCTTTCGACTAAATTCAAATGTATCGTAGGGCAAAGAGCCAGACTCAATAGTCACTTCAGAATACTCAAGAATTGGGAGTTTAGATGCCAGTGCAACAACAGGTTGACTATAGACAAATCCGTCTTCTACCTTTGGCCGATCCACGGTAATAAAATGTGTATAGCCTAGTTGTTTCATTTTTTGCTTAATGGGCTCAAGGCTAAATACTTCTTGAAATCCGAAGACATCTGCATTGAGCTGCCGAACGTGGCTTTCCAACCAGTTTGTTTTTTGTTGCCACTGGCTTTCAGTATAAATATTGTCTTGGCTATAAAATGCATTAGGTGGAATCAAGTAGTTGAATAAATTTAGTGTGGCGACTCTCAATTCTGTTCGATTGCTGTCAGTTTTAGCTTGCGACACGGTATGCTCCATCCATTTGCTATAGTGTTAATTTGGCATATTTCTTAAAGCTTTTCCTTATCAATCTCGCTAAACCAATCACCTTTAAGCGATTTAGATATAGAACGATGTAAAGGATTCACATGAGTCGAAGTAATGGAGTGTGGAACAGCCCACAAAACTTTTTGTTGATTATATCTGTTATTGTTCCGATAGCATTTTCAAGTTGGATGGCGTTGTTAAACAATTTTGTTGTTGAGCGGGCTAATTTTGATGGTGCAGACATTGGCTTACTGCAGAGTGTCCGTGAGATTCCAGGGTTCTTAGCTTTTACTGCAGTTTTTGTGTTGCTTTTTATACGGGAGCAACGATTTTTAATTCTCTCGCTCGCGATGCTTACACTAGGTACTGCGATCACGGGCTTTTTCCCTTCATTATTTGGCCTACTGTTAACGACCTTGTTGATGTCCACTGGTTTCCATTATTTTGAGACACTAAAACAATCACTATCCCTACAATGGCTCACCAAAGAAGAAGCTCCAGAGATGTTGGGGAAAATGATATCTATTGGTGCGTTAGCATCTTTGATTACCTACGGCGTCTTATGGGTACTGCTAAAGCAATTTGAATTGGATTTTCAGTGGGTATATTTGGTCAGCGGAGGGATTGCTTTCGCTCTAGTTGTCTGGATATTTTTCGCTTTTCCCAATTTTAAAACCGACACACCTCAAACAAAAAAACTCATATTGAGAAAACGGTATTGGCTTTACTATGCGCTTACGTTTATGAGTGGCGCTCGTAGGCAAATTTTTGTCGTGTTTGCAGGCTTTTTGATGGTGGAGAAATTTGGTTATACCGTTGCAGATATTACTTTATTGTTTCTTATTAACTATCTGTTTAACTTTTTGTTTGCGAAAAAAATAGGCCAGCTTATTGGGATAGTAGGTGAGCGGAAAGCTCTAGTGTTTGAATACATTGGTTTGATATTTGTATTTGTTGGCTACGGTTTAGTGCAGTCTTCTCATTGGGCTGCAATTTTATATGTTGTTGATCACCTATTTTTTGCTCTTGCTTTAGCGATAAAAACCTATTTTCAAAAAATTGCAGACCCTGCTGACATGGCATCGACTGCCGGGGTCGCATTTACGATCAATCATATCGCTGCGGTAGTGATACCTGTATCGTTTGGGCTTATTTGGCTAGTATCGCCTGCGTCTGTATTTTTTATCGGTGCCGGAATGGCGGTGGTGTCATTGCTGCTTTCTCTCAACATTCCATTAAAACCAGAAGAAGGAAATGAAGTAAAAGTGTTGAAGTGGAGTTAAGACACCTAAGGGATAACGATTTACTCAGAGCCTTAGGTGCATAGTATTTAACCGTAGTTTCCAATGTTCTAGGCCACTCAGCACGGTTCTTGAATTAATAATCTAGTGTGCCTCGGATAGGGTAGTTGTTCTCTGGGTCTCGAATCCATGCTAGCCCTCTCGTTAGTGCGCCTAATTCAGGGCGTACAAACGGGTTGTTTGATATATCGACTACATGCAACTTTCCATGTTCGTTGACTACGTATAATCCAGGTTCTGCAAAATTATGGTTGGTCTCTTTGTCAGAGCGTGGTGTGGAAATATATAGCCCAAGAGTTTTCATCTGTGCTTCAGTTAACCCGTAAGCAATTGGAAAACTAATGGTAAGTTTCTCCATGTGGCATTCGAGTTGCTCCTTACTATCTGCTGATACTGCTAGCACGCCTACACCAGAATCATCGAAGGCCTGAAGATAACTTTCAATTTGATTCAAGTATTTGGTACAAAGTGGGCAATGCTTACCTCGGTATACGAATACAGCTTGCCAACTGGCACCTCCTAGAGGCTTTCCTAATGTAACGCTCTCTCCGTTTAATAGTGATGCTGTGAGTTCAGGAAAAACATCACCTGCATTTAGCTTTACTGACAGTGCCATTTTAACTCCTTAAATAAAACATGACAGGCCCTAGTAAATTATCTCAATGCCTCGGGAGGAGACGTTGAGCTTTCCGTACTTTAAAATACTCGCTATTGCTCAACACAAAGCTGGTTACGTCCGTTCGCTTTTGCTTGATAGAGTGCTTTGTCTGCACGATAGAAAGTTTTCTGGGTATTTTCACCAGAGATGTGCTCTGTGATACCAATGCTAACGGTTAACCCTCTTTCACCGAGAATATCTTTCCAGTGGAACTGATATATCCTTTCTCGATATTGCTCGGCTAAATCTACTGCTTTTTCTGTACTCATATTTTCGATTAAAACTAAAAATTCTTCTCCACCAAAGCGGACACAGGAAGCGTTGCGAGTTCTAAAGTGTAAGGAAAGTTCGTGTGCAACGGTTACGATGGCTTTATCTCCGACTAAATGGCTGAGTTCATCGTTGATTGACTTAAAGTGGTCTATGTCAATAACCAGAAGGATGAATGGCGTATCGTGCAGGAGCAAATCTTTAAGTTTAACGTCTAACCAGCGACGATTATGCAAGTCGGTCAGTGGATCGGTAAACACATCTTCTTGAAGCTGAGCTACCGTTGATTTCTGAGTTTCAGTCGTCTCTTTTAGTTCGCGGTTTTCGAGTTCTGATAGTATGAGTTTGAGTTGCAATTCATAGCGGGTTAAACGCCGTAACTGCGCAGCTCCTAGTTCGCCAATAGGTATACTTCGGATTAAACTAATCTCGGTGTGATACCCTTTTTCTTCATATACCAAGGCTTCTTGACAGTCGTTCAACTGCTCATACAGGTAACTTAAAGATTGACTCAGCGTTTTTCTTAGAACTGGCGAACCGATACTATCCAATTTTTTTGTTACGTTTTCCATGAGCAAGGTGGCGATTTGCACTTTCTGGATTTCATAGAGTCCTAATGCGATTTCTATTTGCAAAAGGTTAGCGATGTTGTTGGTTTCCCCGTCGTGGACGTTCTTTCGAGCTTCAGCTAGGGAGAGTAGCGATTTACGGTATTTTTTTTCGTGCCGATATATGCGAGCTTGTAAAATACACACTCGTACAGACAAGCTCTTGTCGCTAATCAGTATGCTGAGGTCAATACACTCTAGAAGAAGTTGTTTTGCCAGCTTTATTTTCTTCAGTTCAATGTAGCATGACAGCTGATAAATTTTGTATTTCAACCTAAGAGTTCTGCTTTTTATTGCATGGTCTATACCATCAATTTTTTGATAGTAGCTAAGTGCTCGCGTGTAGTCACCATAGAAAAAACACAGATTACCCATCCCCAATACAGCTTGTACATATTCGTCAATGAAGCCTCTTTCCACCGCAATGATTGAGCTCGAAATATATTCTCGTAAAGCTTGGTGATAATTGCCTTGTTCAATGAAAGCTTTACTCAGCCAGTGTTTTACGTAGAGAACAAACTCAGTATTATCAGGCTGGTCTAGTAAGTTCAATGCTAAGAGCAGTTCATCTATCGTCTCTTGATGTTGCTTTAACTCGTGACGATATTTTGCACTAATCGCGTAACATAAGGCCCGCTCTGAAGAAGTGCTCACGACATGGTTACGGACGTGCTCCCAAAATGATATAGCCTTTTCACCGTCGACAGACGTTGCATCGAGTCCGGAATCAGAAACTTTTTCAAGCAGGGTATCCATCTGTAGTTGCATCACTGGATAGATCCTCCAATTGCTCAAGAGTGAATGGGAACGTTAGAATATTTTGCAAAGATAGATGAGGTAGTGGGCCATAAAGCCCTTTCCTAGACCAAGGATAGAGCTCGATCATTTGTGATAATATTTTGAATACATTTTGTGCCTCTTTTTCTTTCTCTGAGAGCAAGATACCAATCCGCTCCTTACCTAAAAGAGACAGTAAATCGTGTGGCCCGCATAGGCAGTGGGCTATCTCTGCACATACACTAAGATAGTTTGGGTCGCTGTGGTGGATTAAAATAATGCTGTGCTTGGAGTGTCTGAGCTCAGTTTTAAATAATATGAGTTGTTCCCACCAAAATGTCTCTGACACCATTTGGTTGAGACGTTTTTCAGGATCGTACTCATGTTGTTCACGAATTCGATGAATCAGTTGGCGAGCTTTTTGTGCAGATTTGTTTTTTGATTCACGTGCGGTATCTAAACCTGCTCTGGACGTTTGCTCTTTTACCATCGCGATGGAGTATTTGCGGTAGGTTTTAAATGCTTTCAAAGCCTCTTGAAAATCTTGGCAGTTTTTCGTTACCTGTGATTGCTGAAAGTAGATTTGAGACAGTAGCTCGTTGTCTTTGAATCGTTTGGCTGAAGACTCGGCGTATGACAAAAGCTCTGAAGCTTTCTCTGGTTGTTCTTCAAGTAGAGCTATCTGAGCTAAGTTGACAAATGATCGTGCCATTATCCAGACTAAATTGTGTTTTTTTGCAAGATCGTGGGCATTAATAGCAGCCTGTTTAGCGTCTTGGCTACGCTCCAGTGCGAGTAGAGCTAAGCTTCTAAAGTCCCACACTTCTGCTTGCCAAGTTGTATCAGGTTCGTCACCCAATACTTCTTCAGCACCATCTAGAACACTGAGCATTTCAACATAGTTTTGCAATAGGTAGAGATCCCAGCTGAGCAGAATACGTGCTTTGCCTTCTAAGTTCTCAAAACGCATATTGTTGGCGACGGTTACCGCAAGTTCGTGAGTTGATTTTGCCAGTTGATATTCTTCGGTTATTCGCCAAACATTACCAAGCCCGATTAAGCACTCGACTTGAATTTCCACATCACCCGTTAAAGAGGAGTGCTCTAGAGCACTGACCCAATATTTTTGCGCAGAATAGTATTTAGCTTGCCCCCAATATTGCAGCGCATGAATGTGGAGAATCTCAGAACGGTAATCGTCGGTATCAAGTGAATTAAGTTCGGTGTTGGCTTTCTTTATGTATTGTAAGCCACTGCGATAATCCATTAGGCACCAAGCACAACGGGCCATAATCATTAAGCTCAATATTGAACCTTCTGGGAACCTAACACGTGTAGAGTGCTCTACGTATTGCTGGGCAAGTTCAAGAACAGCTTTTGGCTCTGAGCCTATTCTATTTTTTAGCTGTTGAATCTCTGCTTCAAGTAGGTGCCGCTTTTTGTCCAAAGTGCAAGTCCTTTTGCTAAATCAATATCCACGACTGACGAATACCAACCCCAACAATTGTCTGATCACTTAATTCCTGGTATTGGTATAACTCGGTGAATTGAAAGGCGCTGCCGACTCTCTTATACCGAGCTCAAATTAATTATTATCCTTTAATTATAAGAAGTGATTGAGCTTTTTGGATTTGTGACTTGGATTATTAAGAAGAAGTAGCTCACAATATTCGCCAATAACAACTCGTTTTAGATAAGAAGTTCACGCAAAGTTAACGGGTGCTCTGACAGTTTTAAGCGCTGAGCAGCAGTGAGTCCATCTTTATCTTGATAGCAGAGGTTGTGCCAAGCTCGAAAAATATCTAATAGTGGTAGAATGCCCCCGGGCCTAAACTTTCGTCTTGGTTCATCTATGAAATTGCGAAATAGTAATTGGAAACGATCTTGATAAAACTGAGCTTTATCAATCGACGCTTTTGGAAACCAAATTTCGGGTGAAGGGCGATCTCCCGCGAGATAACAGATACCTTTTGCTGCGTTGCTTTGATTTGCTATTGCCCACCGATCACGCCACCAACCCATATGAGTAATATCGATTTTAAATATAGGCTTGGTATTGTCCCATCCATTTTCTACTTCTACGTATAGTAGGTCGATAGTTTGCTGTTTAATTCTATCAACGTGAATCGTTATTGCCGCAGAGCGAAGCAGAGGGTCTTGGGGCATATAAATGGTGACTCTACTTTTCTCATTGCACATATTTTTGATGTGCAGATAGT
The DNA here is from genome assembly GCF_059777565.1 of Vibrio sp. A37. NCBI lineage: Bacteria > Pseudomonadati > Pseudomonadota > Gammaproteobacteria > Vibrionales > Vibrionaceae > Vibrio > Vibrio sp. A37. The sequence continues at coordinate 69,200 of NZ_JBLNLI010000001.1, read as the reverse complement.
GAGCATAGGATGTGTATTGAGGGCGAATTAAGGTACCTTTGGTTGGATAATTTAGTTGTGAAAAATTCGCTATCGGGTCTTCAACATTGTTGCGTGCGAGTATTGCTTTATACCGAGCATCGATGTGGTCTCGTAAGGATGTAGTGCAATTACTTGTTTTTCCAATACGATTGCTTGTTGGTGTGAAGTTGCTGGGCAAAAGACGAGCGTCGCTTTGATATGGGTTGTGGTCTGGGATACCAATTGGCGGAGCTTCTAAAGAATAGTTGACATGCTGACATAGTATGTAGCCACTGTTTGCTTCTCCAGTCACAAACCAAAGTACACCATTGTGGCTATTCGGTTGTAGGACTTGAAAATTTGAGCAAAGCTCAAAGTTGGTCGATTGACTTGTCCATAATGAATCGAAATGAGCGAGCTTACGTCGGCAACGACTGGCTATTTGTTTTAGGTGGTCATAAAACGTCTTGGGGTTAATATCAAGCTTTCTGCAAATTTCACGCACGGAATAGCCCATGAAGAGCAGTCCTAAAAGTGCTTCTTGAAAAGTATGCTTTTTATTTTCTCCTGACCATTTATCTACAAATGTAGAGTGGCAGGATTTACATCGATATCTTTGTCTATCTCCACTAAATCCAAATGCTTGATATAGGTGTTTGTGCATGTGTACTGAAAGGCCACAGTTTTCACAGGATTCATTTTTGCAGGTGGGAAGACCGTCACTATGCTGGTTTCTTAAACGCCGTAACTCATTGATGACGTCTAGATTATTAAGCAAGGGGGGAAAAGCGCCGCAATCTCGGCAAACCATGGTCGGGCGTTTCGGGTCAGTATGTTGCAAGATATAATGTTTTGCATCGCTCAATCCAAAGTTGTTACACGCCAATGTTTTACAAAAGTTGAGTTGTAACCCGTTCGCTTCAGCTGGTAGCCCTTCATTTGGCACAGCTTCACCCCTTATAAAAGATGCCTCCACTTGTAGTGAAGGCAAAATGTGATTACACGTTGATAGCAGTGTCTAATGCTATAGTCATCATCTCATTGAATGATTTTTGGCGCTTCTCTGAGCTAAGGTTTTCACCACTAACGATGTGGTCAGAAACCGTTAGGATAGTAAGAGCTTTTGCGCCTAATTCAGCTGCTACACCGTAGATTCCCGCCGCTTCCATATCAACGCCAAGCATGCCAAGCTTTTCCATTCTTTCATAAATTTCTGGCTGTGGGTGATAGAAAATATCCGTTGAGAAGACATTACCCACTTTCACAGATACTTCTTGTTTTCTTGCTTGCTCAACAGCTGTTTCAAGTAGATCGAAATCTGCGATAGCGGCGTAGTCATGGTCCATGAAGCGCATGCGATTCGCTTTAGAATCTGTTGACGCCCCCATTGCAATGATGACATCCATTAGTTTTACATCTTTACGTACTGCACCGCAGCTACCTACGCGGATGACATTTTTTACACCATATTCAGCGATTAATTCGTGAACATAAATACAGCAAGAAGGAATACCCATGCCATGACCCATTACAGAGACTTTTTTGCCTTTGTAAGTGCCGGTGTAGCCAAACATGTTTCTAACGTTACAGACTTGCTTTGCATCTTCCAAAAATGTTTCTGCGATATATTTTGCACGCAATGGATCGCCTGGCATCAGCACGGTTTCGGCAAAGTCACCCATTTGGGCGTTAATATGTGGGGTTGTCATAACGTAGAACTCCAATAAAAGACTAATTAAAGGTTATAAACTTAAGCTTCAAAGCTAAGTTTGAAAGGCTTAGGTATATAATCACAAAGGTTGATCATATCGCGATGATTTGAGGAGATACTAGTAATTAATACACTCTCTCCCAACGATTAAAATCACATTATGTTGAGAATTTCTGATAATTCTAGCACCCTATAACCAAATTTGTTGATCAATACTTTTTTAATGATGAATAAATGAACGCTTATAAGTCTGGTTAAGAGTTGGAGTTGTTTAAGAATTAGCCCAAGCCATGCGGACACAACTTAGGTAAAAAGGTGGGTTTTTAAAACCAAGCTAATGCGAGAGGAGAGAGCCTATCGGAGAGCCAATGGCAATCAGAGCCTCTGTCTGTCGCCTACGTAATCAGCCTTATCTAACGAGATTGCTTTGCTCCACATCGAATGTTGTTTTGATTGAGATGTGGAGTTCGAAGATCACATGCAGCAAGGGCAATTTCCTTGCTTACTCAACAAACGTTGCCTTAGAACGAATGTTTTCCGGAAGTGAGATATTCCACTTATCAAGTTGTGCTTGACTAAAGAGGAGTCTGCCTTTTTCAGCGGTCACAGGGACTAAGTTCCCTTTAGTGTCGCCTTCCAATATTCCTTTTGCTATATAGCCTGCAGCTTCACCTTGAGCTTCTCCAAATAGAACAAAGCCGCCAATAGCCTTTTCCTTTCCTACCGAGACGTTCCAAAAACCATAAAGTGGAACGGGAGTGTTTTCTGATGTTCAGTTTGCCACGGACTCGTACCCGACAAATTTATTTTCCGATTCATCTTTAATTCTGTGCATCATAGACATGATCAAGATGGAATTGGGTTGCCCAGAAAGAGCATTAACTTCGCTTTTCCAGTTTTGCATATCATCAATCAGGCTTACGTGGATTTGAACGCCGTTAAATGTATTCGTTTCTTTGTCACCAAATACATCTTGATAAATGATCTCAGAAGTGGGGCTTTTATCAAATAAGATTCTGATTTGTTTCAAATTTTTATTGATTTTCTTTAAATATACGATTGACCGTTTTAATAAAGGGCGTTCTAGGACACCACCTACGTACTTGAGCTTTCCAACACTTTTGCCGTCAAAGTAGTTTCGCGGGTTATTATTGATCCCATAGAAAATTGTATGCACCTTATTTTCGTTAAGCTTTTTCCCAAGTAGCCTCAACGCATTGTCATCCCCCAAAAATACAACGGCAGGTTTTAACTCGATAACTTTGTCAAAGGCGATATCTGCGCGAGACTGAAACTCTGCACGTGGAATTCTCTTCGTGTCCATATCATAGATATGATATTCGTAACCATCGCCTAAAACTTGTTTGATTTTATCTGAAGCGCCACTGACCCATTCTAAGTCAGAGTGGTAACTGTTTATTATCAATACTTTATTCTGTGCATAGCTAGATAGTGGAACGAGTGTTACTCCAATGAGCATGAGCATTCGAAATCCGATTCGACACATAGATCGCCTCCATCCATAGAGATACGATAATGATAGAATTGCTTTTAGTATAATGCCCAAAGCTTGCTAGTATTAATCTTATTTATGCAAAGTAGGGCGAGAGGCGAGAGAGTTTGAGATTGCTTAACCGCTTGTTGTTACTGGTTAATGTTTATTTAAGTTGTTAGGTGAATGAGTTTCATCTAGTAGTCATTCCTATAATTCCTAGTTTTATTCCACCATACAATTAATCGCTTGATGTATATTGCTTTTCAAATTGATAGAAAACACTGAATAATATATGAGCGATAACATGATGTTAGAGTCCAGTAGAGTGTGGACAAGAACACAGTTTAAAAGTAATTCCAGTATAATGTTTGGCGCTAGGAAGAACCCTTACGTACTGATTATAGATAAAGCACTTGAAGAGTTTCACCGTGAACGTGGTCGTTATGGAAAAGTCAAAATTGCTACGTATATTTTAAAATGCACGGGAAAATACTTTGAGGATAAAGAGTTATCTAAAGATCTAGGTTTTGGAAGATACAGAAGCAATCGGGCAAATGCGATTTATACACTAAGTGCTCAGCTTACTAGATTTATAGAGAGAAACTCGCCTTATGACTTTAGTTTTAAAGACATTACTTTGTCAGAAGTTGGCCCGAAGCGAATTGGAAATACGGTTAATAAAGATAGAAACCCGGGCTCGATCAGAGAATGTACGGTTAGTTCACGTGGTAAACCAAAACTCATTCTTAGAGATGCGATTGTCAAAGAAAGACGAAAGACTGGTAAATGGTCTGAGCGTTCGAAAGTCAGACTATCGCTTGCAGACGTTGACATAATTGAGGGCCGCAGGCGTATAGATGATGATGATACGCACCACTCCTCCAGAGTTGCCATTGAAATTGCTGAGAAGACAATTAAAAAAGTACGTAGCATTATTGCTGGTGGGCCACTAAACAATAGGCAAGGACCAAATAAATTAGACTCATGGGTAAAATATCCGGCTTGGACTAATGCAATTAACGAAAATATAGCAGGTAGTTTACTGAATAACTCAAGTGATTTTGTTCGTGGGTTAGCTTCATTTTCAGCAGCTTGTAGTAAAACTCAGTCGGCGGTATGCACTTACTTTGCTTCTTTGACTGCGGGTATTTTAACAGAATCAGCCCCACCAGGCTTGGAGATACTTTTTGTGTACTCTGTTTTTGACCACCAATTTTGTGTTATTTCGTACGATAATTCTCCGTGGTATGTTGTTGATCCTTGGGTTTTAAATAGCTATGTGAACCAGTGGAAGGATTCTACTTTTGCGCCAACGCTCAAAACGGCCAGAGGTGAAGTTGGGGGAATCGATAACTACTTTAAAATAAAAGTGATAGAGCCGACGCATTCTCAATTCGGAATTACTTTTGATCCTGGGTTAATTGATAACGCGTATCGCCAAGCTACAACTGAAATCCCTATGCCTAATTCTACAGAATCGTGTGAGATGGATCATAACTTTTCCCAATGTTGTAATCTCCCTAATTGTCATAGTTATTCAAAATGTGGTGGAGGACAAAAGTTAAATAAAGGGAGGCGTCCAGCGGCGACATATTTGGATTGGGGAAGAGGTGTAGAATTATAAATAATTATTACTATAAGTAAAGCTGATACGAACATATCAGCTTTACTTTTCTATAGCTTAAAAAGCAATCAAGCAATTTGAGGTTTTGGCTTAACTAATACTTTTCTCAAGCCTTTAACCAAGAAACTTAGTGCTAAAAATGCCGAAGCTGTAGTAACAATTGTCGCCCCAGAAGGTAAGTTTGTATAGAAAGAGATAACTAAACCTACCAGTGTAAATACTAAACACCACAAAATGCTATGGATCATCATCGCTGCAGTGGACTTTACATACTGAGAGGCAAGATAAGCCGGCATTGTTAGCAATGCGATCACCATGATAATCCCAACCACTTGAACCATGACCACGCTGGTAATAGCAACAAGTACGAGTAGTGACAGATAAATTTGCTTTATCTTTACTCCTTTACTTTGTGCGAACTCTGAGTCAAATGCCATCAACACTAGTGAGCGATAGTTGTATACTGTGTAGCAAACAACGATAGTAGTTATAGCTAGCATTAGATAAATCGTATCGAGCGGAACGGTAAGAATACTGCCGAATAGATAGCTGGCTAAGTTTGCCCCATAACCCGGTGTAAGAGCCATGAGAATGACACCTAGAGCCATGCCGAATGACCATATCAGTCCAACGAAAATCTCAATGTGCTCGTTTTTCTTCAGGCTAATGACACCGAGTAACAACGCATTCAAGCTTGTAAAAGCAAGCGTTGCAGGCATGATAGTGGAGCTGCCAGTAAAAATAGCGAGTCCAACACCGCCATATGCGGTATGAACGACACCGCCAGATAGAAACACGAGCCTGTTTACCACAACTAATACGCCAATAATACCTGCTGAGATACTGACTAGCAGAGCGGCCATTAACGCGTGTTGTATGAAATTATATTGGAGCAAATCGATCATGAATGTTCCTCACAATGGTCAATTTCGCACTGAGTAATAGCGTGATTATGAATATGAAGATGATGGCAGTTCATGCCATACAGGTGATCGAGCATATCTGGCGTGAGCTCAGCCGTTTCTTGCATACGAATAGTCTGATTGAGTCCAAACACACGAGTAATGTTATGGCTCAAAATGCTGAGATCGTGACTTACCACAAGTACAGCAATGTCCTCTGGAAGCTTTGCTAATAGCTGAAAAAAGCAAGCGGTCATGTTAGGGTCAACGTTACTGGTCGGTTCATCCAAGATAAGTAGCTTTGGATGTCCCATTAATGCTCGCGCTACGAGTACTCGCTGACGCTGACCACCAGACAGTTCGGAGAACATTCTGCCTTGAATATGTTCAATTTCCAGCACGGCCACGACTTCTTTGAGCCACTCCTTTAGCGCTTTCTTGTCTTTGGATTGCGCTTTAGTCGTACCCATTAGAATCACGTCATTGACGCGAATAGGCAAAATAGGTTTAACGTGATGTTGCTGAGGAACATAGCCAACCAAATCGGGCGATTTACCTGGACGGCGACCAAATAGATTGATGTTTCCTTGATAGCCTTTTTCTAGGCCTAAAAGCAGTTTAACTAAGGTGGTTTTTCCGCCCCCGTTGGGGCCAAGAAGGGCGCACCTGTCGCCCTTCTTTAATTTAAAACTGACGTCCTTAAGAACCAAGTTTCCTTTATAAGCAAAGCTTAGGTCTTGGACGTCGACAATACTTTCCATTTTATCTCATTATTTTTGGTTAGATCGCAGCAGCTTTAAAAGCTTTAGCAATAGAGACAAGGTTTTGTCCCCAGTCTTCTGCTAGAGGATCGATAGCGACAACTTTACCACCGATTTCATTCGCGATCACCTTAGCTTGTTGTTTAGAGAATTGTGGCTCAATAAACACAACTTTTATGTGCTCTTTCTTCGCAGTATCAATCAGATGCTTCAGACGTTTTGCACTTGCTTCTTTACCTTCTTGTTCAATTGGGAATTGACGTAGGCCATAGTCAGCAGCGAAGTAACCCCATGCTGGGTGGAAAGTCATAAATTGATTGTCTTTCGCAGGAATTTTTGAAGTAATGCTAATAACTTGCTCATCGATAGCATTGATCTCTTGAGCAAACTTCATATAGTTTTCGCGGTAGTACTGAGCGTGAGCTGGATCTGCTTTGCTTAGTGCGTCGCGGATGTTCATTGCTTGAATGCGAACTAGAGCTGGAGACAACCAGATGTGTGGGTCTTTGATTCCAGAGTGGTTGTGTAGGTGGTGGCCATGGTCGTCAAATTCCATAGGCATTTTTTCAATACCTTTTTGAGTCTTGACGATAGTCATTTTAGGGTTTGCGCTATGGAATCTTTCTAACCAAGTTGTCTCGAATGGAACACCGATTGCGAAGTATAGTTTGCTTTCGTGAAGTTTAGTGACTTGTAACGGTGTTGGGTCATAGTCTTCTGGCTCTGCGCCCGGTGGAACCATAACGTTAACATTTACAAACTTACCACCAATTTCGTTGACAAAATATTTTTGTGGCAAGATGCTTACAGTGACTTGCATCGGTTGTTCTTTAGCGAAAGACTGGAAAGTAAACAGGCTGAGCACAACAGCTAGCAAAGCAAAAGGTGAAAACCGAAGTTTCATGAGTTTCTCCATATTTATCGATCACGCTTAATCTCTGAAAAGCGCATTTTGAAATTGGCTGAATGTTATAACATAACAATAGCATTGAAAATGACTTTTTGCGTTGAGCCATGATATTTATGGTTAGAGCTAAAAAGATCGCTAACCTCTATAAGGCATAAGATCAGTTGATTAATAGTCGATATAAACGCTAACCTTACAATAACGCCAATGAAAATAGTTTAGGGAAATGCCAGATGCGGAATAAATTGATAAGGTTAATGGCTATATTAGCTGTGTGCATGCCTGTCACAGCAGTAGTGGCGGCAACTTATCAATTGCCTATGGAGGGAAGCCAAATTGTTGGCCGGACTCAATATCACGTTGTTAAAAAAGGAGAAAGCTTAGCAGATATTGCCAAGCAATATGACGTGGGTTTTTTGTCTTTAATGGCTGCAAACAAAGGTGTTGATCCTTTTCTTCCTCAGCCTGGTTACGTGCTGACCATACCAACTCGAATTATATTGCCAAATGTTCCAAGGGAAGGCATTGTGATTAACCTCGCTGAGTTAAGGCTTTACTATTTTGAACCAGAAAAACATATTGTTCATATATTTCCGGTTGGAATCGGCAGAATAGGCCGAGATACGCCAGAAATGCAGACAACAATAAGCCAAAAGCGAGCAAACCCAACTTGGACTCCACCAGAGTCGATTCGTAAAGAGTATTTAGCGAAAGGCGTCACATTACCAAAAATTGTTCCTTCTGGACCAGACAATCCGTTAGGAGATTATGCGTTGCGATTGGCATACGGAGTGGGTGATTATCTGATTCATGGAACAAACAAAAACTTTGGTATCGGCCTTCGTGTGAGCTCGGGTTGTATTCGTATGGAACCTAAGGATATCAAGTGGTTGTTTGAGCATTCATTGGTAGGAGAAAAAGTCACTATCATTGATGAGCCTGTCAAAATGACGCTAGAGCCAGATAGAAGTGTGTTTGTCGAAGCTCATGAACCTTTAACTCGTAGCGATGGCAGTAAGAAAGTTCTGAAAATACCTCAAGAGCTACGCTGGTGGTTAGATGAGTTCCATATTTCAGATGACAAGGTGAGAGCGGTAATACTGGCTCAAAATGGAGTGCCTGTTGAAATCGCGAATCCAGAATTTAGCCGCAAGCTTTAAATAGCGATGGCTAGATCGTCAAAGCTACTGTAGTCGGTAAAATTGTAAATTTCTTCGTAAGTTGGAGCTAATCGCTTTCTAAGACCGTTTGATACTACGGGTAACTGTCTCGCAGAAGCTATTGTTTTAGAGAATTAAGAAGCTCTTGAGAGGTACATAAATTTTTATGCCCAGCTCTCGAATTTTTTATTCAATATGTTTCATATACAGCGTCAATGTTGTTCCTTTTCCTCCTCTTACATTTAATTTTATACGACCTTGCTGTGCTTGTACGCAGAGTTTCGCAGAATAAGCACCGATACCTTTTCCATCAATTTTGTTGTCTGTAACAAATTTGTTGAAAAATTGGCCTCGAATATTTATGGGAACCTCACCTTCATTATGGATAGATATCACAACCTGCTGCTCTTTAACTTCAGATTGAACAATTACTGTTGAGTGATCCGGAGCTGCTTCTATTGCATTGTTAATCAAATTTGAAAACATAGTGTAACTAAGAAGCTCATCGCCTAGATATATATGATTTTCATCTACGCGCATGTTAATTATTATTTTTTTCTTGCGAGCTTTAACTTCAGAGGCATCTACAACTTTCTTGAGAGTAGAGTATGCATTTATCTTATTTAAAGGCTTTGAGTATGTACCTTGTTCTAAATCTTGTAGAATATTGTGATTGTCTAATATTTTACCCATCATTAAAGATGTTTCTTCTAACAGATTGAATTCCTCTCTGTATTCTAATGTTTGACTTTTTAACAGAGAAATAGCGTTGATGACTGATGTAAGCGGGTTGCGCAGGTCATGGATAAATGTTTCATCTATTTCATCTCGCATACGTGCTGCCTCAATTAAGTGATTCACCTGATTGATCATTTTTTCTCGTTGAATCATAGAGTTTATATGAGTCTTAACACGGGCTAGAACTATTTCTGGTATAATAGGTTTTGTTATATAGTCAACTGCGCCAAGCGCTAAACCTTTAACGACATCATTAGTTTGGGATAGTGCCGATATAAAAATAATGGGTATAAATTCTGTGTCAGGCTCGGATTTAAGGTGTCGACATACCTCCAGTCCATCCATTTCGGGCATCATAATGTCTAGTAGCAACAAGTCAATACTGTCTTTTTTTGAACATATTTCTATAGCTTGGGCCCCGCTTTTACATACGCGGACTTTGTAATCATTTTTTAGCAACTCACTTAAGACTTGTAAATTTGTGATATCGTCGTCGACAATTAATATGTTGCGAACTTTTTCTACTTTGTCTTCTTCCTTTGCTTCTAGAATTCGACTAACTGCACTTGTTGGAATTGGAGACACAAAAGCTTTGTGTATACGCTCGCTCAAAGTTGCTATAGAAAAAGGTTTAGTAATATATTCAGAAACACCTGATTCAATAGCTTCAATAACATCACTTTGGTGCAAGTTTCCTGTCAACATGACAAAAGGTATGCTCTTTAAGCTTTCCGTTTGTCGAACATTTTTTAATAGCTCTAATCCATCCATTTTAGGCATTTTCCAGTCAGATATAATAATATCAACAGTATTATGCTGAAGCCGATATAGTGCTTCACGACCATCTTTTGCTTTTAAAATATTGCTGAAGCCTAATTTTTCTAGAGCGCCATAAAGGGTTCTCGTTACTGCATCAAAGTCGTCAACAATAAGAACAGATAACCCTTTATATGGAGATTCTTTAGTTATTGTTTTAAATGAGCTCATTGGGTTGATACCTTATTTTTTACAATTTATCTTGAAGGATTTTTTTGTTCAAAATACTTACTATTTTTGTGAAGTGCAACATTAAAAGTCCTTTAAAGTGAGAGGTGATAGATTATTAATTACAAAATAAGAATATAAATGTTATATATTCAATATTATCCTCTATTCGTCAAAATATATTCCTCGTTGTCCTAAAAACTCCTTAAATAGTGATATTGCTGTTTCAAAATCGTATGATTGTATAGCTTTAGAAATCTTTATGGTTACACCAGACTCCGTTTCTAAATCTACAAACCTGAGTAACTCATCAAAAGTTTCTATAGCTTCGCTGTCAAACTCATTAAGTTGCTGGTTTAGCTGTCGACTCAATATTTCAAACTTTTGAGCATCAAATGCTCTCTTTTCGATTGACTCGACTTGAGTTTCAAGTGCCTTGGTAATATCTAAAATCATCTTTTTAACTAACCCTTCGACACTATTAAGCTCTGAATTTATAGAAGATATTAAATCATGATTGCCGCTTGTTTTTTGTTCAATTAGTTGCCTTTCAACACTTTCACTTGGCTTTACTAGGTAATTAGCGCCGACATTCCCTGAAATACCTTTTAAGGTATGGATGGCAATTACAGCAGTATCTATATCACCCTGATTTATCGATGTTCTGATTCTTTCAACAACATCAAACTCTGTTTCAACGACTCTAGCTAAAGTTCTTTTGTATGCTTTAACGTTTCCGGCCATACGTGCTATAGCGGAGGTGGTATCAAAGTCTTTTATGTAAAAAACTTCCTCTTGTACATTGTTAGCAGAAGTATCGATATCTAGTCCAGTTAGTTTTATCCATTTTGATAATGTTATGTATACCTCTTGAGGGTTTATAGGTTTAGTTAAATGATCATTCATCCCTGCTTCAAGACATCGTTCACGATCACCAGACATAGCATTTGCTGTCATTGCAATTATAGGGAGAGTGTCAAAAGTTCCTTTTTCTCTTATAGCTCTAGTCGCTTCATATCCATCTAAAATTGGCATTTGCACATCCATTAATACTGCGTCGTAGTCAGACTGTTCGACCATTTCAACTGCTTCTTGACCATTCTCAGCAATATTGATATCGAAGCCAGCGATGCTTAGGAATTCGTGAGCGATCTGCTGGTTAATCTCATTATCTTCCACGAGCAGAATTTTTGCGCCCGCTATTTCGTTTGTCACCGAGGTATCAATCTCATCATGCAGTTTAGATGGTGTTTGAGGGTGCTTACCTAGAACGTTGTGTACGGTATCCAGTAAGCTCGATGCGCTAATTGGTTTGCTGATCACTGCATCTATAGTGATGGCTTCAGCTTGTCTGAATACTTCATCACGGTCATAAGCAGTTGCAATAATTATGCGTGGTTTATTAGGGATTTGATCGTTTTCAGCGACCTGTTTTGCTAGCTCAATTCCATCCATATATGGCATTTTCCAATCGGATATTAGAAGTTTGAATGGATTATTTTCGTCTTGTGCTTCTAGAGCCTTATTTATAGCCTCATCGCCAGATGAGGCTATAGTCGGTGCAAAACCAAGACTATTACAAATATCTTGCAAAATTTCTCGTGCGGCAATACTGTCATCAACAACCAAAACCGATATATCTTCGAGAGTATTGGATAATTCATTTATATGTTTATTATTGTTTGAGATCGTAAAATAAGCAGTAAAGTAGAAAGTGCTTCCTACTCCACTAATACTTTCTACCCATATTTCTCCTCCCATTAGCTCTGTTATTTTTTTACTGATTGTAAGCCCTAATCCTGTTCCACCATATTTACGTGTTGTTGACGAATCAGCTTGAGTAAAAGGTTGGAATAAATTGTTTACTTGTTCCGGTGTCATGCCTATGCCAGAATCATGGATGGAAAAAATAATTTTAATATTATCGTTTTTACGCTCCATAACTTCAGCTTTAATAATTACTTCACCTTGTTCAGTAAACTTAATTGCATTATTAGTTAAATTAAGTAGCACTTGCCCTAATCTAAGTGGGTCGCCAATGATTTTAATTGGAATTCTATTGTCAATATCAATTAGTAATTCGATACCTTTTTGTTGTACTTTCTGAGAAACAACTTGAATAAGATTATTTACTGGACCATTTAACTCAAATTCGGTTTCCTCTAAATCAAGTTTACCAGCTTCAATTTTAGAAAAATCTAATATATCATTAATGATCCCTAATAAAGATTCAGCAGAGGTTTGAATTTTATTGATGTAGTCAAACTGCTTCGAATTTAGTTTGGTCTGAAGAGCAAGATAAGCCATTCCAATAATTGCATTCATCGGAGTGCGGATTTCATGGCTCATATTTGCTAAGAACGCACTCTTGGCTTCCGTCGCTTCTTCCGCTTTTTTCTGAGCCAGCCACATTTCACGCTCTACTTCTTTCCTTTTCGTCGAATCTCGAACAATTGCCATATAGAAATATTCATTATTAATTTCAGTTTCACTAATGGCTACTTCAATGTTTTTTTCTATACCATTTTTGCAAACTCCAATAAACTCGGAAATTTTTCTTTTACTATTTTTATTAGTTATGGTATTAAGATAATGTTCATGAAATGAGGGAGACATTAAAATATTTGCGTTTTTACCTAATATTTCTTTGGATTGATAACCAAATATTTCTTCGGCTCCGGGACTGAACTCAATTATTATTCCTATATAGTCTACTAAAATAATACCATCTGACGCATCATTAATAATTGTTCTTATACGTTCGGAAGCTGTCTTTAACTCCATTGTGCGCTCTTCAACCTGAATTTCTAGATCTAGTTGCGCTGTTTCTAAAGCGCGGGTTGCTCTTGAACCTATTCTAAGAGTAAATGTGCTTGTCCCGAAAATCAGTAATATAGCTAAGCCTAGCAATGACCATATTGTGAGCTTAAAGGTGGTCAGTAGAGCAAATGCCTCAGAAACATCTACTTCTGCAGCAATTCCAACACCGAGCATCTCATCCCAAATCCAACGTCCAACTACAGGTATACCTCTATAGTCATTGTAACCATTATTGTTATATCCAGACTCTTTATTGGCAATACCACGAGCCATTTCTGTAAGTGGCCAATTCTTATTAGCCTTTTGAGGGTTTTCTATAAGGTTAATTCCAGGGTCAGCAATTCTGATATTGAGTGAGGCCTTTTGAGTTTCAGTAAGTAAACCTGCTTGCCTGAGGGAATCTTCAAATCGAATATTAGAAAGTAATAAACCAGAGCGATCTACAGCGTAAGCTTCACCACTTCGACCTATATATCCACTAGACAGTATTGTCGAAAAAATACCTCCTAAGTTTATTTGCTTGGTTAATAACGCAATTGTATAGCCTTCGCTATTTATTATTGGAGCAACAAAAAACATTGCAGGATAGTCTGTAACACCTTTGCTGTTGAGATTAATTAATATAGGCGGTACAAATATCGCTTCTCCTCTATATGCAGAATTCAATAAATTTGGGCGTGACTTGTGTATCATGCTGATATCACCAATTTGTTCAAAGTGACTAGAAGATACATTTATGTAGCCAGGAGAAATAATCGAAAATCCAAACGAATCTGATAGGCCATGTCGTTTATCAATAAATTCAATAATTTCTTTTTGTATGGGGGTATTTAAAAGGTTTTTGTTCTCTTTGTTTAACCTCAATAGCTCTTCAACCATTTTAACTAAATCACTATTCATTCCTAGCTGGCTTAAGGTGTTTTTTTCAAGGTCTACCCAGCCAGCCATGCGTTTATGAATAGAAGTTAGTACTGAGTGTAGGTTATAGTTAATTGTATCGACGCTCTGCTTGTGTGCGTAATGTGTGACTATAAAAGCTAATGTGACAAAAAAAGCACACAATAATGCTTGAATAGAGAGAATAGAGTACTTGAAACGTCTACTACCAAATTTTTTAGCTAATTCTTTATCACTTGCCTTAAATACCTTATTTATGGAAATAGCCAAAACCATAATTAATATCGTAATTATACCAACTGATAACCATATGAAATTTTTAACTTTTGAGGAATCTAGTTCTTCTGACTTACCAATATGGTCTGAACTGGCTTTTAACCAATCAGATTTAGTTAATAGTAATTCCCTAAGTTTTAATGAACTCAATCCTTTTTGTAAAATATCATTTAAAATTGGTACTTTATGACTAGACCACAAATGTAATGTTGAAGGAGAGATAACATCTTCGTCAATTTTTCTGACTGATTGGATATTATTTTTTTCAAGCCAATCCAAAATAACAGTCTCAGAGCCAAGAACAGCGTCAGCTCGCCCATCTAAAACAGTCAAGATTGCCTCTTCTACTCCTGATGTTTCTAGTATTTTACTTTTCGGGTAAAGAGCCTTGAATTTTTTAACTGTTAGATAACCTTTTGGTATAGCAATCGTGCGATTTTTTAAATCATTTATTGAATTTAGATGTGTGTTCTTGTCAAGTACAAAGAATAACTCTCGAACTATAAAGTATGCTGATGTAAAACTACCATATTGTTGTCTATCTTCACTAAAATATGTGTGAGGTAGTACATCAATTTCACCCTTTTTGAACTTTTCAACCAACTTATCCCAATCGTCTTCGACTAATTCAAGACGAATTCCAGTTTTTTTTGCAATTTCTTCAACTATAACTCCTGCTATTCCTGCTAGTTCACCATTGCTCTTTTTAATCAGCATCGGTGGCCAGTTTTCTATGCCTATTTTTACAGTATGTTTTGAAATCCACGTACGTTCTTGTTCATTAAGGGATACATCCTTGTATTGAGAAGAGTCTTTGCTTCGATGTTCCAGTCGTTTAGCAAGAGTTAGTAGTGAGTCCATATACTTGCTTTTATGTGATTGATATGTTTGGCTACTTACTAGTTTTACTGCGTCTTGTAGCTTGCCAGATTTTACAAAATCAATAGCTTTTTGTTCAATTTTAAGTAAAAAAATATTTTCTTGTTCCAATCTTTTTACAAGTTCTAAATCCAAACTGGATGTTTGTTCTAGGAGAACATTAATTAAGGAATCAAGTTTTGGTTCATTTAAGTGATAGCGTTCTAACCACTTTTTGTTCCCAGATAAAGAGTAACTAATAATTGATGACGTCAAAACTTCGTCTAAGTATTTGAGCTCTATTACAATATGCTGTATTTCTGAAGCTTTTAATTGGTCGTCATTAAATTCAACCGATATTGGTTTATCAGCTCTAGCGATGTTGCTCGAAAAGAGTGAGGATGCAAAACCTAGAACTATGAATACGATGCAGTATGTCATAACTCTAATAGAGTCGAACATATCATTTTATTCCTAAAGTTATTAATTTTTCTAACTAACTACTACTTTAGTGTAGTTTGGCAACAATGGAAATTTACACATATAAAGATTTAAGCATCGTTAGGAGTGACGCTTAATTTGTTGTAACAGTTATATGTATGCATTTTTTTTTGAGCTAGAAGTTGTTTTTGAGCTGATTTAATAGGTAAGAATTGTTTTTTAGGTTGCATGTCTCCGATTGTTTTAATTACTCAGTTTTTCACAAATTCTACTTTGACACTTTCGTCTTTATTATCTGATTAAATCTATGATTATATTAATTTTATAATAAGGGCACTTCCAGTCTAACTAATTGGTCGAATCGCCTGAAAAATTGCCCTTCAGGATATTTGACTAGCTAAACATGTTCTAAATACTCAAAAGTAAGGCCAAATGTCGGGGGGACATTTGGCCTTTTGCCATACAGAAATCGTGGAGCAATTTCTCAAGTATTACGATCCTACTAGGAAAATATATGTAATGAGTATAAAAGAGGGTCGATATAATGTTGGAGCAAAATAAGGGAAGCCAACCCACTAATTACCACCCATATCAACCCGAATCTAAAGCTGACCAATGTACAGATTATCGCGGCCATCACTTTTGGGTTTTCCATATTGAACGCAAAGTTTGCTCCTTTACCTAATATTCCTACAGCGATAATTGCAGGTAAAACGGTTACGGGAACAAACCTTAGCGTCTTCTTAAAGCGCTCAGACATGGTAAACTTTCCGGCCAAACCGATAATTGAAAATCGGATAACAAATGTTGCTACTGCCATTACTAGAGAAAGTAAGATGACGTAGTGGGCACCTAATGAAAAATGTGCAGTCGTATTCATGGAGTGTCTCGCTTATATTTCGTAGGGTATTTGATTAGTTAACACATAATGTGTTTTGTTCTAATTTCGCCTCACTGGCATCGCTGCTATTACTCGCTTGGTCGACTTGAGCGGCGTTACTTTCTTCCTCTGTTTTACTCTCCGTGATACAACTCTTTTGTTCAGCTTCTGTTGCGAGATCCATTCTGTAGCCAGCATACACACCAGTGGCTGCCGCGATAACATACGCAAGAGAATAAGGTAAATTAGCAAGTAGAATAGCGGTTACCGTTGCTACTACTGCTGCAACGATACATTCTCGGCTTTTTACTTGCGGAATAACGATAGCGATAAATGCGGCTATCATGGCGAAGTCCAAACCGTAGTTGGCAATCTCTGGGAATGAAGCTCCAATCCACGCACCTAGAAAGTCGGCGAGAACCCAATTGCCCCAGAACGCAAACATGGCTCCGAAGTAGAACCAATGACGATTCTTCTCTTGTTTGCGCATTTCACCTATCGTGGTGGCGAAAACCTCATCGGTCAGTCCGTAGGCCATCAGTGCTCGCATCCAAATCGGATACTCTTTCATATGTTCCGCTTGTGACGCGCTATATAAAACATGGCGCAAGTTGATAATGAAAGTTGTCAACATAATCACTAGCAAGGCTGCGGAAGCTTGAACAAGTCCAAGTGCAACCATTTGAGCCGAACCTGCGAATACTGTTAACGACCATAGTGTACTTTGGAAAACTGTCATACCTGCGTGAACACTAATGGTTCCCACAATAAAGGAGAAAGGGAAATTCCCCACACATAGGGGAAAGATAGCTTTCATACCTGATAGGGCTAATTGTTGTTTTTTCATAGGGGTGCCTACACGTGCATAAAAATAAAAAATATTTGCAAAAAACAATACAGGATATTGGTAATACCTCTTCTTAAGGAAGAATATATTCACAAAAAATTGCATTTACAAAAAAACATGATCAAAAATTTTTGCAAAAAATCACCTTATTTGTAGTAAGTGACTGAAATAAATTAGCGTTTTACTATTTTGATATAATCAAAATATATAATGCCAAAAATGAAATGCAAAAATATTTGCAAAATGATCTCGGTTGATGGTTAAAATGTATTTGAAGAATTTAACTACCAAGAGACATAGACAATGAAAGATGTAATTACGTCAGACAATGCACCTAAAGCAATTGGCCCATACTCTCATGCCAATCGATTTGAAGGACTGATCTTTACTTCTGGCCAGCTTCCTGTTGATTCAAACACAGCGAAAATTGTTGAAGGTGGTATCAAAGAACAGTCATATATGGCGCTCGAAAATTTAAAGTCGGTGCTTGAAGCTGGAGAGGGAGATTTAACTACAGTTTTAAAAACAACTTGTTATTTGTCAGATATCAATGACTTTTCAGCATTTAACGAAGTATATAAAGAGTTCTTTGAAGCCGATTGTCCGGCGCGCAGCTGCTTCGCAGTTAAGCAACTCCCTTTGGGTGCACTAGTCGAAATCGAAGCAATCGCTTTTCGTAAATAAATAACTCTGTCTAAGCCACTAAACCTCTCGTAAATCTCGGTGGTTTAGGCAGTCCCAAATAAAAATAAAAAGAGGGCCAATGATGAACACACAATGGCAGCAATACCAAGAAATTTTAAATTCCGTCGTGAAACCTGCGCTTGGCTGTACTGAGCCGATTGCTGCAGCTTATGCTTCCTCTGTTGCAGCAGAACTATTGGGTGAAAAGCCAGAATCACTTTCTGTGCAAGTTTCTGATAACTTGTATAAAAACTCCATGGGAGTGTATGTTCCTGGCACGGGTGAGATTGGACTTCCTATCGCTGCCGCTGTAGGAGCAATTGGTGGTGATCCTAATGCTGAGCTAGAAGTGCTAGCAAGCATAACCTCCGAACAAGTAAAAGAAGCAGAGCTATTTATTCAAGCGAAGAAAGTACAAGTTTCTCGTAAACAAGTTGAAGAGTTTATCTACTGCCAAGTTGAAGCAAAGGCGGGCTCTAACGTTGCCGTTGTTGAGATTAGCGGTGGACATACTCAAATAATCAAGAAAGAGTTAAACGGCGAAGTTGTTTTTTCGCAAGATATACAAGCAGCCAAATCAACGGGAAATATTTGTGATGGCGTGGATATTAGTGTCGCGAGTATCTATGACTATGCATTAAATTCAGAGTTTGAAGACATAAAGTTTATTTTAAAGGCTGCTGAGCTAAATGAGACTCTATCTGAAGAGGGGCTGAATAATAACTATGGCTTGCAGGTTGGTAGGGCGATCAGTCAAAGCATAGCGAGCGGATTGTTAGGTGATGGCTTAGCAAACAATATTGTTATGCGTACTGCTGCCGCTTCAGATGCTCGTATGGGGGGCGCGACCCTGCCTGCAATGAGTAACTTTGGCAGTGGTAACCAAGGTATCGCGGCGACCATGCCAATAGTTGTTGCGGCAGAGCATTTTAACTCAGATGAAGAGCAGCTTGCACGGGCACTAATCCTTAGTCACTTAGGGGCGATTTATATTAAGTCTCACTACCCACCGCTGTCTGCTTTCTGTGGGAATACCGTAACCAGCGCTGCGACTTCTATGGCGCTAGCTTATCTAGCTGGTGGTAACTATGAGCAGTCTTGTGCCGCTATTCAAAATGTATTGAGTGACTGTTCCGGCATGATTTGTGATGGTGCGAAGTCGACTTGTGCAATGAAAGTCAAAACATCAACTAATGCTGCTGTTGTTGGTTTTATAATGGCCATGCGAGATAGTGAAGCGAACGCCCAAGGTATTGTTGCGAAAACAGTCGAAGAAAGTATATCTAACGTAGGTAAAATGGTTTCTTTAGGTATGACTAGAACAGACGAAACTATTATTGATATTATGGCTGCGTAGTTTTGTGTTATTGTCTCAGCCAACTTAGGATGGTTGAGACAAGAAAATAGAGGTGAAACATGTACGAACTAAATGATTGTGATTTGGAAATATTAGAAGCAATTAAAAGTGTTGTAGATGGTATCGCCGCGATGTGGGGAGAGCATACTGAAGTACTGCTTCATAGTTTGGATGCTAAGAATCCTTCAATTATCAAAATACAAAATGGTCATATTACTGGGCGAGATGTCGGTGCCCCTATCACTAATATTGCTATCGAAAAGCTGAATCAAGGTAATGACGTTTCAGAAGCTTACATTACAAAAAGTCCTGATGGAAAAACCCTTCGCTCTGTCACGACTATCATACGCAATAAAAATAAGCAACCAATAGGGTTGCTTTGCATTAACTCAAATCTAGATGCTCCTTTCCAGTCTCTAGTGCGCTCATTCCTTCCTGAACTTGCATCTAATACCGCGAGTGTGACTAATGAATTATTTGCGCGTAGTAATGAAGAAATGTTGCTGCAAACTATTGAAGACGTTCAGAAGCAGGTATTAGATGACGCAACAATTCCTCCTTCAAAGAGGAGCCGCGAGATTGTTGAAAAGCTCTATGAACAGGGGTTATTTGAATTGAAGGATAGTGCTCAAATAGCCGCTAAGGGCTTAAGCATTTCAATTCATACTATTTATCGTCACTTAAGGATGCTTAAGGGAACAGAAGCGTAGCGGTATGTCCTCATACATGATGATTGCATGTCTATTAAAATGATTCAGCTGTATGCCGCTATAAAAGCTATCATTAGTTGGTATGTAAAATAAGGAAGTGTGGTGAGCCTATGGTTACAAGACTCACCGAATAGGAGACTATTTTGTGTAGGACTGAGCAATATTGTTAATTCGCTCATTTGCACGAGTGGCTTCTTCTTGAGCAGACTTAGACGCTGCTTGGTTCTTTTGGACCTCAGAGGACAACGCATCAACTTTTTGGCTTAATTCATCAACTTTGTTAGATAGAGCGTCTACTTTCGACGCTGTTTCTGTATCCGTTGTCGCACAACCAGCGAGTAGAAGTACAGAAGAAGCTGCAGCTGCCAGAATGATTTTGTTCATATACTGTTCCTTTGTATTAACTAAGTATCAAAAGTCGCCCTACACATTCTTCATTATATAGTGACGAGATAAAGTGTAGACACTATCCTACAAATGGCCCACCTTTGAAAAGGCTAAATACCGTAAGTATTCAGTTCATTACTCGAATAATTGATTGAAGTCTCATTGCTGGGATGAAATAAACGTTGAAAAGATCAACAGTTCATAAAGTATCTAGCGTAACCTTTTTCTTAATGCAGTAGGCTTTGGCCTTCTTTGGTCGTTTGTTGTATCATACGCTGCTTTTTTTGTTTATCTCTAATGTATCGCAATCAGATAGTGGGATATCTTAGAACGAAACCTGTTACCGGAGTATCTTTTGCAGTTTAAAGAGTTAGGCTTAGACAACCGCTTACTAAAAAACCTTAATCACTATGCCTTTAGCAAGGCGACTGACATTCAGCAACAAGCAATCCCCGTTGCTATAGCGGGAAAAGATTTGCTTGCCTCGTCAAAAACGGGTTCAGGTAAGACACTAGCGTTTGTTCTTCCTATGCTTCATAAATCATTAAAGACCAAAGCCTTTTCTGCAAAGGATCCGCGAGGGCTAGTCTTAGCTCCAACGCGTGAGTTAGCTAAGCAAGTTTATGGCGAGCTTCGTAGCATGCTAGGTGGGCTATCTTATGACGCTGCCTTGATTGTGGGAGGAGAAAACTTTAACGATCAAGTGAAAGCATTGAGACGCTACCCAAGGTTTATTGTTGCAACTCCGGGAAGATTGGCGGATCACCTAGAGCATCGCTCTTTATATCTGGATGGATTAGAAACTCTTATCCTTGATGAAGCGGATAGAATGCTGGATTTGGGTTTTGAAGCAGAGCTAAGAAAAATTCACAGGCAAGCTCATCACCGACGCAGACAGACTCTGATGTTTTCCGCAACATTAGATCATGCAGAGGTCAATGACATTGCTGCTGACATGTTGGAGTCTCCAAAGCGCATTGCAATCGGAGTTTCTAACCAAGAGCACAAAGACATCGCACAAAAGTTTTATCTGTGCGATCACCTCGATCACAAAGAAGCTCTTTTAGAGCGTGTCTTGCAAGAAGCGGATTATCGACAAGTCATTATTTTCACTGCGACACGAGATGATACCGATAGGCTGACAGAAAAGCTCAATAAAGAAGGCCTAAAATCAATAGCACTGAGCGGTAGCCTTAACCAGAATCAGCGCAATACCATCATGAGCCAGTTTGAGCGTGGTGTGTTCAAAATACTCGTTACAACAGATGTGGCTTCGCGTGGGCTGGACATTGCTAACGTGACGCATGTGATTAACTTTGATATGCCAAAGCATACCGAAGAATATGTTCACCGTGTCGGGCGTACTGGCCGAGCGGGTAACAAAGGCGATGCTATTTCACTAGTTGGCCCGAAAGACTGGGCAAGTTTTAAACGAATAGAGACATATCTACAGCAAGATCTATCCTTTAGTGAGTTTGAAGATCTTAAAGGCAAGTTTAAGGGCATTAAGCCGAAAAAGCCTGGCTTTAAAAAGAAAGCTTCTACTGGTCAGCAGAACAAAAAAGCTAAGCCGCAGCAGAAGAACAAAAAGCCAATCAAACGCGATAAAAGCTTCCACAAAAACGTTTCTGTGGGCGACGCTGTGTTTATTCCTAAAAAGAAAGTGGCTCCGAAAGACGACGAGTAACACGCTCGCTAAAAAGCATATTTATTAATAGAAGGCGGCACCATTTGGGTGTCGTTTTTTTGATCTATCCATCTTCAAGTAAACGTCAAATCAGATGAATTTCCTATAATTAGAACTGTTGGCTACGTTTCAATTTGGATCATGGCGCCAGATATGAGTGCTGTACAAGGAGGTATGCGATGAGGATTGTAGCCGCATGTTTGATTTTTGTTTTCGACCTGGTCAATGCTGACACTTTTGTCGCGCACTGCCGAGATAGAACTCCTGAGCTTATGCCAACTCCAGAGGGATGCTCTGGCCCTATCGCAGATATTATAGAGGTTGCTGTCACTAAACTTGGCCATGAAGTGACTTGGAAAGAAGTTCCGTGGGCTAGAACAATCAAAGTTGCCGAGCGTGGGGGAGTGGACATTGTGCCTCGCCATTCCATGAATCAAACGCGAGAAGCTTTTTTGTACCCAGCGACCTATGGCTACGAAACTAGACACGTGTACTTCATGCTTTCTGAAGGCTCGAATGTAGAGGTAAATAGTTTTGATGATCTTGTTGGGTTAAAAATTGGTGCGATAAGAGGCAGCTTTTATTCGACTAACTTCAATGAGGCAACCAACTTAAACAAGCGCTTTTTTAAATCAGATGATCAAATTGTAAAACTACTTAGGACGAATCGAATTGATGTAGCGATTGTATCTTCAGGACAGAATGAAAAGGTATATAGGGACGATGACATTATAAGACAAGCCAAGTACGTTGATGTTTTTTACAATGGCCGTCATATCAGCATTCCTAAAAAATCTTCGATGGCGAAGTATCAGCAAGATTTCGTTAAGGTAATTGACGAGATGAGAAACAGTGGCGAAGTCGCTAAGATTTACAAGCGATATAATCTTACCCCGCCAGTACAAGATAACAAGTAACGAGGGAGTTAGTGCTGATCTGGTTAATAGGTAAGAAAAGTGTGGCCTTTTAACGCCACACCTACAAGTTATCGCAACATACTTGAGTAAATCTGCAATCCTGTCTCGGTTAACGAGTAAACCCTGCCTTTTTCTTTCTCGACAAGTCCGCAGTTGACCAGTTGTTTTAAGTGGAAGTTGAATTTTGTGTGATCTTCAATGCCAACAATTCGACATAAGTCCATAAATTTTAATTTGCGATGAACTTTGAGTTGTTTTACCACCATGCGCCTAATTGGGTTAGACAATGCATTGAAAATCAGGTCGTCACTTCGTTCATCAATCGGCGCTTTCGGTGCACGCTCGGCGTGCACTCGCTTCAGTGTTATCGATAGAGTGGCTAGGTTAAACGGTTTAGTTAGAAACTCATCGGCACCCTTTTTCATCGCATCGACCGCCACATCAACGGTCGCAAATGCCGTTGTAATGACAATGCCAATATTGGGATGAAGCCGTCGTAAACTTGTTAGGGCCTCTACTCCAGTCATACCAGACATGACAACATCGAATAATGCGATATCAAAATGATTATTTGTGGCGGCATCTAATGCATCTTCTGCGTTGCTAAAGGCACTGACGTCAAATGACTCAAGTGTAAGGGCTTCGACTAGCACTTCTCTCAATTGCTTGTCATCTTCGGCGAGAAGCAGTTTGAGCGTCATTATATTTTCCTTGGTAATTCGATTTCAGCCGTCAGGCCGTCAGTATTTTCATTGTTAAACAGCCGCAGCTTTCCACCGTGCTGCATGACTATTTGTTTACTAAGGGCTAGCCCCATACCAGTTCCTTCACCTTTTGGTTTTGTTGTAAAAAACGGTTGTGTTGCCTTTTCTATCAAACTTAGCGGTATTCCGCCACCATGATCTATCACTCTAACAATAGCATTCAACTTATCTTGATAGCCTAGGATGCGTATATACTTCTTAGTTTGGCATGCATCAATTGAGTTGGTAATAAGGTTACTAAATACTTGCTCAAGAAGCCCTTTATCGGCCAATACCTGTAAGTCTGGTGATATTTCCAAGTCCAGTTGAAACGAATTCAGTCGATATTGGTTGA
Organism: Vibrio sp. A37; assembly: GCF_059777565.1. Classification (NCBI taxonomy): domain Bacteria; kingdom Pseudomonadati; phylum Pseudomonadota; class Gammaproteobacteria; order Vibrionales; family Vibrionaceae; genus Vibrio; species Vibrio sp. A37. The sequence goes on along the minus strand of NZ_JBLNLI010000001.1, from coordinate 45,059 downwards.
GTGAAATAGCCGAGTTTATGACGTCGTGTAAGAAAATGGATTCTCGCTCGATAGGCCGATGGTGTGCATAGTTCAGTACTTCTTGGCTTATTTCTGCCGCTCTAGTCAGGCCATAGAGAATTCTATCTAACTGCCTTTGACAGTCGGTATTGTGTGGAATTTGGTTGGATAATAAATCACAACTCATCATCGCACTGCTAAGTGGCGTTTTTATTTCGTGGGCGACAGCAGAAGTTAACTCGCCCAATTCTTTAAGCTTGGCGTCTTGAAGAGATTGATGGACAGCTGCTTGATTCTGGTTATCTCTTTCTACATCAAATACACGAAGAGCATACCATAACGTGACTAACAAACCTGCTGCGAAGATCGTCCTAAGAAATAGCACCCATAAGCCCAGTTCAGTTGTGAATATTCCCGTTGATACCCCATAACCAATTAAGGCAATACCGGTAAGCTTGAATGGAATCGAGGAGCCATGTCCATCTTGCTCTAACGAATTTGCAAAATTATACAGAGCACAGCCGCCTAGCAAGCTGGCACCCAAGCTAAAAATGAGTCTGATTTGTGATTCAGTATGATGGATAAAAAAAGCGTAGTTCTCATGGTTGTATCGCCAAAACAGGCCGAGTGCAAATAGAGTAAGAGTGAGCAGAACACTGGCTCTAATCCATGCCTTATAAGGCCAGTCAGTAATTTCCATTACTTTCCAGGCGAATACTCCTAAAACAATGTAAGCAAACCAGAGTTTGAGCAATTTAAAAATAGTTAGGCCAGCAGAGGTAAAGAATTCATGCTCATAAATGATGAGGTAAAGCTCAGACCATTCGTGAATACCGTGAATCAATCCGAAAGTAGCAAGCAAGGGTAAAATTGGAGCAAGTCGAATCTTACTGCCATGTAAGTTCCTGAATAAGATACAAAAAAATATGGCAAAGAACATTAAGCCATATATGAGGTAAATTTTGAAGATAAGAAGCATATCCATACGCAAAGTCTAATCGACAGTTCGCTTAACATCAACGCTACTCACCGTTTTTGCAATCATAGGACCTGATATTACAAAGTGTGCATATGATAGCTTGAGCTAATAAAAACTGGCATTTTGTGAATTTTATTTATCAACTTTTGCTTCGCTAATATAATTCTTGTTCACTACAAGTGTGATTTAGCTCATTCTTCATAAATCTGTCACATTGAATTTCTAATCTCCGTTTCGTCAGCTGATGAACCTCAATTGACACACATAGAAAAGGCATCCTTTTCTTTAGTTTTACTTGAACACTAAAACTAATCTCGGTCTATTTGAATTGTTCTTTTAGCCGAATCTACATGAAACTATATCCGGAGATATATTGTGAAATTTATCAAATCAGCTCTAGTATCATCGTTATTGGTGGCTGCATCGTTTGGCGCTTCAGCTGAAAACCTGGCGATTAATGGTGCTGGTGGTACATTCCCATACCCAGTTTATACAAAGTGGGCAAAACAATACGCGAAAGATCATAAAGTACAGATTAACTATCAAGGTGTAGGATCGGGCGCTGGCATTAAAGCGATCGAATCGAAGACAGTAGATTTTGGTGCAAGTGATGCTCCACTCACACCGAAGCAACTAAAAGAACAAAACATGACTCAGTGGCCAGCAGTAATGGGCGCGACAGTTATGGCAATCAACGTACCTGGCGTTAAACCTGGTGAGCTAAGACTAAGCGGCCCAGTTGTTGCTGACATCTACCTAGGCAAGATTAAGAAATGGAATGACCCGGCGATTGTAGCTCTAAACAAAAAAGCAATCGATGCTGGTACGCTTAAACTTCCAAACCACAAAATCTACGTGGTTCACCGTTCAGACGGTTCTGGTACAACATTCAACTTCACTGAGTACCTAGATCAAGTTAGCCCAACATGGCACAAGAAGATTGGTTTTGCTAAGTCTGTTCAATGGCCTAAAGCTGCAATCAGCCTTGGTGGTAAAGGTAACGCAGGTGTGGCTAACGATGTAACTCGTACTCGCTACTCAATCGGTTATGTTGAATATGCTTACGCGAAAGAAACAGGTCTAACTTACACTGCGATGAAAAACCGCGATGGTAAGTTCCTAGAGCCAACAATGAAGACTTTCCAAGCTGCTGCTGCAAATGCTGACTGGAAACACGCTCCAGGGTACTACCTACTGCTTAACAACCAGCCTGGCGCTCAATCTTGGCCGATGACTGCTGCAACATTCATCTTGATGCAGAAGAACCAGCCAAACAAAGCTAAAGCGGAAGCAATCGTGAAGTTCTTCTCTTGGACTTACGACCACCCGAAAGCGGCAACAGACCTAGATTACGTACCAATGCCACAAAACTTAATCAATATGGTTAAGAAAACATGGCAAAACGACCTTACTCATAACGGTAAGAAATTCGTAACGGCGAAAACAGTCGCTAGCACGAAGTAACTAGAGCTTAAAAAAGCCTCTATTCAGATGAGCGAATAGGTCAGATTGAATAGGGGCTATTGAAATATTATGACGACGACGACTTTAAAAAATAAAGTGAATGGAGATTCAATCTTTAACAAGGTGAGTCTTTTTAGCGCTTTAATCATATTCATAACCTTGGCTGGATTGGTTATTTCACTGTTTTATGGTGGGTGGCCAGCGTTTAAGAAATTTGGCCTAGGCTTTATCTACAAAAGTGAGTGGGATCCAGTAGGCGGCCACTTTGGTGTTGCAGCTGAAATTTACGGCACGCTTGTCTCTTCACTTATCGCAATCATTATTGCTGTTCCAGTATCTCTGGGAACGGCGATTTTCTTAGCCGAACTGACCCCAAGTTGGATCAGCGAACCAGTAGGCAAAGCGGTTGAGCTGCTAGCTGCTGTACCGAGTATTATCTACGGCATGTGGGGCTTGTTTGTCTTTGCGCCTTGGTTCTCTGATGGGTTCCAAACGTGGGCAGGTGATCATTTAGTCGGTTTACCAATAATTGGACCATTGTTTGACGGACCACCCATTGGTATTGGCTTAATGACGGCAGGTATTATTTTGTCGATCATGATCTTACCAATCATGACTTCTTTTGCCAGAGACGCTTTAAACTCAATACCAAATGTAGTACGCGAAGCGGCTTATGGTATTGGAGCCACAAACTTTGAAGTAATTGTGAAAGTTCTTATCCCTAAAGTGAAGAATGCAATCGTGAGTGCTGGCATTTTAGGTTTAGGTCGTGCGTTGGGTGAAACCATGGCAGTGGCATTCGTTGTTGGTGGCTCAAGCAGTATCTCGGAATCTTTGTTTATGCCAGCTAGCACTATTTCCTCCACGATTGCACAGCAGTTTGGTGAAGCGACAGGCAACATTTATATCTCATCATTAATTGGCTTAGGTGCAGTACTGTTTGTGATCACCTTCATTGTGATGATCTTAGCGAAACGTCTACTAAGGGATTCAAAATGAGATTAAGAAAGTTAAAGAACTTAGTATTCATGTGCTTTTGCACCGCTTCGGCGTTGTTAGGTGTGTTCATCGTTCTTAACCTGCTTCACACGTTGGTGCTTGATGGATGGAAAGGGATCAACTTGGCGGTATTTACCGAATTGACCCCAGGTCCAGGTGAAGCTGGTGGTCTGAAAAACGCCCTCATTGGTAGCTTGATGCTGACTTTTGTCGGTATTTTGATCGCTGCGCCAATCGGTGTTCTCGCTGGGACTTGGCTAGCGGATCAAGACAAAAGCAACAAGTTTGCTGAATATATCCGCTTTTTGAACGGCATGTTAATGAGTGCCCCTTCAGTATTGGTCGGTCTGTTTGTCTATGCGATTGTTGTGGTTCCAACAGGTGGTTATTCAGGTTGGGCTGGTGCAGTATCGTTGGCGATATTGGCATTGCCAATGATTGTATCCTCAACTGAGGAAATGCTTCGTTTGGTGCCACCAACGTTAAAAGAAGCGGGTTCAGGTGTTGGCGCTCCAAAGTGGCGCGTAATCACTCAACTAAGCTACCGTGCGGCTGCTCCAGGCATTATTACGGCAATCATTCTCTCTATTGCTCGTATTTCTGGTGAAACAGCACCACTCCTGTTTACCGCAATGAACAGTAACTTTATGTCAAAAGACATGAGCCAACCTATGGCTAACTTGCCCGTGACTATTTATCAATTCGCTATGAGCCCATATACCTCATGGCAGCAGCTAGCATGGGCTGGCGCACTAATAGTGACTGTATTTATTTTGATTATGAATATACTGGCGACTCTGTTGCCTAAGATGATGAAAGCGAGAAAAGCATGAATATCTCCTCAGCAGCAGAAGTAACTAGTGAGAGCAAAATGACAACAATAACTTTAAATCAAGCTTCCAATGATGAAGTAGCTCATCCGAAACATCGCATGGAAATCCAAGATCTGAGTTTTTACTACAAAAAGGGTTCTAAGCCAGCACTGAAAAACGTGTCGATGCCAATCTATAAAAACCGAGTGACTGCTCTGATTGGGCCTTCTGGTTGTGGTAAATCGACACTATTAAGAACAATGAACAGAATTTACGATTTATACGGCAGCCAATATGCTGAAGGTGAAATTCTGTTAGATGGAAAAACTATCTTTTCTAAGACAGACGTGAACGAACTGCGTTCTAAAGTCGGAATGGTTTTCCAAAAGCCAACGCCGTTTCCAATGTCTATATACGACAACATGGCATTTGGTTTGAAATTGCAAGGTAAGTCGAAAGCTGAAATCAAAGAAAAAGTAGAGTCAGCTCTTAAACGTGCCCACCTTTGGGAAGAAGTGAAAGACAAGCTCAACGCTGATGCGAGTGGTTTGTCTGGTGGTCAGCAACAACGTTTGTGTATCGCTCGTACTATCGCACTTGAACCAGAAGTGATTCTGATGGATGAACCAACTTCAGCGTTAGATCCAATCGCGACTTCTGCAATTGAAACTCTAATCACTGAACTTCGACACAAGTTCACAATTGTTATCGTTACACATAACATGCAGCAAGCGATACGTATCTCTGACTACACAGGCTTTATGTACCTTGGTCAGCTAGAAGAGTTTGGTGGCACAGAACAAATTTTTGAAAACCCAAGCAAAGATAAAACGCGCCAATACATTTCAGGCGACTTTGGTTAATGTACAGCCTAAAGTTTAAGCTCACGTCTCCTTGTAAATAATACTGTCGTCGTAGCAAGGGGGCGTTCTTCTTCAAATGGTAGCTTCGTGTTTTAACGAGCTACCATTTTTTTTGTTTAGTCATAATGTGATATACATTCAAATTCTGAATAAAGATCTCGTTATTACGTTCATGATTATGATGCTTGTAATCCATCTTTAAACCAACTGAAACATTAGTGTCATAAATCTTCCTTACAGTGGCAGCGTTCAAGTAAAACTGACGGCTTTTTGGCCGCTATAGGAAAATGTGATGAAAAAAACAGTGATCGGTGCAATTGCACTCTTCAGTGCTATGGCTCTAACCCCTGTTTCTGCTAAAGAAACTATCTCTGCTGTAGGATCAAGTAGTGTAACTCCACTGATGGAAGTTTTCTCTGAAACTTATACTAAAGAACATCCAGATGTTTATGTTGAGGTTCAAGGTCCGGGCTCTTCTGCTGGTGTGAAAGCTGCAAAAAATGGATCGGCAGATCTTGGTATGTCCTCTCGTAACCTAAAGCCTTCTGAAAAAGATCCAGGTCTTGTTGAAGAAGTCATTGCGCGTGACGGTATTGCTGTTGTTGTAAATCCAAACAATAAACTTCAAGGGTTAACTGCAGAACAAGTAACCGCAATTTATAAAGGCGAAATCACCAACTGGAAGCAAGTGGGTGGTGCAGATAAGCCTATCGTAGCGGTCACTCGCGATACTGCTTCAGGTACTCGCGGTGCATTTGAAGACATCATGAAGCTGAAAAAGAAAATTGCAGGCAAAAAAGTCTCGGCGATTTCTCAACGTGCTCAAGTAGCAAGCGGTAATGGTGCTTTGAAAACGATGGTTGCTTCAAATCCTTATGCGATTGGATACATCTCGCTAGGCACTGTTGATGGTTCAGTTCATGCGCTGTCTGTTGATGGGACACCAGCAACCGTTGCCAATGTTAAAAATGGTTCTTACAAAGTTGCAAGACCATTCCTAGTCCTATATCAAAAAGATAAGCAAACGCCTGAAACTGAGAAGTTCTTAGCGTGGATGCTTTCCCCTCAAGCTCAAGAAATTGTGACTGAAAAAGGCTATATCTCAGTCAATTAATTTGTCTTCAACTATATTCAAATTTGCTCAGCCTCAATTTGGGCTGAGCGCTTTATATTCACTTCGACACAAAGTTGTAATGCTTCGAATTGTGAGAACTTTATATGACCATCGCAACAAATAGTGACAAGCTTATGGATACTCGAGCGACACCACTTAAGAAAAGGGGTTTGCGCGAGAAAAAGCGCATTGACTGGAAAGAGCGCCTATTTCATGGATTACTGTTAACCAATGCAATTGTAGGAATCGTATCACTCGCGGTGATCGCCTATTTTATTGTTATGGAAAGTATTCCAGCGTTTCAAGAAGCTGGAATATTAGGCATTGTATGGGGGCAAGATTGGTTACCACCTGCACTGTATGGTGTAGCGACCATGATTGTTGCCTCTGTGGTTTCAACCTTGGGAGCTGTCGTTGTTGGCGTACCAATCGGGGTTCTAACCGCTATCTTTATTGCAGAAATCGCGCCGAAAAGACTCGCTGACATCATTCGACCTGCGGTTGAATTGTTAGCAGGCATCCCTTCTGTGGTTTACGGGTTTTTTGGCCTTGTAATCATTGTTCCTCTAATACAGCAAATATTTGATGTGCCTGCGGGCAACACCATTTTGGCGGGTATTATTGTTCTTGGGGTGATGATTTTGCCAACCGTTATTACTGTTTCAGAAACTTCAATCCGAGCGGTTCCTCGTTCATACAAAGAAGGCTCTCTCGCACTAGGGGCTTCGAAAATCTTCACCATTTTTAAGCTACTCGTGCCCGCAGCGCGTTCAGGCATCATGACTGGTGTGATTCTGGGAATTGGTCGAGCGCTTGGTGAGACTATGGCAATCATCATGGTGATGGGGAACGCACCCGCTATGCCACAAGGTATTTTAGATTCAGCCCGAACCTTGACTGCCAATATTGCCATTGAAATGTCTTACGCAAGTGGCGTGCATGCCAATGCGCTATATGCGACAGGGGTTGTTCTGCTGGTGTTTATTATGATTCTCAACGCGACGCTATTGTATTTAAACCGTGAGAAGACGAGGTAATAGTGATGGATAGAGCAAAACTAAAACGTTCTCGTGCTTTTAAAGATAAAGTTCTCGGTGGCTTTGTTTGGTTGGCTGCGGCAGCAACGGTCGGATTATTATTTTGGATAATTTGGTACATCTTATCTAACGGTTTAAAGCACGTAGATTGGAACTTCATTACTGATATCTACACTCGCACGGGCGACGAGCAAGGCATTTTCCCTATGATCATTGCCACCATCTACATGGTTTTGGCGTCAATTGCAGTCGCTGCGCCGCTAGGAATCATGACGGCGATTTACTTAACTGAATATGCCAAAGTGGGGAGTAAATTAGTTAAGGTTATTCGCTTTTGTACTGAATCTTTGGCGGGTATTCCGTCTATCATATTTGGTCTATTTGGTATGACATTCTTTGTTGCCATTTTAGGGCTAGGCTTCTCGATTCTTTCAGGGGCTTTAACACTGAGTATTTTGATTCTTCCGGTGATTATTCGCACCACTGAAGAAGCTCTAATGGCAGTGCCACAGACTTACCGAGAAGGTTCATACGGGCTAGGAGCCTCGAAGCGATACACCGTTTGGCGTTTAATTTTGCCAAGTGCGATGCCGGGAATTCTTACCTCAGTGATTTTGAGTATTGGCCGCGTTATTGGTGAATCTGCCCCCGTTTTCTTAACAGCTGGTATGGTTGCACGCATACCAGAATCGTTAATGGATTCTGGTCGAACACTCACTGTACACCTTTATAAACTTACTACTGAACTATTTACTGTCGACGAGTGGAATCAAGCGTATGGTACCGCTACTGTACTGATTGTTCTCGTTTTAATGATTAATATGGTCACTAAGTTGATTGCGAGAAAATTTAATACCGCCACCTATTAGCGACGAGCTAATGCTATTTAGGCCCTATTGATAAGTTTAGAGACCAGAATAATGAACAAATTTGATATTGAAAATTTAGACCTGTTTTATGGCGATAATCAGGCTCTAAAAGCGATTAATTTACCTATACCAAACAAGCAAGTGACGGCTCTGATCGGGCCCTCTGGATGCGGTAAGTCTACGCTGTTGCGTTGTTTGAATCGTATGAACGATCTTATCGAAGGCGTAAAGATCACCGGAAAGCTAGAAATGGATGGCGAAGATATTTACGGCAATATTGATGTATCCGATCTTCGTATCAAAGTCGGCATGGTGTTCCAAAAACCAAATCCATTTCCGATGAGTATCTATGAAAATGTTGCTTACGGGCTTCGTGCTCAAGGTATAAAAGATAAAAAGCACATCGATGAAGTGGTTGAGCGCTCTTTGAGAGGCGCGGCACTTTGGGATGAGGTAAAAGACCGTTTGAAAACGCCAGCGTTTGGTTTGTCAGGCGGACAGCAGCAACGATTGTGTATTGCTCGTACTATTGCAATGGAGCCAGACGTCATCCTTATGGATGAGCCAACCTCTGCACTAGATCCAATTGCGACCAATAAAATTGAAGATCTTATGTCTGAGCTGAAAAAGAACTACACGATTGTGATAGTTACTCACTCAATGCAACAAGCAAGACGAATCTCCGATCGCACGGCATTTTTCCTAATGGGTGAGTTGGTTGAACATGATGATACCAGCATCATTTTCTCTCAACCGAAAGACGACAGAACCCAAGGTTACGTGAATGGTGACTTTGGTTAATTAAAGCATTTAAACTTCAGGATTATAACTATAAGCGATGGTACTTTGCCCCCTAATTTTAGGGGGCTTTTTTCTTTTTAAGTAGCGGTTGTTGAGGCTGGGACTTACTTATTATTACCTCTATTTATTAGGACAATTTGTCTATCAGCGACTTTGCTTTGTCAATATTTCGTTTTTCGTTGAGAGTTAATAGAAGTAAGCCACATATTAAAATAGCAACAAAACCGCTACCCCATCCTGGATTATTCGCGAAACCTACAATAGCAAATAACGAGAAGACGAAGGTCATAAGGTTTATAACAAATAGGCTTTTTGTTCCTTTGTCACCCGATGTGCCGTTGCTTGTGTTTTTGAACGCATAACCTTCCAGTACGCTGGATCTCATAACACCAGCTACGATGATATTATCGCCATCTTTTATCATCACACGCTTATGTAACCTCATTTTTACTGGCTCGCCGTCAATTACAAATTTTGAGATGTAGGTAATTGTTTTATGCGAGTGCTCACCTGAGCTGGTCGAGACTTCTTTGTCAGTCACCAGTTTTGAGATTTCACCTTGCAGGACTCTCATGAGATCTCCTTTAGACTTCGTTGTCTCGATTTAAACTGAGTAAGCCGGTTATTCCTTCGCTTTATATTTTTTATCTATAAAAGCAGTTATTTCTTCAAGTTGCTCTGAACTTAAGTCTCTTGTTGGTATCGCGAGCGCTTGTGCTGGAGGGTTAAAATACAAAAAAATACATTTTTCGCTGGTATTAAACCACTTTAGTAAAGACCAATCATTCTTAACTTTTAATTTCTCACTCCTATCAGAAATCGTGTGTTCAGTCATAGTCATTGTATGTTTACCCAGGTGATACAGCGTTTTTTCTTCCAGTTTTTTCATCGTATCTTTAGAATGCCTTAAGATAGATAAAAAACTAAAAATAATAGAAGCGAAAAAAGATATAACTATAATAACACCGAAGACGATAATGACCATGACATCAATGTTGTCACGGTAAAAATACACATAAATAATACCAGCTATAATGAATAATATTGGAATGCAGAGTCTGAATATGATCTTGGAGTAATTGAATGTACTAGCTCCACTTTTGTCTGTGGTTAATGCACTAGTAGCATTTTCGTCTACGGAATGATGGTCCATAAACTCTCTGCAGTCTTCTTCTGTTACCGTGAACTTTATTTCCATACTATCAACCCCTGCTAGTTACAATAACTACAGACTAGTTGATTGAACTGGATGTTACTAATGCCCTAAGCCTCGATTTTCTCCCAAAAGGTATAATTGTGATCAGCGTATTAGTCAAATAGAAAGCGTTTGAATCTTAATTAGGTGGAAAAGGGGCTTATTCTTATGCATATAATTTACTAAACTGTATCATAGGTGTTCAATAGTTATTATGCTTCAAAAATGTTCGTAAAAATTTCTTCGTTTATCTAATAGCGTTTCCTCTTTTATAAACATTTACTTAACGTGTATCAAAATGTTAAATCCTTAATTAGTATTACTTTGTATTAAAGTTGAGAATGCAGGTACTATTTTGTTAGGACTTATTTGTCTTTTAATCTTACTTATAAAATATCTTTATATCTTATTTATGTAAAATAAAGAGTTATGGTTGAGGTTTTTTTCACGCGAAGTGAACGAAATTTTATTCTCATATTTATATAAAATATTATACAGATTATAAAATTGTTTATGTATTTGTTTTTTATTAATTTTGTTTTTGCTCTCTTACATTGTCTATGAAGCCTTGTACAAATACCTTTGAGCTATTATTACTGGAGCGTCACAGGAAAGTGATGTGAGGTTGTTTAGTTTGTTCAAGGAATGGTAAGGTATTATCATGAAATTAGTTAGTTTAAATATCTACAAAATAAAAGATATTAATTTCATTAGTTTATTAGTAATTGTGCTATTAGCGTTTTTTTCATTATCTGCATACGCAGATAAAAAGGGCAAAGGGCCTTTTCCATCTTTAAACTTACCGGAACGATCTCAGGGTCAGAATGCGGTTGAAAAACTGGGTGAGAAGTTACCTGAAGTTGCGGCTTGGTATGGAAAAACATCTGAAGAGTTTTCTACATTGTTACGCCGTGACGATACTATGTGGATAGATAGAAAAGGTCGGGTATTCTTTATCGACAAAGTGCCAGATCACTCTCAAGGTCATAATCATAGTCACAGCCATATCCATAGTGAGAGTACTGCGCCTGAAGTATCTGGGGCTCCTTACCCCTATGACCAAACATTTTTACTTCACAGTAAACCAAACTCAAGCAAAGTGATTTACCTAGACTTCGATGGTTACCTTACTAGCGGTCGAGCATGGAATGTCGACTATGGTGAGCCTATTGATGCGCAGCCATTTGATACCGATGGTAACTCAGCTTCATTTAGCACCAGTGAGCAAGATGTCATTCAACAGATTTGGCAGCAAGTAGCCGAAGACTTTGCGCCGTTTGATGTCGATGTTACTACAGAAGACCCTGGCCAAAGTGCTATTACAAGAAGCAGCAGCGCAGATCAAGAATATGGTACCAGAGTAGTGATTACCGCTGATTTCACAGTCCCTTCCTGCCAATGTGGAGGATTTGCCTATGTTGGTGTATTCGATAGCGTCAACGACTTTGGTCAGCCATCTGATTACTATAAACCTGCTTTTGTCTTTTATAATCGTCTCGGTTCTAGCGGCAAGTTGATTGCTGAGGCTGCGACGCATGAAGCTGGGCATAACTTAGGTCTATACCATGACGGTGTACTAGGAGGATCGAGTTATTATACCGGGCATGGCGGAGACACCAACGTACCAACGAGTTGGGCTCCTATCATGGGAGTTGGATATTACACGTCTGTAAGCCAGTGGAGTAAAGGTGAGTACCGTAGTGCAAATAACACAGAAGATGATATCCAGATTATTCAAAACAATGGTGCGCTATTGGAGCAAGATGACCATGGGGATAGCAACTCGTCAGCAACTACTTTAACGGGTACGGTTAACAACAACTTAGTTGATCTTGACGAACATAGCGGAATCATCGAACGGCAAACTGACTACGACTATTTTGAGGTGGTTGTCGGCAATGGTGAACTAAATATTGATGTTGTTCCCGCTTCTGTTGCTCCCAACTTAGATATACAAGTGGAGCTATATGATGGAGGTGGAACTCTGCTTAACACATTTAATCCATCTGGTGAGCTGTGGGCACAAATACAGAATTATCCTGTATTAGCAGGAACTTACTATCTGTCGATTTCTGGTGCTGGACTGGGTGATCCTTATGCTACAACTCCAACGGGTTATACGGATTACGGCAGCTTAGGACAATATACAATAAATGGTACGTTACCTGCTCCTGGGGGACTTTTACCACCAGTTGCCAATGCGTCTGCAACCCCAGTTTCTGGCTATCGCGCTTTGTCAGTTCAATTTATTGGTGATACTTCATCTGATCCCGATGGTGATGATAATACTCTTTCCTATCTTTGGGATTTTTCCGACAATGGCGTGACGTCAACAGACGCCAACCCTCAGCATACATTTGAGGAGTTAGGAAGTTACACTGTCAATTTGACTGTGACTGATGTGGATGGTTTGACAGATACTGGCTCTGTCGTCATTACAGTTAACAACAACCCACCTACAGCGGTTGCAACGGCTTCGACTTCTGGTGGTCCAGCTCCGCTCGACGTTTCGTTCTCCAGCGTTGGTTCCTCAGACGTTGATGGTACGATAACAAATTATGATTGGCAGTTTGGTGATGGCGGTAGTTCTAGCCAAGCAGAGCCGTCTCATACCTATACGGAAGCTGGTGACTACAACGTCATATTGACTGTTACCGATGACAACGGCGATACGGGCTCAGATAGCCTGACAGTCACGGTTTCACCTGATCCTTCGGTCAACACTCTCCACATAGATCGCTTTGATATTGTGTTGGTAAGTAATATATCGAACGCAAGAGGCGGTAATGGTAACGGCAAAGGTGGCGGTGGCAGCGGTGGAGGTGATAGCGGCTCAACTGGAACTCAAGCCAAAGTTACCATTGTTGTTGTGGATGAAAATGGCCAACAAATGAAGAACGCAACAGTTTCAGGTAATTGGAGTGGTGTAGTTTCAGGTAACGCGAGTAAACGAACAAATCGTCGTGGACAAGTTGAGTTCTCTTCTCCAACGACAAGCGCTGAGAGTGGTACCTTCACCTTTACAGTAACGAACATTACTCGCTCTGGTTATAGTTATACTGCAGATGCTGGGAATGACTCAGCTTCAATAAGTTTTTAGTCAATTAATACCATGAACAATGAAGTGAGAGCTTGAAGCACTCACTTCATTGTTTAGGTTTACCGAGGCTTATTTACGCACTGATTGAAAATTTTTTCATCTTATGGCTCAAGGTGCTGATTGGCAGGGAAAGCTTGTCAGCAGCTCTCTTTACTTGCCAGTTACAATGTTGAAGGCATTCTATGATCATCTGCCTTTCATAATCATTAACTGACTCTTTTAATCCTTTTGTTTCAATTGGCCTGTCTTGTTTGTTTGCGGCGTTAATTGCTGCTTGCTCAGTCATGACAGATGAATCTAAAATGTGCTCTTTTGAGCGGATATTAGGCTTTTCCAGCTCAATATGCTCTATTGTTTTGAAATCAGATAATAAAATTGATCTCTCAATAATATGCTTTAGCTCTCTCACATTGCCTGGAAAAGAATATTTCAAGAGTTGCTTTCTAACGTGGTTAGACAGTGATGGTATTGTGGGTAAGCCTAAAGAGTCTGAGTACTTTTGAATAAAATGCTCAGCGAGCGGTAATATGTCTTCAACTCTGCTTCTTAAAGGCGGCAGAGAGACAGGAAACACATTAAGTCGGTAGTACAGGTCTGCACGAAACTCGCCAGATTTTATTTTCGCTGTTAAATCACAGTGCGTAGCCGCAATAATGCGAACATCAACATCAATTTCATGTTGAGTACCTATTGGCTTTATTTTTTTCTCTTGGATCACTCGTAGTATTTTTGCTTGCAATGGTATCGGCATATCACCGATTTCATCGAGAAAAAGAGTTCCTCCTTTGGCGGCTTCGAACAAGCCGACATGGTTTTTTTCAGCTCCTGTAAAGGCTCCTTTTCTGTGTCCAAAAAGCTCCGATTCCAATAATTGCTCAGGGATCGCTGCGCAATTTTGTATCACGTAAGGTTGCGAACACCTGCTTGACATATCGTGAATATATTGTGCGATGACTTCTTTACCGGTTCCAGTTTCTCCTAGCAACAATACGTCAACGGGCAAGTGTAGTGTCTTTCCTATCCGCTCGAGCGTTTTCGCCATAGAGGCGCTTGCGGCAATAGGAATCACGTTTTGTCTTGAGGAGGCGGCTTTTAATTTCTTGTTTTCAGTGATCAGCTTTTTATTTGCTGAGTTTAAGTTGTTGATGGAGTCACTGTACTTTTCTAGCCAAATAGCTTGGTAAATACAGTTAGCGGCGAGATGACAAAATGCTTGTAGTGAATGTTCGTTTTCAATGTTTACATAGTCAAACAATACAAGCAATCCCATGCTGTTTTCTTGTTCATTGATCAATGGCCATGCAATGAAGTTACGGCTTCGCCTTGCGTGTGTTTGCTCACTTTTATAAATTTTTTCGCAATCAAATCCGCTGTATTGGTATAGATCGTTGATGACAACCACTTCACCATTCATCACCGAATACCCCATGGGGTCGCTTTCACGAGTTGTCTCTAAGTCAACGATATCCCAAGAATGTTTGGTGATTATTTTTTCTTTATGATGGACAATATTCGGGATGAGAGACTTGCCTGTCTCATCTAAGACGTAAACAATTCCGTGAGACGAAGAAGTAAGCTTTTCGGCGGCTTTGAGTATTGCATTTAGTGTTTTGGAAAGTTGTTTTCTATTGAATATCGACTGGCTGACCGCCAATAGGGCGCCATTTAAATCTCCTTCATTATTTGTATGCATCGCATCCATATTCTGTTTTTGTACTCAATTGCAAAACGGCAATATAGACGATGTAAGTAATTAATTCTCTCAAGAACAATTCAAAATAGATATTTTAGTTTAATGAGATATTAATTTGGGCAAAGTAATAATAATATTTTATTTTGTACTGGTTAAATTGAAGTAATTTCTAGTTAAAAAGCTTTATTGGCCAGATAAGGTCTTATATGTCTTGAAATTATTGCTATTTCTAATAAATTGGCATTTTTTCTAACTTATTATCTAAATATTCAAAATATTATATACTGAAATATTTTTAGGCTGTTGTTTTAAGTTTAACTTATTGAAAATAAAGATAATAATTTTATGGTATGGCTCTTGTAATGCTTGTTGTAGCTTTTGAGAAACAAGCTATTTAACTTGGGAAAATATTAAAACTACGAGAGGTAAAATTATGCCAACTCCTGCATATATGTCAGTCACTGGTGAAACTCAAGGAGATATAACTAAAGATGCATATTCTGCTAATTCCGTAGGGAACTCTTGGCAAGAAGCACATGTCGACGAATTTTTGGTACAAGAGCTTGATCACTTGTTGACTATTCCACGAGATCCACAAAGTGGCCAGCCTACGGGGCAACGTGTACATAAGCCTGTGATAGTAACAAAGCAGCAAGACTGTTGCTCACCGTTGCTATTTAATGCTTTGGTATCAGGTGAAAAGCTTCCTGAGTGCCAAATTAGGTTTTATCGTACATCTACAACAGGTAAGCAAGAACATTACTACACGATTAAGTTGGTCGATGCTCTGTTAGTCGATATGCAAACTCGGATGGCCCACTGCCAAGATGCGTCTGCGTCAGACCGAGTGACTGAAGAAGTGTTGAAGTTTACCTACCGAGCAATCGAAGTTACTCATGAGGTATGTGGCAAGGCAGGTAATGACGACTGGCGCGCGCCTCGAGAAGCGTAAAAGCCATTTGGAATGGCAGCGTTTGTCGCTCTTTTCTACGGTGTCAGTGCTTATTTGTGTAGGAGACTACACGGTACCACTACTTCCTTGTTGAAAATAAGCGACAAATGTCTGCAAAAGTTATCGCAAATGATCAACGTGCCCTAATAGGCTGTGATCAACATTAATTGAGTGAAAGCAATGGAAAGTGCGTTTCAATTTACATTTGAAGTATTGGAATCAGAAAGTCAATTTCGAGTCGAAAGCTTTCGTATACATGAAGGTGTATCAAGTTTGTTTCACATTGAGTTGTCTCTGCTTTCGCTCGATTCAGACATTGTTGTTGAAGACATTATACGAAAGCCCGCGATACTCAGATTGTATGGTCAAGGTATCGGTATTTCGAAACTTTTTCATGGGGTATCTAATGAGTTCCGATATATTAGTCAGGGTAAACGGTTCAGCCGTTACCAATTAACGTTAGTACCAAGCCTGTGGTTTTTAAGTCAAAGGCAAGATTGCCGTATTTTCCAGCAGAAATCCGTGGTGGAAATTGTTTCTCAGGTATTTTCAGATGCCTCTTTAACAGACCATAGGTTTGAGCTGTCACAGTCATATAGCGCCAAAGAATATGTTTTGCAGTACCGTGAGTCTGATCTTAAATTTGTTGATAGGCTTATGGCAGAGCATGGGATTTGGTATTATTTTGAGCACAACGAAGCTGGCCACGAATTAGTGATAGTGGATAGCAATGAAGCTATCCATGAGATAAAGCACACGTTGAATAATGCGTCTTCACTTGGACCTTTGGTGTTTCACCCTAAAGGAGGTGGTGACGCTGAGCAAGAACACATTTTTGAATTGCAAGAAGTCAATCGCGTTTGTACTGGTCGAGTTAGTTTTAGCGATTATAACTACCATCATCCTACTATTCCTCAGCAACAACAATCTTCTACTGAAGTTTATTCAGATCTCTCTTACTACGATTATCCTGGGCGTTATTCGGATGCTGAGCAGGGCAATATTAGAGTGAATGAAAAGCTCGCTGAGCACCGAATCAATATGAATCAAATAGAGTGCGCCAGTAATATTTTAAGAATAGCAACAGGCTCACGTTTCCCCTTGAGTGAGCACCCAAGGCACTCTCTAAACCGCGAATATATCATAATTTCCGCGACTCACTCGGGACATGATCCTCAAGTATTCGAAGAAGAGGCGAGTGGGGAGGCGACCACTTATGACAATCATTTCGTTTGTATCCCGAGCCAAATAGGTTATAAAGCGTTAAAGCACAGCGCTCCTTTAATCGATGGCCCTCAAACCGCGGTTGTGGTTGGGCCTGAAGGAGAGGAAATATACACGGATAACCTTGGCAGAATCAAAGTTCAATTCCACTGGGATAGATATGCGCGCAAGGATGAACAAGCAAGTTGTTGGGTGCGTGTTAGCCAATCTATGGCTGCTTCTTCTTGGGGAGCGGTTTATTTACCGAGAATTGGCCACGAGGTCGTCGTGACATTTTTGGAAGGTGATCCAGACCAACCGTTGGTTACAGGAGCTGTATACAACGGCGTAAACTTACCCCCTTACCCGTTACCGGAAAACAAAACCCGCACAACTTTTCGAACCCAAACTCACAAGGGTACAGGATATAACGAGCTGAGCTTTGAAGATGAAGCAAATAAAGAAGAAGTACATATTCATGCTCAGAAAGATATGTCTACTCAAGTGCTTAACAACCGTTATCGTGATATTGGCCAAGATGAATTTTTAACCGTTGGTAACAATCAAACCGATGAAATTCATGGCAATCAAACCGCGACTATTGATGGAGACAAGACGACGACGGTTAAAACGACATTCTCAGAAACTGTCGAGAAAGATGTAACAGTTAAATATCAAGCTGATGAGGAGCATGAAGTGACCAATAATCAGCAAGTAAAAGTGGGTCAAAATCGAACAACAGAAATTGCAAGAAATGAAAAGTTAACCATAGGAGAAGGTCGGCAAATTCAAGTAGGTGCCAAGCAAGTGTCAGACATTCAATCTGATAACACGCTAAGTATCGGTGGTTCCTATCTTGTCTCGGTAAGCCAAAACACCTCAATCAAGTCTGACGGTAAAACTCAGTTTGTGAGTGCTGAAAGTATTGTCTTTAACACTGGTAGTGCTTCGCTTGTGATGAAAAGTGATGGATCGATTCGATTGTCGGGTACTTCTATTGATATTCAAGGCACTGGAGCTGTAGTTGTGCAAGGAGAAAACGTTGCGATTAATTAAAAATATATGTAGCTTGCCAGAAGCTTCTAACGCTCAGGTTGCTGAGAAAATCAATTTTGCTAGGTTCGGCAACATCACTTCTGTGTCTTCATCAATGGATACAGTCGAAGTCAATTTTGAGGGAAATCCATACCAAAAGCCAATTCGAGCCAAAATTGGTCGATGCTTTCACCTTACTGAACTTGAGCTTGCGGTAGAAAATGCATTGAGTTGTCGAATAGAGTTTTTAAACGGAGATATTGATACTCCCATTCTTACTGATATTTTTTTCTCGCTTATCAACGAGAACCAACGATTAACAATAAGAGCAAAAAGCCTAGTACTCCAAGCGGAACAAGAACTGGTACTAAAAGCGAAAAATTGCGAAACAATATACAGCAGTAAACATGGTCAAGTGAAAACGAAAGCACGTTACGTAACTTCTCAGGCAGAGAAGTCGCAAAAGATACAAGGTGCCACTATTTCGATGAACTAGTGTAAATCAGGGAGTGCTATTCAAGTTTATTTCAGTGCTAATTGGCCTACATAAAAATGACTCAATCACGCTTATTTACAAAACATATTAAGCCCGAAATAGCGCAAGCTAACCTGTTGGATGCGCAGGCATCAGGGCGCTTAGAAGCTGAGGCTTTTTCTACTCTACCGAGCAAAATACAGTGTTTCTTTATAGAAAAGAGCGCTATCGCTTGGGATTCTTTCAGTTACTTACTTCGTCAGAGAAAGAGAGTTTACTTAGCGGGTTTTCCAGCAAATGAAGTTCAGTATTTAACACTAATTGACAATCAATTAGAGAGCCTTAGTCAAGTACTAGGTGAGTTCCATTCATACCACTCAGGCAGTTTATATCGCCTTTTAGAAGATTCCCCTGAAGTTTTAGCTTGGGTTTTATTAACAAAAGAATTTTCTTGTGATTCATTAAACCCTGTTTTCTTGGCACTTGCAGCACTTGCCAAACTAGAGGATGCCGATTTGGCTAAGATGATTGCGTTAAATTGCGTGGTAGACGATTTTGATGTGACGTTAGCGAGTCTGATTGAAAGCGGCTCGCTGGATGCTCAAGTGTATTTGGACTATTTGATTGATCGACAGGTGTGTAGTTTAGAGCTGCTTAAACACTGGCAATTGGAGAGTAGACTACCAAACCAGATACTTTCACCGTTCTTGGCGCTATTGAAGGATTCACTTGCCCAGAAATGGCTAGCTAACAATTTCATCGAACACGCCTTAATATTCGAAACGTTAATTTGCACTGATCATCCTGAAAACTACTTCGTCCATAAGATAAAGTTTAAAGAAGAACTCTGTGAAGACGCTCGTCGAGTTTATTCTGCGTTTTGGCCAGTTGAAGGTGGGACGAACTGGGATCCGTCTAAGCCACAAGCATACTTTCAACTCGCTCTTTCTGGGGAGTCACGCTGGGTCGAGAAAGCGATAATACAAATGGAAGTCAGTGAAGAAAAGCAAAACTGGCTACAAGCGTTATACGTGTTATATGAGGACACCTTACCCGTCAAGCCAGGTGAAATAGAAGCGGAAACGGATTGGGGTGATGTCATTGATCGATTATTTAGCTGGGTCGATGGAGGAAGCCATGTTCGGGAGAATCCAACTCGAATGAATATGCCACTTAATTTTGAAAGTAGCTTAATGGTTTTGCGAAGCCCACATGTTGATAGTGAAATGAGGAGGTGGGTTTGGCGTCAATTCTGTCTGCGAGCGAGGCTATATTTTCATTGGGATCCCCTAATGTCTAAATCGCAGCAAGATAAGATCTTTACAAGTTTACTTCAGCGTTCTTTGGATGAAGAAAGGTTTAACTTAGCGGAGGCCTAATGCAGCTTTGGGCAATAGACAATACCCATTATCAGAACTTTGCAGGGCGATTTCAGCGCGATAGCGAGGGTAGAGAGGTATGGGTTTTGACCTACAAACGTGCATGGAATTACATAGCCGAAGCTTGGAAAGAGGATCAGAGCGTTCTATTAAGGGATGCACCTGAATATATTGATGATTCAGATGGTGCTCCTGTAAAAGCAGAACATGATTTTCCTGTCTCAAAAGTGAATACCGATGTTATTTTATTCGGCAAAGCAAAAACGCTAGCGAAACAAGCTGCAACGAAGCATCGCTGTCAGCTATTAATTGATAATCATATAGACAAAACTATTGAAGTATATGGCGATCGGAATTGGATTTGCCATGGCGGCACTATTAATACGACTGCACCCAATCCCTTCATTGTAAAGGATATAGACTATCGTCATGCGATAGGTGGTGAAAGGAAAAACCGGTACGGCAATGGAATCGCAAAGCATTTATCCTCGCTTTTGCGCAAGCGTGTCCCTAGTGTTTTTTACCCAAAACAAGATTGGTACAACTCTTCAGCAACTGTCCAAGTTGCGGGTTTTGGTGTTGAGCCTCCCCATTTTGATTTGCGACGACAATATGCTGGAACGTTCGATGAAAGGTGGCAAAAAGAAAGAAAACCATTATTACCAATAGACTTTGACCCCCGTTTTTATCAGGTTGCACCAGAAGACCAGCAATGTCATGGTTTTTTAACTGGAGGAGAGAAAGTCCTATTAAGTGGCTTTCATCATCATGGTGATATGTTGTTTCAGATTCCGCAGGATGAATTTGTAGCGGTTGCTGAATTCGAGCAGACAATGCGGAAAAAAATGAACATTTACACCGTATTCATTGATGCAGAGATCGTATCGAAATAAGTTATACCGCGCCTTTCCCATGTCAAGGGAGCGAAGAATCCCTTCGTTGCTCAAAAGTTTTACCAATAAAGGGAGAAATCATGTGAATGCAAGTGTGATTGATGAATGCTTTATATTAGTGAGTGATGTTGCTGTAGCTACTGGACTGAACTTGCAAATGGCTCACGCAGTGTCGAGCGCCGATCTAGCGAGATTCAGTCTCTATTCATCTAATTCCAGAACTTATACTACGGCTCCGATTGAATACATTGAAAGTGAATGCTTTAGTTCGAAAATAAAACAACTCATCGAGATTATCATTCAATCCTTATTATCTAAACTTCCTCATTCATTGAAACCACTGCCGCTATTTCTCTGTATTCCAAATTCAGTAGCGCACCTCGATGTGTTGCAGTGGCTGCAAAACAGTGAGTACTCGACTTCATTCTCAAAAATAACCCTGTCTAGTTGTTCTGGGATATCCTTTTTACAACAAAGCTTTCAAGCTTTAGATAACTTTGATGCTTTATTGTGTGTGTCGGTCGATAGTCTACTGGGAGATATCGACACTTTGCTGCGAGAGCAGCAAGTGGTTGGAAGTCATTCTCCTTGGGGGATAATTCCTGGAGAAGGTGTATCAGGAGTTGTATTGATCAAAAAAGCTGTACTTCGCTGTTTAAAGTTAGGATATGAAGCAAAAATTAGTCATGCTGACTTTGATTGGGATGCGAATGACCGACGAGCTTGCTTACGTCTAACCCGCCGGGCGAGGGAGTTCTGTGACAAAGCTCAAGCCATTCATACCGATCTAGTTAATTCCAGAAGCCACATAGAAGACCTTGGCTTTGCTCAAGGCGCTCTCAGTAAGATACCCAGTCTTTTAACGTCTACAAACGAGTGGTGGGGCACTATTGGCTCTGCGTCAACACTCGCTACTTTGTCTTCATTCCAGTGCTTACCAACGACTATTCGGCAAGGGTTAGTATATTTATTCGATCAGAATCACTCTCGTTGCTTAATTTACATCGAAAGGCAATAGACGAAATTATTCGTGTTGAAGAGCTTTAGAAAATAGCTTTTGTAGCCTTAATAGTAATAAGCACTAAAGTAATAGCCATAGTAGCTCTTTTATATTATTGAATTGCAACGGCTTGGAGCAAAGCGCTAATCTTGTCCTCTCATCATTGTCTGTAATTTCAAAGAGATAGTCATGTCGGAAGCTCATCATCTACAAAATGGATTTATCAGTAGCTTAGTTTCAAAAGCGATTGATAAAAAAAAGGTAAATGAGAGAAATTTATCTAGAAAGCAGGGGCCTAAACTGGAAAGGGTCCTGTTTTCTCAATTTGAAATTATCGAAACCATTAAATCGAAAAATGCTAGAACAACCCTTTATCACTTAGTTAAGCAGAGTGAGCCAGATAAGCATTTGTGTTGCAAGGTCCCCAATGAAGAGTCATCAGACGTAGCACACAACGCGCTCATAGAAGAAGCAACGCGACTAGAATTGTCCCAGCACCCAGGAGTGATAGATTTTATTAAGTTGGGTACAGAGTTCGACCGTCCTTACTTGATGTATGGGTGGGTTGCAGGAGAGTCGATCGCACAGAAGCTAAATCGATATCAAGGTAAGGGCTTTCGGGCTGATCATATTGCTTGGCTTATCTATCAGCTGGCAGGTACTTTGGAATACATGCACTCTAAGGGCATTTGTCACATGGATATCAAGCCAGCGAACATCATTCTCGCAGAGGATGATAGTGTAAAGCTCATTGATTTTGGTGCTGCTCGCTATGCAAATGAGGTTTGTACTGAAATAGAAGTCAGCCCAGCCTATACATCGCCTGACTATACTATAACTTGCAAAGCAAACCCGCAGGATGATGTTTATTCGATCGCCGTCTTAACGGGGCACCTATTCATAGGTGATGCTAGTGAGAGTGAATGGAAGACACTGCTTAAACTTAAGAGGCGACCTCTTAGCATTCCAAGGCATGTTTGGGGCTTGATGAAAAGTGTGATTAACAGGCCTAGAAAACATGGATTAACACCGATTCGTTTTGCTCAGCAGTTAGCTCAACTTGATTTGGCGGCATTTACAATGGTACAGAATGCAGCGCCATTATTTATCACGATGAAAAATGCCGATCTAGTACTAACCCAAAGGTCGTCAACTTCTCTGTTTAACCTAAAGAAAACAAGCAATTTAACAACAACTGGTATACTCAGTTTATTATTTTTTGCGATGTTCACTTTTTTTCAGCAAAACGCTGAATCGGTGGAGCAAGAGGCCCCTTTAAGTACCTACCTAGCGACTGTACCAACCCTAGTGTCTCCAACGCAGGTTGCAGATTTCTTGTCGCAATCTCCATGGCAAATCAATAAATACCTCCAATCATCAACTGGTGATTTGGCTGACAAAGTGCAACTTCGACAAGCTTACGATAAACAAAAAGACAAGCTGTTACAGTTGTATATGCAAAGTAGAGAAGCCATTGAACAACATCAGCAACGAACTTTTACCTTGCCACACTTAAGCGAAGCCGAATTGTCCTCATGGCTCAGTTCTGGGGATGTTGAAGGCGTGAAACAATATCTGCAAACAGCGTGGAACACCTCTCAAGCCCAATCTTATTTCTATTCGGAAGTTTTACCTGAAAATATTTTAAATTTTATGGTTCGCTCTGCCGAGGTGTATGCGGAAAAGCAGTATTTCTCAAAGGCAATCAGTGAAGTTGATTCCGCGATGTCTTTGTTCGGGAATATTGAGCAGCTAATGCAAATGAAGTTAGCTTTCGCGATTAAAAGAAGTGAGTACGTTCTTGCTACCACCGCTTCAGGTAAGTCTTTGTACGACTCAGAAAAATTAGGCTTGGCCTTTTCTGAGCTAGAAAAATATTCGCCTGTTCGATTCCATGAAATAGAGCGTGCTATTGAGTCAAACCACGACGAAACGATAGAAAAAGCTTTTCACCGTAAAGTCACTTTAGAAGGTGTTCAATCCATTCAGCGAGTATTGCAAAACTATAGGGAAACAAATGGGAATTTGGCGGTATGAGTGATTTCAATATTGGTCAGTACTTGTTACCTATTGCGGGTGATAACCCTGCAGGTTGTGATGCTAAGTACGATGAAGATTATGAATCTATGGAAGCTGAAGTCAAAAAATTTGGTTCTCTTTTTGACCAAGTGGTAGGTTGGGAAGTGGTCGAAAAAAGTTCAATAGCGATTCTGACCGAGCGTAGTAAAGACCTAAAAGCGGCTTGTTATCTATGTCGAGCTTGGATTGAAAAGGATCAGTTTAAAGGTATGCAAGCAGGGCTCGAGCTAACCCTCCAATTGATGAAGACATTCGCAGCAGAACTTTTTCCAAGACGTCAAAGGGCTAGGGAAGGCGCGATCGAATGGCTTGAGTCTCATCTGAAAAATGTTGTTGATAAACTACCTAAAAACCCAGAAAATCAATCGACAATACAGTATTGTCGAGAATTGATATTAGATATACAGAGCGAATTGGATTCTTTACTCGATGACTCAACAATCAGCTTGCTTACTGTTCGTTCTTCACTCGACATCGCAATTGCATCGATTGATTTCGACCAGAGTGACGATTCGACATCAAACGATATCGAAAATGAGAAGGCAAATGATTCGGAGGCGACGCAGTCTTCTCAAAGGAAAATAAATAAAAGCCTATCTCCAAATATAAAAACTGAAGACTCTCCTGAACAGAATACTACCTCGGAAAGGGATACAAATCTGGATGTTGACAGCTTCGAGCTTGTCAAACAGCCGCTCAAAAAGGCGTCACAATCTTTGTTGACCTTGGATATCTCTATACCACTCTCCTATCGAATTAATCGAGCTATTAGTTGGTTCGAAATTACTGATTTACCTTCCCATGATGAAAGTGGTCGAACTGACTTGAATTTAGCGGTATCGGCTGACGCGCAACAAGCGTACCGTGATAACACTGAAAGCGAAGTAAGCTTCAAATCCATCCGAAAGCTAGAGACCAGTTTAATTGATATGCCTTTTTGGCTCTCTGGGCATTTTTACTTAAGCAAAATGTTGTTGAGCTTAGGTTATTGTGACGCTGCAGAGGCAATCAGACTGGAAGTAAGACAATTTATTTCACGGTTAAAAGGAATTGAAGCCCTTAAGTTTAAAATCGGTACACCATTCGCTTGTCCAGAAACACAGAAGTGGGTAACCAGCGATGTCGGTCAGCCTAGAACGATTACTCAACAAGAGCCTGCTGTTACTGAAATTGATTTGAGCTTGTCTAGCTCTCCAGAAATGTCTTTAGATTCTTTTGGACATCAGGTCACAGATATATCAAGACAGCTTGGGTCAGAGTTATCTGGCCGGTCTCAATTTCTGCTTTACCTTAACATGGTGCGTGCGTTTCACCGTGTTAATCTCTACTCGTTGTGCCTGCCTTACTTAGAAACGGCTTGGCAGATACGAGAAAGCATGAATCTTAGCCAGTGGGAACCGCAACTGTGTTTACTACTGGACCCGATTACAGATAAAACTTTGTCTGAATTGTTTTCGAACGATCGAGCGATCCCAGAAAAATATAAGGCATGGATGTCTGTGTACTGTTAATCACATTGAAAGGAAATTTATATGTCTCGTGATGGCTCGGTCGCCCCAAAAGAGCGGATCAATATTCGATATGTACCCGCAACAGGAGATCAACAAGAGGATGTTGAGCTGCCATTGAACTTAATGGTTGTTGGGGATTTTACTGCGCGAGCAAGTGAAACACCCATTGAAGAAAGGACGCCAATTAATATCGATAAAGACAACTTCAACGAAGTGCTGGAAGGCTTTTCTCCAAAAGTACAAACCAGTGTTGAGAACAAGTTATCCAAGGATGGAGAGCAGGCGCAGTTGGCTGTTAATTTGAACTTTAACAATCTGAAAGACTTCTCTCCTGAGTCAATCGTAAAAAGTGTTCCAGAGCTTAATAGTTTGCTGGAGCTTCGCGAAGCTCTTGTTTCGTTGAAAGGACCATTAGGGAATGTGCCAGCATTTAGAAAGAAAATAGCCACTCTTTTACAGGATGAAGAAGCAAGAAATAAGCTACTGAACGAGTTAAGCATAGACCAAGGCAAAGAGGAGTAACGGTTAAATGGCTGTTGAAACAAATTCCGTAGAGGAACAATCAGTAGTTGAGCCGGGCTCATTACTTGAAAGCATTTTAAATGAAACGCGCTTGAAGCCTTGTGATGAGGGGTTTGAGATTGTTAAACGAGGCGTCGAAGCGTTTATTAGCGAGCTGCTGAGTCACTCAGCAGCGGACAAAATTGACCAACCTCTCGTTGACTTGATGATTGCAGACATTGATCAGAAATTATCTGATCAAGTGGATGCAATATTACATAGCTCGGAAGTTCAAGCGGTGGAATCGACGTGGCGCGGACTTAAGTATCTGGTCGATCATACTGACTTTAGAGAAAACATTCAGATAGAGTTGGTTTCTGCTCGAAAAGAGGAAATATTCGATGATTTCGAAGATGCGCCAGAAGTTGTAAAATCAGGTTTGTACAAGCAGATTTATACTCGAGAATATGGTCAGTTTGGCGGGAAGCCCGTTGGTGCAGTGATCTGCGACTATCAACTCAACGCATCATCTCTCGATATCAAGCTAATGGAATATATGGCGAACGTTGGCGCGATGTCTCACGCTCCTTTCATTACTTCAGCTTCTGCTCAATTCTTCGGTGTAGATAGCTACGAGGAACTACCAAACCTCAAAGATCTTAAATCTGTATTTGAAGGGCCTCAATACACGAAATGGCGCTCCTTAAGAGAGCAGGAAGACACTCGCTATTTAGGCTTGTGTACCTCAAGATTCATGCTGCGTAATCCTTACTCCGTCGAAGATAATCCAGTCAAAGCGTTTGACTACAATGAGCGCGTGACAGATAGCCACAGCAGTTATCTGTGGGGGAACTCAGCATATGCTCTGGCGACTAAGATCAGTGAGTCGTTTGCTAAATATCGTTGGTGTCCAAATATTATAGGTCCTCAAAGTGGTGGGGCAGTGTTTGATCTGCCGGTTTATAACTTTGAATCTATGGGACAGATAGAGACCAAGATACCTACTGAAATACTCATATCTGATCGCAGAGAGTATGAACTTGCAGAGGAGGGTTTTATCGCCTTGACGATGCGCAAAGGCTCAGATAACGCTGCCTTTTTCTCTGCAAACTCTATTCAAAAGCCAAAAGTGTTTCCAAACACGCCAGAAGGTAAGCAAGCTGAGATGAACTACCAGTTAGGCACACAGCTGCCTTACATGTTCATCATTAATCGTCTTGCGCACTATATTAAGGTGTTACAGAGAGAGCAAATTGGCTCATGGAAAGAGCGCTCAGACTTAGAAATTGAGCTAAATAAGTGGATTCGTCAGTATGTTTCTGATCAGGAGAATCCGCCAGCAGAGGTGCGTGGGAGAAGACCGCTCAGAGCAGCGCAAATAGATGTTTCAGATGTCGAAGGCGATCCGGGTTGGTATCGAGTATCGCTGTCTGTTCGTCCTCACTTTAAATATATGGGTGCAAACTTTGATCTGTCTTTGGTTGGAAAGCTAGACCAAAGTTAGGTAGTAGAACTCTCGCTAGGCTAGCGCCTAGCGAGTAACTATGGAATAGCGTTATGGAGAAAGGATACCGATTGTTAGAGCGGATTGAGCTTGGTGAACCGAAAAAAAACTACCAAAAGGTGACATCGAATGAAGCGATTTTGAACTCAATTCGCTCTCATTTAGTTGAGCTTCTAAACACACATATCGGTAATGCGATGACCGTTCATGATTATGGACTGCCAGATTTCAATGATGTGCTATCCAGCAATGCCAATCTTATTCGAGAGATCCAAACCAGTATTTGTACTGTGATCGAAAAATTTGAACCTCGCCTTAGCCGCATAAAAGTTCATTACAAAAAGGATACATTTAACCCTCTTCAGCTCAATTTTGGTGTAAGCGGAGAAGTAAAGTACAACGGAAATCTTCTACCGACCTCAATCAGTATCTTCATGGGAGTTGATGGGCAATTCGAGGTATGACTCGGCATTTTAGTCATCGCTTCGCGGCGATTAAACATTTTGAAACTCAGACACAATTCAAGCACAAGAGGTTACAGATCCAAAGGTGATATGAGTACAAATAAATACTATCTAGATGAGCTTGCTTATCTTCGTGAGGCAGGCAGTGAATTTGCTAGGTTTAACCCCAAACTTACCCAGTTTTTGTCTGAAGATTCGCAAGATCCTGATGTCGAACGGTTACTCGAAGGCTTTGCTTTTCTGACTGGTAGAATACGAGAAAAAATAGATGACGAAATACCGGAGATGACTCAGTCATTGATGAGTTTGCTTTGGCCTCACTATTTACGCTCCATTCCTTCTATGTGTATTGTCGAGCTCACTCCTAGTGAAGGCGCCGTCACTGAAAAAACAACTGTCTCACATGGGATGGAGATGGCAAGTAAATCTATCGAAGGAACACAGTGTCTATTTCGAACTTGCTACGATGTCGACTTGTATCCGATAAAAATTCATCAAGTTGAACAGCTTAGTTCAAAAAGTAACACGACTCTAAACGTAACGATCACAAGTTATCAAGGGCTTGAACTTTCCCGCATCGGATTGGATACCCTAAGACTGCATATTCACGGAGACCTACGTGTCACTCGTACCGCTTATCTTTGGCTATTGAATTATCTTGATCATATCGTGCTTGATGTTGGAGGTGGGTACCAGTGTATGCTCTCTGCAGAGCAGCTGAATCCAGTTGGTTACTGTGAAGAAGATTCCGTCCTGCCTTATGGAAGTAATTCGTTCACTGGCTATCGTTTATTACAAGAATATTTTGCGCTTCCAGAAAAGTTTATGTTCGTTGATATACAGGGCTTAACTTGGTTACAGGGCATACCTCAACGTTCTCAATTCACCGTATCTCTTGTTTTTAATCGAGCTTTACCTAGTGACGTTCATTTGAATGAAAAACACCTGCGTCTTCATTGTACCCCAGCCACTAATTTGTTTGAAAAAGATGCCGATCCTATTCGTCTAAGTCATCTTAAAAATGATTATAAAGTTAGACCACAAAGTTGTAGTCAGGAGCATTATGAAGTCTACTCAATAGAAGGGGTTGAAAGTTGGAGCCAAAAGAAACGTGGGAGGAAATCTATCCTACAGTTTGAATCTTTTGACCATCAAGTCACTCAAATTGACAAACAACACTTTTATAAGTCTTCAGTCCGCAAGAATATAAATGGACTTGGGTTGGAGCACTACATTTCGTTTCATACTCATGATGGTGAGGTTGCCCAGCTTGAGATTGAAACCGTTCTGATGAAACTTACATGCAGTAATGCCCAATTAGCTGAGCGTTTATCGGTGGGGGATATAACTCATGGCACACACAAATCTTCGACTTTAGCAACATTTACCAATATTACTAAACCTACTCAATCGGTTAGCCCCCAGTTGGATGGTGAATTACATTGGCAGCTAATATCGAATATGTCTTTAAACTACCTCTCTTTATCCAAAATTGAAGTACTCAAGGTGATTCTTTCTACCTATGACTTTCATTCACGCGTCAATCGTCAAGCACATCGAGTAGCCATGCTTCGACTAAAAGGTATTAAAGAATCTCGTATTCAACCAGTTGATAGAATTCATCGAGGGGTTTGTGTTCGTGGTAACCAGATATGTCTAGTGCTTGATTCCTCATGTTTTGTCAATGAGGGGGATATGTATCTGCTTGCTTGCGTTATCAATGAATTTATCCGTCTCTATTCGAGCGTAAATTCATTTACCGAATTGAGAGTTGTGGATGAGAAGTCGGGTGAAGTTTACTGGTGGAAAAACTCAACAGGGAAACAGACCATCTTATGATATCTAATTCTTTGTTTGAAAATGATCAATTGAATTTTTTCCAAGCAGTCTTTCTTCTCGAAAAGTACTACAGCCAACAAGATTCAGAAACATATAGTGAAGTTGGCTCAGGCACTCGCTTTGAATTTGAGAAAATACGTTTTTCGGTATCGCCAGCAATGACTTTTCCTATTCGAGATATCGCCAGTATTCATCATGTTAAAGACGAAAGTTTAAGTAATATAGAAGTTAACTTTCTTGGTCTTCATGGCGCTAACTCTCCTTTGCCAACTTGTTATACTGAGAAGCTCGCTGGACGTGATAAAGATGATAACCCTGTAAAAGACTTTTTTGATTTTTTCCATCATCGTTATTTATCACTGTTTTATCGAGTATGGAAAAAATACAAATACCATGTTCAATTTGAAACGGGAGCGACAGATCCTTTTTCGCAGAAAGTGCTGAACTTTGTGGGCCTTTCCAAGTCTATTCAAAAGATGGAAACAGTTGGGTTAGACAGAGCAAAATTGTTGCCCTATATCGCCCAGCTTTCAACTAGAAATCGTTCTCCACGGTTGATCGCAGGAGTTGTTGCTCATTACTTTTCGTTGTCGACTGTTTGGGTCGAAGAATGGGTACTCAGGCACGTCATCATCTCAGAGAATCAAAGAAATGTCCTCAATCACAGAAACTGTTCGCTAGGTAATGACTGTCATCTTGGCCAGACAATGCATGATGTAAGTGGCAAGTTTAACTTGCGTATTGAAGGCTTGCAGTTCCGAGACTATATCCAATTCGTGCCGAAACGTGAGAACTAC
This sequence comes from Vibrio sp. A37, assembly GCF_059777565.1. Taxonomy (NCBI): domain Bacteria; kingdom Pseudomonadati; phylum Pseudomonadota; class Gammaproteobacteria; order Vibrionales; family Vibrionaceae; genus Vibrio; species Vibrio sp. A37. The sequence goes on along the minus strand of NZ_JBLNLI010000001.1, from coordinate 14,501 downwards.
TCTACGTTGGTTGGATTGATGAAATTTATATTGCGCGATCCATTAGCATGGGATCTAGTGTTGTCTGTGAACGTGGAAAGTGTACCTAAAAACAGCTTAGGGCGTGGTTTGGGGAATACTTTGGGAGAATCCTGCTGGCTAGGCTTACCCAAAGCCAAAGACGCCACAATTACCTTAGTGGGAGCGAGTTGATTGCTAGGGCGTGTTGATCTTTTGAGTTTAAATTTCGTTCGATTCCAAGGCTTTTAATCACGGCGCAGGCTAAGAAGCTTAGTCACTTTAAGCGACAAACTGCTGCAAAGTCATCGCAATAGATCAACACGCCCTAGTTTTCGTCTATTTTAAATACTTAACACCTGCTTCCATCTCTTCGCCAATTTGTTTGCGCATGTTCATAAGCCTAATAGCAGAATCTCGCAGCTCGACATCCTCTTGGGTTTGAGGGACCCATTCTGGAATTGGAGTTGGATTGCCTTCTTCATCGACTGCAACCATGATAACAATACAGTGAGTGGTTAAGGTTTTGTTCAGTTTTTTAGGGTCACTTGCTTGAACATCAATAGCGATGTGCATTGACGTTCGACCTGTATAGATGACTCTTGCTCCAACCTCGACTAAGTTCCCAACTAAGATTGGTTTTACAAATCTAATACCACCGGCGTATGCCGTTATACAGTATTTACCACTCCAGGCAGCTGAGCATGCGTACGCAGCAAGGTCTATCCATTTCATGACGGCACCGCCATGAACTTTCCCACCAAAATTTACATCTCCAGGCTCAGCTAAGAACCTCAGTGTAGTGCTACGTTTTTGCTCAGACATCAGGTTACCCTTTGTTTTTTGTTTATTTGAAAATTATGGTTCGAAATCAAAGCGTAGGCAAGATAGAGGAGCAAGTCAGCTCTTTGCTGGTGCAAAAAGCATTCTTGAAATGTTGATAGGCAATTATTTTGTTTTCAATTAGTGGGGAACCAGTGAGTCGCTATTTGCGAGATAGATCCTCATATTCGCCTTCGATGACTCGATTGGAATCTTCGTTAGCCGTGTACGCTTGTTGCTGGCTTTTCAGTTGGCTCTGAATTTTCTTACCAGTAATCACGGCAACAATAGCAAGCGGTATCGCTAGAAGTAAGCTGGTTATCAGAGTAAAAAAGCCGATAAATGCGGCAAATATCAGTATTAAATATTTTTTCATAGTAAATCCTCGTATCACGTATGCTTTCAGGCTACCAGCAATTTTATGAATGAAACATGAATATCGATCTTGGGTGTGTAAACAAACATTTCAACAGCAGATTGATAAAATTATCACCACATTAAGAATCTTGTTTTATATGAGCTAGTATTAAAGCTCAGGCTAAACGTATTTTTCTCCAAGGAATGGGTTCAGTATGTTCACTAACAACGTGTCTGTTCGGCGTCGATTATTGTTGCTGTGCTTTACAACAGCAATCTTAGTTGTTTGTTTTTCTGGATATTTAATCTTCCAAACGAGTGAGCGTTTGCATGCTTATACCGTTACCTCAGAAAAGGTCCAAGTCCTCAGTGAAGTCACCAACTTGAATAAATTGCTTTACCAAGCATTGAGCTATCGATTAAACGAAAAACCTATAGAGGCACTCCTCAAACAAATTACTAGCAAGTCCGAATTGATACGAAAAACGAAGCATACGGATCAACATTCTCACTATGGTATTGTTAGTGACGGTTCTTTTAAGAATATGCCAGCCTTGCTTGATAAACTTGTGCGACTAACCAATGAGATCAGTCAGGTGAGTGGAGACGAGTTATTCAATATCGGTAATGAACTGTTTGATGTGCTTTATGAAATCAATGCTGATGTCGCAGAGCATGACAGCCATATTACCAGCGATCACCTGCACGACTCAGATATTGTTTTGAACAATTTGCGGTGGCTATATTACTGGATGGAGCGTGAAGCGTGGCTAGCGCAAGAAATGATTGCTAGAGCCGACCAAAATTCAGAGTATCTACGTCAATATATCAAAGCAAGTGAATTACAAAAGCAGTTTTTTAATCGATACATTAGTAGTGAAGCTCGCAGCGATCACTTAAAGCAAGTAGCGGGTTTATTCGCCAATCAGAGCTTCCATAAAAGTGAGCTTTTCCGTAATAAGATACTGACAAACAATGTAAAACCTCAAGACCTACCGGGTTACATTAAGCTCATTGATATTCGTAACCAGCTAATAGAAAGGCAAACAAAAGATTTTCATAAGCATTTTCGCCTAGAACTGGAAGAGCATATAGAAGAAAGCCGCAGACATATTGTATACATTAGTTTGGGGTTAGTCTTACTGTTGGCTTTTACGTTCTACTGGAGTTTGACCACACTTCACCGGCTTAACCGCAAATTAAACGAAATACTCGATATTTTCGGCAAGGTTAAAAATGGTGACTATAGAGAGCGCATTAGAGTAGATGGGAACGACGAATTTACCAGTTTTGCTGCAAGCCTGAATGCCATTTTGCGAGACCTCCATAGTTATCAAGATAAGCTTCTCGGTGCAAAAGTGTGTGCTGAAGAAGCCAACAAACTAAAAAGTTCCTTCTTAGCTAGTATGTCACATGAGATAAGAACACCCCTCAATGGCATCATCGGGATGACAGAGATCTTAGCTGACAGCAATTTGAATAGTTCTCAAAAAGATATCGTCAGGGATATTGACACTTCTTCTCAAACTCTACTCGTATTGCTGAACGATATCTTAGATTTATCGAAAATAGAATCTGGCAACTTGTCATTGTCACTCGTCAATGTGGATATTAGAGAACTTATCTATGAAGCGATAAATATGGTGATCGTTAGAGCTTCAAAACAAGATGTGGAATTGGGTGTTGATATTGAGGATAAACTTCCTTCGATTCTATTCGTAGATGGTTATCGAGTAAAACAAGTACTGCTTAACCTCTTGGCCAACGCGGTTAAGTTCACTCATCGAGGCATGGTTAACATTGATGTGGAAATGGTTGACAAAGAATCTTGTTCTTGGATGGTTATTCGAGTTATTGATACTGGTGTTGGAATAGAGAAAGAGAAGCAAAAAGCTATCTTTGAACCCTTTACCCAGGAAGATTCAAGTATTACTCGGCGCTTTGGCGGAACTGGGCTTGGTTTGGCTATTTGTCGACAATTAGTTGAATTGATGGGAGGAGAAATTAGAGTCGACTCTACGCATGGAATCGGTACTTGTTTTGAATTTGAGATTCCGGTTAAGGTCGCGAAGGAGCAGCCACTTCGGGCGGCGCTGCCTGTAAATATTTTAGTGGTGACAAATGGCACGCCTTATAAAACTCTGATTGAAAGAGAATGTAAATACTTTTCTATTCCAAATTTAGTTGTAGATACAATAGAAGAGGCGATCGAAGTCAAACAGCAAATTGATATGATCATCTATTGTCCAAGCAAACATAATGAGGTACCAAAAGATGTTGCCAGACTTCGCGCGAAATACTGTGGTGTTGAAATCTTAGCTTTTCAACATCATTTACAGTTCTCACCAGAACTAGCTTGTATCGTCACTCCAACGCTCACTTTGCCTGTTATGGGAAATCGATTTAAATCCCTCATCGAAGAAGTCGCGAGTCAAATAAACCAGCCAGTAATGGCCAGCAGAAGTGATGTGTCATTAAGTGAAATAGATGTTTCAAGGCCCGCTAAAGTACTGATTGTTGAAGATAACTTAATGAATCAGAAGATCGCTAGCTTTTTTTTGGAGAAAGCAGGGATGGAATATACAGTCGTAAGCAATGGGCAAGAAGCTGTTCAAGCTGTTCAGGGTGGAGGAAAGTTTATTGCCGTGCTTATGGATTGTATGATGCCAATCATGGATGGACTCACTGCAACAAAAAAAATTCGCCAATGGGAGACAGAGCAGGGAAAACAAAAGCTGCCAATTATCGCATTGACTGCTAGTGTTCTTCAGGAAGAAATAGAAAGCTGCTTTGAAGCTGGAATGGATGCTTATTTACCCAAACCCTATAAATCGCAGCAGCTTTTCGATGTTTTTAGCGAACTAAATGTTAGTCGGCCGTAGGTTAACTTGTCCTAATTCAATTGACTCGAGCTCTGCAAGTGAGAGCCAATTCACCTCAACATTAGCTTGAGAAAACATATCTTGGCTAACACTGATTTTTTCTCCCCAACGAGAAAGGAAGTCTTCAGTTTGCTCTGGGCAATTTACCTTAGAAATACCTGTTTGAATTATTTTTGCAGCACAGTTGGGGCAAGGAAAATGAGTTACCCATATTTCGCACCCATCTAAATCCCTTTTAGCGAACAAAATAGCGTTTTCTTCTGCGTGCAGAGTTTTGAGATACTTCATATCTCTATCGTCGGTAGCTGCACTATCTGATATGCCATGGGGGTAACCATTGAAGCCGACTGAAACGATCCTGTTTTTCTTCGTTATGACGGCACCGACTTGGGTCGATGGATCTTTACTCCAAGAGCCCACTAACTGTGCCATTTGATAAAATCGCTGTGCCCATTTTGAGATCATTTAAGCTTCCTCAGCAAACTAGTCTGTTATTGCACCATTATACGCAAACATTTTGAATATGTAGATTTCGGTGTGTAATGTTTACTGAAGCTTATTCGTGCAGGTCGACGTTGATGTGAGGTGGATCGCTATAACTCGTTGATAAGATTAAGAGTGATAGAAGATATTTGTCTACGTTTCTTGTGAGAGATCTCTTACAAGCTTGTGAGCTAAATATTTAATTTTTAGTAGGTTAATAGTGCGCATGTTTGTAACATTATGAAAAATAACAGTTAAAAATTACGATGGGAGATTTATTTGAAAATCTAGCTTATTGTTCGATTGCGAATCGGAAAGGATGTCGTAATCTTAAAGGTGTCAGCAGGAAGCAGACATGGAACTGGAAAGCTCCAAGGATAGGTCATCTTCAGGAAGAAGATTCGATTGTTCAACTGGAAGAATAATCGGCATGGAAAGCAAAGTGAATCAGAGACAGAGTTTAGCTAGGATGGTTAAAATTTTATCTGATAAACATGTTTCAAGGACTGAATAACCTTATCAGGAAGATAAGTTAAGGACACCGCTTAAGGAATAAGCGATGAGAGTTAGCAGGGGAAGGCTAACGGGCCGGAGCGCCGAGGACACCGCTAGGAAGGCGATGAGAAGGACTAGGCTGAAGGAATCAGCGTACTATCAAGGAATAGATGCAGGGAGCACCTATTAGTAGCGGGATTGCTGCGAGTAAGAAATGAAACCCCACTAGAATCCTAGTGGGGTTTTTCTTTATCTGCTATTCACACATTCAAAAAGTGAGTTTTAACGTTTTTTAAAATTTGTTTCGAATTTGGGTTGAGAGGCCTTGTGTTCAATTGATATATAGACAATTGAAATGGTTCTAGTTGTAGCGAAAGCTTTTTTAGCTTTCCAGAGTTTATTTTATCGGCAACAAGGAATTCCGGAACAATCGTGGCGGCGCTTCCCTGTTCGGCGAGCTCGATTCTAGTGTTGTTTGAGTCAATATCATAAATAATATTACCCGTTTGACTGACTTCTCGATAAAACCTAACCAAGCTGCTGTCATCTGAGTATTGCTTTATTGTTTGAGGAAATGACCACTTATAGCACTTTACATCATTATAGTGTTTAGCCATGGCAGAGATGACAGCGACTAGCTTCAGATTAACGAATGGCGTTACAGCCAATTGTTTCAAGCTAGAAAAAGTGTCAGCAATTCGGCCATACGCAATAAAAAAATCAAGCTTATTTTGAATCAACAGTTTTAGCAGGTTCTCTGTCGAGTCATCCCTAACGGTGACCTTTAGAGCAGGGTAGTGTGTAGAAAAGAGTGTTGATAAAAGGTGGCTTGCAATTGGAGCGATAATTTTGCCAATGCCGATACTAATTTCATTATCTCCTGTTTGGTGAATTGCCTTTATTGTGTTTCCCATTACACAATATGCTGTCCATATATCTAAAAACTTTGGATACAAATAGTTCGCTGCTTCACTTGGATAAAAGTTGCGAGTGTCTCGATAGAATAAAACTAAATCTAGCTGTGACTCTAAGCTTTTGAGGCTTTTTGTTAAGGCTGATTGTGTCAGACCATAAGATTCTGCCGCTTTAGATACACTGCCAAGCTCATAGATGCGAATAAAGTATCGCAAGTGATTGGGGGTTATATTTGTAAAATCAAAATCGTCCAGCATTTGTTCACTCTTGAGAGATTGTTGTTACGGATCTCCGACCAACTGAGTTTTGATTTAGGTGGTCACGCTCAATGAACACAATAAACTACAATTTTTTTTAATACATTCAAAGGAATATCATTATTACTTATAGTTATTAACGTTTATTTTCTTGATGGTGAGGAATACATATATTCCTTTTTAAATAAAGAAAAATGAATAAATATTGTTCGACATTGTTAATGTTGGATTGATTCTCAACTTTATTAAAAGTTGTCTGCTGTAGATTATATGCAAGAAAAGAAAAGCAAACTTGGTCGCCCTATTAATAGCAAGATGGATGTTCGAGCTGATTTAATAAAACACGCTCGCTACCTATTCACTAGTATGCCATACGAGAAAGTGTCAATTAGACTTATCGCTCAAAAAGCAGGCGTAAGCAGCTCTCTGATTAGGTACTACTTTGGGGATAAGGAAGGATTGTTTGAAATTACGATACGCGAAATAGCACAGCCCTTTTATTCTCAGGTCCAAACACTCGTTCGAAATACAAATTACCAAAGCTTTGTTGAGCTTATTCGGGTATTCCTAAGTGAAATAAAGAAAAACCCTCAGTTGCCTAAGCTTTTGTCACGTTTCATGAGCTTGCCAATCACGGATAGTAAGAGGTTATTGGTAGAGCAAACGTTACGCGTCTACAATCAATTACTCTATGACGTTGTGTTTCAAAAAATGGCAGAGGAAGGTGTATTAAAAAAAGGCATGGATCCCATCTTTTGTCGTTTATCTTTACTCAGCTTGGTCGTTCATCCTTTCATTATTCCTCCCGCTCTATTGTCTGCGCATGGAATAGAAATGAACGATGAGTTTTTTGAAAAACTTTTAAAGCATAATATACAACTGATAACTCATGGGTTTATCCAAGAAGCTGTTTAGAGCGTGTTTTAGCGAAAATCTATATTTTCTTCTTTGGTCCAAAATATGGTGCTTTGTGACGGTTGTGTTTTAGCTATGAGTTGGCCTTTACGTATTGAAAAAAGTACTGGAGTTTGTCGTCTGACCGCATCAAAGCCGTTCTCTGCTGGGAGTACAATAAGGTTTGCTGGCTTGCCTATTTCTATTCCATAGCTTTCAGTGATGTTTAGGGATTTGGCTGCATTATGAGAGATTAAATCGAGTGAATGATTGATTTGTTCGTAGCCCATAAGTTGGCTCACATGTAATCCCATGTGCAGTACTTGCAGCATATTCGCTGTGCCCAATGGATACCAAGGATCAAAGACATCGTCATGGCCGAAGCAGACATTAATGCCTGCCTCCAGTAACTCTTTCACTCTCGTTACTCCTCGCCTTTTGGGGTAATCATCAAAACGGCCCTGCAAGTGAATATTAACTAAGGGGTTTGCGACAAAATTGATGTTTGAAAGCTTGAGTAATCGAAACAGTCTGGAAGTATACGCGCCGTTGTAAGAACCCATAGCGGTAGTATGGCTAGCTGTCACTCTAGCGCCGAGTTTTGATTCGATTGCGAGCGTTGCGACTGTTTCTAAAAAACGTGATTGTTCATCATCAATTTCGTCGCAATGTATATCTACTAGGCAGTCGTACTTCTTAGCTAATTCAAAAGCGAAGTGTAGTGACTCAACACCATACTCTCGAGTGAATTCAAAGTGTGGTATGGCACCAACAACGTCAGCGCCGAGCTTGATAGCCTCCTCCAATAAGTTTTTTCCATTGGGAAAGGATAAGATGCCTTCTTGCGGAAAGGCGACGATTTGTAACTCAACCCAAGGTTCCACTTCCTTTTTTAACTCAAGCATGGCGCGCAAAGCAGTCAAATTGGGATCAGAGACATCAACATGAGTTCTGACGTGTTGTATTCCTTGGGCGATTTGCCACTTTAACGTTTTTTGAGCTCTTTCTTTAACATCTTCATGGCTAAGTACAGCTTTCCTTTCTGCCCACCGTTCAATGCCTTCAAACAGGGTGCCCGATTGGTTCCAGTTCGGCTGCCCCGCTGTTTGAGTCGTGTCTAGGTGGATGTGGGGTTCGCAGAAAGGAGAGATCGCCAGGCCATAGTTTGCATCAATGGTTTGAGCCTGCCACGTGACCTTGTCATCGTTTGGCAAAATAGAGTGGAAGCTTCCGTCCTTGATTAGAATTTGGCTGTAGTCCTTTTCTGTACCTAGTTTTACATTCTTGATTCGTAACATATCAAACTCATTCCATTGATTAGATAGCAGGGAGCGCCCTAGGTAAAACGTTACTCTTTTCTTGCTTATATGTATAGCTAAGTAACCGATTTGGAAGGAACAGCGCGTAGAATTTTGATAAAAAAAAGCCAATTGCAATAAGGCAATTGGCTGAATTTAAATGTGAACAAAATGGTTCACTAACAACGTCAGTTGGCTAGGTGACCCTCGGCTTAAAAAGGGTCACAGTAAGTAATGCAGTATATGTGCCAAGTATAATATGACGGATTTTGGGTAGAATATGGCTTTATTCAATCATGGTTTTAGTGTTTTGTTGCATATTGCAATTGCAGGCTGCAAATTATTTCAAATTTGCTAATTACAATAAACATATTTGCTATTGTGATGTTTGCGATTCAAGTAGACTTTAGACTGGTTACATTTGGGGAAATTTGTTTAGTTAAAAGAACTCATGCAATATTGCAGCAGTTAATTTTATGGATCACTTTAGGGGAAAATAATGACGTTAACCGTTTGGTTATCTCTTTTTATGGTGTGTTTATTGGGAGCGATGTCTCCTGGTCCGAGTCTCGCCATGGTAATTAAGCATAATCTTGCTGGGGGCCGGAAAAATGGCGTTGCTGTTGCTTGGGCACATGCTTTTGGTATTGGTGTGTATGCCTTTATTACCATGATAGGACTGGCAGTCGTTCTGCATAACTCTCCTCTTGTGTTTGAAGCTATCAGCCTTGCTGGTGCTTTGTACCTAGCCTACTTAGGAATTAACGCGCTTCGCTCTAAGGGCGGTGTAGCCGCGAAGCTTGAATCAGGTGAGAAAGTGACAGTGTGGCAATCTGCAAAAGAAGGGATACTGATATCCATTCTAAACCCTAAAATTGCGATATTTTTTATCGCATTGTTTAGTCAGTTTGTTGCGGAGGGACACGGTGTTGCCAGTAAATCCATCATAGTCATCACTCCCTTTGTTGTTGATGGCCTTTGGTACACTTTGATAACGTTCTTACTATCAAGCCCACTATTTATTGATAGAATGCGTGAAAAAGCGCAATTGATTGATAGATTATCTGGCATCGTTTTAATTTTATTGGCAGTACGAGTAGTGTTCACTCTATAAGTTATAGGAATTGTTAAATGCAAGCTGAAGTAAAATGGGTTGAAGAATTTAAGTTCATTGGCCAGTCTCAGTCAGGCCATTCAATTGTGATGGATGGCAGTGGCGGAAAAACTGCACCTAGCCCAATGGAGATGGTGCTAATGGCGGCTGGCGGTTGTAGCTCAGTGGATGTAGTGGATGGCTTAAAAGAAATGGGCCAGCAAGTGACAAGCTGCGTGGCAAAGTTAACAACAGAGCGAAGGGAAACAGCGCCACGTATCTTTACAAAAGTAAATATTCATTTTGAAGTTTCTGGTAAGGATCTAGAAGAAAGTGTGGTAGCGCAAGTAACAGAAAACTCATTACAAAAGTACTGTTCAGTATGCTTGATGCTAGGTGGAGGTGTAGAGATGACTCATAGTTGGGAAATCTGTTAAATTTACGCAAATTAGTTCATAAAGCCAGACACTTTGTCTGGCTTTTTTCTATGCTGAATAATAATGAACTAGGAAGCAATTAAGATGAAAGCTCTCAAAGGGAAGATAGTAGAGCTTAGTCAAGAGAAGGGATATGGATATATTGTGCCCTTCACTGGAAGGCTAAGAATCCGCTTCAAATTTGAAGATTATATAGAGTCTAAAAAGAGTATCGCGGTTGATGAAGAAGTGATGTTCCACATCACGAAAGATAACTGTGGTCAAGGCAAAGCAGTGAATGTCCAACGTGTCCGTCACTGCAGGATTTCTCTATTTGCCGCTATTTGGTTCGCACTTACGATGGTAGGATGTGTTTTTTACTTCCATTATCCTATCGAAGTGTTGGGGTACTATGCGCTCATCAACGTGTTGGTTTGGCTAGTGTGCTGGTTAGACAAGAGAGCGAAGGCTGCCAATCGTCCAGTAACAGGGGAAAGTTCATTATTATTTTTGTCGTTTATTGGTGGTTGGATATCAGGGGCTATCGCGCCCTATCTATACAAAGGGGCGCAGAGAAGCTCCCTTTATAAAATGTTCTTTAACCTTGTTATCGTGATGCAGTTTTCTTTATTTGCTTGGACTTTGTACCCAACAGGAGAAAAGTGGATGAATCAGAAAATTACAGACGCCTACAAAGCCCATGCGGTTTATATCAAAAAATAATTCTACTTGATTCAGTAACTAAGGACTAAATGAGGCGGTCGTTCCATCGCATTTATGTGACTTACCATTCGATGTGAATGGGTGTTCCCACTTTAACTAAACTTAGAAATTCGTCCATTTCACTATTGGTTATTGCAATGCAGCCATCTGTCCAGTCAAAGCTTTGGACAAAATCCGGAGAGCGCCTATCCCCATTCTTGAGACCATGAATTTTAATGTTTCCTCCGGGAGACAGGCCTAATTGATGCGCTTTGGCGACGTCATAAATGTTGGGGTAATTAATATGAATTGAGCGGTAAAAAGCAGAGTCTTCGATAATGAAGTCCAGTCGATATAAGCCTTCGGGTGTGCGTTGATCACCTTCATATATCTTGTGGCCGCGAGGCTCTTTACCCAGTGCGATTCGGTACTCTCTAATAACTTGATCGTTGTCGATGAGGTACATTCTTCGTTTGGACTTATCCACCTTTACAATGTCCACTTGCGCTATGCAAGATAGACTAAAGCCTGCAAAAAGTAGAGCCAAAATCCAGTGCCGAATCATTCCCTCATAGTACCTCAGAAGTTCAAGTTTAGAGGTTAAGTATGGTCGCAATTTGTTGGTTAGAAAAGTATCAAATGGCAGTAGATTTTTTTAATGCAGATATTGATTCCAATTTCATCTTGACCTGCTTTAGGACCAGTTGCTCAATCTTTTTTATTGCCTCAATAGAATGATTAGATTTTCGATAAGCTAGATAAATTGGCCTAAACCATTCTTCTCCGTCGGAGACTTTTTTCAATCTATCAGAGGTAATATACGACTCTACCATGGTTGAAGGTAAATATGCTGCGCCTCCTTTTTCTAACATGAAATCCAAAGCAATACGCCCTGTAGATGTCCTGAGATAAGGAGCTGGTGCAGTAGGGTGCCGCTCAGCGTGCTCAGAGCTAAATCGTGTTCCCCAATCAACGTAAATATAATTGTTTTCTAAGGCTCTAGTGGCTGAACAAGGTTCAGTTGAGACTAATGTAAGCTCTAAGTTGGACACTTTAGTGCAGCTTATTTCGTCGGAGTTCACTGGGTCGAGAACAAAAGCCATATCTAAGGTTTTGTCGATCAACTTTCTATATATTTGATCTCGAGACAAAGCATTTGCAGTAAAAGAGTAGCCCTGAAAAGCATCAGTAATAAGACTCAGACAATTCTGTAGATAAGCATCCCAAATATCTGGTGAACCAGCTAACTCTAATTGTAGGGCTTTACCGCTCTCTAGACAGAGCTCCAATTTCGCTTGTTCTAGGGTATTAACCATTACCTCAGCGTAACTAATGAGCTTTTCGCCAGATGGGGTTAAGCGTATAGCGTTTCTATCACGAATAAAAAGTGGGGTACCAAAATAACACTCTAACTGTTTTATTCGAGCGCTTACTGCGGCTTGCGTAAGATATAAATTTTCTGCTGATCGTCCAAAGTGCTTTTCATTCGCCACTTCAAGGAAAGTTTTAAAAACCTTTACGTCCATATTTGTAATTTACATATTGTTCACGAAAAGCAGCATAGCAACAACGGCATTGTTGAGCGATAACAACAAATTAGTTTTCATATTCTTAGTCTACAAAGTGCTCGGAATACTCCGAGCACCGACTTTATAACTTATAAATCTACAAGCTTGTCATTTTGATCAGCAGGTCTTTTTTGCATTTTTTCCAGCTTAGCAATCGCGGCCAATAGCTCTTCTTTACTTGCTGAACATTGATTGTCTTTAAACTCATTCCTGTGCATTTTTTCTAGTTCTTGCCTGATGGTGTTTTCTAGCCCCGCATCTTTTTGATGTATCTGACTAAACCAAATATCTGCTTCAAACTGAGCTTTAATCGCATCTCCAGACTTTATTGCGTCAGAAAAGCTTTGGTAAGTTGTCGATACTTTATTGCTTGACGGCAATTCTTCTTGTTTTGATTTGCGCCTAACGTTTAGTAAGCACAGTAAAGTTGCGACCCACAGGACGCCAAATAGCAGTGCAATGTAAGGCCAATATCCAGAATTATGTACGGTGACGATTTTTTCAGGTGTGGATGCTAGGGGAGGAGCAGATGTAGGAGATGGTGCCACACTTTGAGTTGAGCTAGGAGTGACGGTTAGATCCAAACCTTCGATATGAGACGTCTGCTGCTTCTTGTTTTGGCTATTCCACCAACGAATATTTGCGTTTTCCAGTTTTATGTCGCCAGGCTGCTGTGGAATTAAAACCTGTTTTAATGTCATGCGTGTTACGTTGTTTGGCAGCGTTTGGAACTGAGGTTTATCGGCATAAACACGGACACTCGGTGGGTAGTGAGTGACGATATTGGGGAGTTGCTCAGCGCTTAAGCCTTCGACATCCATAGTGATGATTCGGGTGATAGAATCGCCAACCTGAGTTTTGTAGGGTTTATTGGTGTGAATATCATGTCCATTTTGGTCAAGCCATTGCTGAGATAGCGTTAATTTCGATGTCGGTAGCCAATACCCTTGGTAGTGAGCGGGCTTGGGTTCAACCGTGAAATCAAATTTCTTTGCCTTAGTATCGGCATCCAGCATCGAAGTATTGCCCGTTGTATTGTTAATGTAAAAAATCCTGCCTTTGAATTCTGGTCCAGTGAGCACGTAATGTCCAGGCTTATCTGCGGTGATACGGTAGTCTTGGTCCACAACAGTCACGTTCACACCATTCAAGATACTTTGATATTGCTGCTGTTCTCCAACAGGAGTTAACGTTAAACCATTCGCTGACGGCGGAATAATTTGCGGGTTTTGCAAAGAACGTGGATCGGTTTTGATGATTAAACGCGTTTTTAGATATGCGCTCTCTTCTGGATAGAGAACATTCTTATCGAGGGTTGCTTGCATCTCAACCAAATCACTGGCCTTAGGGGCTTGACTGCTTTGGCTGACATGAATTTCAATTGGTTGTGATGAAACACCATCGATTGAAAATTTCGGAATAGTAATGGAGCCTACTTTTTTGGGAGCTAAAGAGACAGTCCAAGTTGTTCTTACTGAATTTTTACCATTGACATTATTTTGGTATGTACCGTAGCTAGGTTGGGATACATAAAAATCCTTGTTGAGGACGTCAAAGCTTATTGCATCGGACGCCGCTTGCTGGTCGGTGACCAATTGCAAGCGAAACATCTCGTTTTTTGCTACTTTCGTCGTGTTAACACTTGCCCACAGGTTTGCGGCAAACACGTTGACACTAAATAGTGAAGCCATGAGAATCAGCATCGCTGAACATTGAGTGAGTAAAGAGTTTCTATATTTCATAATTACCACTTTTTACCTGTGTATTTGGGTGGTTGTTTGTTCTCGGCTTGCAGCAAAATTTCAGCACGCAATAGGGTAGCTGGATCGCGAATCGTCTCGACTTGATCGAGTTTGCGTAGAGCGGGATCTACATGTTCCTGATTGCTTTTTTGGGCCGAGGTTGATTGGTCATTGAGCTGTTCTGAGGATGGCTTTTGCTCGCTTTGACTAGCTTGCGGTTTCTGCTGTTGACTCTCCTGACCTTGCTCTTTCGGTTGTGGTTTTTCCTGCTGTGCTTCTTGGCTTTGTTGCTGTTTTTTGTCGCCTTCAGCGTGCTGCGGTTGCTGCTCGGGTGGTGACTGATTTAGCTGATCGTTCGTTTTGGAGTCTTTGCTCTTTTCATTTTGAGGTTCAGCATTATTTTCAGCACCTGTTTGTTGCGAGTTAGGCTTCTGATTACGGTTTTCATACCGTTGGTTATTTTTTTGCTTTTCGTCTGTGTGATTACTTTGACTTGACTGGTTTTGCTTGTCAGAATTTTGTTGCTGTTGCTGTTGCTGTTGCTGTTGCTGTTGCTGTTGCTGTTGCTGTTGCTGTTGCT